>JANWXQ010000004.1 GCA_025057275.1 Chitinophagales bacterium
GGTGCCTTCCGGGTAGAATCTCGGGGTCATCCCCGGGCCATAGAGGCCGATGAAGGTTACGTTAGCCCCTTCGCCTGCACCACCGAATGAAGGGTAACCATATTCCGGCGTCAGCTGATCCAGCGAATCGGCGCTGCCATCGGTGCACAGATACATAAAAACATGATGCACAACGGCAGGATTTCCTGCCACAAACTCGACGGCTTTCAGTTGCTTGTCTTCCAAAGTGTTGGAGGGTAGCACAAAAACCTGATAACGGTCCTGATTGTCACCCGGAATAAAGTAGGGGACCTGCATCTTCAGGGTCAGGTCGGGAACGCCCAGTGCAGAACCAGAGGGAAAATCCGGAGGCGGTGGCGCCAGAGTGGTATCGCCGGCCGGATGACCGTTGCTGATCCATTTGGAGATAAGCTCTATGTCCTGCTGGGCCAACAGGCGCTCATTCAGGTACCGGACATAACTCGGGTCGGCCGGCCAGGGAGGCATGGTGCGCGTCTGGATGGCCTGAGGAATGGAGTAGAAATACGGGCTTTGGGTCAGCGCCGTATAGCCCATGGCATTGAGGTAAGTCTCACCAATCTGACCGGGACGGTGGCAACTGGCGCAGTGCTGGTAAAACACAGGTGCTACATCCTTCCACTCCTGAGCCCGTGCCCAGAGGGGAGAGAGGCACAAAGCAAACAGGCTTACCCAAAGCCTCAACTGCATAACTTTTGATTTGATACAAAAGTAAATTACCTGGCTGTAGCGGCTGCAGGGAGCTTGTTCACAACACCAGAGAAACTGTAAGCGCCACCCATCACCAGACAAACTTCCGGCCTGCAAGCAGGCACAGTACCTTTGACGGCAAGCCAACGGGAATGAAAATCAAAATCATCGTGGTACTGCTGGCGATCGTTGCTGCGGCCTGTGGCGGAGGAAAAAAGGAAACAGTACCTCCGTCCACAACGGCCACGCCACCGACATATCCTGATGCTTACCCGCTGCCCATCAACGAACTGCGCGCCGATCGGGGAAAAACACTTTTCCAAAGCAAATGCACTACCTGTCATGACCTGGACCGCAAAGTAATCGGGCCACCGTTGCGCGGCGTCACCCAGCGACGCACGTATAACTGGATGATGAATATGATCTTGTACCCGGATCGTTGGGTGAAAACCGATTCCGTAGCCAAGGCCCTTCACAAGGAGTACAACTACGTGCAAATGATTATTCCCGGCGGCATTACGGAAGATCAGGCTATGGCCGTGATTGCCTATTTGCAGCGGGAAGATGCCCAATCCATGTCGCAGCCCTGAGGCACACCGCTGAGGCACACCGCTCCCACTCAGGGCGATTTTGCGATAACGATCTTGTTGATCCGGCGCCGGTGGCCGTCATCCACCACGAGCAGCCAGCAGCCCTCCGCCACATCAGCAAGCTGCAGGGCAATTTGCTGCCAACCTGCGCCCGCTGTTTGCTGATGACGCCATACAGGGCGGCCCATGAAATCGACAAGTAAAAACGTCAGGCTGGCGGCCTGATTCAGGTACAAGCGCATCTTAACCGCTCCGTCCGTCGGGTTGGGAAAGACGTGCATCCATTGCAGTGCATTCGCTGAGCTTTCAGAGACATTAACCGGTACCCAGGAACTGTCCAGAACCAACGTTTCATCACCGGGTTCGTAATCCATATACATCAGCAGATATTTAAACATTTCATCTTCCGACGATTCGCCGTAGGTTACCTTTTTCGGTGGATTGTTAGGATTGTTCGGATTCAGTGAGGTATTGTCATAGACGGCCTGAGCTATCACATTGGTGCCCTGAGGCAGCTTGATCATGAACGGATAATGATACAGCAACTGCCAGTTGAAATCCCATTGCGGCACATGGATGAGCGGCAACGTATCTCCCTGCGGAGTAATGGCCCAGATTTTAAATGACTTTCCGAGCAAATGCTGATGGGGCGCTATGGCAAATAAGGATTTGTCCTTGGGTATGGGAAAAGTGGAGTAAAAAGTGTCAACGGTTTCGGGAAAAATGGTAAACGGGGGGTTGGTAATGTAACCTTCGCCCACACGTTTGGCGGTGATTTTACGGGGAGTAACGGGACTATTGTAGAAAAACAGATTAACCGAAGAAGAGTCCGAAGCAGCGTAGGTAAGCGGGGCATAGTGCATCTGAATAATGAAAAAGCTGTTTTTCTTCATCAGAATGGCTCCGTTGGAGGGGTAAAGGCGCGGAATCATTCCCGGTCCATAAAGTCCCAGAAAAGTGGCGTTCACGTCCTGTCCGGCACCGCCGAATGAAGGATATCCGTATTCCGGAGTGGCCAGGTCGGCATAATAGGCAGAACTGTCGTCACAGACATACAAAAAAACATGATGCACAGCGGCGCGGTTGCCGGGGCGGAATTCAATGCCTTTGATGTAGGTATCGGCCGGCAGATCGGTGGGCAACACAAAGCATACGTATCGGTCCAGGCCGTCGCCCGGCAGGGCATAGGATTGCTTCATGCTCAGTACCAGATCGGGGGTGCCCAGTTGGGAGCCGGCGGCAAAGGTGGGCGGTGGCGGGGCCAGGGTGGTATCGCCCGCCGGCCAGCCGGCATTGACCCAGTCGTTGATGGCCTGCTTTTCGGCAGAGGTCAAAATCCGTTCATCCAGAAAATGCACATACGAAGGATCTGCTTTCCAGGGGGGCATTTTGCCCGAGTTGATCTGAACCAGGCAAGACCAGAGCGTAGCGCCTCCATCGTGGGTAAGATCATGATAACTCATAATGGGGAAAGGCCCGATTTCTCCGCTGCGGTGACAAGGAGAACAGTTCTTGTAAAAAATCGGCGCTACGTCTTTCCATTCCTGACCAACGGACTGGTCAGGGAAAACCAGTATGCTCACAGAAGCAAGTGCACCAAAGATGAATGGGAGCTTTTGCTTCATCACTCTTTGCACAAGACAAATAACGGGCAATTTGCCTTGCTGCCCACTGACAAAAATCAGTTCATCCGTGGCTTTTTTCAGGCCTTTGCCTTGTTCAGGCTACTGGCTGCGCGGTTTGAACTCCAGCAGGGCACAAGGCAAGGCGCCGTTAAAAACCTGGCGCCGGGCGGCGGGTCGAAGCCCAAGATGAGGGATCAGATCCTGGGCAGCGGTCAGCAGCAAAACCCGGTAGTCTGCAGCCTGATGCCTGAGGTAAGAGCCAATTGAAGCATATAACCTGATCAATTCGCGCCGATCTCCCTGCCGGATACCATAAGGCGGATTGAGCAGCATGACCCCGGGCTTTCCTTTCGGCAGGGGTGTTTGCTCAAAAGGGCAATGATAAAAAGTGATGTGCTCGCCGATGCCGGCACGCCGCGCATTTTCGCGGGCACGGCTCAGCACGGCTGAATCGGCATCGCTGGCCACGATGACCGGCCGGACAGTGACCTTTTTTTGTATTAAATTGTTTTTAATTTCTTGATAAATATCTTCATTAAATCCGCAGAGATGCCTGAAGCTGTACCGGTCATGCAACAGGCCGGGAGCTGTTCCGGTGGCCAGCAGGGCGGCTTCTATAGCCAGTGTGCCGCTGCCGCACAGGGGTACGATCAGTGGCTCATCAACCGACCAGCCCGAAGCCAGCACCATCGCTGCTGCCAGCGTTTCTTCCATGGGGGCCTGACCTGCCGAAAGCCGGTAGCCCCGCCGGTGCAGGGAACTGCCTGCCAGATCCACATAAATGCCTGCCTGACTTTTGTGCCAGTGCACGTAAAGCACAACGGCTTTTTTTTCGGAACCGGAATCAGGGCGGGGCATCTTCTTTTCACGAAACCGATCCACCACGGCGTCTTTAACGCGTTGGTTCAGAAACATGGAATTGCGTATCTGAGGCATGTCGCTCCAGGAAGCCACACTGAAGTAACCCGTTGTAGGAATCAGCTGTTCCCAGGGCAGGCGAACCAGCCGGGCATATAGTGTGTTCAGGTCATTTGCCGGAAAGACGGCCAGTTCCCACCGCACGAAGTTTGCGGTTCGCACCGATAAACAGATACGAATGGCATCGCGGAAGGTAGCTGACGTACGCACGGCAGTTGGGCTGATCACTTGAGCAGAAAAGCCCATGCTTTTCAGTTCGCCAGCCAGCAGATCAGTCAGGTTGGGTTTGCAACTCAACACCACAGCTGAAGCAACGGAGGAAGATAGGGAAGGCAACTGTTCCAGCATGACCAGGCCGGCCGATCAAAATTAACCGGAGTGGCTCTGGTGTTTGCAGTGCAATAAAACCGCTTATGGTTGTTTACCAAGAGACTTCAGTAAAATATTGGCTATATTTTTATACTGAAATGAAGCTTTGTAGCATGGTGTTCTTGTTGTTGGCCGTGTTTCCGTGGCAGTCTTTTGCCCAGGTGCCGGACACTGTGCCATTTAGCGCTTCAACAGCGATGTACGACACCATGCACCTGAATCGCCTGCTGGCAATGGCTGAGGAGGCCCTGGATGAAAAACCGGAGCAGGCGCTTGAATGGGCGCAGGAAGCGCATCAAATGGCCGAACGGCGAAGCCTGCTTCATGCCCTGGCAAAGGCCGAATTGCTCATCGGCGATTACCACAAGCGAAAAGGAAAATGTCAGCAGGCGCTTGAATATTACAACCGGTCGAGGGAGTTGTATGCACAGGTAAACTACCAGGAGGATGCTGCGCTTGGCACACTGCAGGTAGCTGCCTGCCGCATTGACCTGTCGCAGTTTGAGGAAGCAAAAAGCCTGCTAAACTGGAGCCTGAAAGAAGGCGAACGCCTGAACAGCAACCGGGTCCGGCTTCGGGCCAACATCTTATACTCCGCCTTGCTGCAGAAACAGGGAGCGCTGGATCAGGCCATGCAGCATCTGCTTGCAGCAATGGCTCTGGCAGAAACATCCCAGGACCACCGGCAGCTGGGCATTATCTATACCAACATGGGCTCGTTGTTTCTGGAGGCGGACGATTTGGACAATGCGCAGAAGTATCTGATGCGGGCAGCCGAACAGCGGGAACGCGTTAATGACCGCCATGGTTTGTCCAAGGTCTATACCATGATGGGCGTTTTGTTTAAGGAGGCAGGTAATCTTCCTCAGTCGTTGCGCTATTACGAACGGGCATACGCCATTCAAAAGGAACTTAACAATCGAAGCGGTATGGCCCAGTCGCTGCAGAATATGGGAATCATCTACCGTAACCAAAAACTGCCGGAGAAAGCGTTGCAGCATTATGAGCGCGCCTTGCAGATCCGCAGGGAGAATGGGGATCAGCGAGGCATGGCCATCACCCAATACAATATGGCCCTGTGTTATCTGGATCTGGGGCAGCCGCATCAGGCTTTGCGCTTACTGGAAAGCTGCGAGGAACTGGCAAATCATAACAGTCTGCGTGAACTACTGGCCCTTCTGCCTGAGGCAAGGGCAGAAGCGCTGGCCATGACAGGCCAGCAGGATGCGGCATTGTCCAGCCTGCGGGAGGCCTTGCAGGCCCGGGACAGCCTCTATCAGGCAGAGCGCCTGCGGCAGTTTGATGAATTGCATGCGCGGTATGAAACCGAAAAAAAAGACAAGGAATTGCTGCAACGAAAACTGGAATTGGAGCAAAAGAATGCCGAGTTGCAGCGCCAGCGGTTAACCAACTACCTGCTGTATGGTGGGCTGGCCTCGTTTTTCCTCATCGCTTTACTGACCGCAGGTTTTCTGTGGCAGCGACACAAACTGGAGCGGCAGCGTGCCATTGAACAAACCCGCGCTGGCATTGCCCGCGATCTCCATGACGATATCGGCGCCACCCTCAGCACAGTAACCATTTTCAGTACGCTGGCATTGAAAAAACTGGAAACCGATTCGGCAGGGGCACTGGCCTTGCTCCAACGCATCCGGTCCGTTTCGGAAAAGATGATGTCGGATATGTCGGATGTGATCTGGATGGTAAAACCGGAAAACGACTCGGCAGAAAAGCTTTCCTCCCGTATTCATGCGCTGGCCAGGCAACTGCTGGAACCGATGCAAATCCGTTATGAGCTGCATTTGAACGGGGGCGAGGAAAAGCTGTCCATGAAAGCAAGAAGAAATATTTATTTGATCATTAAGGAAGCATTAGCGAATGCGGCCAAACACAGCCAGGCTAAAGTGGTGGAAGTTCAGTTGCAATCGCAGAATGGTCAGCTGTTGCTTCGAATAACTGATGACGGAAAAGGAATGAGTGGCAGAAGCAGTTTCGGCAACCGCTATCTTGGCGGCAACGGATTAGGGCATATGAAAAACCGTGCAGCGCAGTTGGGAGGGATGTTGCAGGCCTATGCCAATTCCCCCAGCGGCACGGTCATTGAAGCTACTTTCAAGCTGTCGGATGTAAGTAAAAGCTGATGAAGGCTTCCTCTGCTTCCCCGGTACGCATCTGCATCTACGACGACAACGAATTGCGTTGTGAAGCACTGGCTATGTTGCTCGGCGATGACGACCGGTATCAGGTAGTCGGCTCCTTCAGCAATTGTGCGAACGTGGTGGAGGACATGAGGGAGCTTTCCCCCGATGTGGTGCTCATGGATATTGAAATGCCTCCCCCCGACGGGTTAACCGGATTGAAGCTGATCAAACAACAGTTTCCGCATATTAAGGTCATTATGCAAACGGTGCATGAAGAGGATGATAAGATTTTCATGGCCGTTTGCTACGGGGCAAACGGATATGTGCTCAAAAAGTCATCACCGGAATCACTGCTGACAGCCATTCAGGATGTGTTGGAGGGTGGAGCGCCCATGTCGCCCTACATAGCTTCCCGGGTGATGAAAATGCTTACCGGCGAGGTGCGCATTACGGCGCCTGACCTAAACCTTTCCAGCCGGGAATTGCAGATTCTGGAGTTACTCGCCAAAGGCAATACCTACAAACAGGTTGCAGAGCTGTGCCACATCAGCTACAACACAGTGAATGCCCATGTGCGCAACATTTACGAAAAGCTGCAGGTGCATTCCATACGCGAAGCGCTGGAACGCTTAAAAGGCAAAGCGTAGCTGGTGTGCCCGTTCGCTACAGATGCCGGTGCGAACCATCGCAAAAGGGTTTCTTGTTGCTGTGTTTGCACGCACACCAGGCTACTTTTTTCGGTTCGCTGAAGACGATTTCTACCGGCACAAACCCTGTGGAACGATGAGATCCGTCACAAAAGGGTTGCGTCTTACTTAATCCGCAGGCACACCAATAATACGTTCCGGGCTGCACTTCCATCACCAGGGGTGCTGTGCCTGCAATGTGGGGCTCATTCATGACGCATCAGGTTGATGCAGGCAAAATTAGGCTCCCCAGATTCAGTCAAAACACCAACACTGCATTCAGGCGAAGCGCCGAGTATCTTTACGGCCCTTATGCTTTTGAACATGCGCTTAGTCGTTGCCTGTTGCCTGCTGCTCAACGCATCCCTTGCAGCATTAGCCCAGAAAATTACCTACCCCCAAACCCGCAAGACGGACGTCACTGATGTCTATTTCGGCACCCCTGTTGCCGATCCCTATCGTTGGCTGGAAGATGATCATGCGGAAGAAACCAAAGCCTGGGTTCAGGAACAGAACAAGGTCACCTTCGGCTATCTGGAACAAATTCCGTATCGCGACAAAATACGCCAGCGTATTACCGAGCTGTACAATTACCCCCGTATGTCGGTGCCGTTCCGGGCCGGTTCGTATTACTTCTTTTCGCGAAACGATGGATTGCAGCCGCAAAGCGTGTATTACATTCAGAAAGGACTTAGCGGCACGCCTGAGGTATTCATTGATCCCAACAAAATGAATGAAAAGGGTACTTCGGCCGTAAGCCTCAGTGGTTTTTCCAAAGATCGCCGGTTTGTGTGCTACAACGTCAGCGAAAGCGGCAGCGACTGGCAAACCATGTACGTCAAGGAAGTAGCCACCGGCAAAGTGCTGCAGGATGAGTTGAAATGGATCAAGTTTTCAGGAGCTTCCTGGTACCGCGACGGATTTTTCTACAGTGGCTATCAGCAGCCCGAAAAAGGGCAGGAGCTCAAAGGGCAGAACCGCTTTCATCGCGTGTACTACCACAAGCTGGGCACACCCCAAAGCGAGGACATGGTGGTGTGGGAAGACCGGGAACGCCCGCTGCGTTACGTGCAGGCGCAGGTAACCGAAGACGAGCGCTACCTGATCATTTACATCAGCGAGGGTACGGATGGCACAGAGGTGTGGTACATGGATTTACGTAATAAACATGCCGGCTTTCGCCGCGTGTTTGAAGGCTTTGCTTACAACTATGAGGTTATTGACAATGAAGGCGACGATCTGTTGGTGCACACCAACTTTGGAGCCAAGAACTACCGCCTTATCCGGCTGCATCCGCAACAGCCGCAAACTACCCTGAAAGAGGTCATTGCCGAACGGCCGGAGCTGCTACAAGGCGTTCAGGCTACCGGCGGCAGGCTCTTTGCCACCTACCTGAAAGATGCCACCTCGCAGGTGGTGCAGTTTGCCCGCGACGGCCGTCAGGAACGGGTCATCGCCCTGCCCTCGCTGGGCACCGTTAGCGGATTTGCCGGAGAAAAAGACGATACCCTCGTGTTTTACTCCTTGACTTCGTTTACTACCCCCTCCACTTTGTACCAATACAGCATTCGCACCGGCCAGTCCAAACTGTACCGGCAGCCGGAAGTGCGGTTCAATCCGGACCAATACGAAACCAAACAGATTTTTTACTCCTCAAAAGACGGCACAAGAGTTCCGATGTTTATTGTATATAAAAAAGGTTTAAAACGAAACGGCCGCAATCCTACGTTGCTTTATGGTTATGGCGGCTTCAATATTGCCCTGACCCCCTCGTTCAGCCCCACGCGCATGGCCCTGCTGGAGCAGGGTGCGGTGTTTGCCCTGGCCAATCTGCGGGGCGGAAGCGAGTACGGCGAAGCCTGGCATGAGGCCGGTATGCTGCTGAAAAAACAAAACGTGTTTGACGACTTCATTGCTGCAGCAGAATACCTGATCCGGGAGCGCTATACTTCGCGCGACTATCTGGCCATTATCGGACGTTCCAACGGAGGCCTGCTGGTGGGAGCGGTGATAAACCAGCGGCCTGATCTGTTTCAGGTGGCTTTTCCCGGCGTGGGGGTTATGGACATGTTGCGCTTCCACAAGTTCACCGTAGGCTGGGGCTGGGTGGTGGAGTACGGCTCCAGCGACGATTCGGTGCATTTCAGAAATCTGTATTCGTATTCCCCTTTGCACAACCTGAAGAAGGGCGTTTGCTACCCGGCTACTTTGATTACCACCGCCGACCACGACGATCGGGTGGTGCCTGCCCATTCGTTCAAGTACGCGGCCACCCTGCAGGAAGTGCAGGCCTGCCAGCGGCCGGTGCTCATCCGGATTGACGTGCAGGCCGGCCACGGCGGCGGGCGCCCCGTCAGCAAGGTGATCGAAGAAGATACCGATATCTATGCCTTCATGTTCTGGAACATGGGCATTCGTCAATGGAAATAAAAAGGATCGCTCAGCCGCTCAGCTGATGGCATCGGCGTATTGACCGGCCTGACTTAGGTGACGGCGGATCACCACAGCCGGCGGGTTGAAATAGCCAAAGGCAAGGGTGGGGAATTCGGAACGGATGCGTTGCAGCAGTTGCCGCATACCCAGCACAGGGCCTGTTCCGGAATAATTTACCTTTTCCAAATACCAGTCCGGATCAATGTTGAAGTTGCGCCATTGAATCATGTTCAGGCCGGTTGCCCGAATCAGCCGGCGCAGGGCTTCATATTCCGCTACAGAATCGGTGACACCGGGAAACACGAAATAATTGATGGAGGACCAGCCGCCGTAATGCCGCACGGTCTTTAAGGTTTCCACAAGGTGGTGGAATGAATAATTGTTGGGACGATAATAGGCTTCGTACAGCTCAGGCTGTGCGCTGTTCATGCTGACGCGGATGCTGTTGAGTCCTGCCCGGCATAACTGATCCACGGCATGGGGAAGGCTGCCGTTGGTATTCAGGTTGATGATGCCGCGGCGGGTATGCTGACGGATCTTTTTTATGCTTTCGCGAATCAATTCCCACATGAGCAGCGGTTCACCTTCGCAGCCCTGACCAAAGCTGACCACCGGCCGCGGAGCGCTTTGCAGATGGGCAACCGCTATAGACACAACTTCATCAACAGTGGGTTTGAAGGTGAGGCGTTCCTGACTGGGGCGAACGGATTCCTGTTCGGGCTGAAAGGAAATGCAGCCGATGCAGTTGCTGTTGCAGCCGGCAGAAACAGGCAGGGGCGCTTCGTAACGGCCGAGAAAAAAGTTTCGCGCTGCAGGGCAACAATAACGCATGGCACAGTTTTCTGCCAGATGCATGACTAGCCGGTTGGCGGGATGGGCGTTTCTCCAGCGATGTATTCCTCGTTCAATAGCCTTGCGGTCAAATCCGGAAGGTTCCTGCCGCCGGTCGGCATCAATGCGGGTGGCCGCTACGTAAAAGCGACCTCTTTTCCATCCTACCGCGCCGTAGGCATACAGCGGAAGCGTAGGCGCTTCGGGTTGGCGAACGAAGGCTGACAGGTAAAACAGCGTGTGTGCAGGGGCCACATGCGCTGCAACGGCATAACCTTTATCGCAGACCCGCATTGTACCGGTTTCGGGATGAAAGCCGATGGGCTGACGTCCCGGCAGGAAGAACAAATCACTGCCCTCAGGCAAGGGCATGAGGTCGTCGGCAGAAAGCATGACGGCATCCCAACCGGATCGGCCTGCCATGAGCAGTTGCCGGTCTTCACGGATATCGCCCGATTCGGTGGCATACAGCAGATAGGGAAGAGGGGTGCTCATACCGATTGTTGCGGCTAAGCTAAAACAGGCAGGTGCTGTGGGGAATAGCCGCTTGAAGAGTCCTTAGGTAACTTTGAACCATGCGCCAGCCCTGGCTTGTTGCACTTAGTATGCTGCTTCTTACAGCGTGCCGGCAAAGCCATCTGGATCCGTTGGCCATCGACCGAAGCTATTTTCCCCTGGAAACCGGCCGCTACTGGGTGTATGATGTGGATTCCATAGGCTATTGGGGTTTTGCCGATTCGGTAGTCGTTTCATCGTATCAGATCCGCGAGGAGCTGGACTCTGCCTACACCGATGCCGGCGGCAGGCAGTCGTTCCGTATTGTGCGCAGCTTCCGCCGTTCAGAGCAGGATGCCTGGGTGGCAACGGACGTCTGGTCGGCTAACTATACGCCAACCACGGCGGAGAAAGTGGAAGAGAATCTGCGCTTCATCAAACAGGTGTATCCGATTGCCGAAGGGCGCAAGTGGTACGGAAACAATTATATCCAAGCGGATAGCCCGCTCACCGATCTGCAGGACTGGCTGTACCGCTACCGAAACGTGCATCGCCCGTTTGCGGTAAATGGCTTTGAGTTTGATTCCACGATTACGGTTGTGCAGCATGACCAGCAGAACGTGATTGAACAGATTTACTACGAAGAAAAATATGCCCGTGGCATCGGACTGATCTACAAAATAGAGCGAAACATCAGCGCGCAGCCTGATAAACCTTGGGATGGTTTTGACATCACCTACCGGCTGCGGGACTATCAGTAGGGGCGCGTAGCCATTTTCACGGCCGGCAACACGACTTCGTGTCCATCTCTTCGCAGCACAATCCAATAGGTGCCGTTGGCAGCATGACGTAAGGCGTCAACAATGAGGTAATTGTAGCCCTCCGAAAACGCCAGACTCGCTGAGGCGGTTCTTCGTCCACTGATATCATAGATTTCTAAATTTATGCTGTGGGGTATCGTGTCGTAGCTTAAGATGCCGAACGATTCCGTAAACGGGTTGGGATACAACAGAGGCTGGTTCCGTTCGAGGTTATTTGGCGTTTGTCCGGAAAGGATAAGGTCGGCGACGGTAAAATGGGGAAGGCCATATCCGAAAGAATCGTCCGGGGCAAAGTAGCGGCTTGCGGAGCGCCGCAGGGCATCCAGAATATCGGCCGGCGGCCGTTGGCGGTGTTTTTGCCAGAGGCAGGCCACCAGACCCGCTACTACAGGATTGCTGAACGACGTGCCGCTGCCCCGATAGGTCTGGCTGTTCGTTCCGTTCACCGACGGATCCTGCAAGGCAGGGTCTACGATACGCACTTTTATTCCTTGCGCCACGACATCGGGCTTAATGCGTCCGTCAGCACTGGGCCCGTGCGAGCTGAATGCCGTAACCGTTGCCGTGCTGTCGGTGGCGCCAACGGCAAGGATGCCTAACGCATCGGCCGGAGCGGTAATGTAGTACCAGGGTTGCTGGCCCGCATTGCCGGCACTGCTGCACACGATGATGCCACGGGTGGCAGCCATCGAGGCGGCACGGCTGGATAATGCTGTCTGACCGTTCATATCGCTGTAATCGTAATCAAAGGCCGGGTCATCAAACAGGCTGTATCCAAGGGATGAAGAAATGATGTCCACGCCCAGACTGTCGGCGCGTTCGGCAGCAACAGCCCAGTTGTGTTCTTCTATCGGGTATTCGGAATACACATCTTCGGTCAGGAACAGATAAACGGAAGCTTCAGGAGCCGTACCCGTCATCACGCCCGGCAGGTTTGCGGAAATGGCAGACAAAACACTGGTGCCGTGTGTGGATCGGAGGTAAACCGAATCGTTGAAATCCACAAAGTTCCAGACACCCAACAACCGCTGCTTCGCGTAAAGGGAGTCAAACACATCCAGGTACTGCGTGTTGTACCAGCCGGCATCCATCAGGGCAATGTGCATGTCGTTACCGCGAAAGCCTTCCTGATGCAACAGTTGCCCGTGAAGCATCTGAAGTTGATGCCAGGCTAAACCGTAACGGTCAGCAGAGTAATCGTTCAGGGCCAATTGTTCTTTGGTCGGGAAGGGCCGTGAAGCTTTTCGCGCCGCAACCGGTTGCGCCGATTTGACAAAAGGCAGAGCGCGCACGGCAGCCAGAGCCATTGAGTCGTCGGTTTGAATGCAGACGGAATTCAGCCATTTGCTGGCATAGCCCAGGCGCACTCCGGTCTGGGCGATCTGCGCCAGGTAGTGCGGATTGACCGGCAGGTCGTGTTCGTCAATGGCGATACCGTAACGTTGCCGCCGTTCCAGTGCCCGGGGCGACAAATAGTGCTCCGGCTGGTCGAGGGAAAACGGCGAATCGTTTTTGTCGGTAAGCTCGACTATGTACTTGTGGTATTGCGTGGTTTGCGCACCTGCTTCCGCAGCAGATAGCAAGGCAACGAGCAGCAGAAACAGGCATCGCCCCGGCATAATGCAAACATAGTTCACGGGGCAACATCGGCCGGTTTCATGCAGTGCTCTCCAGTCAGGATAGTATGTACCTTTCCTCAGCGAAAGCCAATCATCCATGAAACTGATTTTTCTGAGCGTTCTGGCGGCAGGAGTGATGAGCAGCGCAGCTTCCCAGCACATGATGGTCGTTCCCCGTGCAGGGACGTGGAATTACGATCCGAATGCGGAAGACTATTTTCCCACATTGGTACGTCATGGGCAAATCAGTGACGAAGCGGGGCGCAGCGGTCAGATGGAACAGCTCAAGACAGAAGCCGAACGTCGCTGGCCCTTGCGGCAGAGCAAAACCGCATCCCTTCGCAACACGCTGGATAGCCTTCATGTGTGGAAGGGTTTCCAGGGAAATGTGATGGGCAACAGCGTGCCCAACGACAACGATATTGCTGTAAGTACAACCGGTTATCTGATTTCCGTGATGAATACCAGCATTTTCCGGTACGATCTGAATAAGGATTCTGCATTAGGAACCATCTCGCTGAACTTTTTTGCCAATCCGCTGGGCATAACGGCCGGCAAATACGATCCCAAGGTGATTTACGATCCGGCAGCCAACCGATTTATCATTGCTTTTCTGGCAGGCTTCAAGCACGACAACACGCACATTATTCTCGGCTTTTCTTCATCCGATCATCCCAACGATCCCTGGTATTTATACAGCCTGCCGGGCAATCCGCTCAATGATGATTTGTGGAGCGACTTTCCCATGTTTGCCCTCTCAGAGCATGAATTGTTTTTCACCATCAACCATCTGGTGGATGACAGTTCCTGGCAAACGGGCTGGCGCCGCACCGTTATCTGGCAGATCCGCAAGAGCGATGGCTTTGCCGGCGATTCCCTTCATGTGATGCTGCACGATACCATACAGTACAATGGCAGGCTCATCCGCAATCTGTGCCCGGTTAAAGGTAGTACCGGTTTCTACGGCAGGGAAATGTATTTCCTCAGCCAGCGCAATATGGACGCTGCGAACGACACGTTTTTCCTGGTGCGCATCACCGATACCATCGGCTCGCCGCAGCAGCAACTGGAAGTTCGCGCCGTTCAAAGCCCGGGGGCCTACTTTTTCCCTGTAAACGCCGTACAGCCTCACGTTACCAAACTGGCTACCAACGATTCGCGCGTGTTGGGCGCCATGATGCATGAGGGAACCATTCAGTTTGTCGGCAACACCACTGACACCTTAACAGGACGCAGTGCTTTTTACCACGGCGTGCTGCGCGGTGTTCCCGATTCGCTGAAGCTGGATTTTCGGATTATCGGTCACGATGATCTGTGTTTCGGCTATCCTAATTTGGCCTACATCGGAGATGGCACTCCTGAAGACCATCGGGCTGTGATCATTACCCTGCGCAGCTCATCAACCGTTTATCCCGCCTTCAGTGTGCTGCTTACCGACGGCAACGGCGCATACTCTGAACTGACGCCGGTGGTCAATGGCCAGAGTTATCACTACGTGATTGCCGGCACGCAGCGTTGGGGCGATTACACCGGTGCGCAACGGAATTACGTTACAGGCAACCGGGTCTGGGTCAACGGCTCTTTCGCCACATCATCGCACAAAATCAACACCTGGATTGCCGATATCGGCCTGCAACCGCCGCCTTCGGGCGTGGCTTCGCTATCGGGCACGAACACTGGCATCAAAATACTTCCCAATCCTACTGACCAGTGGGTTTCGGTGTGGGTGGATACCGATAAACCGCAGTTTGCCTCGTTTGAATTGCTGGGAACTGACGGGCGATTCTACCGGCTGCTGCTTCAGGACTATCTGAGGCCGGGGCGCAATCAGTTCACCTGTTCGATGCATCCGTTGCCAAAAGGCATGTATGTGCTCCGGGTGACCACCGCCCAGGGTGTGCTGGCCAAAGAAAAGATTGTTAAGCAGTAATCAGCACGGCATAACGGAAAAACCTGCCTGCTGCAGGTCGCGCCAGTAATTCGGATAAGACTTGTTGACCACATCCGGCTCATGAATGATAACCTGCCCGCAGCGCAGGCACAGGGGCGCCAATGCCATGGCGAGGCGATGGTCGTTGTAGGTGTAGAAAGCCGGTGTATCGGCCTGAAAAGTGCCGCTTAGCTTGAGTGCTTCGCCTTCAGGCTGAAGTACAATCTGGCAGCGCTGCAACTCGGTGGCAAAGGCTTCGGCCCGGTTGCTTTCCTTGTACCTCAGGTGAGACAAGCCGAAAAACCGTGCAGGTCGGGAGCAACCTGCCGCAGTAGCAAACAGGGCAGGGGCCAGGTCGGGATGGTCTGATAACGAAAGGGTCAGTTCGGTTGACTGCTCTGCCTGCACCTTGCGTAAGCGGATGCCATGCGGTATGGGTTCAGTATGCACGCCAAAGGTGGTCATGAAGTCTGCAATGCGGGCATCACCCTGCAATGAAGGAATGGTAAGCCCCGGCAGCACAATTTCAGCGGCACCGGAAAGGGCAGCGATTTCGTACCAGTAAGAGGCAGAGCTCCAGTCGGGTTCAATGAAAAAATCGGATATGCGATACGGCTGATTCGGAACAGTGATTGTCAAACCCTGCTGGTGCACGTTAATGCCAAAGCGCTGCATCAGGCTGACCGTCATTTGCAGGTAAGGAGCAGAAACCGGCGGCTCGTTCAACACCAGCGTCAGACCTTTGGGCAGAACGGGACCGATGAGCAGCAGCGCCGAGGCAAACTGGCTGCTGATGCGGGTATTCACCGTAACGGTGCCGCCGGCCATTTGGCTTCCGCGGATGCGCAGGGGTGGAAACCCATGGCGACCGGCATACGTTATGTCAGCACCCAGTGCAAGCAAGGCATCTACCAAATCACCAATGGGGCGTTGCAGCATACGCGAAGTGCCGGTGAGCACGTATTCGCCTTCCTGCACCGATAAAAAAGCAGTAAGGAAGCGGTAAACAGTACCGGCGTCGCGGGCATCTACGGTGGACGACCGCTCCCGCAGCAGGTGTTGCAGGAGCTGGCTGTCGCCGGCATCGGGAAAGTTATGCAGTTGCGCAGCGGAGCCGGCCAAAGCCTGCATGATTAACACGCGGTTGGCAATGCTTTTGGAACCGCTTAACGCTACCCGGGATATTACAGGGCCTTGTGGTGCAATAAGGCGAATGCGCCGGCTCATGTTACAGGCTTCGGCTGCGGATCGGGTGGCGATACGAGGAAATCCAGCGCTTCCAGAATTTGCTCTTCCGTTACTGTTACATCGAGCACTGCCTTGCCGGCCTTGCGCAAAAGCACAAAGCGTACCTCACCCTCGCGGTTCTTTTTGTCCTGCCTGAGGAAGCCAAGCACTTCGGCAAAATCTGCTTCCGAGATGAGCGGATCGGGAAAGTGCCTTCGTAAGAGGGAAACAGCCTGGATAAAGGTCTTTTCTTTCAAACCGCAGCAGTGATGGCTCAGGTAGAGCTCGGCGATCATTCCGGCAGCCACACAAAGCCCATGCAGGGGATTGGCCTTGCGATGCAGCAGCAGCCCCTCAATGGCATGTCCGATGGTATGGCCGAAGTTGAGCACTTTGCGATCGTGACGCTCAAAGGGGTCTGCTTCGGTTACCTTGAGTTTGGCCTTAACGGAACGAGCGATAAATGGCGACCAATCGACCTCCTGCAGATGCTGAATTTCGGACAGGTGGAGCAACGCTTTTTTTCCGTCCAGCAAAGCATGTTTGATGATTTCGGCAAAGCCACTCCGCACCTGATCGGCGGGTAAGGTTTTGAGAAACTGACGATCGCTGATGACGGCCACAGGAAAACCAAAAACGCCGATGTGGTTTTTGTAATTCATGAAGTCAATGGCCAGTTTTCCGCCGTAGGCGGCATCGGCCTGGGCCAACAGCGTGGTAGGCAGGTGCAAAAAGGCAATGCCCCTTTTGTAGGTTGCGGCAGCGAAGCCGCCCAGGTCGCAGATCATGCCGCCGCCCAGATTGATGAGCAGGGCATGACGGTCAGCGCCTTTAAGGGTGAGTTGCTGCCAGATGTACTCAGCGGCCTGCAGGGTTTTGTTCTGCTCACCGGCATAAACCTTGATTTCGTGCAGCGGCCGGTCAGCAGGCCAGCCCTGCAGCAACACGGGCAGGCAATGCTGGGACGTGTTGTCGTCAGTAAGGATGAAACACTTACTGTAGGCCTGGCGGCTCAGCCATTGCAACAACAGTTCGGGTGCGGGGCCAAACCAATATCGGGTTTTCGATGCGGGAATCATAACTGCAATGATAGCAGTCGGCCGCCTAAACTTTCACCTGCTCAGTCTGGTTCATGACCTGTTCCTGCGTGCGGATGGATTCCTCATGAACCAATTCATAGATCTTTTTTATAAACTCTTTGTTCAGATCGGTTTGTTCCGCCAGGTTTTGTACACGGGTCAGGATTTCTTCCCAACGCTTGCGCTGAAAGACGACCACGTGGTGGTCTCTTTTCCATTCGCCGATTTGCCGGGCCAGTTGCATACGTCGGGCCAGGAACTGCACGAGTTCATCGTCGATTTCGTTTATGGCGCCGCGCAGTTCCTTCAGCCGCGACTGGCCGTCATCGGTCAACGGGCGGCGGATGACCAGCTGCGAAACAATTTCGAAAAGTCGTTCGGGAGTAACCTGCTGGCGGGCATCGCTCAGGGCGCGCAACGGTTCGTGGTGCGTTTCAATCATCAGTCCGTCGTAGTGCAGGTCCATGGCCCGCTGAGCGACGTGAAAGGTCAGACGGGTGTTGCCGCAGATGTGGCTGGGGTCGCAGATGATGGGCAGGCCGGGTATCATGGTTTTAAGCTCCAGGGCCAGATCCCATTCGGGTTGATTGCGGTAAGCGGTAACCTGATAGGAGTGAAAGCCGCGGTGAATAGTGGCCAGCTTGCGCACACCGGCACGGTGAATGCGTTCCAGGGCACCGATCCACAGTTGCAGGTCAGGAAAAGCGGGATTTTTCACCAGCACAGGCACGTCGGTACCGCGCAGCGCTTCTGCCAGTTCCTGAACGGAAAACGGATTTACGGTAGTGCGTGCGCCGATCCACAGCAAGTCGATACCGGCCTTCAGGGCCTTTTCCACGTGCATGGGCATGGCCACTTCTGTGGTGAGCAGGGCGCCGGTTTCTTCTTTGACGCGCTTCATCCAGTCCAAACCAATCACGCCTACTCCCTCGAAGGTTCCGGGTCGGGTGCGGGGTTTCCAAAGGCCGGCACGGAAAATGAAGCGGTCAAAATAGGTGCGTATGCCCCGAGCGGTGCGCAGCAGTTGCTCTTCGGATTCGGCGCTGCACGGTCCGGCAATAAGCAGGGGTCGGTCATATCCCGGCAGCCATTCTTCCAAGGGAATCAGGTCTAATTCCAGTTTTGAGCTTTTCATAGATAAGCGTTGGTCATCGTTCCTTTTTTGTACGTACCCAGCAACGAAAAACTGAAGGTCTGTGGCATGGCAAGCGCCAAGGCTGCCTGAAAGGCTGCAGCGTCTTGCCATTCCAGATCCACAAGAAAAGTGTATTGATCCGGTCTGCCGATGATGGGTACAGACTGGATTTTGCTGATGGCCACGTCGTGTGCGCTGAAGGCATCCACTACGCGCTTGAGGCTGCGGGGGGAATGGTCTAACTGAAAACTTATTGAAGCTTTGTTTGCCTGCGCGATGGCGTGCTGCTCTTCACCCAAAATAAGAAAGCGGGTGTAGTTGCGGCGGTGGGTTTCAATATGATGATGCAAGATGGAAAGCCCGAAATGACGGGCTGTCTGCGGGCCAGCGACCACGGCCACATGCAAGAGTTGCTGCTCAACCACACTTCGGGCGCATTCGGCCGTGTCGCTCAGGGCGACCAATCGTACGCCATTGAGGCTTAACAAAAAATCTTCGCATTGCCGCAGCGCCATCGGATGGGAATGAATTTCGCGAATTTGCTCCAGCGTGGCGCCGGTCAATGCGAGCAGATGCAGTTCAATCTGCATGTACACTTCACCAACGATACGCAAGCGGGCCTCATGGATGATGTGGTAGTTGGTCAGAATGCTGCCGGCAATGGAATTTTCTATGGCCATAACGCAGTAGTCGGCTTCGCCGCTCTGCACCTTTTCGCACGATTGCCGGAATGTGGCGCAGGGTACCAGATGTACTTCGTTGCCAAAGAATTTACGTGCCGCCACATCGTGGAAGGAAGAGGCGATGCCCTGAATGGCGATGCGTTTGGCCTGCATGGCAAAGAATACGTAATCCTGCCTGCCAAAGTTATGGCCGGCAAAGCCACTGCAGGCAGAACTTACATT
Source organism: Chitinophagales bacterium (assembly GCA_025057275.1). Classification (GTDB taxonomy): domain Bacteria; phylum Bacteroidota; class Bacteroidia; order Chitinophagales; family UBA10324; genus JANWXQ01. The sequence goes on from JANWXQ010000004.1 coordinate 19,513, forward strand.
AAAATTTTTTTACTAACAATAGTTAGTTAGCTGCATCAGTGGATGACCAGCTTTTCCTGATGGCGCCAAGCGGCGTTGCTGCAATCCAGCAGGTAGGTTCCGGTGGGCAGGTCGGGCAGATCCAGTTGTACGGTTTGTGTGCCGGGTTGCAGATGCACGGTGCGGGAAAGAAGCAAAGCCCCTGACGCCGACAACAATCGCAGCGTTACCTCCGTTGCTTCATGCAGGGAACAGGAAACTGTGACCACACGGCTGGCGGGATTAGGGAAGACGTCCAGTTCTATCCTACCCTTTTCAGTATGGAAGGTCAGCGTATTGCGCACAGGCTGACCGAGATAGGGAGTGCTGCGCACCCATGCGCGCAAACGGTAGCAGATAACGCTGTCAAACGTGTTGGCATCATGCTGCACCAGCAGATAATAGGTCTTTTTCTTGTTGTGATTATACACAAGGGTTTGACCGCCTGCCGGATCGGCATAGGAGGTGGCCAGAAGGCTTCCGCTGGAATTGTATAAAGCCAGCGTGTAGTTTTTGGTCATGTCGGTCAGCCGGATTTTTAAATTGGTATTCGGTGCAGTGGTCTTGACTTTGAACCAGTCCTGGTCGGTGCCGGTTTTGATGGAAGCCGTATACCCGTAGATGGTAGTGTCGGTGGTGACTGCAAGAGAATAAGCGGCATTGAGGGTTTCATTGGGCTCCAGTTCATCCAGGCAGTTGGCACCTATGTGGAAGCGGATGAGCCAGTTATCTACGTTGCCGGAGGGAGAGGGCTGCCAAACATCCGGCCGGGAATAAATGCCGGCTGTAGCAGTACCCACCATGTAGATCAGCTTATTGGGGCCGGCGGTAATGTCTTCCATACGGTCGTCGCCAATGCCGCCCAGGAAACTGCCGTAGGTAAGGGCACCTTTCAGAGAGTCAAATAAGGCAAAACAGCCGTCGTTGTTGGTGCCATAGCGGTGTTTCTGAAAGGCACTGGCGGTAGAAATGCTGTCGGTGCTGGCAGTAACACCACTGACGTAAATGGAACGGTCGCCGTCCCAGTCCACACCGGTGATCTGATCGTCTCTTCCCCCTCCATAATAGGATCCCCAGATGCGTTGGCCGTTGTAATTAAACTTTGCTATAAATCCGTCGTAGGTGTAAGCACCGTTAGGTTGCTTTTTGCTGTTAATGTTTTTCTGATAAGAACCCGGGGTGCCAAAAACGCCGGCGCTGTTGCCGTAACCGCCGACATAAATGTGGGCTTTCCTGTTGCATAAGATGCCGCGGCCGTGATCGTCGCCGGTGCCGCCATAATAGGTAACCCACAGTTCATTGCCGGTAGAATCCAATTTGGCAATAAAGGCATCTTCCGTGCCGCCGTATGTGGTTTGGTGTGCTCCCGGAGTGGCCAGGCCGGAGGGGCTTTCGGTGGTTCCGATGACATAAATGTTACCAAACTGATCCAATGCGATGCCATGGGCGCGGTCCATGCCGTTACCTCCCACATAAGCCGACCAGGAGGGAAATCCGTTTGGAGAAAATTTAACGACAAATGCATCGCCATTGCCTTCGTAGTAGCTGGGGTTCTTATTGCTGATTTTCAAACTGTCTGCGCCGGTATAGCCGCAGGCATAGATGTTGGCTTTATCGTCGCAGACCGCCGTTCGGAAGTGTTCGGAGGATAATTCCCCAAGCAGGGTGCACCAGGTCAGGATGCCATCTTTGTTGAATTTGGCTATGCAGTTATCCCCCAGCCCGCCTCCTTCCGTCTGATAGGCGCCTGGCGTGGTGATCTGGTTTCCGCTCTGACTTTTGCCGAGCAGGATCACGTTGTTGTTCTTATCAGTGGTTACGCCGTAGCCGATTTCGTCGTTGGTGCCTCCCAGATAGGTGGCCCATTCCATTTTGCCATTGCTTTTTAGTTTGGCTAAAAACATATCGTCATTTCCTTTATAAACGGTCTGGTGGGCTCCTGAGGTAGCGATATTGGAGCTGCTGCTGGTGGAGCCGGCTATCAGTAGTTTGTCTTGTTTGTCGGTAGCCACTTCCCCGATGGATTCGGCTTGCGGACCCCCGTAAAGGGTTCCCCAGAGCAGATTGGGATCAATAATGATTTCGTCAGCATAGTCAGCAAGCCGAAAGCCGGAGCGATGACCCTGCAGGGTTCGGCGTACGGGCACGGTTTCTCCGCTGGAAGCATAAAAAGCGAGCGGGGGTGTTTCCCGCACCCAACCCAGGCTGCCTTCGACCGATAACATGCCATCAGCAGATAAGTGCATTTGATGCAGCCCATCGTACCGCATGCGGATCTGACGGGCATCGGCGCCTTTTTTGATTCGGAAGTAATAGCGCAGAGGAGAAACTGCATGATGTTCATCATAACGCACGACCAGATCTATGCCCTCATACAGGTTGACATAGGTAATTTGCTGCACAACGGGTGCATGCAAGGGTTGGACAGGCTGTGCCGGAGGAGTGTAGTAGTGGATCCGGGTTTCAGCTGGTTGCGAGGACACCACCACAGGGTTCCTGTTGCTTCCTTCAAAATGTACATCCACCCGGTCGCTGGTTATTATTGACTCAAACCATTCGTCATCAGCAAAATCCAAACCCGGACCGACAATGGGGGAGGGCCGCGGCTGGCGGTCTACCCGGACCCATTCGTAAGAAAACCCGTCTTTGCGCAGGTGCAGACGAAAGCCCTGCTTCTGAAAAACATACAGTACGCTGGTATTGGGTTGACCGTACTGATCGATGAATTGGCCTACCTGTTGAATGAATCCTTGCGGGGAATAATCCAACTGCTGGACAGGCTGAGCGGTTGCCGCTGTGAAAAATGCTGCACCGCACAGGATGAGCATCCAGGATTTTTTAATGTTCATTAGCAAACCTTTTTTCAAACTTAGGCAAAACCTCCGACTGCATAAGCAATTTGGGAATTCCATTGAACACCAGACGATCAGTTCAATCCATATGGATAGGGTGAGCAATTAATTTTGTGCAGGTAAGAGCAAGCAGATGAGTCTTCATTTTTCCGTAGACCAGGACATCCGCAAGGCCTATACACCGCCGGGAGTCCTGTACACCAGCGAAGCGGTTTTTGAAGCCGCACGGGAACGCATTTTTGCTTCCAGCTGGCAGTATGCTGTGCCGGAGCGCGATGTAAGAACGCCCGGACAAACATTGCCCTTTACGCTATTGCCCGGCTTCCTGGATGAACCCCTGCTGTTTACGCGCGATTACGACGATCAACTGCATTGCCTGAGTAATGTGTGCACCCACCGCGGCAATCTGGTCTGCGAGCAGGGCGGCGTAGAAAAGAACCTGCGTTGCCGGTACCATGGCCGGCGTTTTGATCTGTGCGGTCGCATGCTGGGCATGCCGGAGTTTGAAGGAGTGGAAAATTTCCCCTCGGAAGAAGACCATTTGCCGCAAGTGCCTTTTGCGCGCTGGGCGGGTATGCTGTTTGTATCCCTGAAGCCTGCGTTCACCTTTGAGGAAGCATTCGGTCCGATGCAGGAGCGGCTTCATTGGTTGGATCCGTCTCTGTTTCGCTTTAGTCCGGAACATTCCAAAGAGTACCTGATTCAGGCCAACTGGGCGCTGTATTGCGAAAATTACCTGGAAGGGTTTCATATTCCTTATGTGCATGCTTCGCTGAATGCTGTGCTGGATTACGGCAACTACACGACGGAAATTTACCGCTACAGCAATCTGCAGCTCGGCTATGCACGCGATGGCGAGCCCTGCTTTGACCTGCCGCCATCTTCGGTAGATTTTGGAAAACAGATTGGCGCTTATTACTATTGGATTTTTCCAAATCTGATGTTTAACTTTTATCCGTGGGGATTGAGTGTTAATGTAGTCAAGCCATTATCCGTCAGCCAGACCAAAGTTTCTTTTCTGACGTTCATCGGCGATGAAAGACTGTTTGGTAACGGCGCCGCAGCCATGCTGGATCGCGTGGAGCGGGAGGATGAGGCCGTGGTGGAGAATGTGCAACGCGGTATCCGGTCGCGGCTGTATCGCAAAGGCCGTTATTCACCCCGCAGGGAACAAGGCACGCATCATTTTCATCAACTGCTGGCCGAACGGCTAAATGGCTAAAAGCGAAGCGTCAGAAACAACAGCGGATAAACAGGCGTAAAGCCAAAATACTTGCGCTCCTGATTAACGCTGCTGCTGAACTGGCTGCTGCTGGACCCTAAGGTTACCGAGTTAAACACTACTTCTCCGCCTACCCGGGTGTACTGAAAAGCCGATCCTACTTCCAGTCCCGCAGCCAGATTGCGGGTGAAGTAGTACTGGACGCCCGCAAAAGCGCCCACACCGATAGCTGTTCCTCCGGGAATGGTGGTCGTCTTAAAGGTTTCTGTGCTGACCGAGTCGGCGAGTTGTTGGTTCACCAGGCGTTCGGTGAACGTCCAGTCGCCGTACACGGTTATGGGCAATTCCAGACCACCGAAAAAAGACAGGTGCTCGTCAAAGTACGTCCATTGAACCCCCGGAGCCACTTTATACGAGAGCTGATCGTACTGCCGCTCTGTGGCCACATAAGTTCCGTTGGTCGTATCGGAAACTTCCACATTATCCCTCATGGTTCGTTGCATATAGGTCAGTTTGAGCCGGATGGCCACTCGGGGTTCAACAAAATATTTGAATGCAATTCCCGGTGCCAGGCTTTGATTTTCAAACAGGCCGCCTGCCAGCACCGGAGCCCGTTCTGCATCCTCAACGATTGCATGGGTTTCGGGAAACGTCAGAAAAGGGGTGATTTCAATCCGGTCGTAGCCTCCGTAACGGGAAAAAGTCGGGCAATTCATCTGTCCCAGTGCCCATACGGGGAGCATCAGGAAAAGTGACGTTACCGCAAGCTTCATGAACGTCAGGATTGGGGGCAAAACAAGAAATTAATGGCGATAAAGTTCTGCAAACTTTTCAAGATTCACGATGAGACGGGCTCAGGTTTCCTTCCGTGAACAAGCCGATTTTCCCTGACGGGTTTGTCTGGCGGTCGCTATGTTTGTCGAAAAGATTCATTATGCAAAAGCGTCTGTACCGGGGTTCTGAAAAAAAGCTTTTCGGGGTTTGCAGTGGCCTGTCGGAATATTTTGGAGTGGATCCGACCTTAATTCGTGCGGTGTTTGTAGTGGCTTTTCTGTTGTTTGGCACCGGACTGTTGGTTTATCTGGTCCTTGCCATCCTGATGCCGGAAAAACCTTCGACAACGGGTTGAATTATGAAATGCATTCGTTGGGTTGTTCAGGCCGGTTTACTGGGCTGGATGATGACCGGCCTGCCGCTGGAATCCAAGGCACAACCCTGCAGCGACCTGTTCATCTCTGAATACATTGAAGGCACCAGCTTTAACAAAGCCATTGAGATTTACAATCCGACCTCCGGCACCTTGACGCTCGATGGCTACCGGCTGTACACGTTTAACAACGGAAGTCCGGTGGCGTTATTCACGCACGGGCTGCATGGACAGTTGGGCCCCGGCCAGGTGTATGTGGTTTGTCACCCTCAGGCTGACTCATTGGGCATCAAGGTAAAGGCCGATACCATCAGTCTGGTTTGCAACTGGAACGGCAACGATGCCGTGGCGCTGGTGAACACCTATACCGGCGATACCATAGATGTGATTGGCATCATTGGTGAAGATCCGGGAACTTCCTGGCCTGTGGATGTCGGTTCTACTCAAAACAGCACGCTGGTTCGCAAGCCCGGTGTTCAGGCGGGCACTACCAACTGGGCTCAGGCGCAATACGAGTACTTGGCTTATGGAACGAATGACTTCAGTTTTTTGGGCGCTCATCAAATGGATCCCTGCCCGTTTGTTCCTCCCTCCATCCTTTTTCTGAGCGACACCGTCATGGTTTCTGAATCCGACGGCATAGCAGAAATCATTGTCGGCATCGTCAATCCCAATGCAAACGTTACCGGCTTTTCCCTTCTGGCAGCCGGCGGCACGGCCACATCGGGCGACGATTTCAGCCTTCCTGCCTATATCGCTTTTCCCGGAAATTCCTCCCAGCCGCTTCCGGTTGGCATTGCCATTGTAAACGACAACACGACGGAACCCGATGAAACAGTTTACCTGGAGTTGATCAATCCCACCAACGGAGCTTCTGTAATCGGTGGGCAAATGCTGCTCATTATTCAGGACGACGATGCCCTGGGCATGGTTCCCGCCAATAACAGTGAATACCGGCTGTTTCGCATGGATAACAGCAACAGATACCGTTTGTATTTGCCCGACGAAGCATCGGTGCAGATTGCCGATGCTGGAGGTTCATTGCGGCTGGGGCGTGTACTGAATGCCGGGTTTCATGTGTTGGACCTCGATGGCTGGGCTGATGGTATTTACCTGCTGGCGGTAACCGGCCAAAGGGGTCGCATGGTGGAACGCATAGCCGTTGTTGCCCAGCGACCTTAGCGTGTTTCTCAAACCGATGTGAGAACCAGGCCTGTCACAAAGCCCTCATTGACCCGCCCGCAGTGGTTGCTGAATGAGCTAAGCCGCATTCTTTATGATGGTTCTCCTTCTGCCTGTCGGAAGAAACTGCATTTGCTTGACCAACTGGATGGTGCTCACCTCCGGACCGCAACATCCTTCCGGCAGCTTCACCGCCTGTGTTTGTTTCTGATGGCTTATCCCTGTAGCCTTCAGCATTACCGGAAAGCTGAACAGGTGTTGCGGGGGTTGGCCGGCCGGATTCCCAATCTGCCGGCAACCTTGCGTCTCCGGCTGGAAAACAGCGCTTTACCGGGCAGCACCTGCACAGTAAGCTTGAGCTATCATCTTGTGAGCCGATTCAATAGGGAGGCAACGCTTTCCCTCCGATTGTTTAGTGTAGATGCCTCGGCAGAAGAAACGGAATCGGCGCTAAGCGTTGTTCTGCCGCCCCTGTTGTTTGCTGCAGTTGCCGATCGGCATCTGTCGGCGCGTCGGCAGTTGCAGTTGCTGCTGACCCATGGCAAGGATGCGCTGGGGCAATTGCTGTCCTGGTTTGAAGCTGCTGAACTTCCTGCGTCGCATAAGGAACTGGTGTGGCAGCAACTGAAAGTGTACGTTCACTTTGCCGTGCCGGGAAGCGCCTATCTGCCGTTAAACCGCCAGGCGCCGGTGTATCTGCACAGGCAGGGTTTGTTGCGGCAGGCTGCCACCGGCAGGCAGTCCCGCTTGGTGAAGATACCGCTGACTGCGGCCCAACAAGACGAACTCGTCTTTCGTGCCAGGCTGGCTTTAGCCAGCCGTCAGCGGGAAACGGACCCTATAACCTATGCCGATGTTCGGAAAACGGAACTCTTTGATGCCGGCCGCGGCCTTCACATAGCCTTGTTTTACATGCTGCACGAGCACAGGTTGCCGCTGGAAACCTATGTGGGCTATCTTATAGTAAAAAATGAAATCCCTATGGCTTACGGGGGAAGTTGGATGTTTCAGTGGCGCGCACGCACGGGCATTCATGTGTTTTCTGAATTCCGTGGCGGTGAGTCGGCATGGGCTTTTTTTCGTGTGCTCCGGTTGTATCATCAGCGGTTTGGCGTTACGCAGTTTGTGGCCGACCCTTTTCAGCTCGGTTACGGAAATGCCGATGGCATTCGTTCGGGAGCGTACTGGTTTTACCATCGGCTGGGCTTTCGGCTAACCGATCCAGGGCTACGCCGTCTGGCTGAACTGGAAGAGGAAGCCATCAGCCGGGACCGCCGGCACCGGACCGCTGCTGCCGTGCTCCGGCGGTTTGCTGCCTCTTCTGTGGAGTTGAGGCTTCACGCAAGAAAAAAATCTCCTGATCCCCGGCAATTTGCCGAGCGATTGCTGCAGGGTGGGCAACGGCAGGCTGGCGCAGCGGCATCACCTCGCCTGCTGCATCGCAGGCTAATCGGGCAGTTGGGAGAAAGAAACTTGCGCCGTTGGCCTGATGCGGAGCGTGAGGCTTTCTATCGGATGGCTCCCTTATTGCGTGTAGTAAACTGGCAGTTGTTTTCACCAAAGGAAAAAGGGGAAATTTTGCAGCTGATCAGGCGTAAAGGCAGCGACGACGAAGCCGCTTTTGTCACTGGCACTCAGGAATCACCAGCCTGGCAAAAGCTTTTGGATCACCTGCTCAGCCAATAGGCCGCAGGGTCTTGTCATTCTTTTCTTTTTTCATCAGGCGTTCGCGCTCACTGGCATCCAAAACCTTTTTGCGCAGGCGAATCTGAGCCGGCGTGACTTCCACATATTCATCTTCATTGATGAACTCCAGGCATTGTTCCAGACTCATTTCTTTTCGTGGAGAAAGCCGCAGGGTTTCCTCGCTGCCGGAGGCCCGCATGTTGGTGAGCTTTTTGGTTTTTACCACATTGACGATGAGATCGCCAGACCGGATGTGTTCGCCAACGAGTTGACCGGCATACACTTCGTCGCCGGGTGCAACGAAAAAAGTGCCCCGGTCTTGCAGGTGTTCCAAGGCATAGGCCGTAACGCGTCCCCCTTCCATGGCAATCAGGGCGCCTGTATAGCGTGAACGCAGATCGCCTTTCCAGGGAACATAATGGGAGAAGCGATGGGCCATAACGGCTTCGCCACCGGTAGCGGTAAGCAACTGATTGCGAAGACCCACCATACCCCGTGAAGGAATGATGAATTCCAGATATTGCCTGTCGCTGCGGTGGTGCACGGCAAGCAGCTCCCCTTTTCGTGACGTAACCAAATCAATGACCTTTCCACCCAACGCAGACGGCACATGCACAGTCAGTTCCTCGGCAGGCTCCAGCAACACATCGTTTTCGGTTTGGGTGAGTACCTGGGGCTGGCCTACCTGCAATTCGAAGCCTTCGCGGCGCATGGTTTCAATAAGCACGGACAGGTGGAGAATGCCTCGTCCGTGCACCAGAAACACATCAGGAGAGGCCGTTTCTTCCAACTGCATGGCCAGGTTTTTTTCCATTTCTCGTTCCAGGCGCTCGCGCAGATGACGTGAGGTTACGTAACGCCCTTCACGACCCATAAATGGTGAATTGTTGATCGTAAACACCATGGCCATGGTCGGTTGTTCAATGGTTAGCGGGGCCAGTGCTTCGGGTTGTTCGGCATCGGTTATGGTATCGCCGATATCAAAAGCATCCAAGCCGGTCAGTGCGGCAATGTCGCCGCAGGGCACCTGTTCAGCCGGCTTTCGCTCCAGACCTTCGAAAGTGAACAAGTCGCGAACCACGGCAGGAGCTCCCATTTGACCGTTTTGACGGAACAGGCGAACAGACATGCCCCGGCTGAGGCAACCGCGACTGATTCGGCCAATGGCAATGCGTCCCACGTAGGAAGAGTAATCAATATTTGTAATCTGTAACTGCACGCTGCCTGGTTGGATTGCAGGGGGCGGAATGTGCGCCACGATAGCATCGAGCAGCGGCGCAAGACTGCCGGAGGGCTGCCGCCAATCGGTGCTCATCCAACCCTGTCGGGCAGATCCATAGAGCACCGGAAAATGCAGTTGCTGTTCCGTGGCATGGAGCTGACAGAACAGATCAAACACCTGCTCGTGAACCACCTCCGGATGGCTGTCGGCCTTGTCCACCTTATTGACGACCACCACGGCCGGCTTGCCCAGTTCCAGAGCTTTTCTCAGCACGAAGCGGGTCTGAGGCATGGGGCCTTCCGTAGCATCCACCAGGAGCAGCACACCGTCGGCCATATTGAGCACGCGTTCCACTTCGCCGCTGAAGTCGGCATGACCCGGGGTGTCAATGATGTTGATTTTCACATCGCGGTAGCGGACCGACACATTTTTGGCCAAAATGGTGATGCCGCGTTCGCGCTCTAACGGATTGCTGTCCAGAATGAGCTCTTCCACCTGCTGGTGGGTGCGAAACAGGTTAGATTGATGGAGGATACCATCTACCAGTGTGGTTTTGCCATGATCTACGTGGGCGATGATGGCAACGTTACGGATGGAATGCATAGAGAAAAATACAATGGCAAGTGGTTACCATTTTACCGGCTGACGGTTGAGAAAGCCGGCAATACCCTTTCGGAAATCGTCGGTTGTGCGCATGTGGGCATTGCGCTGAGCGGCTAATTCCCAGGCAGAAAGCAGATCCATGCCTGGTAGCTTCCACAGCAGCTCCTTAGTTAGGGCCAGCGACTGGCCCGAGCAGTTTTCCAGGAGCTCAGTGGCAAATGCTTCCACCCGGCGGCTTAACTGTTCGGAGGCAACCACTTCATGAATCAAGCCTGCTGTTTTGGCTTCCTCAGCCGATATGAGCCGTCCGGTAAGCAACAGGTCGCGGGCTATGGATCCGTTGGTGCGGCGAAGCAGCAGTACGCTGACCAGCGCAGGAACAAAGCCGATGCGCGCTTCGGTGTAACCAAACTGCGCTTCGGGCACGGCAAAAGCAAAATCGCAGGCAGTTATCAGTCCGCAGCCGCCGGCCAGAGCGTGTCCCTGCACTTCGGCAAGAACCACTTTGCTGCTGGTGTATACGGTGCGCAGCAACTGTTCAAACCTGCGGCTATCCGCGAGATTTTCTTCATAAGAAAAATGCTGTAACTGTTGCAGGTAAGCAATATCGGCCCCGGCGCTGAACACAGTTCCTTCGGCGCGCAGAATAATGATCCGGACTTCATTACTTTGTTCGGCCTGCAGAAACGTTTCAGTCAGTTCGCTGATGAGCTGCGGCGATAAGGCATTCTTTTTTTCTGGACGGCAAAGCGTAATGTGCGCAATGCGCTGTGCCACCTGCAGTCGTACCAGGGAATCGGAATTCATGGATGAGCGCCAAATTTAGCCCGACTTTGGGTGAGCTGCACGATAGCGGCATGGGCCTGGGTATGGTGGAAATCAATCTGGTCTTGTCTGCACCAATGGCGCAGCGCCCTAACAACAGCGCCATGCGTGGCTCGGTCTGCAATCACGGTTTCGGGTTTCAGGCGTTTCACAAAAGAGAGAGCGTCGGGCTGCCTCAAGCCAGTCACGACCAAAATGTCCACATCCAATGCCTTTGGCGGAAAACGGGAATCCTGCCCTTCCCAACAAACGTATCCTGTAATGCGGCCCCACCGAAAATATCCGCTGTTGTAAGCCAGCCCGGAATAGATGCCGCTAAGCTGGGAAAAATGCTCCAGGGGAAGCATGGCAGGTTGTTCACGACCCTGCAAACAATGTAGGGTATTCAGGTAATGCGCTTCCTGCGGCGTGGCTTGTGCCGAAGAGGCCAGCCGAAGGGTTTTTCTTCCTAACTGCAGATCCACACAACTTTTTTGACGGAGGGAATACACAACGAGTTGCGGCTGACGCCAGGAAGCAAACAGGAAATGGCCCTGTATGACAAGCATGAGCAAAAGGGCCGTAAGCGATGCAATAAGCAGCGAAGGTGCGGCATGTTTGAAATACCCAATCAATCCAATCAAAGCCACTGCGAGAAACACTACGGAAGCCACAGGCAGATAAGGGACCATCCAAACGGCCCCGGGCAACAGGTATATGCTGTAGATGTATTCATTAAGCAGCCACGATAACTTTTCGGCAGCAAAACCCAACGCCCAGGCTGCAGGCGGAATAAACTGCAGCACAATAAGCAGCAGACTGATGTTCAGCAACAAAGCCGCCAAAGGAATCAACGGAACATTGGCCAAAAGAAAATAGACGGGAAACTGATGAAAGTAAAACAGCGTCAGCGGCAGGGTGCCCACCTGGGCGGAAATGCTTACAGCAGAAATTTTCCAGATATGATCCACAAGCCGGTTCGTTCGCGGGAGCAGGCGGTTCAACCCACTATACAGCGACTGGATGCCCACCATGGCCCCGTAGCTCAGTTGCATGCCAATGTCAAGCATCTGTCGCGGTTCCGCAATCAGAATGATTAAAGCCGATGCGGCCAGCAGGTTGTAGGTGTTGGTTTTTTGAGCCGTTGTATTTCCGATCAGCAGCAGGCTGAACATGGTGCTGGCCCGCCATACCGATGCCGGCAACCCGCATACCAGAGCAAACAGCCAGATGGTAGCAAGCACCAATACAACCAACAGCACCTTGCCGTTGCTGTAGCGCTTTAAAAATCCAAGAAGGGCCAACAACGAAGCATACAGAATGCCTACATGTAATCCCGATACAGCCAATAAATGAATGACCCCGGCATGGGAGTACATCTGCCGTAACGTATAGGCCATGTTTTCCCGATAACCAATGGACAATGCCTGAACAACAGAGGCCTCCCGCTGGCTGGAAATATGGCGTTCAATTCCCTTTAACGCCAACGCTTGCAGCCGGAAGATGGCAGCTTTCAACCCGTTTTCGCGACGCAACGGCAACAGCTGCCATTGACCGTCACGCAGCAACGCAAGGGAATGGATCTGCTGCGTGCGTAAATAGCGGGAAAAATCAAAGGCCATCGGATTGCGGGGACCCGAAGGCGGTTGAAACGTGTTCATTATTCGTAACAGGTCACCGTATCGAATGGAAGGAGCCGGATCCTCCGGTAACAGATAAACTAACGTGCGACCAAAGGATGGTATCCACAGGCTGTCGCACCGAATAGCTAAAACTTTTCCGTGAATCTCCAGGTTTTTGCCCTTGGATTGCGGGGGCTTTTGCACATGCACGATGGCCTGGTCAAACCGGCTTAGTAAATGGGTAAAATGGTTGCTTCGTGCCAATTCGTCAGAAGCATGCGCCAGCGCATTACCTGATGCGAACAAAGCGAGGTGAATCAGAAGGCCGGTCCAGGGCAGCAGCCTGCTGTAACGCAGCATGCTGTGGTTTAGCGCAACAGTAGCCAGAAGGGCACCGCTAAAAAAAATTACGGCTGCGGGCGGCCACACGACCAGCACGCCGGACATATACAGGCCCATACCCGCCGTGATACTGATAAATGGGCGGACAAGCGGCAGGGTCGCCCAATAATTCACTAAGGAAAGCTAACAAAAAGCTTCCAATGCTCAGCGGGAAATAACCAGCAACGATCGTTTCGTTATCTGACCGTTTTTCAGGCGGATTATGTAAGTGCCGCACGGAAGGCTTTTCAGGTCAAGGGTCAATGGAAAAGAATCCTGAACCGGCTTTCGCAATATCACAGCGCCGGATAGCGCGGCCATTTCCAGAATTGCCGGCGGGTGGAACGATTCTTCCGGTTGCACCGTTACGGTGGTGAAAGCGGGGTTGGGAAAAACCTTCAGTGTCGCCTGCGACATGGGGTCGGGAGGAAGGGCCGAAAGAATCTCACTGGCGGGAGCTTCCACATAAACTATGGTATTCATCTTACCGGCATTGCAGGGATCGGGAAATCCATACATCAGCGAAATGCCGGCGCAATAATCTTTCTGATAAATAAGGCGCACATTGAAATCGTTGCTTCGGCTCACTTTAGCATATACCGCTTCCGCGTTTACCTCAGGAACCACGGCATACGGGTAGCTCCAGTTTTGGCCGCCGTAAGCAGATCCGATTAAATAGGTGTGGCGCACCGATTTGCCATCGCTGTCGCGACCGGATTCATTGACGGCGCTGAACGACAACCACAGGTTCCCCTGTGCATCGGTGCCTGCCGAAGGATGAGTGGCCAGCCCTGAGTTAAAAAATCCCAGAGGCCCGATGGAAAGGGAGTCGTCCCCATTCTGATCCAATGCACCGGCGATGATTTTCATGGGCTGATTTAACATGGTGGTATTCCAGTAAAGAATACCGTTTGCATAGGGATTGAAACTAAAGGTATTGTCGGTGGTGTCGTCGTTAAAGATCTGGGCATAGCCGGCCCAGACGTGAACGATTCCGCCTTTGTCAATCAGCACGGCCAACGAGCCGTCGTTAGTGTCCAGCCACTCGGCCATGCCGTCCCCGTTGGTGTCGGTAATCTGATCGTCAAAGCGTGCAATGGGAAAATGCTGAACGATGAATTTGTTCCAGTTCAGGCCGTTGTCAGGCGACAGCAAAAGGATCAGGTCGTTGCCGTAGCCGCCCACCACAATGGCTACGTTGTTCTGATGGGCATCCATAGCATAGCAATCGGGCCTGATGCGTGCATACTGGGTGCTGTCAATTGCGGGGATCAGCACATGGGTTTTATCCCACGAGGCGCCATTATCCTTGGAACGGTAGTACAGCAAAGCGCCGTCCAAACCTTTGTAGGGTTTGCCACCTTGCAAACGGGGAAGGGTTAGGGCAAGAGCATGCAGATAGCGGTTGCCGAACAGGTTGTCGCCCCGTATGAGTCGGGGCCACCACACTTTGTGGCCATCAGGGCCTGAAAACGGCGCTAACTGTTCGGTCCAGGTTCCTGTGATGATTGGGCTGCGCGATGTTTTTTGAATGAGCCCCAAGGAAAGATTGTGGGTGAGGACCCATTCGCTTTCCGAATCGTGCGTCAGGAGGATGTTTGGCCAGCCTGTGGCAAAACTTTCCAACCGTTGTTGAGGCATGGCCTGCCAAACGCCGTTGGCAAAATAGTTATATCCGGTGCCGCGCTGCGAAAGCTGAGGGTCTATAGAGGGAACAAAATTCCATACGGCAAAAAGCCTTCCCTGAATCTCGTCACGCCACAGGGTTTGGGCTATCGAGGCGTTGGTTTGCAAATCAAAATAGGTAAAACCGATGTCGGCGGTGGTGTAACCGCGGACCTGAGCCTGCTCCTGAATGGCAGGGGACGAAGGATCAGCGTCAAGGGCCATCGGCGGAACTGCGTCAGGCGGTGGCTCCGGCAGAAACTTGGGGGCCCTGATCAGTTCAGGAACTGCCGGAGGGATAAACTGAAACGAATTCGACGGCAGGGAGGTAATCTGGTGCTGAGCTGCTGCTGGCCTGGCCAGCAGAATGCACAGGCATGCTAAGCGCGTTAAATAACGATTCACGATTTTATGCAAATGTAAACCCGCCTGCTTTGCAGCAAAAATTCTTACAGGCGCTTTACAAGATAGCGCATTACAGACATCTTGCCTTCAGGCTGCTAATTTTGCCGCAAACGCCTCAAGTGCAACCTCGGCTGATTCTGGACAAGCGCAAACTGCAACTCACACTGGAGCGACTTTGTTATCAGCTGATTGAAAATCATCACGATTTTTCCGAAACGGTCCTGATCGGCGTACAGCCCAGAGGCATTCACCTGAGTAACCGCCTGGTTCAGCTGCTGGAGCAGATCACCGGTCGAGCCATGGCTTACGGATTTATTGATCCCACTTTTTTCCGGGATGATTACCGGATGACGGGAAAAAAATTTTCTCCCCGACAAACCGAACTGCCCGTAAGCATTGAAGGCAAAAAGGTGGTTTTGATTGATGACGTGCTTTTCTCCGGTCGTACGGTGCGCGCTTCGCTGGATGCCCTTATGAGTTTCGGGCGGCCGCAAAAAGTGGAATTGCTTGTGCTTATTGACCGCCGCTTTACCCGGGAATTACCGATACAGCCTGACTATGTGGGCATGGTAGTGGATTCGCTTCCTTCCGAGAAAGTTACCGTAAAATGGGAGCAACTGGACGGTGACGACCAAATCTGGATTACCCCTTTAGCTTCAGGTTGATGGCCGGATTGCAGGTCACGCATCTCACAGGTATACGCGAGCTGAGCCTCAGCGATCTGCAACAGATTTTATCAACAACCGATCAATTTGCTGAAGTGCTCCAGCGGTCCGTCAAACAGGTGCCCAGCCTGCGCCATCTGACCGTCCTGAATCTGTTTTATGAATCTTCCACCCGAACGCGAATTTCCTTTGAACTGGCAGCCCGACGCCTTTCGGCTCAGGTGGTCAATTTTTCTGTAGCCGGATCGTCTGTGTCCAAAGGAGAAACACTGCTGGACACGGCACGCAATCTGGAAGCCATGCAAATGGATTTGGTGGTGGTACGTCATCAGGCCAGCGGAGCCGCCCACTTTCTTGCACAACAACTGCGTGCATCGGTAATCAATGCCGGCGACGGCATCAACGAACACCCCACCCAAGCTTTGCTCGATGCCTACACGCTGCGCCAGTTTGCAGGCTCGCTGACGGGACTTAAAGTTGCCCTCATCGGCGATATCCGTCATTCGCGCGTGGCGCGGTCTAACATTTTTTGTTTGGGAAAACTGGGAGCACAGGTAGCCGTTTGCGGTCCTCCTTCGCTGATACCGCAGGCCATTGAAACCCTTGGCGTCACCGTTTTGCCAGATGTGGTTGAAGCTTTGCGCTGGTGCGACGTGGCATATGTGCTTCGTATTCAGCGCGAGCGCCAACAGGCAGGCTACTTTCCCTCATTGCAGGAATATGCTGCCTGGTTTGGCGTGCATGAGCGTGCCTTGCAGCAAGCCGGAAAAAAAGTGCCTATCATGCATCCGGGTCCGGTGAACCGGGACGTAGAGCTGGCTGCCGTTTTGGCCGATTCCGGACATTCCTTGATTCTGCAACAGGTTAAAAACGGCGTTGCAGTGCGCATGGCCGTATTGTTTTTGCTGGGGCAACGCTAACCGGCCTTCTTTTTGCTGTATTTTTACGCTTCCCGGGGCTGACCGGAATTGACAGCATTGTTCTTTGAATGTAAGCATGCCGAGCATTGGAAGTCACGCTCGATAATCTCCAACTTCCGACGCCATAATTGGCAACTCTTCTTACGCAATGGCCGCTTAATCGTTCAGGAACGATTAGCAGCCGGTTTCCGGCAGGTGGTGCGCTGCAGCCTGCCAGCGAAGCCTCATCGCGCAGCGCTGGTTGTCTGATGCCGGTTGCAGACAACGAGAGATTATACCGGCTACGTTGCGGCAGTGGCTGTTGTGCGCCAGGCCGCAGCGGAATCCCTAAGCGCAACTAAGCATGTAGAAAGCATTCACTGACTATGTCTGGACCAGGGTTCGAATCCCTGCAGCTCCACCACTTACCAACGTAACCGCAGTTGCCGAGAGCCCCCGGCAAACGCAACGGTTACTTCCAATACCTCTTCTTCCGCTTTCCATTTCCATCCGCCTGATAGTTGCCGGTTGTCCAGATACAACCGTTTAGGGCGTGTTTTTAACCCGTAAACCCTGAAGCGTAGGTTGAGGGTGTCAGCCATACCGGGATAACGACCCGCTGATGCGCTGATGCTCAATTGCAAACTTTTGGCTTCGGGCCGGGCCTGGAAAGACAATAGACGGAAGGCTCCTGTTTCCCAGGTGCGATTGGTGAGGCCGTCATCCTGAAAGCATTCGTAGCTGCTGGCGGTATCAGCAACGTAGTAGTCCACGGTGAGTTCGGTTTGATTGTTGGCCTGGGTGTGGGGTATGGGTGCGGCCTGGGGAATGAAGCTGCCGGACCGGGCAAAAACGGGAAGCTCTTCCAACTTTACTGGTACAGTGATGAACTGATCTCCGTTAAGCCTTGTTGAGGAAAACAAGGGGTACCAAAGCCCTGGTGGCAGATAAATCCGCCGTTCACAGGCTTGGGCTTCCCAAACCGGAGCGATAAGCAACGCATCGCCGAGCAAGAACTGATCGTCAGCTTGCAGCAAATTGGGATTAGAGAAATCATCATACCACAACGGGCGCATCAGGGGGTCGCCCTGTTGCCAGTGCCGGAAACTCAATGTATACAAATAAGGCATTAAGGCATAACGCAGCTGGTAATAGCGGCGAAGGACCGAGCGGTAGGGCTCCGGATACAATGCCGGCTCGGAGGGGATGCTTTTTACCTCGGGCACCAAATCTTCGAGCGCTGTGCCATGCGGTCGAAGAATAGGCGTAAATACCGAAAACTGCACCCAGCGGGTAAACAGTTCGGGGTCGAAGTCGCCCATGGCAAATCCCCCGGCATCGGAGTGAATGTAGGGGATGCCGCACAGACTCAGGCTGAGCAGAATCGGCAACTGAGCCCGCAGACCACTCCAGCTCCGGCTGACGTCGCCAGTCCATGGAAACACCCGATAACGCTGACTTCCGGCAAAGCCGGCCCGGTTGAGATGAAACAGCCGAACGTCAGGATAGGTCCGATCATAGAAGTCGCTGAGCATCTTACTCCACCAATGGCCGTACAGGTTATGCACTTCATCGGCAGCAAATTTTCGGGTATGCCCAAGGTCGCTGAGGTCATGATACAGGTCGGGAGG
Source organism: Chitinophagales bacterium (assembly GCA_025057275.1). GTDB lineage: Bacteria > Bacteroidota > Bacteroidia > Chitinophagales > UBA10324 > JANWXQ01. Next base: position 37,517 of record JANWXQ010000004.1, read on the forward strand.
ATGCTTTTCCGGTTCGCCCAGATCGCCCCACCAACCGGCTACGCCATGGCGGATTTGTTTTTGGTAATGGGACAGAAACCAGGCTTGGGCATCGTTGCGGAACAAATCGAGCAGACCCCCGCGGCCGAAATAGAAATCGGTAAGCACGTAAGGCTTTCCGCTGCTGTCGGTGGCGTGGTAGGGCAGAGAGGCACGGTAATTACTTGACGTTTCCACAACGAAAGGCTCTGTAATCAGAACGGTGCGAACACCCTGTCGGGCAAAATCGCGAATCATGCCCGGCGGATCCGGCCAGCGTTCGGCATTGACCCAGTCCAGATTACCCAACGTTCCCTGAATGCTGTCACCAAACCAGAACAAATCCAGAACTACTGCATCAAAAGGAAATCGTTCCTCCTGCATTTTTTTTACTATGAATTCGGTCTGCTGCCGGCTGCGATAACCAAAACGGCTGACAAAAGCCCCCAGAGCCCATAGCGGTGGCAATGGCTGGCGGCCGGTCAGGCTGGTGTAGCGTTGAACAAGTTGCTGCGCATTCTTTCCGAAGAAAACATAAACATTTAGCTCGCCGCTGACGAAAGCCACATCCAGAAATCGTGAATTGGCCGCGCCGGCATCGGCATAGCCCCGGGAACCATTATCAAAAAACAAAGCATAACCGCGGTTGGAGAAAAACAGCGGCACCGAAAAGTTCAGGTTGACAGCCCCTTCTGCATAGCCGTAATGTGGCTGGTTGTATAATTCCATGCGATACCCTCTGCGATTCATCGGAATCGCACGTCCGCCGCCGCCAAAAAGCTGTTCCTCCGGTTGCAGAAAAAAGCGAAAGCCATGATACGATCCGTCATGCAGTGCAAGCGGCAACGGCAATTGGGTTCCTGTACCGTCTTGAACAAACCACTGCCGGCGGCTCAGATGCAGGCTCAGGTCATTGAGCTGAACGATGGTGTCGGTTCCGGTTTGGACAGAAACGGCTACCCTGCGAATGGGCAGCACAACGGCATCTGAAATCTGCTCATTTGTTCGGTAAAAATCGGGTCGGTACACCACGTGAAGTATGCCGGAAGCCGGAGAGGAAAAACGCCAGGTAGCATCGGCAGTTCGCCACACCACTACCTCGGCGGAATCGCTCTGAACCTTGCAGCAAATCAGTTCCTGCCCTGAGCCGGCATGCCACAGCACACAGGGCACAAGGGACAGCAGCAAAATTTTTTTCCTCCACATGATTGGTTTGATCTTTTTCTCTAATGCATCAGGCTAAAGGCCCGGCCCGAAAACCAGGAAAAATGCAAGCCGACGTTCGTAGCTAACTTAGCCACCGGTTTTTGAATTCAGGACCTAAAAATGAAAGCCGTTTATCTGTTGAGTATTGCCCGAACGCCCATTGGCAGTTTGGGAGGATCGCTGGCATCGGTTCCGGCCACGGAACTGGGGGCTATTGCCGTGCGGGGCGCCCTGGAGCGTTCCGGACTGGAGCCTAAAGATGTGCAGGAGGTGTACATGGGCAATGTGCTCAGCGCCAATCTGGGGCAGGCTCCGGCCCAGCAGGTATCCATTGCTGCGGGCATACCTACCCATGTTCCCTGCACCACGGTGAACAAGGTGTGCGCATCTGGTATGAAGGCCATCATGCTGGGAGCGCAGAGCATCATGACGGGAATCAACGAAGTTGTGGTATGCGGCGGCATGGAGAGCATGAGCAATGCACCGTATTATTTGGCCAAGGCACGATTCGGCTACCGGTACGGAAACAGCGAGGTCATTGACGCTATTGTGCGCGATGGACTTCAGGATCCATACAGCTTGAAAATGATGGGTAATGCCGGAGAACTGTGTGCACGTACGCATGGAATCAGCCGCGAAGAACAGGACCAGTATGCGCGGCTTTCCTACGAACGGGCCCAGCAGGCCATGCGATCCGGTGCGTTTCATGAAGAGATTGTGCCGGTAGAAGTTACTTCGGGCAAGGAGCGTATGAAAGTGACGGAAGACGAAGAACCCGGAAAGGTGAAGTACGACAAGATACCCACGCTCAAGCCTGCCTTCGAAAAGGATGGAACCATCACCGCTGCCAATGCCTCCAAAATCAACGACGGTGCAGCGGCCGTGGTGCTGGCAGGAGAAGAGGTGGTTAAACGATTGAATCGAAAACCGCTGGCCCGCATTCTGGGCTTTGCCGATGCTTCGCAGGAACCGGACTGGTTCACCACCACTCCGGCGCTGGCCATGCCTAAGGCCATGAAAATGGCCGGCCTGAAACCCGAAGAGGCCGACCTGTACGAAATCAATGAAGCCTTCTCCGTGGTGGCGCTGATCAACGCCCGCTTGTTGAACATTGATACAGAGAAGCTGAATGTGTTTGGCGGGGCTGTGGCCCTGGGTCATCCGATAGGCTCTTCCGGCGCCCGCATCATCGTAACGCTGACCAATGCCCTTCGCCAAAAGGGTAAGCGCATCGGACTGGCCGGAATTTGCAACGGGGGAGGCGGGGCCAGCGCCCTGGTGCTGGAAAGCCACAGTTAATCCGTGCGGCCGCCCAATTTTTTCAGGCCGGTATCGTTAGTCCGTTAGCAGCGCATGAAATCCGCCGCTTTTCGGCTGCTGTTCCTGCTCCTGCCTGCTGTGGTTCCGGCAACAGCAAAGGAAACCGGGACGCCTGCTGCAGATTCACTAATTGCCCTGATGGAAGACAGTCTGGCCGGTTTGTCCGACTCCATGGTATTGGCGCGTGATCAGTTGGTCAGGCAAAATGCCTGTTACACGTTTATTCCCTTGCTGGTGCGGGCCTTGCGTCAGCCGGGTTCTTTCGATTATCCTTTTTCCCGCCTGCGCAGCATTTCCATTCTCTATCCGGACGATCGCAGCTTCCGCATCTTCACCTGGGCCCTGCGGTTCGACGACTTCTCGTACCGCTACTATGGGGCCATTCAGATGAACCAGCGCGATGAACTGAAGCTGTTTCCGCTATACGATGCCCGGGCACTGATTCGCAAACTCGCCGATACGGTTACCGACCACCAACGCTGGCCGGGGGCCGTGTATTACAAGCTGAAAACCATTACCACCCCTTCCGGCAAGACGTACCACCTGTTGTTCGGCTGGGATGGCCACACGGCACAGAGCAACCGCAAGGTGATTGAGGTTTTGTCGTTTGTGAAGGGAAAGCCGGTGTTTGGTGCAGCCCTTTTTGATTTTGGCCCGCAGGACAGCAGAAACCGCATCAAAAGATACATCGTGGAGTACAAGGAAAACGCCGTAGTTACCCTCAACTATGACCCCGATCTGCAAATGATCATCACCGATCATTTGCAGCCGGAAGCGCCACAGCTCAGGGGGGATTATCGCTATTATGTCCCTGATGGTACTTACGAAGGGTTTCAATGGGAAGGCAAAAAGCTTCGCTATGTGGAACAGGTTTTTACCTCCACACAGGCCGAACCGCCGTTTGAGCGTCCTGTGGATTTCCGCAAGCGAAAAAAGTGGTACGATCCCCAACGCTGAAAGCCGGCAAGGAAACCTGGCGGCTGTGCGGGAAGAGCAATCCAGATCTGGCGAACCGTTAACTTGCCGCCATGCGCAAATCGCGCTATCAGCGCAATTCGCCGGCGCTCATCCGCGCATGGGCTTTTTATGACTGGGCCAACTCTGTTTATTCCCTGAGCATTGCCACGGCGGTATTCCCTTTGTACTATGCCCAGGCCACGGCTGCAGCAAACGATGGCTTGGTTACTCTGCTGGGGCGAACCTACACCAACGATGCGCTTTATTCCTACACCGTATCGCTGTCTTTTCTGGCTGTAGCGCTTGCAGCTCCCTTGCTGGCACCCCTGGCCGACCAGAGGCGAAACAAGCTGGCCTTTATGCAGTTTTTCTGTTATCTGGGATCGATCAGTTGTTGCCTGCTGTATTTTTTCAATGGTGCAAATGTGGGCTGGGGGCTGCTGTTTTTCGGAATGGCTTCGTTTGGTTTTGCATCCAGCCTGGTGTATTACAATGCTTTTCTCAAAGAAATTGCCGATGAACGCCATCACGACCGGATCAGCTCCCTCGGTTTTTCCCTGGGATATGCCGGAAGTGTGCTGCTGCTGATCCTCAATCTGGTGATGGTCATGCAGCCTGCGTGGTTTGGCATCCGCGATGCGGCTCATGCAAGCCGCATCAGTTTTGTTACAGTAGGACTGTGGTGGATGCTTTTTGCGCAGATCCCTTTTTATGCGCTGCGGCGGTTTGAACGCAGCCGAAGCAGCAGGCCACTTGCCTCGGGGCTGCTCGCCGGAGGCTATCGGAGGCTCAGGCATGTGCTGGGCGAGATGAAGCATCATCCGGAGCTGCGCCAATATCTTATAGCCTTTTTTTTGTTTAATGCCGGAGTGCAAACCATCATGTATCTGGCTTCGTTATTTGGGGCGGAAGTCATTTTTCACAACGATCCGAACGGAACGGCCAAGCTGATTGCCTGCGTATTGATCATTCAGTTGGTAGCCATTGGAGGTGCGCAGTTGTTCTGGCGCGTTTCGGCAAGGCACGGCAACGCAAAAGCCCTGTCAGCAAGCCTTCTGATCTGGATGCTCATCTCTGTACTGGCCTATATCATTACCACGGAGTATGAATTTTATGTAGTGGCCGTGCTGGTGGGTTTGGTGATGGGCGGCACCCAGGCGTTGGCGCGGTCTACCTACGCCAAGTTGCTTCCCACCCGCTCCGATTCGGCATCCTTCTTCAGTTTTTTTGATGCCACGGAAAAGCTGGCTACGGTAACCGGAACGGCTTTGTTTGGGCTGGTGGCTGAACTTACCGGTTCCATGCGGCATGTGGCCTGGCTGCTGCTGCTGTTGTTTGCCCTGGGATGGCTGCTGCTGTGGCCGCTGCAACGGGCAACGGCCCTCCAGCCTGAAGCGAATGTAGGATGATGCAGCATGGCCGCCGCAAAAGGGTTTGCTGCTTGGCTGTTAATTTCGCCGGAACTGCAACCAGGTGCGAGTCAGACTGTTTGTGCCGTGTTTTGTGGATCAATTATTCCCGCAAACGGCTTTTAATACGGTTAAAGTCCTGCGCAAAGCAGGTTGTGAAGTAGACTATTATCCGGAGCAAACCTGTTGTGGCCAACCGGCATTTAATGCCGGTTTCTGGGATGAAGCCAGACCTGTATGCGAAAAATTCATCCAGGACATGGCCGATGCGGAATACGTGGTGGCGCCCAGCGGCAGTTGTGTGGGGTTTGTACGTAATTTTTATCAGGAGTTATTTGAAAATTCTGCCCTGCACAATGAAAGCCGGCAATTGGGCCGCCGGATCTATGAGCTGTCGGAGTTTTTGGTGGATGTATTGCAGCTCAGCGATCTGGGAGCACGGCTTCACGGCGTAGCCACTTACCACGATGCCTGCGGGGCTTTACGCGAATGCCGGATCCGCGAAGCGCCGCGACGATTGTTGGCTCATGTTCAGGGCCTGGAACTGCGCGAAATGAACGACAGCGAAAGCTGCTGCGGCTTTGGAGGCACTTTTGCGGTCAAGTTTGATGAAATATCTGCCGCTATGGCGCATCAGAAAATGGAGCAGGCCGCAGCCACCGAAGCACAGTTTGTGATTTCCACCGACTACAGTTGTCTGATGCACCTGGACGGGTATTTTAAAAAACAGGGCAGTAGGTTGCAGGTCATGCATCTGGCCGATGTACTGGCCAGCGGCTGGTAATCATTATAGATCTACCTCATAACTCAGGACCAGACAGATGGCCCGGAAAGGCGGAGCCTGATTGAATTCGTATTCGTACTGAAGATGTCCCTTCAGGGTATGATCTTTATTGATGAGCCAGTCGGTACCGGCCTGCAAACGGATTTCATCGAACTCATTTCCTTCAAAATGAAAAATGTGGTAAAAAAATTCGGCGTTGATGTTGGGCCGCCATTTTTTGTTGATCCGGTAGCCTGAGGCTATCCGGGTGCGGATGTAGGTCTGGTCAGGGCCGGGACGGAACTCATGCTGCAGCCGCAGCCTGAGTCCAAAGTCCAGGTCGGAGGGTCGCCAGCGGAAATTGGTTTCTTCGTAGATACGATGGCTGATCCCGGACGGCCGGATCAGCAAACGGTAATGAGCGGCAGTTGCCACCCAGTCAGCCGGGCGGAATCGGGCAGCAGCATCGGTGTACAACACGCGCAACCTGGAAGAATTGTCGCGCAGGCGCAATTCTTCCTCTACCTGCAGACGCCAGCGGGAAGAAAGGTCTTTTCGCAGTGTAATGCTGTGCCACGTCTGAAAATCGGGAGGCTGGCCCTGAGCTGATGCTGACAGAACCCATAAGGCAAAAAGAACACAGCGCACCACGCATGCACTCCGACGTTTGCCGTTGCCTGCTCCAGAGCCACTCATAACACACGAGTCAACTGGTGCGGAGCGGCTTCTACTCAAAATAAAAAATGCGGATGCGGGCGATGTCGCGCATAAAATCAATGCGACCGATTTCCACCCGGTGCACATTCAGACCGGTGCGCTCCTTCAGATCGGCCAGTAACTTTTCGTAGTTTTCCGGTCTGATGTTTTCTATTTTTTCGTAAAGTATAACCTTGCTGGATGCATGCCGTACCAGCCAGATGCGTTCCATGACAAAGGTCATGATCACCACCGAAAGGTTGGCGATGATTACTTCCAACACACTGACGTGTTCGGTACTTAATGCGTTGATGACGGCAATGCTAATGACCAGAAACAGATAGGTCATATCCATCACCGCCACATTCATAGTGCGGTAGCGAAGTATGGAAAATACCGCAAACAAGCCAAAGGCCACCCCCAGTTGCAGATGGGTGTTTTTCAGCATATAGCACAAAACAAAAATGATGATATTGAAGAGAAAATATGTAAAAAAATAATCTTTGTTTTTGTGAACCGGATAATAAATCCAGCGAATAACCACATAGGCGATAAGCAGGTTAAACAGAAAACGAATAAGAAAATCTGCAAGTGCCGGTGCGTTCACCAGCGTTGGCACTGTATAGCTCTCAAGCAACAGCATCATGGGCAAAGCGGCCGTTTAGCAGTTTGCGAATATAGAGGAGCCTTGGCTTGAACCGGTTATGCTTTATCCCCGGATGGGTCAGCACAATGCCCATGCAGTATTTGCTGAAGGTGGTGGGAAAAATGCGCTGCCGCAGCATCAGCGAGCGGAAGGGACTATGGTAGGCGTGATGTTCCTGCTTGATTTCGGCAATTACCAGATCGGACATGGGCCGTTCGTGTCCGTTGCCGGAATAGCCAAGCCCAAAATCAATGGTAATCCGTTCCGTATAATCCGGACAAACCAATGTGATGCGTTGAAACTGCACCAGCAGGGACGGCTCCAGCTTGCGGGCAACGGCAATTCCGCTGCGATGCAAAAAACCAATCTGTTCGTTGTCCAATGTCACATCCATCCGGTCGGCAGGCAGGCGCAACTTATAGGTGTGTCCCTTATTGGACTTTTTTTTCACCTCCAGAAAACAATGTCCGGTGTTTTCGTAGCGGCGAAAACGCACCTTAAAACGCTGACCGCGATCGGTAAGGTGCATGACGTAACAATCCAGTTCCGGCGTATCATAATATAAGTTATCGTAGCGGCAACTGCGCTGAAGTCCCGTTTGCAACACGCGATAGTGAGCCTGTAGCCGGGGCAGGCAACGCATCAACTGATTAAACGAAAACAAATACTTTTCATCAAACCGGTTCAGCATATGCAATGAGCCCAGCTCCGTAAGGCTGAGCATGGCATAAGGCTCCAGCTGCTGCCGTACCGCATCGATCAAGCGCTCTTCAGCGATAATACTCATACGTTATCTTTTTTTCCGATTTGATCCGGCCTGATCCGTCGGTAACGACTCTGCGGGTGCGGTTGCCGTTGGCGTCGTATTCGTAGGTTCGGATTTCGCTGACTTTGCCGTCGGCACCGAAGTGAGTTTCCTTGGTTTTGAGACCTTGCGGGTTGTACTCGTACACCATGCGGTTTTTCAGCTTGCCGTCGCTATCGTACTCCTCTTCTTCCAGGAGCCAACCTTGTTCGTTGAACAGACGCTGGGCAGCCAACAGTTCCTGCCCTTTGCCGGTGATCTGATATTCGGTTATGCGCCGGATCGGGCGGTCGCTTGCAGTTTGGGCATCAGCGGCGGCTGCGAGTAACAACACGAGCAGAATCGGCCAGTAACGTCGGATCATTTTCGGATAATAAGGTCGGGCAGTTCAAGCACGGAGCGGTTTCGCGTAATTTCTCCGCTGACAAACACGGCAGTAATCTGGCCGGGACAGGTGTCGCATTCCGAATAGGCAAATACGGTATACCGTCCTTTTTTCAGGTAGCGGAATTCGTAAGAGCCATCGTAGCTGGTGCGCACGTCATCGCTGTAGAAGGCATCATCACCGTAAACCAGGTATACACGCTCTTCAGGAACGTAATATTCCCGGATGAATTGATCTCCGGAATAATCGCGGGCCAACACCTTGCCGCGCAGGGTACTGGTGCCGCCTTCGCCCGCCTCGGGCTCGCAACCGGTCAGCACCAACGCAACAAAAATGCCTAATCCAACTGTTGCCAGGACGAAGCGGCTTGGATGACCCATCAACGCATCAGTTTTATGGTTTGCATTCCTGCACTTCCGCTGGCCTGTATGAAGTAAATACCTGATGAAAGATGAAGAATAGGAATCTGATGCTGACCGGTGGTGAGCAACCGGGAATGGAGTACGGCACCGTCAGTGCGGATCAGGCGCAGCAAAAGGTGCTCTCCTGCAGGAATGCTGACGTCCAACACTCCATTAGGTAGCAGCTGCATGAGCGTAGAAGAAGAGGATGGGTTGGGTATGGCGGTTATGCAGTCCGGGTCGTAAGCATAACCGGGTGAACCCCCCGGGCAGCCCTGAAACCAGGCTTTGGGATTGTTCACATTCCAGGTGGTGTCCGAAAACTCCAGCGTATAGCTTCCTCCGTCAGGACCCTTGGGCCAATCGCCGGCATCGTTATAAACCATAGAAAACCGCAATGTGCCGGTGAAATCAAACAAGCGAATGAGTTCGCCGTCGTTGCTCAGGTTGAAGTTGAAATTGCCATAGCGGTTAGGTGTACCGGGATGCTGCGCATCAAACAAGGTGGTGTCGCCCACCAGCACCACACGCCCCTGAGGTGGCAGTTGCAGGTTCTGCGGCAGGTAAAAGGCATTGCTTTCTTTACTGTCTTTGAAACTCCAGGTGCTCAGGTTTACGTAGGTAGGCCCGCGGTTGTACACTTCCACCCATTCGCCTGCATTGAGCAGCGGATTGGGGTTGTAATTGATTTCAGAAAAAATAATTTGTTCGGAACAGGGAGTAAATGGCATTCCGGGTGAGCCGAACATGCAGCCTACAAACCAGCTGTTCGGGTCGTTGGGATTCAGCGCCACGCTGCGTAACTCCAGCGTTCGCCCGCTGCCGTCGGCGGCAGGATGCCAGGGCAGACTGTCGGCGTATTCGAAGAATACCATCTGATTGCCCTGCGCATCGTAAAGGCGAACCTGGTCGCCGTCGTTGCCCAGTCCGAAATTGAAGGTGCCGATGTAGTTGCTGATGAATGGATGGCGATTCTTGAATTTCTGACTGTCGTTGACGACCACCAGCCGGGCCCCCGGAGCCAGTTGGACAGTGGCCGGAAATACAAATTGATGCTGGTTATTGTCGTCTTTAAACACCCAGTTGGCCAGGGAAATCGTAGTGGAGCCGTAATTGTACAGTTCAAACCAGTCGCCTGATGTGGTCGTGGAATCGGAGTTGAAATTGACTTCAGTTACGGCTATGCTTTGCGCACCCGCATTCAACCACAGACAAAAGGCGACTAACTCAATTACGGTCCGGAAAATACCCCTCAACGACAAGCAGCAGTTTGAACGTCAGCGTTCAAAGTTATAGAATTTAACATCAACTTAACCTATGTTAGTTTTGGCTCATGCAATGGGAACGGTGGTTTCAAGAGGCGTGGGATGAAGGGGTTACCGTATCGTTGCCGCAGATTGGCGATTTCATTCCGGAGCGTCAGCCGGCAAGTGCTCATCCGGTGGAGCATGTTTTTCGTCCTCCGGGTGTGCGCATCCGCTTTTCACCCCAGTCCTGTGCATCAGAGGATTTTGCAACCTGGTTAGCCCGACGGGAGGGGATTCATGTGGAAATTCTTACCCAACACTTGAAGCAGGAAGCTAATAGGTTGCTGGAATGTTTGGATCAGGAAGGCAGTGCCCGTCTGTTTCATTGGGGCACCTTGAGGCGAAACGTGGAGCAGGAAGTGGTTTTTGACAGTGCCGGATTTTTTTGCCCATCTCCCAGTTTCGGGCTTCCGGTTTTTTTCTGTCCTCCCTTGCGGGAAGCTGTTTCTCAGACACCGGCTCTCCAAACAAACAAACGCAAGCCGCGACGGTTTCTTTGGATTCGTCTGTAAGCTAATTGCCGAATCTGGGGTTGTAAATGCGCCCCGAAGAGATGCCTTTGAGTTTTCCTTTATAGGAAAGGGTTAGTTCCATGGCCCCTTGCCTGCTGTCCTGCCCGGCAAGCGGACCCATCATCAGGTCGTAACTCAGGCCGACGTCCAGGTCGCCCATTCGGATGCCGATGGCAGGAATCAATGCATTACCGTAGCGCAGGTAGAGCGCACCGGCCAAGGCATAATTTGCTTCCAGCAGTGAGGCAAACGAATAACGGAGCTGACCTCCGGCCAGCAATTGACGTGAGGGTCCCTGAAAGGTTACAATGGCCACGGGAGTAAATTCCAGCTGCGGCCGCAACAGATAAGAGTAGCTTGCGGCCAAAACGGCTTTGGGTCGAATGGAAGAACGCCCATCGGAAGTAAATGCCAGATCCGGGGAGTTGGCATGAAAGAGAGCGAATCCTACATGGAGATGAGAGGTGTCGCTGAGCAGGTGGTAAGCCAGGCCAAACGACAGGTCGGAGAAGTTTGTTTTCTCAAAACCGATGGCCTCGGAAGTGCCGCCGGTAGTAAACGTTTCGTCCGTAGTCACTGATGCCAAATCCAGAGCGGTGTTGCCGGCGCCAAAGGAAACGGCAGCACCCATATAGTGTTGAAAGGCATGGCCAAAATTGTAATGAAAGGCACCGGTCAACGCAAAGGCAGAGGTGGTAAATTGTACAGCGCCTGCTTTATCGGCATTTCCGCTCAATGCCAGGCCGACGATATGGTTCTTGTTTTTGCCGGCAGGCAGGCTGGTGTTCAAGTGGGCGGCAATCGTTTTGAAGGGGTCGGTGAGCGTTTGCCACTGGCTCCGGTACATGCCGTTGAGCTGATAGGTTCCGTCATGAAATCCTGCCCAGGCGGGGTTGATTTGCAGGGGCGTTTGAAACGGCTGCGACAGAAGCGCGTCCTGAGCGACGGCATCAGGCAATGGCAGGCGTAGCAGCAGGGCGGCAAGCAGCGGTGGGAACAAATTTTTTTTCATCGCAGCAGGGTTACATTTCCAAAGCGATGGAGCACTTCTCCGTTCAGGCAACGGGCCTGCCATTCGTACAGATAGGTGCCGGCGGGCATGTCGGTTCCGTTGTAGCGGCCATCCCATCCCTTCCCGATACTGCCGGTTTCGAATATGCGCTTGCCCCAGCGGTCATACACCCTGAAATAAATCAGATCGTCCAGGCCAGTGCTGCGTACGTACAGCACATCGTTCTGACCGTTGCCGTTTGGGGTAAATACATTAGGAACAAAAATAATGTGTTCATCGCAGCCCACAGTAACGGTAACTGTGTCGCTGGCCGTGCAGCCCAGGCTGTCGGTAACGGTGAGAGTAAAAACCGTGGTCTCCAGCAGGGTGGCCTCGGGATTCAGGCAATCGGCGCAGGACAGCACGTCATGAGGCGACCAGCTGTAGCTTCCCGGGCTGGCCACTGCCTGCAGATGAATCGGCGTGCCGGCAATGGCCTGAAGGTCCGGTCCTGCATTCACCAAGGGGGGAGGTTGTACCACCACAGTTACGGCCAAAGTGTCTGCTGCGCATAAATCGCTTACAACCACCTGATAGGTCGTGGTCATGTTTGGTGAGGCTGCGGGATCAGGCACCTGCGTGGCGCTCAGAGATTCCGATGGCCACCACAGGTATTGCTGCCCCCCAACGGCCCACAGCTGCGCGCTGTCTCCCTGGCAGATAGCAGTGTCGGAGCACACGCTGGCCTGAAGCGGTGGATGCAGTTGGAGATGGACCTGAGCCGTATCCGAACAGAAATACTCGTTGCTGACGGTAACTGTGTAGGTGGTGTTGGAGTACACTGTGGCAACCGGATTGCTGATGTAGGCGTTGTTCAGTCCGGCCGAAGGCTGCCACGTGTAGTACAGGCCGCCGCTGGCCATAAGTTGGGCCGGCTGACCCGCGCATACCAGCGGAGGACCGGTGGCTATGGCCAGGGGTTTCGGATAGACGGAAACTTTATGCGTAGCAGTGTTCAGGCAGCCTTTGAAATCCATAACCGTTACGGTGTAGGTAGTGGTTTGCACGGGGAAGGCCAGTGTACTGAAGTTCAAAGGCATGTTGAGGCTTCCCGCCGGCTGCCAGCTGTAGTACAGGCCGCCAGTGGCATACATGACGATGGTGTCACCGGCACACAGGGATGAATCAGCAAAAATGTAGGGCTGGGGCAGCGGCAGAACGATCACCAGAATGCTGTCTGTGTTCTGACAGCCGGAAACATCCGTTCCGGTTACGTAATACCATGTCGTGTCCACAGGAAAAGCCAGGGGGGCAGCGCTATTGGGATTGCTTAGGTAGGCACCGGGAGTCCAGAGGTAGAAAGAAGCGCCCGTGGCCGTGAGCTGTGCGGTATCACCCAGACATACATTGAGCAAGGGAGGGCCTGCGTCCACTGGTGGCAGATTGGTGACAGTAACGGTTAGCTGATCGCTGAACGAACAACCGGAAAGCGATGCGGTCAGCGTGTAAGTGGTAGTCGCTGCGGGCGCCGCCTCCGGATTGGCAATAAAAGCATTGTCCAAGGAATTAGCCGGAGCCCAGGAGTAGGTGTCTGCTGCTGCGGCAGCCAATTGTACCGTATTGCCCTTGCACAAAGAAGTGTCGTTAGTCAGTATCAGATTCGGTGTGGCCACATAGCTGATCCAGACCGAATCGGTAGCGGCGCAGCCGTTGAAATCGGTTCCGGTAACGTAGAGCCATGTAGCCGCAGTACCGGTGAATTGAGTGAGCGCCTGGTTGGGCTGACTTACCCACGCCGTGGGATACCATTCATATTGTTCGGCTCCTGATGCCTGAAGCAGCAAAGGAGTGCCTTCGCAGGCTGTGGTATCGTTACCGGCAGATACCTGGGGCAAGGGAAATACTTCCAGCCGAACCGAATCCGTAACAGAACAAAGCCCATTGCTTCCGGTAACGTAAAAAACCGTTGTTGATTGAGGCCAGGCCTGCGGAGCGAGGCTGGCGGTATCGCTGAGTCCTTCGGCGGGCCACCAAGTAGCTGAAACAACGTTTTGAACCCACAGCGAGACGGTGTCGCCGGCGCAGAGGGAAGTATCCTCTGAAACGATCAGCTCAGGTAGTGCAAAAACCTGGGCAACAGAAGTGTCGGTTGCCGTGCATCCCAGCGAATCAGTAACCTGGTATTGCAATAAAAAAGTTCCGGGCCCTGCCTGCTGGGCAAGAAACAAGCCTTGCTGAGTGACGGCGGTTCCCGAAAAAAAACCGCCGTCCGGTATGCCGGTTAATTGCACTGGCCCTTCGTTGCTGCAGATGCTGATGGCGTTTGGAAGAAGCGTGACTGACGGCAGGGGCTGAACGGTTACCTTCAGCGTGTCGCTGGACGTGCACCCGATGCTATCGGTAGCGGTAAGCACATATAGGGTAGTTGCATCGGGAAAGCACAGTGTTACCGGACTTTCGGGATCGCTCAGACCTACAGCGGGCTGCCAGGTGACGGTGCCCGGAGCTATAGCTGCAAGCGCGAGGGTGTCGCCCAAACACAGTGCAGTATCGTGACCGGCAAAAACGGTCGGTGGACAATACACAGTGAGCAGCAGCGAAGCGGTATCCTGCAGTCCGCCAGAATCGCTGACCACCACGGTGATATCATACAGGTTGCATTCGGCAGCCCAGAAGGTGAGGTGAAAGCTGGTGTCGCTCAGCGGTTCCTGATTGACGAACCAGGAAACCGTCAGCGGGCCGTTGCCCTGCGACAGGTTGTGCACCGCCACCGAATCCGGAGCACAAAAGGGCCCGCCGCTGATACTTAAGGAAGCTACCGGCTGGCTCCGGCAGGGCCACGCCGCAACCAGTATCGCAGCCAACGGCACGAACAGGCGAATAGGTCCGCACATACCTGAGGCAGGAAATTTACGGCAACGGGCCGCAAACATCAAAAAGACAAAGGCCAGGAGAGCTGTTAGGGCTTTTCAAATAACATGAAAAGTAATAATATAAATGTTTTTTTCGTTGCCCTGTTGTTGTCCGTTAGGGCAGGTATATTCCCTTCCGTTGCTATCTTTGCGCCACGGTGGCTCGTAACATGATTGCGTCGCTGAAGATTGCCAGTGAAGCATTCAAGCATAACTCATTCATTCCTTCCAAATTCACCTGCGACGGCGAGAATATCAATCCGTCATTGATCATTAGCGGTTTGCCCATGCACACCAAGACCCTGGTGCTGATCATGGAAGATCTGGACGGGCCTAAAGGCTCGGTGGTGCATTGGATTTTGTGGAACATTCCCCCCACCAATAAAATTCTGGCCAACAGCGTCCCGGGTGAAGCAGGAATAAACGATTTTCGAAAACGCAAATATCAGGGACCTTGTCCCACGTCGGGTGTTCACCGCTATGCGTTCAAAGTTTACGCATTAGACAATTTTCTTCATTTGGATTCCAAAGCCACACGCGCTGATCTCCAACCTTTGCTGGACGACCATGCCATCGGCTTCGGGGAAATCATCGGCCTCTACAAGCGCCGTAACTCCTGACGGCTGGCTGTCACTGAAAACTTACCAGGCGCTGCTACTGCGTTTTGAATCGGTTGGTAGCTATGCCCAGCAGTCGATACAACGGGCAAAATCCGAAAACGGCAGACGCCAGCAGACCGACGGCAAATACCAGCAGCACAATTCCTCCTGGACCACTGATCTGATGATGAAAAAAGGAAACCACAATGACGATGGCCGTAATCACCCGCAACAAGCGGTCCAACGTGCCTACATTCTCCAAATAGCTCATGACGGATTTTTGTACAAAACTCACCGGCAAGGCAGGCATTGACTATGACCGGCCTCATGACGGCAGCTGATTGGCGTCAGCCATTCAGAACCGAACACGCAATTCGGCCTTGATTTCGCTCTTTACCGGTCCGTCTATTTCCGATAGTCCGCTCCCGATGGTCTTCAAGTTGCTGTAATACGTTGCGGCCAGACGCAGCCACAAGTCCAGGGCACGTGAAAAACTGTAGCGTGCCAGCAGGTAACTGCGGATACCCCGGTTGTAAAATGCAGGAACGCTGTACACATAAAGCACATCGTTTTCGTAGGCATAAATCCGGGCATCGTAATCGTCAGCATCAAAAAGGGCAAACCGGCCGGTAAGCTGCAACGGACTGCCTAGTTGTTTCCAGATCACGTCCTGATAGATAAGCCATCCGCGGTGTGGCCCCTGAGGCAGATGGCGGTAGCGAACGGCTTCCAGCCGGCTGCGCAAGGTTACCGAAGCCGTAATCGCATAGGATAAGTGCAGGCGTAAAGAATGTCGTTGCGCTTCGGTAAGCACATCGTGCGGCATGTCAGCAACGTCGGCATTGCTCAGCTCTGTTTCGTTGCGCCAGCGTACATATGCCTCCATTCGCTTGCTGGGTTTAAAGGTGAGCTGAAGCAGGTAATCCTGACCCTGCGAAGGGGCATCGGCCCGGAATTGCAACCAGGGATGTTGGTACAGATCGCAATAGGCGCTAAGGGAAAGGGTGGAGCTTAAGCGGAAAACCAGTCCGCTGTAGACCCCCTGCTCGTTTTTCGGAGTTGTGTTTTCGGAAAATGCCGTAGGAAAAAACGTAGTAAAATCCCGGCTGTAGCTGCGCAAGAGCAGAACGGCATCCACCCGTGGATGCAGGCTGGCCAGCACACCGCTTAACCACGCCGTAGCCGAAGGGGAGCTGTAAGCCCATTCGCCGAACCAGTTAAAATTTTTATAGCTCCAGTCAAAGTGCAGAGTAGCCTGGGTCAGATCGGTGCCGCGAAAGTAAAACGTGTTGTACGGTGCATAGGTGGGTGATAAGGGCACACTAAACCGGTTGTGCACAACGGCTGCTCCAACGGAAAAGGTGGGAACGCCGTACTGCAGATGCAGCCCGCCACATTGAAAGCCTACGGCATTGCGGTCGGCCAGTTCGCTGGGCGTACGGTGCAAGCCATCGCCGCCAATGGAAGTCACGATGCGGTTCTCATCCAACGTATCGGTAACGATGACATTGCCATCGGTACGGCGCGATGATGCAAAGGCCGTCAGTTGCCAGGAGCGCCAGCCTGCCGTTGCCGCTGCACCGCGTAAAAAACGGTATTCGTCGGCGCTGGTATAAGGCCACAGTATCCTGCCGCTGTTTTTTACGGAAGTCACATACGAGCTCTTGGCCACCCCAAAGCCTGCTCCCATAACCAGGCCTTGTCCCAGATTCACTGCGTAATCGCCAATGGCCGCTGAGCGTACGATACCGCGCCCACGGTAGAATGCATGGGCGCTGTAAAAGTCGAATCCCTGCTGTTGCGAACCGCGAAAGAATTCCTCACCGGCATCTTTCTGACCGGTAATACCCCAACTGAATTTGGTCCCGTAGCTGTACCGATAACGCGCATAAAGGCTGTAAGGACTGCCCAGGTAATGCGATGCAGAGTCCTCCGCCGATCGGCGATACCCCAACTCCGGTTGCATGACGTAGGAACTACGCACCAGCAGCATGGATTGCCCCTGCGTAAGCAATTCACGTGCAGTAATCTGGGACTGGCTTAAGTCGTCCGAGACAAACACATACGGCAGGATCTGCCGGATAGATGGAATATCCAGATAAGGCACTGCCTGCAATTCATAAATAGAAGTAAACGTTCCGAGCTGCCTTCGGTATTCCAGCAGGGAGGTGGCTTGTGCAGGCGTAAGCAATTGCAAGGAAACCAGCAACTGCAGGTCATCTTCATCAGCCCGGTTGAGGTTGATGGGCCGTCGGCGAAGTCCCTGCTCCAAATCCACGAGCGTTTCAAAATCCAGTTGGCGGGTCTCATCGCTGCTGAGCCGGTCTTCCAATAAAATGGAGACCTTTTCTTCCGTAGGATCGGGTTGCTGGGCGAAGGCGGAAAGGCAGCAGCCCAGACAGACATTCGCGACCAGCAGCCTGCGCAACATGTTTCTTTATTGTGCTGCTTTGGATTTGGCCGGAAGCACCAACCAAACCGATGCTGCCGGGGTAATGCCCAACACCTGATGATACTGTGCGGAAAAATCCAGTTGCATGCGGCCCAGTCGCAGGCCGGCTCCGGCACAGAAGACGGCGGGATTCGTTAGCAGACCTGCCCGCAGGAATAGGGGATCAGCAGGCTGATATTCCACACCTGTTTTGATGCGTCCGGGCTGATCAATATCTTTTTCAACCTCTGCATTGATCAACAGCGGTTCTGCCGGCCGATAAGCAAGGCCCATCCGAAACACCGTAGGTACTTTTTGCTCGCCGAAGCCCCAGTTTATTGGATAAGGGTTGAACACATGTGCTGCCAGGCGCAATTGGGAAGATATAGCGACCAACGTGCCTACGTCGCCCGTGAATGTATGGCTGGTGCCGTATTCGCTGACCGCTGTCTGAATGTAATCCAGCTGGATACCCAGTGAGATAAATTCGGTGATGGAGCGTCCGTAAGACAAAGCCGCCTTTTTCTGATTAAAAGCTTCATAACCCGAATAGGTAAGCGCCAGACCCCAGCCCGCATGCCGGATGGGAATGGCGGCAGCCACGTTGTAGGTGCCCAGTTCAGCCAGCATATACGGTTGATGAGCCGATGCCAATAGGGTGGTTGCTTCCTGTCCGGCAAGGGCAGCGGGATTTAGCAGCACTCCGGTAACATCGCTGAGATCCAAACCGGTGTTTCCCATGCCTGATGAACGTGCCGAGTAGCTTAGCCACTGTCCATAGCCGTTTTGTATCAGCAACAGCAGATGCAAAACGATTACAGCAAGGCGCGACCGACTGAAGCTTTTAAAGAATCGGAGAAGCAGAAAGTGGCTTGGAGGGGCGGGCATAAAATCAACGGCGAACCAATAAGACCTGACTGTAATTGCACCGAAAGCTAAGCGGATTCTGGGACTGCAAAAAACAAGAAATCATGAATTTATCTTTTGGGGCGCCCTTGGCCAACGGCTGCGGGATCCTAAAACAGGCCCATCAGATTGGCGCGCACCTTATTGACTACCTCACCCAGGTGTTCCGGATTTTCGGCGAAGTTGTACTTATCTACGTCAATAACCAGCAGTTTGCCTTCTTTATAGCTTGCCGACCAGTTTTCGTAATATTCGTTGAGGCGCCGCAGATAATCCAGCCGAAGGTTGTCTTCGTATTCGCGGCCACGTTTCTGGATGTTGGAAACCAAAGCGCCGATGGAAGCCTTAAGGTAAATAACCAGATCCGGCGGCTTGATCAGCGAGCTGATGGTCTTGAACAATTGCGAATAATTTTCAAAATCACGGCGGGTCATCAGACCCATGGCATGCAGGTTGGGCGCAAAAATCTGGGCATCTTCATAAATGGTGCGATCCTGAATAACGGTTTTGTCGCCCTGCTGAATTTTTATGATCTGGCTGAATCGCGAGTTGAGAAAATAGATCTGGAGGTTAAAGCTCCAGCGCGGCATGTTTTCATAAAAATCGTATAAGTAAGGATTGTTCTCCAGATCCTCAAATTGGGGTGTCCAGCCGAATTGTTTGGCCAGCAGAGTGGTCAATGTGGTTTTGCCTGAGCCGATATTTCCGGCAACGGCAATGTGCTTGACCGGAGGCAACTTGGGTTCTTTTTTGGCCATGAGCGAAGCTATCGGGGTTGACTAAAGATTCACACAACAGTTAAGCATCGGGAGCGGTCAGCAGTGAAGATAGAAGGAATTAAAATTTTCGAAAGCCAATCAGTCGCCGCACTTCGGCAACAGTAGCAGAAGCACTGGCGCGGGCCTGTTCCTGACCTTGTTCCAAAATGTCGCGCAGCAGGGAATCGTTGTTCAGGTAGTAGGCGATGCGCTCGCGAATGGGTGCAGTGAAAGCGGCCATATCAGCAGCAAGCTGTTTTTTCATGTCGCCATAGCGGATGGTGCAGGCCCGGTATGCCTCCTCATAATGGCTTACTGTTTCCGGCGGCGACACCAGCTTCATTAACGCAAACAGATTCTGAACGGGCTCCGACATGGGTTGGTTCGGTGTCGTAGGTCCGGAGTCGGTGACGGCGCGCATCACCTTGCGACGAATTTCTTCTTCCGTATCCGAAAGAAAAACCGCATTTCCCTCGCCCTCACTTTTACCCATTTTTCCGCTTCCGTCCAAACCGGGAACCTTAACGAGTGTGCCACCTGTTCCCAGCGCCTGCGGCAGAGGAAAAAAATCTTCGCCATATAACCGGTTGAAGCGCTCGGCAAAGTTGCGCGCCATCTCCAAATGCTGCGTCTGATCCTTACCAACGGGTACCTTATGGGCGCGATGAATGATGATGTCGGCAGTCATCAACACCGGATAGGTGAGCAGGCCGGCGTTGACGTTATCGGGTTGGCTGCGCACCTTCTCTTTGAATGAAGCGCTGCGCTCCAACTCACCCACGTAAGCAAGCATGTTCAGAAACAAATACAGCTCAGCCGTTTCGGGCACATCGCTTTGACGATACAGCACGCAGCGTTTCGGATCCACGCCGCAAGCCAGGTATTCTGCCAGAACCTGACGAACGGTGCCGTGCAGATCGGCCGGATGCGGATGGGTAGTAAGCGAATGGTAATCGGCAATGAAAAAGTAGCAACGATATTGCTCCTGCAGCCTGACGAAATTGGCCACGGCGCCGAAATAGTTGCCCAGATGCAGACGGCCCGTGGGTCGAATACCCGAAACGACAATTTCCATCCGGCGGGCAAAGAAACAAAATCGTTCTGCTATTCTGACGTGAGGGAGCAATACATCAGATGACTTCAGCTACCACAAACGTGCTGCCCCCGACAAAAATCACTTCATCCGTTCGGCAGGCCTTGCGGGCTGCTTTTAACGCTTCACGCACAGAAGGGTAGGGGCGACCCTGCAGTCCGGCTGCAGTCGCCTTTTCGGTCAGCAGGTCGGTATGCATTCCGCGCGGCACATCGGGACGGCAGAAGTAATAGCGGGCATCCCGGGGAAAAAGGGCAAGGAGTTTATCCACCTCCTTATCGGCCACGAATCCCAAAACGAAGTGCACCGGTCTCTGCAGTTGATCCAACAGGTGAAGCACATAGCGAAGTCCTGCTTCGTTGTGCGCTACGTCGGCTATGATCATGGGCTTTTTACTGAGCAACTGCCAGCGTCCCCGGATGCCGCTGTGGTGCACAACCTTTTGCAATCCGTCTTTGATGTGCCGTTGCCGGATGGGTAAACCCAGTCGTTGAAGCACCACGGCAGCAGCGCAGGCCGTAATCAGATTGCGCACCTGATGCGGTCCGCACAGCGGGCAGCGAACCTGCATCGTCTTGCCCGGCAAGGACAGGCGGTACGTCCAGCAAAAGTCTGCAGCATGGCCTTTAATCACTTCAGCTTTGCAGACCGTGTCGGCAAATGTGAGCGGACTTTTTGCTGTGGCAGCTGTCTGCACAAAAACCGCATCAACGGAAGACTGCTCATGGCGCTCACCCACCACAACAGGAACGCCCGGCTTGATGATGCCGGCCTTTTCGTATGCTATTTTCTCTAAGGTATCTCCCAACACGTCCTTATGATCCCATGAAATGTTGGTGATCACACTCAAAACCGGAAGAATAATGTTGGTAGAATCCAGCCGGCCCCCCAGGCCTGTTTCGATGATGGCTATGTCCGCTTTGCTTCGGGCAAAATAGTCCAGAGCCATGGCAGTGGTTGCTTCAAAAAAAGATGCCTGGATGCGTTCCACCGCTTCGCCGTATTGTGAAACAAAGCGGACTACTTCTCGGCGGGGAATTTTTTTTCCGTTGATCCGAATGCGCTCCCGGAAGTCGGTCAGATGAGGCGAGGTGTACAGGGCAGTTCGCATGCCCGCTTCCCTGCAAATGGAGGCCAGCATGGCGCTTACGGACCCTTTGCCGTTGGTGCCGGCCACATGAACGGCCACCAGGGCATGTTGCGGGTTACCCAACAGCTCACACAGTCGGCTGATGTGTTCCAGTCCCGGCCGCAAGGCTGCTTTTCCAATTCGGGAAAACATGGGCAGCCGCGAATACAACCACGACAAGGCTTCCCGGTATTTCATAGGCTTCAAGGTCAAAGCTATATTTTCGCTGCCGGCCTGTACTGTTTCCTCCTGTTGCTGCGTTTCATCCTGTGAACCGACCCATGAAGCTTTTACTTCAGGCGCTGATGCTTGCCCTTCCTGCTGCCCAACTGTTTGCGCAGCCGGGCGGACAGTCGGTGTTTCATCTGCTTGACATGCCCGCTTCGGCACGGGCTACAGCCATGGGTGGAGATTTTATTTCTGTTTTTGATGACGATGGCGCCTCAGGTCAGTTAAATCCTTCGCTGTTGAATGCATCCATGAACGGCAGGGTTTCGCTGAATTACATCAACTACCTGACCGATGCACGCATCGGTTATGTAGGTTTGGTTAAGCATGCCCCGGCATGGAATACCACTTTTCTTGGGGGCATCATGTTTCAGGATTACGGAACGTTTGAATACACCGATGCTTACGGAAACCTGCTGGGCAGCTTTGAAGGAGCCGAGTATAGTGTCACGCTCGGAGCAGCACGGCATTTTAATGAACGGTTTCATTACGGCGTTAACCTGACCTGGCTGCAGTCCCGGCTGGAATCCTATACGGCCAACGGACTTGCTGCCACACTGGCAGCCTCCTACCACGATACCACCAACGGGCTGACGGCTACGGTGCAGTTCCGCAATGTGGGCGTTCAACTGGATTCCTACACCTCCGGTCAACGCGAGCCCTTGCCTTTTGATCTGCAGGCCGGCATTTCTCAGCGATTGCCGCATACGCCCTTTTTGTTGTCGCTGGTGCTTCACGACCTGCACCGGTGGAATCTGCGGTACGTCGATCCGAAAGCCACAGGTGCCACTTCATTACTCGGGGACACAGTCAGCAGGCAGAATGGAATCCAAACGGCCGTGAAGGAACTGATGCTGCACGTTGTTGCCGGCGTGGAAGTGCATATCAGTAACGTCGTCCGGCTGAGCGTCTCCTATCACGGGCAGCGCCGGCAGGAGCTGGCCTATGCCTTTCTGCCCCGCTTTGCCGGCTTCAGCTATGGAATCGGCGTGCGCATCAGCAGGTTTCATTTGGGCTATGCCCGCAGTGTGTTCAACACGGCTGCCGGGTTCAACAATTTTTCTTTGGCCCTGAATCTGAACGACCTGATGGGAAACCGGTAAGCAACTGCAGCCGCCGGATGCCCGGTTTATCTTTGCAAGAATGAAGCGCATGCGTATTGCCATTGACGGTCCTTCATCCAGTGGCAAAAGCACCCTGGCGCGCGAGGTGGCTCAGGCCCTGCACTTCCGCTACATTGATTCCGGCGCTTATTACCGCGCCTTTACCTGGCACCTGATGGCTAACGGCATCAACTGGTCGGATGAGCGTAGCGTTGAAAAGGCACTGCAGAACATTCATATGGAATTTCTTTATGATTCCGAAACCGGCCAGTGCCGCATGATGCTGAACGGTGTAGATGTGGAAAACCGGATTCGCACCCCGCAGGTGTCGCAGGCAGCCAGCGAGGTAAGCGCCCTGCCGGCGGTGCGTCGGTTTATCACGGAGGAACTGCGTCGGGCAGCCGCCGGTGGAGGCGTGGTCATGGATGGCCGCGACATCGGTACAGTAGTGCTTCCTGATGCCGATGTAAAAATTTTTATGACTGCTGACGAACGGGTTCGTCTGCAACGGCGCCTGAAACAATTGAAGCAGCAAGGCGTAACCACCGATGAGACTGATCTTGCCAGTGAAATGCGGCAACGGGATCGCCAGGACAGTGCCCGTGCTCTCGCTCCTTTAAGAAAAGCCCCCGATGCCATTGAGCTGGACAACAGCAACATGACTTACGAACAACAGCGACGGTTTGTATTGCGTTTGGCACGCAAGGCGTTGAGAAAAACTCCCTCCCCATGACGGTAACCATTGACCCCGGCAGTGGCTTTTGTTTTGGCGTGGTGTACGCCATTCAGATGGCTGAAGACGAACTGGAGGCCAGTGGTCAGTTGTATTGCCTTGGCGATATCGTCCACAATGACGTGGAGGTGCAACGCTTAAAGCAGAAAGGATTGCGGATCATCAATCACGAAGACCTTTCGCGACTGCGCGACTGCAAGGTGCTCATCCGGGCACATGGGGAACCTCCGGAAACGTACCAGACGGCGCTGGCCAACAACATTGAATTGCTGGATGCTTCCTGCCCGGTTGTGCTGAAGTTGCAACAACGCTTCCGGGCCGCCTCCGAAGCCATGCCTGATGCACAGCTGGTTTTGCTGGGCACGCCCGGACATGCAGAAGTCAACGGGCTTATGGGGCAGGTGCAGCATCAGGCCATTATCATTACCGGCGAAGAGGACCTGGAGAAGATTGATTTCAGCAAACCGGTGGCCTTCTTTTCCCAAACCACCAAAAGCACCGAAAAATTCTATCGCCTCAAGGCCCTGATTGAGGAACGTGCTGCGGCCTACGGTACGCCGGTGACCGCCAACGACACCATCTGCCGCCAGGTGTCCAACCGGGAGCCTCAGCTGCGGCAGTTCGCCGCAGCTCATGAGGTCATACTGTTTGTCAGTGGGCCGAAAAGCTCCAACGGAAAAGTGTTGTATGCCGTCTGCAAGCAGGTCAATCCCAATAGTTATTTCGTCACCGGACCTGAAGACGTGCAAGAGGACTGGCTGATTGGCAGGAACAGCGTCGGTATCTGCGGGGCCACGTCAACCCCGCTATGGCTAATGCAGCAGGTTCGTCGGTCAGTGTTGGATCGATTGGGTGAAACAGACTAAGGGATGCATGTGCTATATTTGCACGACTCAATCGCGGGAGTAGCTCAGTTGGTAGAGCACAACCTTGCCAAGGTTGGGGTCGCGGGTTCGAGTCTCGTCTCCCGCTCATCGTATCGTCAATCCGGATTCGCCGGGCAGCGGCGCTCAGGATTGACGATTTTTTTTGCCCTGGTGGTGGAACTGGTAGACACGCAGGACTTAAAATCCTGTGGCCCGAAAGGGCCGTGCGGGTTCAACTCCCGCCTGGGGCACCTGCATCAGAGGATTTCTTAACCCGTTTTGCAGAAGATCCCGGCATCGCACCACTGCATGTTTTTGTTCTCATCAGCAGTGGTTATGTTCGTGCCTCACACTTCACCTGTCAACGGCCTTTATGCCTCACCTGTCCGAGCGGGGACGACTCATGCCGGCTTCACCGATACGTAAGCTGGTTCCGTATGCCGAGGCGGCGAAGCGCAGAGGGATTCGGGTGTATCACCTCAATATCGGTCAACCCGATATTGAAACGCCGGATATCGTACGGCAGGCTATAAGAAACTGGGATCAGCGGGTTTTGGAGTACAGCCATTCTGCCGGAAACGAATCTTACCGTCGTAAGTTGGCCGCCTATTACGCCCGGTATGGAATCGAGCTTTCCTGGGAAGACTTGCTCATTACCACCGGCGGCTCAGAAGCCATTACGTTCGGCATGATGGCTACGCTGGATGCCGGAGATGAAATCATCGTTCCGGATCCGCTTTATGCCAATTACAATGGTTTTGCCCTAAGCGGAGGCATACGGATCAGGCCGCTGACCTCCCGCATTGAAACCGGATATGCCTTGCCCCCTATAAGCGAATGGGAACAATCGATAACGCCGCGCACCAGGGCGATACTGATTTGCAATCCCAACAACCCCACCGGCTACCTCTATTCTTTGCAGGAACTGGAACAACTGCGCGATATCGTGTTGCGGCATGATTTGTTTCTGTTTGCCGATGAAGTTTACCGCGACTTTGTTTACGATGGCAGAAAGCACGTCAGTGTGCTTCAGTTACCGGGTCTGGAAGCACATGCCATTGTTATAGACTCGGTATCCAAGCGGTTCAGCATGTGCGGCGCCCGGGTGGGCTGTCTGATTTCGCGAAACCGGTCGGTTTTGGATGCTGTGTTGCGGCTGGCGCAGGCCCGGCTGAGTCCGCCGACTTTGGGGCAGATTGCAGCCGAAGCCGCCCTGGAAGTAGGTGCGGACTATTTTCAAGCGGTTGCTGCGGAATACGAGGCACGCCGCAACTTTTTGGTCAGCCGCCTGCAGCAAATGGAGGGCGTACTCTGCCCTAAGCCGGGCGGCGCATTTTATGCCATGGCTCGTTTGCCGGTGGCCGATAGCGATCACTTCTGTCAGTGGCTGCTCGAATCCTTTGATTACAACAAGCAAACCGTAATGCTCGCACCGGCTTCGGGCTTTTACTCCACACCGGGTCAGGGCCGTGATGAAGTTCGGCTGGCCTATGTACTGAACCGGGATGCCCTGGCTGCTGCCATGGACTGTTTGCAGATGGCGCTGCAACAGTATGTTGCACATCAATGATCCGTTGCGGGGCTTTGTCGTATTTTGTTGACAAGTGAAAAAAGAATGTGCCGCACATGCTATTTTTCGCCCAAATCATAAATCATGAAAATTCTTAAAGAGTTTAAGGAGTTCGCTCTCCGGGGCAACCTCATTGACATTGCCGTCGGTTTTGTCATGGGCGCCGCCTTTGGTAAACTGACCTCCGCTTTTATTGACGGCATGGTCATGCCGTTGGTCGGACTGATTCAGGGCAAGGACCTCAGCGATTGGGAGTGGGTCGTCAAGCAGCCTGTCGTGGAAAACGGGGTGGTAACGGCTCCTGCAGTTACCGTTAAATACGGTGCTTTCATCAGTGTCGCTATAGAGTTTTTGCTGATAGCCTGGGTCATGTTTATAGTGGTCAAGGCGATTAACGCCATTCGGCGCAAGCAGGAAGCTGAGCCGGCAGCTCCGCCTGAGCCCTCAGCACAGGAAAAGCTGCTGATGGAAATCCGGGATTTGCTTAAGAAATAGAAAAAAATTTTATAATACAACGGCATGAAACCCAATTCCATTTTTCAATTTTTTCTTGCTGGAGGGGGTATTTTGTTTATCCTTTCGCAACAGTTGAGCGCACAGACAGTCGGGGCAGACACCTCTTGGAAAAAAGGCGGATACGGCTCACTGCAATTTAACCAGGTGGCATTTTCCCATTGGGCAGCCGGCGGTGAAAACAGCCTGAGCCTGACCACCCTCGGATATGCTTATGCCAACTACACCAAAGGCAAGAACTACTGGCATAACAGCGCTTTTCTCAATTACGGATTCATTCAATC
This sequence comes from Chitinophagales bacterium, assembly GCA_025057275.1. Taxonomy (GTDB): domain Bacteria; phylum Bacteroidota; class Bacteroidia; order Chitinophagales; family UBA10324; genus JANWXQ01. The sequence continues at coordinate 64,058 of JANWXQ010000004.1, forward strand.
CCAGTACGTACGGGGAATTCGTAAGAACACCGACCTGATTGATTTGAACAGCAAGGCCGGAAGGGAATTCAAAGGCAATTTTTACTATACGGCTCTGGTTAATTTTCGCTCTCAATTTGCTCCGGGGTATATCTATCCGAATGATTCCGATGTGGTCAGCCGGTTTTTGGCGCCTGCCTACTTAACCGCATCGGCGGGTATTGAATGGAAGCCCTACAGTTACCTGACATTCTACTTTTCTCCGGCTACCGGTCGGTTCATTTTTGTTGCCAGCCAGGACATAGCCAACATAGTCATCAATGGGGCCAGCCAGTGGGGCAATCCTCCGGCCGTTTACGATACGTTGGGTAACCTTGTGAAAAATGGGGGAAAAGTCCGCACCGAATTTGGTGCGTTGTTTACTGCATCCTTTAACAAGGAAGTGGTTAAAAATGTAACGGTTAACACCAGATTGCAGTTGTTCAATAATTACACCGATGCCGATCGGTTGAACCGCAGAAACATTGACGTTTTCTATGATCTGTTTATTAATATGAATGTTAACAAATACATTACTGCATCATTCTTTACCAATATCATTTACGATCACAACGTAACTATTGCGGACTTGGACAAAAACGGGCAGCCCACAGGCACGGCGGGGCCACGAACCCAGATCAAGGAAGGAATGGGTGTGGGGCTGACTTATACCTTCGGCGATCCGGTGAAGTAGGTATTTGCGTTCAATCGTTGAAACCGCCTGCCATGGGAAAAGGCAGGCGGTTTTCATTTTGATAACAGAACGGTTTTCCGGCGTAATTTTTTTAACGGTATATTTGAAAAAATTTGGGTCAATGAAACGATTGTGCCTTGCCTTCCTTCTTGCGGTTTTTTGGTCGCACAATTCCTGGAGCCAGCAATCATTGCAGTGGCTGAAGCCGGCAGAGATTCAGCGGCAGTTTCCAGATGCAAAAAAGGTCTTGTTCAGCTTGGATCGCAACACACCAGCTTTTGTTTTGTTGCGCGACGACAGGCGTATTCCCGGCAGTCGTGTAATAAGCTGGTTGAAAAAAGATGTCCTTCAGATGCCTCATGAAGAAGATCTTATTCCATTCCGGCATTTCTACGATAAACTGGGGTTCCTGCATACGCGGTATCGTCAGACCTATAAGGGCATTCCGGTCATCTATGGGGTGTATTACGTGCACGAACGGAACGGTTATGTAGAATCCGTTAACGGCGAATATTATCGTGGCATTCAAATCGACGTCCATCCGGCTATCACCCCCTCACAGGCCTACGCTGCTGCCTGCGCCTGGGTAAATGCTTCGGTTTGGGCTCACGATCGCGAAGATGCCGATAACAACAAACTCATGATTCTGCCTGATCAAGGCAGGTATCATCTGGTGTATCGCTGCGATATCTATGCCCTCGAGCCCCTTCGACGGGATTATGTATATGTGGATGCCCATACCGGTCAGGTCGTGAAAGCCGATGCGCGGCTTTGCCATACCGATGTGCCCGGCACAGGAAAAACGGCCTATTATGGAAAAGTCAATATGACGGTGGACAGCACCGGTCCCTCATCCTTCCGGCTGCGGGAATACACTACCCGTGCTCCGGGCATTGAAACCTGGAATTTCAGCGATGGCAATGATTTCACCAGCCCCTCTAAAAATTTTGACTATGGCACTTCGCTGGATGCTTACGCCTTAGATTGTCATCACGGAACCGAAATGACCTATGATTTCTACCTGACCCATGGATGGCAGTCATTGGACGGTATCGGTACAGTGAAAATGGAGAGCAAGGTGCATGCCGGCCCCGGCATCAATGCGTTCTGGGATGGCACCTATGCCAGCTACCTGGATGGCGACGCGTCCCTGGGCGTTACGCCGTTAACCTCCATGGAAGTGGTGGGCCATGAGCTGACCCATGGCGTGGATGATTATTCCGCCGATCTGGTGTATAGCGGTGAATCCGGAGCATTGGATGAATCATTCGCTGATATCACCGGGGTTACGGTACGTTTCCTCAACACCAATAAAGGAAGCTGGTACCTGGGGGATGAATTCAATTACCTCATCCGCAATATGGCCAACCCCAATGAGTTTCAATGCGCCGATACCTATGGTGGCGATTACTGGAACAATGGCGACATTGTTCACTACAATAGCGGCGTAACCAATTTCTGGTTTTATCTGCTTACCGAAGGAGGTAGCGGCGTGAATGACGTTGGCAATCCGTTTTTTGTTGAATCCATAGGCCTGGTGGATGCAGCAGCCATAGCTACCCGCACCCATCTGGTGTATCTGACCCCCAATGCCAAGTTTTCGGATTTTTACTATTACTCCGTTCAATCTGCTCAGGATTTGTTCGGCGACTGCGCTAACCAGGCGTTTCAGGCCGCCAATGCCGGCTACGCCGTTAATATCGGTTCGGTCTTTGAAGATGCCGTTACGGCGGGCTTTTCTGTAAGCCAAAAGCAGTTCTGCTCCCTGCCGGCAACGGTCTCCTTTACCAACCTTAGCATCAACGGTACCGATTTTCTATGGGATTTCGGTGATGGAAACTTTTCAACCGATGTCAACCCGGTGCATACTTACAACACAGTAGGAACCTACACGGTAACGCTTTATGTAGAGGGGGTTGCTGCCTGCAACACGTCAGATACCCTAACCAAGACCAATTTAATTGATGTGCAGAACATAGGGGCTCCGCTACCTGCGTCCTGCATTCCGTTGGCCACACAACCCGGACCCAAATTCGGAACAAAGGGGCTGGAGCTGGGCAGCATCAACCACACCAGCGGTAATGCCACAGCAGGTTATGAAGATTTTTCCTGTTCGGCATTCACCATGCTGGTGGCGGGCAACCCCTATCCGTTCACCTTAACCCTGGGCAGTCAGCCTTCCGATGTCCGGATGTGGATTGATTACAACAACGACGGTTCCTTCAACAACACCGACGAACTGGCCTTTTCCGCCGACGACGTTTCCGGTAAGGTCCAGGGAGTACTCTACACGCCCGCCAGCGGCGTGGTGCTAAATGCCCCCTTGCGGCTCCGCATCATTGATGATAAAAAATCCAATAACATCACCGATGCCTGCTACATCATGGAACGGGGCCAGGCCGAAGATTACATGGTGTACTTTACTTCACCTGCTGCTGATGCTCCTGTGGTGGATTTCAAAGCCAATGTGACCAACATCAACATGGGGCAGTCGGTCAGTTTTCAGGATCTTTCGCTCAATGTGCCTACTTCATGGAACTGGCAGTTCCCCGGTGCTGTTCCCTCTTCCAGTACCGTTCAGCATCCGACCGGAATCATGTATCCCAACCCGGGCACCTATGACGTCACTTTATCAGCCTCCAACGGTTTTGGATCTAATTCTGTAACCAAGGTGGGATACATTACAGTCAACCCCGTGCTGAACCTGTGCAGTGGCATTACCGCGGTGAATCTGCCCAGCGGCACGGTGTACGACAGCGGCGGCCCCACCGGTAATTACGGCAACAATGAATCGTGCTCGCTGCTCATCAAGCCGGCCTGTGCCAAGACAATCACCCTCACTTTCAGTGCTTTTTATACATATTCCGCTAATGACGTATTAAGGATTTATGATGGAGAAAATACCAGTGCCCCTTTGCTGGCCACCATCAGCGGTTATCCATGGCCCTATCCCGTGGTGACGGCAACCAGTGGAGCGATGTTTTTGGAATGGAGTACAGACAATTCGGGTATCACATCCGGATTTGCAGCTTCCTGGACCTCAGTGGAAGGAGGGTTGATTACGCCTGTGGTAGACTTCAGCATCAGCGATGCGAATCCCGCCTTTGGCTTGCCGGTAACCTTCACCGACCTATCCAGCAATCTGCCCATCGACTGGCATTGGGATTTCGGTGACGGAAATACCTCTACTCTCCAAAATCCCACCTACACTTATGCGGCCTCAGGCAACTACACCGTTACGCTAACCGCTTCCAATTGTGGGGGCAGCGCCAGCGCATCCAAGACGATTGCGGTGCAACAACCTCCCGTAATGTTAGTAGCTCCGCAAACCATCAACGTGGATTTAGGTTGCGGCACCGAAATGGTTACAACCTCCTTTTCGGTAACCAATCACGGTGGGGGTAACCTGGTACACACCTACGAGGAAGAGGAGTATGCTTTTCAGGGGGCCAATCCAAACATCCTGGCCCTTTCTGTGGAAGTGGATATGTTGGATAGTTACAACAATCTGGTTGCGGCCTTGGCCTCTTCTTACCCTAATCACACGCTCAGCCAGACTTTTGCCACTACTTCTGAACAACTGGCGGCCGATCTGAAGGGTAAAAATGTATTTCTGATGCCCAAACCCACCGGCAGCACCTCTGCATTTTCTGCTTACGCCGATGCGCTGAATGAGTTCGTTAATAAAGGCGGTACAGCTATTCTCGTTGCCGGAAGCTCCAACAAGGCAGCTTGTTTATTTAACACCGGCTTACTCTCCGGATCTTATGTCACAGTAGGAAATAACAACACGTTGAATGTGGTGAACACCTCTCATCCGATCACTCAGGGAATCGGCACATCCATCAGCGCGCCGAAAAACACCTACGTGTATGACATTACCAACAGCGATTATGTTTCGCTGATTGAATACAATGGCGATCATGTGTTGGGTTACCGGAAACAGGGACTTGGCCAGGTGGTCTTTATGGGATTTGACTACAAGAACAGCGACCCTAC
>JANWXQ010000035.1 GCA_025057275.1 Chitinophagales bacterium
ACGTTGTGGAGCCTTTGGAAACTGGGGTTGCCTGTAAATTGTTTTAGTCGCTTGGGATCGACACCCGCTGGGGGGGGCGCCGATGGCGCCGCCCCCTTACGTTCCCCACCCCATCAGCACATGGGACTACGCTTAAGCGCGGGCTACATTTTGGGCAACAACACCGCATCGATCACGTGAATGACGCCGTTTTTCTGATAGACGTCGTACACGCTGATGTTGGCTTTGGAACCGTTTTCATCCCATACCATGATGTTGTGCTTGCCGTTCATGGTGAAGCGCAACATGCCGCCCTGAGCGGTTTTCAGTGTTGCCGTGCCTTTACCTTTTTTAATTTCTGCAGTCAGAGCATCAAAGTCGTAGCGGCCGGGCACCACGTGATAGGTAAGCACGGCTGTCAGTTGCGCCTTCTTGTCGGGTTTCATCAGGCTTTCTACTGTGCCGGCAGGAAGATTTTCAAAAGCATCGTTTACGGGGGCAAAAACCGTGAAAGGCCCGGGACCGGAAAGGGTTTCCACCAATCCTGCTGCCTTAACGGCTGTCACCAGAGTGGTGTGCTGGGCTGAGTTAACCGCATTTTCAATGATGTTCTTTTGCGGAAACATGGCCTCACCGCCAACCATCACGGTGTTATCGGTCATCTGTGCCGTTGCGGCAGCTGTATACAAGCTCAGGAATAAAGTGAAGAATTGATTTTTTCTCATAATTTTTGTTTTTAGGTTTTGATGATAGCCTACATACGACGGCGTGTAGCTGTCGGTTTGGTTCATGACGCATTATTTTCATTGGTCTGAATTCAGCCCGTGGCATCACGTAGCGTATTTTTGGAAAAAATATTGGCATTGCCCCGGCGTTGGTTCGTTTCGGTGAATCCGTTCTGGCGCTCAACGGTTTTTGGACTCCTGCTTGCTTCAGCCTCTGTGGCATACGGCCAGCGATGGGATTACGGCCCCTATGCCGGTGGCACCGGCTATTTCGGAGATTTAAACCTGCACACCAGCCTTCGTTTCTTCGGACCTGCAGCCGGAGCCTATGTGCGCTACAATTTGGATGAGCGCGTCTCATTCCGGGTCAGCGGAGGCCAAGGACGCATCTGGGGCGACGATGCCTTTTCACCGGATTACGTGCACCGTGTACGTAATCTCCGTTTCTTTTCACCCATCACCGAAGGCACCCTGCAAACCGAATTCAATTTCCTGCCGTACTACAATACGAGCAACAGTTCGCACACAGATCCTCATTTGTTCACTCCCTATCTGTTTGCCGGATTTTCGGTGTTTCACTTCAATCCCATGACTCATTACGCGGATGAAAAGGTGCTGCTGCAACCTTTGGGTACGGAGGGGCAAGGGTATTCGCAATATCCGGAGCTGAAAAGATACCGCAGAACGAGTACGGCCTTTGTCATTGGCGGCGGATTCAAATGGCGTGTGGCCCGCCGGATAGGAATGTTTGCTGAAGCCGGAATCCGCAAAACCGCTACCGACTATCTGGATGACGTCAGCGGCGTATATGCCGATCCGGTGGTCTTGTTCTATGAAGGCAGCCCTATGGTTGCTTACCTGGCCGATCCGTCGGGCGATGTGGCAGGGGAACCTGTGGGCAAGCCGGGTAAGATGCGCGGTGATGCATCCAAAAACGACGACTACCTGCTGGCCGCGGTTGGTATTTCGTTTACGATTCGGCCCTACCGGTGTCCTTACAAGGAATAAGTCAGAAAGAGCAGAAGCCAATTGGCTAATTTCGTCGGCCGATTTATGCCGCTCATAGATCTGATTGACCGGTCGCGCCTGCCGCAGCACATAGCCGTCATCATGGATGGCAACGGCCGGTGGGCCCGGCGACAGGGAGAGGAGCGGATCTTCGGCCATCGCAATGCCATCAGCGCCGTTCGTGCCGCCACCGAAGGCTGTGCCGAACTGGATATTCCTTACCTGACCCTTTATGCCTTTTCCACTGAAAACTGGTCGCGACCCAAGTATGAAGTAGATGCCTTGATGGAGCTCATGGTGGAAACCATTCATCGCGAGATGAAGACGCTGATGGAAAACAACATCAGGTTGCAGACTCTGGGCGATCTGAAAGGCCTGCCTGCTAAGTGCGCGCGTGAACTGGAAGAAGCCATGATGTACAGCCGGCACAATACCGGCCTGACGCTCATTCTGGCTGTCAACTACAGCAGCCAGTGGGAACTGACGCAGGCCATGCGGCGCATTGCCCAACGGTTGAGCAGCGGCGAAATCAGGCCGGAGGACATCACCGCCCAGACCATTAGCAATTCGCTGCAGACCGCCGGCATTCCAAATCCTGAACTGATGATACGCACCAGCGGGGAAATGCGACTCAGTAACTTTTTGCTTTGGCAGCTTGCCTATGCCGAACTGTATTTTACCCCTGTGCTCTGGCCGGATTTCTCTAAAGAAGATCTGTTTGAAGCCATATTGGAATTTCAGAAAAGGGAGCGCCGTTTTGGCATGACCAGCGAACAGATAAGGGCTTTATGAACCGAACTGCCCTCCTCGCAGCAGTATGGTTAAGTGGCTTTTCGCTTCAGGCGCAACCTTCAGCCGACTCCCTGATCATGGATTTTGCACAGCCCAAAGAATATGTGGTGGCCGGCATATCCATTTCCGGTGCCGATTACGCTGACCACAACATCCTCATTGCCATTGGCGGCATTCGACCCGGCGACCGGATTGAACTGCCCGGAGAAGCGGTGGCTCAGGCCATACGAAACATCTGGCGCCAGGCCTTGTTTGCGCATGTTGCCGTTTATGTTGATAGCATCAGCGGCCAGGATGTGTGGCTACGCTATGCCTTGCAGGAGCGCCCTCGCCTCAGTGGCTTCAGCTTCAGGGGTACACGAAAAAGTGAGGAAAACGAACTGCGCGAAAAAATCAATCTGCAGCGCGGCAAAGTAGTGACGGACAATGTGGCCCTCAACACGACCCACCAGATTGCTGTCTATTACCGCAACAAGGGATTTTTTGATGTGGACGTTCGGGTCAGCCAGCTGCCGGATACCCAGCAGGCCAACAGTGTTCGTTTTCTTATTGAAGTAAACCGGGGCCGCCGGGTAAAAATTGATCAGATCAATTTCATCGGCAACGAAGCCTTTTCCGACAGCAGGCTGAAAAAGCTCATGAAAAAAACCAAGGAGAACACCTGGTATCCCTGGTCGGTGTTTACGGTTTCCAAATTCGACTCCAAGGAATACGAAAAAGACAAGCAGAAAATTCTGGAGCATTATGCAAGCAAGGGCTATCGTGATATGGCCATCTTGTCGGATACGTTGGAGCGGAACGCCAAAGGCAATCTGCATCTTTCCCTGACGCTTCGGGAAGGGAGCAAATACTACTTCCGCACGATCACCTGGTCGGGCAACACCAAGTATGCCTCAACGTTTCTGGATTCGGTCCTGCGCATCAAACCGGGTGATGTGTACAACGAAACCTACCTGCAACAGCGACTCAACGGCGATCCGCGCGGCGACGACATCAGCGCCTTGTATATGGATGACGGCTATTTGTTTTTCCGCGTCTATCCGGTGGAAGTGGCTGTGGCCAATGATTCGGTGGATGTGGAAATTCGGATTTTTGAAGGGTCGCAGGCTTCCATCAACCGGGTAAACATTCAGGGAAATACCAAGACCCACGATCAGGTCATTCGTCGTTCCATCCGCACCCTGCCGGGAAGCAAATTCAGCCGTGCCGATGTGATTCGCTCCAACCGCGAAATCGCTTCGCTGGGCTTTTTTGATCCGGAAAAACTGGACATCCGCACCGATCCGCACCCGGATGAAGGAACGGTGGACCTCACCTACGTGGTGGAAGAAAAGCCTTCGGATCAGGTGGAACTATCGGCCGGGTGGGGTGGGGCCGGCGCCGGCGTGATCGGTTCGTTGGGATTAAGGTTCAATAACTTTTCTGCCTCTGGCATTTTTGACCCCCGAAGCTGGACCCCGCTGCCCTCCGGTGACGGACAAACTTTTTCCATCCGTTTTCAAAGCACCGGGCGTCGCTATCAATCGTTTAACATCAGTTTTGTGGAGCCGTGGCTGGGCGGGCGCAAGCCCAATTCACTCAGCCTGGGTACCTATTTTTCCCGCTTCACCAATAACCTTCCGGCCAGCGATCCCAATTTCGGCAGTCTGGCCACTCTGGGAGGCAGCGTGGGCTACGGCAAACAGCTCAAATGGCCTGATGACTTTTTTACGCTGGTCTCTTCACTGAACATCGCCAATTATCATTTGAAGAATTATCAGGCCAACTTCTTCATTACCGATGGAAATGCCCTCAGCATCAGTGTAAAAGAAACCTTTGGCCGATACTCTTCCGGCCCCGATAACATCTTTCCCCGTTACGGTTCAAACATTTACCTCAGCCTGGCCGTAACGCCGCCGTATTCGTTTTTCAGTAATAAAGATTACGCCAACCTGCCGCCAGAAGAAAAATACCGGCTCATAGAATTTCATAAGTGGCGCTTCGGTGCACAGTGGTTTGCCAACCTCACCGGAAAATTGGTTCTGCATGTGAATGCCAAGGGAGGTTATCTGGGCTACTACAACCCGGCCATCGGCACGCCGCCTTTTGAGCGGTTTCAGGTGGGTGGCGACGGGCTTTCACAAACCTATTCGTTGTACGGTATTGACTTTATCGCCCACCGCGGCTACGATGTGTACACTACCAGCGAGTATGCATCCATTTTTAACAAATACACGGCTGAGCTGAGGTATCCGTTTTCTACCAATCCGAGTGCGTATGTTTACGGCATGATCTGGGGCGAAGCAGCCAACGCATGGTATTCGTTCAGCGAATACGACCCGTTCCAGCTGAAACGCTCGGCCGGGCTGGGATTGCGCGTTTATCTGCCCATATTTGGTATTGTCGGTTTCGATTATGGCATCGGATTTGACCGGACAGTCAGTGGCCCCATCAACAACATAGGCGACTTCCTGAACAACTATGGAAAATTCAGCATCGTTCTTGGTTTTGAACCTGAATAAAACCCATCGCATGAAAAGAGGCATTTTGATTTGGCTCTGCTTCCTTTGGCCGGCCATCGGATTTTCCCAAAAGGTAGCTTACGTGGATTTGGAATACATCCTGAAAAACATTCCGGAATACCAGGATGCCCAGAAACGTATTGATGACCTTACCGCACAATGGCAAAAGGAAATTGATCAGAAATACGCTGAAATAGACCGGTTGTACAAACAGTTTCAGGCCGAACAGGTGCTGCTGACCGAAGACATTAAGGCAAAGCGCCGGCAGGAAATTGAAGAAAAAGAAAAAGCAGCACGCGAACTGCAGAAAAAGCGGTTTGGTTATCAGGGGGACCTGTTTCAGAAGCGCCAGGAACTGGTGCAACCCATTCAGGATCGTGTGTACGATGCCATTCAAAAAACAGCCACTGCACGACAGTACGATTTTGTTATGGATAAATCGGCAGGAACCATGCTGTTGTATGCCAACAGCAAACTGAACATCAGCGACCAGGTGCTGCAGACCCTGGGCATTACCCCTAAAGCACCCAAGCAGGAAAGCGGCACGCAACAAAAACAAGTGCCCAAGTAATCCGAAACCTTACGTTTCTTCAAGTAGATTTTGTTGATTAGGTTTGTCGCTTCCAAAAACTGTCCAGAATGAAAAGAATCTATTTACTGCTTGCCGTAATATGTTATTCCTGTGCCACTGCCGTTTCCCAGCCCCTGAAGGTGGGTCACGTCAATTCGGTTGAACTGCTGCAACTGATGCCGGAAATTAAAAAGGCTGACAGCAGCCTGCTGGCTTATCAAAAGCAACTGGAAGAAGCCAACCAAACCATGCTCAGCGAGTATCAGGCCAAGCTGACGGAATATCAAAAGGGCGAGGCCACCATGGCTGATGCTATCCGTGAAGTGAAGCAGCAGGAAATTGCCGATCTGCAACGGCGCATCACCGATTTCCAGCAAACGGCTCAGGATCGCTTTCAGGCAAAAAAAGAGGAACTCTACACACCCATTTTGAAAAAAGCGGAAGATGCCATTAAAGCCGTTGCCAAGGAAAGCGGCTATTCCTATGTTTTTGACACCAGTGCAGGTGCCGTAATCTATGCGCAACCCAGCGACGATATCATGCACCTGGTCAAAAAGAAGCTGGGCCTGAAATAAATCTTGAACGCAGAGCGGCCTATCGGCATTTTCGATTCCGGCATTGGTGGCCTTACGGTAGCCCGTGCCGTGACGGAATTGCTTCCGCAAGAAACCCTTCTGTATGTGGGCGACACTGCCCATTTGCCTTACGGCGACAAGTCAGCGGAAGCGGTCCAGCATTATGCCCTGCGAATCGCCAATTTTCTGCTGAACCGCCAATGCAAAGCGCTGGTCATTGCCTGCAACACGGCTTCGGCCGTTGCTTTTGAAGCGGTAGCCAGCCTGGCCGCCGGTCGTCTGCCGGTTATTAACGTCATCGATCCGGTTGTACAGGCCGTAGCCGCCGACTCCTCGTTGCATAAGGTGGGCATCATCGGCACGCGGGCCACCATACGCTCTCAGGTGTATGAGCGTAAGCTTCGCCAGTTGCGACCCGATCTGGAAGTAGTGTCGCAGGCAACCGCCCTGCTGGCCGGCATGATTGAGGCCGGCTTTTATAACAATCAAGTTTCGCATGCCATTATTAAAAATTATTTGCGTTATCCGGATTTTGCCGACATCCAGGCGATGATTCTGGCCTGTACGCACTATCCGCTGATCCGGACAGAGATACAGGCTTTTTTCCCTCCGGAAGTACGCATTTTTGATTCAACAGCGCCCGTGGCCCTGCAACTGGCACATGAACTGGATACCTGGAGCTTGCGGGCTACCGCACGCACCGGTGCGCATCAGTTTTTCGTCACCGATTTCACGGATTCGTTTGAGCAGACTACGCGTCTGTTTTTTGGGGAAGCGGTTCATCTGGAACCATTGGCCCTTTGGGAATAGGCACGTTCAGCATTCGGGAAAGAAGATTCATCCAGTCGTTTTCTGCCGGTAACGACTTCCAGCCGGCATAGTGCTCCGCTTCGGTAAGCGCTTTTTTCAGATTCAGGCGCTTTTGGGGAACAGCATGGCATATACCCATCTGCCGCAGCCGGCGGGCCAGATACACTTGTTCCGGCTGGCCGGGAGTGGCGATCAGTACGGCCGGAATGTTGCACCGCTGCAGGTCCATCAATGTGCTGTAACCCGACCGGCATACGACCATTCGGGATGCGCAAAGCTCCTCTTGCAGTTTCCGGGTGGAAAGAAAATCGGCAACATAGAGGTTTTCGCTTTCTTTTCTGATTTCATCCGCTGTTCCTCGGGTACCGCGCACGAGCAGCAAGCGGCCCGCTACCTGACGGCTTTGCTTCACCAACTGTTGTTCAAATAGGGTTCGCATGGGCTCGGGTCCGGAAAGCAGTAACAGCGCATGCCATTTTTTATTGGTATCCATGCATAGCTGCAGACGCGAAAGGGGGCCAGCATAGTGCAGCGGAATGCGCAGCCGCACCTGATGGGACAAGCGCCCCGACAGGCCACCGCTTGCACTGCTGTCCGGCACCCAGCATTCACTGAACCGGTTGATCATTCGCTGATTGATCCATACCACCAGCGGGCGAAACGGCATCAGATACCAGGGCAACAATATCCGTAGCTGGTGGGTAACGATTATGGATGGACACTTTGTGGTGTGGCAACCAAAATGATTGTCGGAGATCACCAGGTCAAAAGATTCCTTTTCGAGCAGTTGCAAAAAGTACCGGCGATCCCGATGTAAGGCACGAAACCAACCCATCAGTTGCCCGAGCACCGACACCACTGCCGGAAGTCCCCGGTAATACTTCATTTCAAAGTCGCTGAACGACACATAACGCAGCCGGGGCAGTTCCTTCTCCATAACCCGCCGGGCCGAACCCGATGCAGCTACGGTTACTGATGCGCCGAGCTCTTCCAGCATGCGCGCCACGGCTGTCATGCGCGTGGCATGACCCAGGCCCCAGTTCAGTGGAACAATCAGCACTTTTTTACCCATTCGCCAGCGATTGCAGAAATTTGTTCACCAGAAGCCACCTCGAAATGATCCGTTCAGCAGGCTCCGGCGCCAAAGTGCTAAAGCTACTTATGTTCCTGTTGCTTGTCCTAACGGTTTCCTGCGCCGCTTCCAAAAAGAAGTGTAAACCCTGTCCGTCGTTTGGATGGCATTCCAGTCATTTGACTCTGGCCTGAATCCTGACGGCATGTAAAAAGCTATCTTCAGGTCTCCAAGTTTTAAGCGAAGTAATATTGCTGGACTTCATGATGCATTCCAAAAAGTGGGTGTCCTTGGCCCGGTTGCGAAAAGGAGAGGGGGGCATAATTCGCCAACTGCCTGAGGGAGATTTGTCAGTCAAGCTCATGGAAATGGGCTTTTTGCCCGGAGAAACCGTACTGGTGGAACAGGTGGCGCTTCTGGGCGATCCGATATCGGTGAAAGTAGGCAACAGCCTGTTGACCCTGCGAAAAGAGGAAGCCCGCAACGTGATGGTAGAGTCCTGAACAAGAGCATTCCCCTTGAACCGGTTCAAACGTATTGCGCTGGTCGGCAGCCCCAACAGCGGGAAGTCGTCGCTGTTTAATCAGCTCACCGGCCTACGGCAAAAGGTGGGCAATTTTCCCGGAGTAACCGTTGATAAGCGCAGCGGCTGGCTGCAACTGGCCCAGCAGCAGATGGCAGAAGTCATTGACCTGCCCGGTATCTACAGCCTGCATCCGCGACGGCTGGATGAGTACATCACCTTTGATGTGTTGCTCAACTCCGAAAACGAAGCCCATCCCGACCTGGTCGTTTTGGTCGCTGATGCCACCAACCTGAAGCGCAGCCTTTTGTTGTGCTCGCAGGTGTTGGACCTGCGCATTCCTGCGGTTGTGGCGCTGAACATGGTGGACCTGGCGCGTTCCGGCGGCCTGGCTATTGATACCAAGCAATTAGCAAGGCAACTCGGTGTGAAGGTGGTGCCCATCAATGCCCGCGATGGCAAGGGCATTACCGAACTGAAACGTGCCCTTCAAACCAGAATACAAACGCCGGCTCACGATTTTATTGACAGCAAACAGTTGGCCGATGGCCTGCTGGAACCCCTGCAACAGCTGACCGGTGCCGCTGCTCCCTATGCTGCCCTGCAGATTGCCTGCCACTACATCAATTTCTACTGCTTCAATGCCGAACAAAAAGCACGCCTGCGCAGCTTGCTGGAGCAGCATCGGTTTTCGGCAGCCAGGATGCAGGCAGAAGAAACCCTGAAGCGCTATGAGCGCATCGGCCGCATGTTGGATCAGGTGGCTCATCAGATCACCAATCCCGAGCACATGCTGGACGCAACCCGCCGTATGGATCGTGTGTTGTTGCATCCGATAGGTGGTTATGTCATTCTCCTGTTGATTTTCCTGATGGTGTTTCAGGCCGTTTTTTCCTGGGCGCAGTATCCTATGGATGCCATTGACGGCGGCATCGGCTGGCTGAAGCAAAAGCTGGCAGCAGCTCTACCTGCCGGTGTACTCAATGACCTGCTGGTGGAAGGCATGCTGTCCGGTATCGGAGGCGTTGTGGTGTTTCTTCCCCAGATCATGATCCTGTTCGGATTTATTACCGTCCTGGAAGACAGCGGATACATGATGCGGGTCAGCTTCCTGATGGATCGGCTGATGCGTCGCATGGGCATGAGCGGCAAAAGCACCATGCCCTTGGTCAGTGGCATGGCCTGCGCTGTTCCGGCCATTATGGGCACACGCAACATTGAAAGCCAGCGCGACCGGCTGATCACCATTCTGGTAACCCCGCTGATGAGCTGCTCGGCCCGTCTGCCGGTGTACACCCTGCTGATCAGCTTTGCCGTTCCCGACACCCGGCTGTGGGGCCTCATTCACCTGCAGGGGCTGGTGCTGCTGGGTATGTATTTGTTGGGCTGGGTTATGGCTTTTGCAGCGGGCTTTGTATTACAGTTTTTTATAAAATTCAGGGAACTAAGCTACTACGTGTCCGAATTGCCCATTTACCGGTGGCCGCGTTGGAAGAACGTGCTGGTTACCATGGTGGAAAAAGGGAAGGTGTTTGTTATTGATGCCGGTAAGGTGATTGTGGCCATCAGTGTGGTGTTGTGGTTTTTGGCCTCCTATGGTCCGCGGCCGGCCATGCAGCAGGTGGATGAACGTTTTCAGCAGATCAGTCAGTCAGGTCTTACTGAACAGGAACAGCAAGAATGGCTGCGCAGCCACAAGCTGGAGGCCAGCTATGCCGGCCACATTGGCAAGCTCATGGAACCGCTCATTACGCCCCTGGGCTTTGACTGGAAGATCGGTATTGCCCTGCTCACCTCATTTGCCGCACGGGAAGTGTTCGTGGGCACGATGGCCACCATCTACAGTACAGGTGCCGGCGACGATGGCGGCCTGGATGCCCTGCGCGAGCGCATGCGTAACGAACGCCATCCCGAAACAGGAGAACCCGTCTATTCGGTGGCCACCGCATTTTCCCTGATGATCTTTTTTGCCCTGGCCATGCAATGCATGAGTACGTTGGCAGTTGTGCGCCGCGAAACCCATTCGTGGAAATGGCCTTTGGTGCAGTTAGGCTATCTCACCGGCCTGGCCTATCTGTTTAGCCTGGTTACGTTCCAGCTGCTGTCCTGAAAGCCATCAGCCCCGTTGTTTGCTATCCAGCAAAATGGTGACAGGACCATCGTTGATGAGTTCCACCTGCATATTGGCGCCAAACACGCCTCGGGCCACTGGTCTTGCGGCATGGGCCTCCAGCCGGGACAGAAAAAGTTCGTAACGGGGAATGGCTGCTGCAGCAGGGGCGGCCAGTGAATAAGAGGGTCTGTGTCCCTTGCGCAAGGTAGCGTGCAGGGTAAACTGACTGACCACCAGCAACTGTCCGTTTACCTGCTGCACCGAAAGATTCATCAGGCCTTGTTCATCAGAAAAAATGCGCAGATGGGCAATGCGGTATGCCAGCCAGTCGGCATCCGCTTCGTCATCGTCATGCGTAATGCCCACCAGCACCAACAACCCCGGCCCAATGGCGGCATGCACCTGCTGATCAACAGACACCGAAGCGCGCAACACCCGCTGAATAACGGCCCGCATAATCAGCAATAAGACATGCAACAGCAACAAGCAGCTACGGCCGATACCGAACCGTTATTCTCTTCCGTAAACCGGTTCATCTGTTTGCAATTCATGAATAATGGAACAATAGCTTTCGTAGCGGCTGACACCTATGCGGCCTTCGCTTACCGCCTGGCGCACGGCACAGCCGGGTTCCTGCAAATGCAGGCAGGTATTAAACCGGCACTGGCTGAGAAAAGTTTTCATTTCAGGAAAGTAATGACTGACCTCATGCGGCTTCAGGCTGAAAATGCCCAGTTCTTTGATGCCGGGGGTGTCCACAATAAATCCGGAAAACGGTAATTCAAACATTTCTGCATACGATGTGGTATGGCGTCCTTTGTTGTGGAAACCGCTGAGGGGTGCCGTTTTCAGATTGAGGTCAGGGATGAGTGCATTGATCAGGGTGGACTTACCCACGCCGCTGTGTCCGGCCAGCATGGTGGTTTTTTGCTTGAGCTTTTCGCGCAGGACGTCCAGATGAGCTCCCGTCCGGGCACTGATGAACAGCGTTGAATAGCCGGCTGCCTCATACAATTGTTTCCATTGTTGGGCCAGGTGCATGAGGTTTTCGTTATACAAATCCGTTTTGTTAAATGCCAGTAAAGCAGGCACGTGATAGGCTGTGGCCACTGCAAGAAAGCGGTCAATAAAACCCAGTGATGTTCGCGGATGGGCAGTCGTAACGAGCAAGACAGCCTGATCCAGATTGGCAGCCAGCAGTTGAATGGTAGCCTGGTCGCGGGCCGCTTGCCGCACAATGCAATTGGTTCGTTCGTGCACATCGGCAATCAGGTAATCGCTGTTTTGGCAGATAAGGCTTACGCGGTCCCCCACACATACCGGATTGGTGGCGTGGTGATTGCTCAGGCGCATTTTCCCTTTTAAGGTAGCCTGCACGATGCGGCCATCAGGCAGCCGCACATTGTACCACCGGCCGGTAGATCGCATGATGATGCCAAAAAGCGGTGTGCTCGCTTCCACAGCCATGGTCAATGCACCCATGCGGCAGCGTGAACGGCTGCTGCCAAAGTGCTAATGGTTTCAGTGCTTTCCTCTGTGGCCGTGCCGGCCACAATCACATCAGCGCCGGCGCGGCACAATTCCGTGGCCTGTTCCGCTGTGCGGATACCGCCGCCGACAAACAGAGGTACCTGCGTATGTTCACGTACACCGCGAACCAATGCAGTGCTTACCGGCATGCGCGCTCCGCTCCCCGCCTCCAGATACAACGAGCGCAAACCCAATAGCTCACCGGCCATAGCCGTACATACGGCCGTTTCGATACTGCCTGCTGGTATGGGCATTGATTGACTGACATAGGCCACTGTGGTGTGGGTTCCGCCATCAATAAGCAGGTAGCCGGTGGAAATAATCTCCAGCCGGCTGGCCCTCAGGGCAGGTGCGGCCGTTACATGCTGGCCTATCAGCAGCTCGGCATTCCGGCTGCTGATCACCGACAACAACAACAGGGCATCGGCGCCATCGCAAATCTGCAACGGACTGCCCGGAAACAGAATGACCGGAATGTCGCTCAGGCTTTTGATGACGGTTACGCATTCGGCAAGGGTTTGCGACAGCAACATACTTCCGCCGACCAGAAAATAATCGGTTTCGCTTTGCCGGCTGACCTGAATGACGCGCAGCAAATGCTCCGGATCGGTTTTATCCGGATCAATGAGTACGGCAAACTTTTTTTGCCCCTGCTTTCGGGCTTGAAGCAATCCGTTGTACAGGTTGTTTGTCGGCACAAATAGCAATTTACGTCAAACGTAAAAAAATTACAGAGCTTCCAGCTGATGGATCAGCCATTGGTAACGCTGGTCAGAATGCAGATAGCGAACCACCCCTCCCACCAGGGTAGCAACCACCTCGGTATCTGGGTTCAGCTTTAAGGGATTATCCGAAAGAATGACCAGGTCGGCCCACTTACCAGCTGCTATACTGCCATTGAATCTTTCGGTCTGATTTGCCTGAGCGCTGCCCATCGTGTAGGCATACAGGGCTTCTTCCGGTGATAGCGCTTCCTTCGTTCCGATTACAAATCCTTCAGCATCACAGCGCGTTACGGCTGCGCGCAGGTTGTCCATAGGATGAACCGACTGCACCACCGGAGCATCGGTGGATAAGGCCAGCGTGATGCCGGCATCCCAAACGGAGCGGAGCGGATACAACCGCTGGCATCGCTCTTCATCCAGATAACTGCGGAAATTTTTTCCCAACTCATATAGAAAAATGGGTTGCATAACAGCAAAGACGCCTGCTTCATGCATGAAATGGAGGTTATCGGAAGAAGGCAGACCCACATGTTCCACACGATTGCCGGACTGCCGGTACCGATTCCAGAGCTGCTCATAGGTATGGCAAACCAGATCCATGGCTTCGTCGCCGATGGCATGGGTAGCAATCCGGAAGCCGGCCTGTTGTGCTTCATCAGCAAGTTCAAGAAAAGATTCCGGCTGCAGGCGCAGACTGCCCCTCTCATCGGTTCCGGGGTAAGGCCGGTAGAGCGCTGCCGTGCGTCCGCTGATGGCGCCGTCGGCAAAAAATTTTACGCTGTTGATCTGAAGAAACGGTTCGTCCATTCGTTCAGGCAGGGGAAGCGCCTGCTGCTGGCCATCGGGCAGGCGTACCGCTATAGCCTGCAGGCGCAACTGAAGCCGACCCTGCCGGCACAGCGACCTATAGACTTCTAAGAGGTCAGGCATGACGGCCGGATCGGTGGCCGCCGTTATGCCGTTTTGCAGCAGATGCCGTTGGGCAGCCTCTGTCATCACCTGATAATCGTGCTCAGAGTAGGGAGGCATGTGGCTGAGCACCAGATTCATAGCGGTTTCGGTCAGGCGGCCATTGGGTTGCCCGTCCTGACCGAATACGATTTGTCCTCCAAATGGTGGCCGTGTCCATGCCGTGATGCCGGCAGCCTGTAAAGCTGCCGTGTTGGCCACAAGCTGATGGGCGCAGGTGCGCATAACGACTACCGGACGGTTGCTGATGACCCGATCCAGATCCTTACGGTCGGGCAGTCGGTTGTCCGGCCACAAGGCCTCGTTGAATCCCCTGGCCACCAGCCAGGGGCGCCCGGGATGCTGCCGGCCATATTCGGCAAGGGCCTGGAGCAGATCGTCCAGGGAACGGGTGCCGCGCACGTCCAGCTGATGGGTGAGCAGACTACCTACTTTCCAGACATGAATGTGGGCATCAATGAAACCGGGAACCACAGCAAGTCCGCGAAGGTCAATGGAAGCGGTTTCGGAAGAAGTGAAAGCAAGCACATCGGGCAGATCACCAACGGCAACAATACGGTCCTGCCGCAACAGCATTGCAGATGCATGAGGCTGGCGCTGATCCTGCGTCAGAATTTTTGCATTAAAAAAAACAATATCCATGTTCTGCGGCAGCGCAGTTGTCGTTATGCGGCCCGGCCGATGGCTGATTCCAGTACGGCAAGTCCCTCGTCCAGTTGATCATCGGTAATGACAGCCGGAGGCAACAGCCGGATGCAGTTGCTGTACAGGCCGGCCCGGATCAGCAGCAGGCCATGAGCTACCGCGTCGCGGATGATCTGCAGGGTGCGTTCCGGATCGGGTTTCAACGGATTTCCGTCGTGCACAAACTCCACCAGTTGCATGGCGCCCAGGCCGCGTACATCACCGATAATCCGGTACCGGCTCTTCCATCGTTGAAGCGTCTGCTGCATGCGCATGCCTACCTGCTGCACCCGCTCCAGAAATACCGGCGAAGCCAGCTGCTTTACGGTTTCCAAAGCTGCCACACAGGCTAACGGGCTGCCGCCGTAGGTGCCGCCGACACCACCCGGATGCGGACTATCCATAATTTCAGCTCGGCCCGTAACAGCGCTGATGGGCAAACCGGATCCGATGGATTTGGCCATGCAGATCAGATCGGGCACCACACCGCTGTGCTCACAGGCAAAAAATTTTCCCGTGCGACCTGCTCCGCATTGTATTTCATCAAAGATCAGGACAATACCGTGCGCATCAGCCACCTGCCGCAACTGGTGCAGAAACGGCGCCGGCATGGGAATAAAACCGCCTTCCCCCTGAACCGGTTCAATGAGTATAGCCGCCACTGCCGAAGGATCAACCTGTGCGATGAACTGTTCTTCCAAACGGCGGCAACAGTAGGCAAGGTAATCCTCATCGCTCATGCCCGAAGGCCTTCGGTATGGATTAGGTGCTTCCAGCCGGTAGATGTCACTGCAGAACGGGCCGAACCCTTTTTTGAACAGACTGTACTTGCTGGTCAGCGACAAGGTGAGCAACGTACGGCCATGATAACCGCCTTCAAAACACACCACGGCATTGCGCCGGGTGTAATGCCGTGCCAGGTTGACGGCATTTTCCACGGCTTCGCTACCCGAATTGGCCAGCAGCGTTTTTTTGGGAAAATCGCCCGGTGTCAGGCGGTTGAGCAGCTCGGCCAGTTCCACGTAGGATGGTATGGTGGCTACCAGCGTGCATACATGCAGGTATTGGTCTAACTGTGTTTTTAACGCCTCCACCACAGCAGCAGGGCGATGACCGGCATTCAACATGCCGATACCACCGGCAAAATCCAGCAGGTAATTGCCGTCCACATCGCGCACACGGGCTCCTTCCGCCCATTCCACCACCACCTCTGTTGAACGCGCCAGCCCGGCAGGCAAAGCCTGACGGCGCCGTTCCAGCCACTGGCGCGAAAGCGGTCCGGGCACTTCAGTACGGAGCTGAATAGAGTTCATTAGAAAAAGATTTATCTGTTCAACGTAGGCTTTTGTGTTGGGTTGGCCATTCAGGCAATATCTTTTGCAGCAGGCAAAACGAGCAGAGCTCCTGCATTGCCACACGTTTCATCGTGCAGGTAATTGTTTATCAGCGAAACCACCTGAAATCCGATGCGCTGTTGCACGCTCACTGTGGGATCAAACAATTTGCCGCTTTTCACCTGTTCAAAATACTCCTCCACCGACAACTCCTGGCGGTAACGATGATAACCGTTCAGCATGCCGACAATGATCTGCCCCTGCAAGCCCAGCTGCCGGCACAACTCCTGACGGATGCGGTAAAAACCCCTTGCAATGCCGCGTTTGCGGTAATCGGGATGCACACTCACATCCAGCCCGTAGAGCCAGTTGCCATCCGGCTGATGCGTGCTCAGCCAGCCACCTCCCATAATGTCGTAAAACGTGTGCGCAGGCATATGGCTGCCATCAAAGCGATAGCGCATGGTGGTGGTTCCTCCTACTACTTTTTCTCCATCCAAAGCAACAAACTGGCCTTCGGGAAAAACCTTGAGGTGATGGCGATACTGATCAGCATGCAGGATTTCCTGATCGGCCAGGTGGGGAAATACCAGCCGCTGCAACGCTTCCAACGCTTCGGCATGGTGCGCTTCGGTGTGGGAAATAACCAATCCGTTTCCTAAGGATAAGGAGGACATGGCATCACAGAACAAATCCGAAAAACAGGTAGAGCAGCAAAGAAACTGTAAAAGCACAAAGGGTGTAAGGAAGTTGCGACAAGGCATGCTCTACGTTATTGGTTTCGGTGGCCTGCGCCGTTAATATGGTGGCGTCGGAGAACAGGCAGGCATTGGCACCGAACACACCGGCACTGACCACAGCACCAAGAGTGAGCAATATATGAGCGCCGCATGACTGAGCCAATGGAATGACCAACGGAATTACCACAGCATACAACCCCCATGAGCTTCCAGTTGCCCAGGCAATCATTCCCATGGCCAGAAAGAGGACAGCCGGAAGCATCTGTCCGCTGATCAATGGCTGCACTTTTTCAATGACGTAACTGGTTAAACCCATCTGATCGCCAACCTCCTTGAGCACGTAGCTCATGACCAAAAGAGCCAGGGCATATACCATGGAGTTGAAACCGCTGAATACCGTTTCGGAAAGGATGCGAAAGGAAGCGATACGACGAAACAGGTAAAAAAGAAAGGTAAACAACACGGCAATCATCACACCTTTCAGTGCATCAAAGTCCAGAAAAAACGTAGCCAGCAACAATACGGCCAGCGGTATCAGAAAATACATGGGTGCAGCCGGTTGCGCACGGAACAAGTGGCTGGCAGGTGAGGCGGCAACAGCTTGCATACGTTGCGGCGCATGGAGCTCGGCTTTACGCATGCGTCCGAAGAGAGGCAGCCAGCCCATCACCACCACCGGAACCAGCAACACCGATATCCAACCATAAAGCACATAAGGGATGACTGACCAGTAAGCGATATTTCCGGTGCCGCTGGCGGCAAATCCGCATTCTTCCAGGATGCTGCCAATGAACAGCGTCCAGGTGGATAGCGGAACAATAACGCATACCGAAGCTGCTGTGGCATTGACGATGTAGGCCAGTAGTTCACGCGAAATGCGAAAGGTATCGGTTACCCGTTTCATGGTTGACCCGGTAGTCAGGGCGCTCAAATAGTCATCCAGAAACAGCACGATGCCCAGCAGCCATGTGCTGAGCAGGGCCGTTCGCCGCGAGGGAATGTTTTTCAGCATCATTCCGGCAAACGATTGGGCGGCGCCGCTGCCCATCAGCAGGCCGATCAGCGAACCATAAAGCCCGCAAACCAGTATCACCCAGATGGTTTCTTTATCCATCATAACTTTATACAATGCCTCCACAAAGCCGCTGAAAAAATCAGGCCCGCCCTTCAGGGAGATGATGACAAAGCCGGTCAAACAGCCCAGCAACAACGGTTCAAAGGAAGTGCGCAAGCGGATGGCCAGCACGATAACCAGCAAGGGCGGTATCAGCGACAGCGCTCCGTATTCTGAAGTCATGCAAACTGCAAGATCGCTACATCCGGCTGGGTTTTCAGCCTGTAAGCCAATTTTTTCTTACCGGCTTTACGTTGACAGGTTTATCGTAATAAGTTTTTTTTCCATGTATTCCAACATCCCTTCGCTGCCGCTTTCATGTCCCAGCCCGCTCTGCTTCCAGCCTCCGAAGGGCGCTTCCGTGCCGTGGGGTGCCCAGTCGTTAATGCCGATCATGCCAAACTGCAGACCTTCCGCAGCCGCATAAGCCATCTTCAGGTTGTTGGTCCACACGTAGGCGGCCAGGCCGTATGGGGTATCGTTTGCCTGCTGAAGCACTTCTTCCAGATCGCTGAAGGGTGTAACAGGCAATACAGGTCCGAAAATCTCCTGCTGCCGGAACACCGGCGCTGCCTGCCGGTCAGCCACGACAGCGGGCGTAACGAAAAACCCTTTGTCCAATGTTTGTCCGCCTGTAAGCACGGTGGCACCCTGTTGTTTGCTGTGTTCCAGGAGAGTGAGCACATGCTCCTGCTGTCGTTTGTTGATCAGCGGCCCCATGGCCACCCCTTCTTCCAATCCATAGCCTACGCGCAACTGCCGGGCATGCTCACTGCTCAGATGAAGAAAATCATCATAAATGCGTTGAGCCACATAAAAGCGCTGGGGCACGTTGCAAACCTGACCGGCATTACGAAAACGTCCCGTCACTGCTGTGCGGGCAATTTGCTCCAGCGGAACATCTTCAAAGATGAGCACCGGCGCATTCCCTCCGAGTTCCAGCGCCAGCCTTTTCACCGTTCGTGAGGCGCCGTCCATCAGCAATTTGCCTACTCGCGTGCTTCCGGTAAAGGAAATTTTACGGACAGCAGGATGATTCAAAAACGACTCGCCGATGCGGGCGGCATCGCCGTTCACCAAGTTGGCCACACCGGCCGGCAGGCCGGTTTCGTGAAGCGCCTGGAACAGGTTCATAGATGATAACGGAGTATATTCCGATCCCTTGCAAACCACTGTGCAGCCGGCAGCCAGGGCAGCGGCGCAGGCACGGGCCAGGTTATAGGCAGGGAAGTTCCAGGCAGTAATGATGCCCACCACCCCCATAGGTTCCCAAACCACCTGCATGCGCTTTTCTGCCCGTTTGGACGGAATCACGCGCCCGTAGGCCCGTTTGGCTTCTTCTCCGTACCACTCAAACAAGTCAGCAGCTACCATCCACTCGCCCAAAGCTTCTTTCAGCGGTTTTCCGGCTTCCATCGTGGTTTCAGGCGCAAAGCGCTCGGCATGGGAGCGGATCAGATCGGCACACCGGCGCAGAAAGGCGCCCCGTTCCCATCCCGATAACTTTTTCCAGGATGCAAAAGCCGATTCGGCAGCGGCAATGGCCTCCAGACTGTCCCGTTCATCGCCGAAAGGCACGTCGGCAAACCATTCTTCCGTAGCAGGATTTTGTACGTGCCATAGACCTCCCCCCAGGGCATCGCACCACCTGCCGTTGATGTATTGCTTTTTCATGATTCGGACTGTGTTTACGTATTAAAATTTTTAGTAAACAAAAATCACGTACCTACAAATCGCTGCAGGATGACCTGCAACTCCCAGTCGGGCACTTCACCGGTGCGCCGGTAAACAATTTTTTTCTCCGCATCCATCAGATACCATTTCGGAAAGGAACGAAGATTGTACAAGCGGTGCAGCGCCGGCTTTGCATCGGGTTCCGACAGGTAAATCCAGCTGGCCGGCAGATGGACCGAATCCACGAAGGCCCAGCATTCCGGCAACCGGGGTCCCTTAGCCATGCAGACCGTAACAATACGCAGGCCTTTTGGCAGGTAAGGGTCAGCCAGTTCGCGCAGTATAGGCAATTCCTTTCGGCAGTGATGGCATTCCGGATCCCAGAAGATGAGCAGGGTATAGCGACGGAACAAAGTGTCCAGCCGGACGGGTCGGCCATACCGGTCCTGCAGGTTGGCATCGCGGGCGCGATCGCCGGTGAGCGTGCCGGGCATCCAGGCGGCCAGGTCAGCCAGCTTCTGCCGGTTCTCTTCATCCAGCCAGTTGGCGCGTCCGGTTTTCACATAGGTGGTGTACAAATAATAAAATACCTCATCCATGCTGAAGCGGGTCATGTGGGCAAAGGAATACATGAGGTAACTGAAATAATACTGCACTGCTTCAGGATAAGGCTGCAGGGCTTGAAGGAGGGCTTCAGCAAATTGTTGTGCATCGGCCGGATTGTTGTAGAGTTTGAAAACGGTCAGATCCAGCCAGTCCATCCACAGCGGGCAGCTCATTTTGCGGTGCACGTCGCGGCTGCTGGCTGCAGCCAGGGCAGCCTGATGATAGGCGCTCTCACGCAACCGGCGGCGCTCCTCCAGCGGCTGATCGGAATTCAGCCAGGTGCGGCCATCGGGAAGCAGCGTCCATTGCACGACGGTGTCCAGCAACGTGCCGGCATGTGCGGCCTGAACGCTAAGCTGGTAGCGGCGAAGGCTTTGTTCCCAAACTACAAGGGAATCAAAAGACGCGGCACTTTGCGTAAGCCGCCACAGATCATTAAGCGAATCAAGCAGCCTGAGCCGGGTCTGAAAGGCATCATAATATTTTACATACGATTCATTTAAGAAGTTGCCGGATATAAGCGCCCGGGAATAAGGCTTGTCCACCAGGGTTTCCACCGTCCATCGGCGGCTTTCTTTGTCCAGCAAGCAGGAAAAAAACGTATAGCGGGCATGGCGGCCTCGCTTGTACATCAGGGCATAAATACCGGGAGCAAGGAACGTGTCGGACTGCAGCCGGGCAAAGCCATCGGCATTTTTTACTGCATAAAACAGGGGAATGGCTTTCTTTCCCCAGGTGCGTCCAAACCAAACGGTGTCCGTAGGCAAATGCATGATCCGGATACCGATGTCCACCTGTGCCGAAACCTTTGCAGCATGAAGCACGCTTGCCAGCAGCAGGAAAACAATCAGGGCGGCAGGATGTTTGGTCATAGCTCACTGCACAAACGGAAAATTAACAGATCTGTTCAGGCGGAAGCAAGCCACTAATCGGCGAAATAGATACTTACCACTGCTATGGCGGTAAGCACACAGACCAAATCCACCAGCAACATGGCACCGATGGTGTAGCGGGTGTTTTTCACCTGAACGGCTCCGTAATACAGCGCTACCACGTAAAATGTGGTTTCGGCAGCGCCCTGAAAGAGCGTGG
Organism: Chitinophagales bacterium; assembly: GCA_025057275.1. GTDB lineage: Bacteria > Bacteroidota > Bacteroidia > Chitinophagales > UBA10324 > JANWXQ01. The sequence continues at coordinate 21,138 of JANWXQ010000035.1, forward strand.
ACAGAATGCCTGCAAAAGAATCGGGACCATACGTTTTCATGGCATCCAGCATAAAAGCCCTGGAACCGCCGGCGCTGAACGGGCGCATGAGCGCTACCGGAATGGCTTCGATAATACCCTCGCTGACGCCCAGGCGCTGTAATCCTGCACCAAGCCCGCCGATTACCAGTTCCATAAGGCCGCTGTTTCTAAACAGACTGATGGCGCCCAGCAGCGCTACCATGTAGGGAAGAATCCGCAGGCCGGTCTGAAACCCTTCTTTGGCTCCGGTAACAAAAGAATCAAACAGGTTGGTGTTGTTGGCCTGGAATTCTTTTTCCTTCCACCATGCGTATGCAATAATTGCTAATATGATGAACAGCAGCAGGCCGTTGCTCAGGTTGGCGGTAAACGAGAGTCGCATACTCAGGCTCATGCGGGTAAGCAGGAACAGCAGCAGGGCAATCAGGGCAGCTATGCCGCCCACCACCATCACCACCACCGGTTGCAACAGGTTGATGCGCTGGCGCAGCCCGACAATCACCAGCGCCGCCACTGTTCCGATGAATGAGGTGATGATCAGCGGCAACATGATATCGGTGGGATTGGCGGCCTGGAGCGCGGCACGATAACTGATCAGCGAAGTGGGTATCAGGGTAAGTCCGGCAGCATGTAGGGTCAGAAACATGATCTGACTGTTGGTTGCCACGTCTTTGTTCGGGTTGACTTCCTGCATGCTCTGCATAGCTTTCAGGCCGAACGGTGTTGCCGCATTATCCAGACCCAGCAGATTGGCGGCAAAATTCATGGTCATGAATCCATAGGCCGGATGGCCCTTGGGCAGATCCGGAAAGATGCGGGTGAAAAACGGAGCCAGCCTGCGTGATAACTGCTCGGTGGCTCGTGAATCAGTGAGCAGTTGCATGAGTCCGCAGAAAAAGGTGAGGTAACCGATCAGGGGCAACCACAGGTCAGTAACCGCATAACGGCAGGTGGGAAACAAGCCGTCAGCCGGTTGCTTGCCGTAGCTTACCTCCACCAGTCCGGCTTCATTGAGGCGCAACAGGGTGTCGCTGCGCACGATACCTTCTGCTCCGGCCCGGCGGAGTTGCTCCAACAAACTGTCTGGCACCTGGTGCGGCTCCCACTGACCGATCACCACCGGCTGACCCTGCTTGCCGTTCAGCAGGGGTCCCAGCGAATACATCTGACCGGCAAGCAACTGCACGAAGGCCCATCCTATGCTGGCAAGCAGCAGAAAGGCAAAAAAGCGGGCCAATACCATAGTCGCCTGATTGTTCGGATGGGTTCAGCTCAGGCGGTGAGCTCTGCCAGACTTTCTTCCATCAGGTCCAGACCGCGTTGCAATACGTGCTCTTCAATTACCAGCGGACTGAGAATGCGCAAAATGTTGCCGTGAGCACCGGCTGTGATCAGAATCAGGCCTTTTTCATAGCAGCGCTGCACCATGGCTTTGCCCAGTTCCCCGTTTGGTTTGCTGATGTCGCCCTGATGCGACAGCTCCATAGCCATCATGGCGCCCAGACCACGAACGTCGGATATATGGTTAGGAAATCGCTTCTTCATGGCCTCAAAGCGTTGGCGGATGATGGAGCCCACCTGCTGTGCCTTTTCGTTGAGTCCTACATCCTTCATGTACTGGATGGTTGCCAAAGAAGCAGCGCAACAAACCGGATTGCCCAGATACGTGCCACCGATGGTTCCCGGATTGATGCCATCCATAATGTGTTGCTTTCCGATGACGGCGCCCAGGGGCATGCCACTGGCGATGGACTTGGCCCAGGTGCTGATGTCGGGCACAATGTCGAAGTGCTCGTAGGCCGCCCATTTTCCCGTACGGCAAAAACCGGTTTGCACTTCATCCACAATCAATACGATGCCGTGCTGATCGCAGACACGACGAAGGCCCTGCAGGTATTTTACCGGAATCACATTGAAGCCACCTTCCCCCTGCACGCATTCCACGATTATGGCGGCTGCATCTTTTTCGGAAACATAATAATAGAAAAATTCTTCAAGCTTTTTCAGATGATAATCGGCAAATTCTTCTTCGCTCATGCCGCGATGGTCGTGGGCATAGTCGGGAAAGGCCAGCCGGTACACTTCGGGCGCGAAGGGACCACAGCCCAGCCGGTAGCCTACCTTGCTGGTCAGCGAGGTGGCCATCAGCGTGCGGCCGTGAAAGGAACCGGTGTAGCAGATTACCGCCGGCCGGCGGGTGTATTGCCGGGCAATCTTGATGGCGTTTTCCACGCTCTCGGCGCCGGAGTTGGTCAGCATCACCTTGGTGGCTTCCCCATGCGGAAACAGTTCCACCAGCCGTTCGGCTACATCCAGATACAGGTCGTAGGCCGCTACGCCAAAGCAGGTATGCAGAAACCTGCCGGCTTGCTCCTGAATGGCTTTTACTACCGGAGGCGGACAGTGACCGGCATTGAGCACTCCGATGCCGCCGGTAAAGTCAATGAGCTCATAGCCATCGGCGTCGGTCACCTGGGCGCCCCGGGCCTGCTGCACGGTTGCAGGTGTAAAAATGCTCAGCGCATTCGGAACCAGTCGGCGGCGGCGGGCAAAGATGCGTTCGCTTTGCAGCCGCAGCTTATGTTGACCGGCTTCTTCTTCTTTTCGGGTGATGATGATGGACATAAAATTATTTTTAATTGATGTAAATGGTTTTGATGTTGACAAACTCCAGCATGCCGTAGCGGCCCAGCTCACGGCCGTAGCCGGACCGTTTCATGCCGCCAAAAGGAAAGCGCACATCGCTGCGCATCAGGGAGTTGATAAACACACCGCCACATTCCAGCCGACGGGCCAACCGTTCGCCGCGCTGGCGGTCTGCGGTCCAGATGGTTGCGCCCAGTCCATATGCGCTCTGGTTGGCCAACGCAACAGCCTGCTCTTCATCCCGCACCCGGATCAGGACCCCTACCGGACCGAATAACTCTTCGGTGAACGCCGGCTGCAGGGGCGTTACAGCGTCCAGCAGCGTAGGGGCATAGTTGCAACCCTGACGCTGCCCGCCGGCCAATACATGGGCGCCCAACGCAACCGACCGGTTTTGCTGATCTTCCAACTTGTCTGCCAGGTCCAGGCGGGCCATGGGGCCGGTGGTGATGTCGCTATCCAGCGGATTTCCCTGCCGGTACTGCTGAAGGCCGTCAAGCAAGGCTTGCACGAAATCGTCGTAGATGCGTTCGGTTATCACAAGGCGCTTTGCGGCAATGCAACTTTGACCTGCATTCTGCATACGCGATTGCAAAGCCACAGCGGCAGCTTCGGCCAGCGGGGCATCTTCCAGAACGATAAAAGGATCGCTGCCCCCCAGTTCCAGTACGGTTTTTTTAATGTGTTTGCCGGCTAACGCCGCTACAGCCGACCCGGCCCGCTCGCTGCCGGTAAGCGTAACCCCGCGCACCACCGGATGCGCCAGCACGGTTTCGGTAAGGTCTGTGTCGATAATGAGCGACTGAAAAACGCCCTCAGGCATACCGGCTTCACGAAAGGCATGCTCCAAAGCTTTGCTGCACTGGCAAACATTGGGAGCATGCTTGAGCAGAAAGGCATTGCCGGCCATCAACGCGGGCACAGCGGCCCGAAGCACCTGCCAGAACGGAAAGTTCCATGGCATGATGCCCAGAATCACTCCCAGCGGTTCGTAGCTGATCCATGAGCGGGTGGCTTCACTGGGCACTTCCTCATCGGCCAGAAATGATTCCGCCTGCTCGGCAAAGTAGCGGCAGGCGACAATGCATTTTTCTATTTCTGCCCGCCCTTCGCGAAGCACCTTTCCCATTTCCCGGGCCATGAGCCGGGCATAATCTTCCTTATTTTGTTCCAACTGACGGGCAAACGCAAGCAGGTAGGGTGCCCGCCGGGCCGGGGTCAATGCCTTCCAGTGTTGCCACCCTTTTTCGGCAGCAGCCAGTGCATCACCAACGGCAGCGGCATCCATTACCGGATGTTCTTCCAAAACCTGCTGGTCGTACGGATTTATGGAATAGAAAAACTTCATATCAGTAACCGGGATATTGCTGGATCAGCCCGCCGCTGGCCAGCAATTGATTGATCGGAATGGGAAATACGGGCAACACCTGTTGGCCAATCACCTCAGCTACCTTGCCGATGCGGGCCAGATCAAAGTAACGATGCCCTTCAAAGTTGAGTTCGGCCCGCCGTTCCTCCTGAACGATGTCCATGAAGTTATCGGCTCCGATGGGGGGAAGGGTGCTGCCGCGTACGGATGCCAGGACCTGCAGGTCATTCTGACAGGTGGTTAAATCGCCAAGCATGGCCGAGGCCTCAGCGCGAATCAGATACAATTCAGCCAAACGAAGAATAAAAGCCGGATTGTCGCGGCTTTCTTCACCGCGGTATTTCTGTGTGCGGCCGTCGGGCTGAATGCTGCCGTCGTTGGCAGCCGGATCAAAATTGACCAGTTGGGCACGCAGATCACCGGGTCGTGCATTAAAAAAATCATTAAGCAACCGATTGGCCAGAAAGTACACATCCACACGCAGCGCATCATCGCGCACATAGGTGAGGTTGTTGTACTGACTTTGATCCTGCGTGGTGAATTGCAATTCAAATATGCTTTCCGGCGTCAACCGTTCACGGTAAATGCGTACAGGATCTTCCAGCAATTGATAACCTCCGCTGTTGATGACTTCAGAGGCAAATTGTTTTGCTGCTGCATAATCCTTCTGGTAAAGCGCTACGCGGGCCTGCAGGGCTGCTACGGCATGCGGTGTAAGAAAAGCTGCAGATTTCAGGCCGGTGCCGTAAACCAGATCTTCATTGGAAATAAGTTGTCGGGCCAGCTGCAGATCATCGGTGATGCGCTGGTAGCAGGCAGCAACCGTTGCACGGCCTTTAGGCACCATGGGGTCGTCGGCTTCGGTCATCAGGGGAATGCCGAACGACGAGGTCACATCCCAGTGCTCGCCGAAGGTGCGCAACAGGTCGAAGTGGGCCAATGCGCGAACCGCCAGCGCCTCCCCTTTGATGTCGGCACGCAGCTCATCGCTCAGGGCAGGATCTGCAATGCCGTCAATTTGTGCAAGGATGCGGTTGGCTGTATAAATCACCTGATAAGCGGCTACCCACAGGTTGTCAATAAAGATGTTGTCGGCGCCCAGATTTTTTTCATTGAACTGGTTCAGCTGGGGCGCATCGTAGCCGCCGGCAGCTCCGTTGTCGCTGTAGGCGTCTATCATGAGCGGAAAGAACCCTCCGTAATAGGCATCCTGCTGCAGGGCATTGTACATGCCGATCCGGGCAGAAATCAGACCGTCGGCCGACGTAAGCACCGCATCGTCGGCCACGTCGTCGGGTGGCGTAAGGTCCAGAAACGATTCACAGGAAGAAAGCAGGGTCGGAACGATTAACCAGAAAGCAAACTTCTTCATAACTAAAAATTTTTAAAACGAAACATTTACGCCGAAAAGAAACGTGCGGGCTTTGGGATAGGCGGCGTAATCCACACCTGTGGTATGGATATCGGTGCCCCCTGTGCTGCTCACCTCCGGGTCAAAGCCGCTGTAGCGGGTAAGCACCAGGGCATTTTGTATCTGGCCATAGACCCGCAGGCGATTCAGTCGGGAAATGTTGTTAAAGACATACGAAAGGGTAATGTCGTTGATCCGCCAGAAGCTGGCATCCTCCAGATTTTGCGTGGAATTCTGGTAATTGTGCGAGTTGATGAGCGATGCGCGGGGAATATCGGTTTCGTCGCCTGGATTTTTCCAGCGGTCATTGGCTTCGGTGGAATTATTGGAATAAACCATATACAACATATTTTCCGCATCCCATCCTTCCGGGCTATAGCCCAGGCTCAGGTATTCGCCTCGGATCAGGTTATACACCTGATTGCCGATACTGTAACTGGTGGCAATATCCAGCATCCAGTTGCGGTAGCGCAGTGAGGTATGCAACCCGCCAAAGAAGTCGGGCAGGGCTTTTCCGATGATGGTGGCGTCATTGTCATCAATGAGGCCGTCGCCGTTCAGGTCTTCATAAATCGGATCGCCGGTCAGCGGATCCACACCCAGATAACGCACGCCCCAGTATGAACCCTGAGGCTGGCCTATGGCCAGAATATGCGTAGGGGCCAGGTCGTTGTAGGCATAAAGCAGCAGGCTGTCGGTAGATAGTTCCAAAACTTCGTTTTTCAGATAAGACAGATTAAAACCGATCTGCCAGGTTATGGCCTGTTGAACCGGGGTGGCTTCTATGTTGAATTCCACACCACTGTTGCGGATGCGTCCGGCATTGCGGGTGATGGTGCTGAATCCTGATGTGCCGGGCAGCGCATCTTCACTGAGCAGATCGTATTTAGTTTCCCTGAAGTATTCCAGCGAGCCGTTGATGCGTCCGTCCAGCCACTCATAGTCCAGACCGGCATTAAACTTTTGATTGCTTTGCCAGCGCAGGCGCGGATCGGCCAGATTGCGCGGCCCCAATCCGGGCTGGCCACTGTAACTGACCGGAGTCCAGAAGCTGATGTACTGAAAGTCGCCGATTTCCTGATCGCCGGTCAGGCCATAGCTCAGGCGCAGCTTCAAATCGGTCAGAGCAGTGCCTTGCGGAAAAAACGGCTCGTCGCTGAGGCGCCAACCTACGGAGGCAGCCGGAAAAAAGCCGTAACGGTTTTGGGGACTGAAGCGGGAAGAACCGTCTGCACGCATGCTTACGCTCAGCAAGTAGCGGCTCAGAAAATCGTAGTTGATGCGACCCAGAAACGACACCAGGCTCCAGGCTGTGGCACTGGCATCGTGATCGGTGATCAACGCCGCGCTCTGAACCGTCTGCAGGCCGCTGCCGGGCGGAAAGCCCTGTCCGGTAATGCCCAGCCGGTTTTGCTGGTTTCGCTGCAAGGTGAAGCCGCCCACGGCATTCAGGTGATGTGCTTCATTCCATTCCCGGGAAAACGTGATCGTGTTTTCGTTAAGCCAGATGAGCTGCTTGAAACTGCCGTTAAAGGCTTTACCCCCAAGCGCACTGGCATCAGCGGTCAGTGGCGACCAGTACTGATCGTCAGTCAGATAGGTAAAATCGGCAGCCACGCTGCTGCGCAGAGCCAGCGAGGGGCTAATGGCATAGTTGGCATACAACGACCCGAGCACGCGATAGCTGTTGGAAAAGGCAATTACTTCGTTTGCGCTCAGGATGGGATTGTCGCTCAGCCAGGCTGCCTGATAGAGTGTGTAGTCGGAGTAATTGCCTTCTTCGTCGTAGGGGGGCATCAACGGCGAGCACCCCAGAGCATTGGTAACGATACCTGTATAGGTATCGTCATTGAAGCTGCGTCGGTTGCGTGAGTAGGTGAGCGAGAGGTTTTCCCCGAATGTAAGCTTGTCGGTAGCCGTCTGATCGAAATTGAGCCGGTTGGTAAAGCGGCGGTAAAACGAATTAATTACAATGCCCTGCTGATCAAAGTAGGAATTGCTGATGTAGAAACGGTTTCGCTCGTTGCCGCCCGATGCCGAAAGCTGCAGGCTGGTAATGGGGGCCGGCTGCAGCACTTCGTCCAGCCAGTTGGTATTCACGCCGGTAAACCAGGAATCCGGCAGCGGATTGGTCAATACGGCAGGGTCAAAGTCCGGACCAAAATAATCAGGATTTTCTTCATATTTTTTCAGATCCTGGGCGCGGGCATCTTCCACCAGTGCGACAAATTCTTCGCTGCTCAGAAACGGAATGATGCGCGCCGGGGTTTGCAGACCGCTGTAGGCATTCAAATTGAAGCGGGTTTGGCCGGCCGCACCGCGTCGGGTAGTGATCAGCACCACGCCGTTGGCGGCTCTGGCTCCGTAAATGGAAGCCGAAGAGGCATCTTTTAGAATTTCTATGCTGGCAATATCATCCGGATTGATGTCGGCAATGGAAGAGATGTTCTGGCCGTTGCCGGTTGTGTTGCCCTGGGTGTCGTATGAGGTGGACAGGGCCGAATTGCTTTCGCTGAGCATGGGTATGCCGTCCACCACATACAGCGGATTTTCGCTGCCGCGTACGCTAATCAGCAAGCCGGCGCCGGGCGTTCCTGAAGGCGTTTTGATGTACAGCCCTGTGGCTTTTCCGGTTATGGACGTACCCAGGTTGGCATGCGGCAGCCCTTCAATATCGCGGGCGCGCAGTGAGGAAATGGCTCCGGTAACATCGCTTTTGCGCTGCACGCCGTAGCCGACGACAATAACTTCCTCCAGCTCTTTTTCCGTTGACAGCACCACATGAATTGATGTGTTTTGCGCCGAAAATGCTGCTTGCTTTTCCTCAAAGCCTACATAGGAAAATACCAGTGTACCGCTGCTGGCCGAAACAGTCAAGGTAAACAAACCCTCTTCATCGGTCTGGGTGCCTATGGTCGGGTTTTCCTTCCAGCGTACCGTTGCGCCGGTCAGCGGATCGCCGTTTTGGTCTTTCACGGTGCCGGTAAGCGTGAGCTGACCAAAAGCCCCAAGCGGGATGAGGAAAAGGATCAAGAGGCGACTTTGCGTAATCATGCTCGCTGATTTTTTGATGAACTTAACAATAAATTCGGACGAACCAGACTCAGATCCGGCTGGGCAATTTTCAGTACCCGCAAATACATATTTGTATTTGTTTCATGTACGCCGGAAATGCCGTGAATTTTTTCGTTCATCAGCCGGATGAGGTGATCGTTGTTGCGGCACATGACGTTGACTTCCAGATCGTATTCGCCACTGAGCATAGCCAGAAAACTGACTTCCGGCAGGCGGGCAATTTTTCTGGCCACGGTCATAATCTGGGATGCCGGACGCACCTTAACAAAAATGTGGGCATAGGCATGAAAGCCAACTTTTTCCGGATCCACCCGACCGATGACGGTCAAGGTGCGGGATTGAATGAGTGCAGCCATACGATTGCGTACGGTTCCCACGGACACCTGCAGTTCGGCGGCAATTTCGGTGAACGACTTGCGGCCGTCATCTTGCAACTGTGCCAGAATGCGGAAGTCCAGATCATCCAGCGTTGCCGAAGGAAGGCGGTCTTCCATAGCGTCAAATGTCTTGCAATTTTTTTATTTTTTCATGGCATTTTTCAAAAAAAATGATATTTTCTCAAAAAAAAAGAATTTTTTGCATTGCGGTTTGTGATATTGGAAGGGTCGATCCAACAGCGAAAAACGGTTATGCTGTGCGTTGTGGTAATTTTGTGCCGCGCTTTGGCGCCGGGCCCATAGCTCAGCTGGTTAGAGCAGCGGACTCATAATCCGTTGGTCCCAGGTTCAAATCCTGGTGGGCCCACCCGTAAGGCAGGCATTCAGCATTCCGAATAATCATCGGCAAATAGGCCGTTCACTGCAACCACAGCGGCCACGGGAATGCGTTTTCCGTTGTCCAATACCAGCATGCAATCGGGTCCCGGTTCCTCGAGCGACAGGAGATAGCCCTCTGCCCGCCGGATGCCTTGCTCATCATAGAGCAGCCGGACCTGTTCCCGCGCAGCCAGGCATTCCTTGAGTAAGGTGTAAAAACCGCTGTTACGGTTTAGGGTCAGACGTCGGTCGGCCAAAACAGATGCGGGTTGATTCGTGGATGGAGCGAAACAATTTGATTATGCGGGAGGCCACACGCGCAACACCGGCTCCCTGAGATGGCTCGCTGCTCCACGGCAAAGCTGATGCATCAGTTCGGCCAGTTGGTGCGGCTTTACCCATTTGCGGAAATCGGCATCGGGCATGCTTCGGCGATTGTCCGGAGTGTCAATGATGTGGGGTACTAGCACGGTGGCCCCAACATCTGTTCCTTGTGCAAAGGCATTGATGTACTGGGCCAGTTGCACCAACAATCCTTTGGAAAGCGCGTAGGCTATCATTCGCCGGGCGGCATCGGGCTGAATACCGGGCACTGAACCAATAAAAACGAAGCGCCCGTGTCCACGTTCTACCATACGCGGTAATAACAACCGGACCACGTGATAGGCGGATTCAAAATTCAGCGCGAGCATTTGGCGTATGACGCGCAGGTTACTCTGGTTCAGGTCGCCCATGGCAAAGCCGCCGGCCAGTAACAACACATGGTGCGGCGCATGGGTTCCGTAGTGTTGTTCCAAAGCCTGAGCCACTGCATACTCATCGGTGAGGTCAACCGCCAGTTTTCTCAGATGAGGAATTTCGGGCAACCGGTGAAATTGCTCCCTATGGCGTACAACGGCCGACAACGTGTAAATGCCCTTGGAAGCAAATACCTTCAGCACCTCACGACCCAGATTACCGGCTGCACCGGTGATCAAGACTTCCTGCAGCTCATCAGAAAAATCTCCGGCTGTGGCTGCGGCCACTGGCTGCGACTGACCACATTCCCGGGAAGGGGTGTGTTCGCTCATGGATACTTCAAAGGTAGGGCAGATGCCGGCAAGGATAGAGAAACAGCTGCACCGCCTCGGGACCATCACAGCCGTTGGTTACAAAATTTTTATCTGCACGCCTTCATGAAAAGCTCTTTATTCCGTCGGAGGCGATTTAACAGAGGTTGCTACCTTTGCCTTGTTTAAAATCATTCTAAATAAAAATTCCATGAGCAAAGGGTTTGTTGCCATCAACTACATTACCTGTAACCCGGAATATGCTTCCCGGTTTGAGGAGCTGTTCGCTACACGGGCCCGGGCTATTGACCGGATGCCCGGTTTTCGATTCATGTCGGCGCTGAAACCCAAAAAAGAAGGAGAGCCGTATCTGGTCGTCAGCCACTGGGACAGTGAAGAAGCCTTCAAAGCCTGGACCCAGTCGCCGGAATTCATAGAAGGCCACCGGCGTGGCTTTGAGGATATCCGCAAAGCAAAAGAAAACGGGCAAGCGCCTCCCATGGTTTCTGAATTCAGGACCTACGAGATTCTGACCGACTGATTGTCTTTGCCGCTGGGTGCAGGAAGGTGCTCTATTGTTCCTTCCTTTCCTTAACTTTTATCCGGAATTTACAGGGCGATGATTCGCAACATCATCTTGGACTATGGTGGAGTGCTCATTGACCTGGACTATGACGCGCCTGTCCGAACAATGGAGCAGTTGCAGGTGCCCCGCTTTGGTGAAGTGTTCAGTCAGCAGCAGCAGCATCCGCTATTTGATGCGCTGGACCGGGGTCAGTTAACAGAAAAAGAGTTTCGCGATCAGCTTCGTCAGTTGCTGCATGTCCATTTAACCGATGATCAGATTGACGAAGCCTGGAACAGCATGATCCTGCAGATTCGTCCGGAAAAGATTGAATTGCTGCGCCAATTGTATGCTGAGGATTACCGGCTTTATTTGCTGAGCAATACCAATTTTATTCATCTGAAGTATCTGACCAAATATCTGTTGCGGGTTTATGGCAGAACTTCTCTGGAAGAATTTTTTGACAAAGTTTATTATTCCTGCATGCTGGGGCTGCGCAAACCGGAGCCTGCCATCTTCCAGCGGGTGATTCAGGAAAATGCGCTGCGTCCGCAAGAAACATTATTTGTTGACGATCATCCTGCTCACGTGCAGGCTGCTGCCGGGTTGGGACTCATTGCCGTTCACTATGACCCGACTACTGATCTGGGAGACCTTATCCGTCAGCAGATCGCAAAGCAAGCAGCCTTGCATCCGCCGGAAACGGCATCAGAATAAGGCCCGCACAATATCGGCAACGGGCTGCGGATTACTCATGGTATAGAAATGAAGCACGGGCACATCAGCCTGCAGCAGTTCGCGGCATTGGGCGATGGCCCATTCGCGACCCACCTGACGCGCTTCGGCATCGCTTTGGGTTTTCAACAACGCATCCACCAGCTCGGCCGGTAATTCCACATGAAACTGCCGCGGCAGCGTACTTACATGACGGCGCGTAGTAATGGGTTTGATGCCGGGAATAATGGGAACGGTTATTCCCAGTTCACGGCATTGTTGAACGAAAGAAAAATAATGCCGGTTGTCAAAAAACATCTGGGTAACAATGTAGTGGGCGCCGGCATCCACTTTGGCTTTCAGATAATAAAGATCCGTTTTCATATTCGGCGCTTCGTAATGTTTTTCCGGATAGCCGGCAACGCCGATACAGAAATCGGTAGGCTGGGCATCGGTAAGATCTTCTTCCAGAAAAATGCCCCGGTTCATGTTTACGGCCTGCTGCAACAACTCCACGGCATAACGATGCCCTCCGGGCTCCGGTTCAAATACCCGTTCGCTGCGTTCCGGATCGCCGCGAACCACCAGCAGATTGTTGATGCCCAGAAACGACAGATCAATCAGTGCATCTTCCGTTTCCTCCTTGGTAAAGCCGCCGCAGACCATGTGCGGCACGGCATCCACCTGATAGCGGTTGACAATGGCTGCGCAAATGCCTACTGTACCCGGACGCTTGCGCACGAATACTTTTTCGAATAATCCATCGGCATTTTTCCGGTAGATGTATTCGGCCCGGTGGTAGGTGACGTTGATGAAGGCAGGCCGGAATTCCATGAGCGGATCCAGCGTGTCGTAAATCGTTTTGATGTTTCTGCCTTTGAGCGGAGGCAGAATTTCAAACGAAATCAGGGTGCGCTTGCGGCGGGCAATATGTTCGGTAACCTTCACAGCAAGTACAAAGCGGTCGTAAAAATAGGCCGCCCTATGCTGCTTAATTCATTTTGTAGGGAGCAATGAGCTGAAAGGAAGGTATGGTCACGGAAAAGGTGCTGCCGTCGGTGAGGCGCTGCATGAGATAGGTTCCGTGCATGCGGCCCATTTCGCTGCGCAGGTGGCAGCCCGAAACGTACTGATGCGATTCGTTGGGGGCAATTACAGGCTGTTGTCCCACAACACCTTCGCCTTCCACTTCACGGTAGGTGCCACAGGAATCAAAAATGTGCCAATGACGCCGCAGTAACTTCACCGGCACATCGCTTTGATTTTCTATGCGGATCCGGTAGGCAAACAGATATTCCTGCATCAACGGATGGGAATAATCTTCCTGATAAAAAGTTTCCACCGTGATTTTTACGCCTTCGGTAATGCGGGTAACCATGGGGGGTGTTTTCGCAGCTAATTTAAAGTTTTCCTATCGGAATTTTCCGACAGACGCTCCTACGCCGGCAAGAAAATAATGTTTCCCTAACATGGCTTCGGCATGGCTTTTTTGTCCAGATTTGCTCTTCTGCTATGCTGCGATTCCTGGTTGTACCTGTGCTGGTGCTTATCAGTGTTCAAAACGACTGTCGCGATGAAGGCATTCCGTTGTGCATTCAACAGATGATTGAGGACTTTTCCCAACAGCCGCCGCGCCACCCGCCTTATACCATTTATTCCTATACCTACCAGGGCCGTACCGTTTATTACGTGCAGCCACCCTGCTGCGATCAGCTCAGCAAACTGTATGATGCCGATTGCAACCTGATATGTTCTCCCGACGGCGGCATAACCGGCCGCGGCGACGGCCGTTGTCCTGATTTTCAAAGCAGCCGCACCAACGAAAAGCTGATTTGGGTGCAACCCGTCCATTAACGGTCCGGTCAATCGCCCTCGGTTACCGGAACGTTAATGGAAATTTCCCCCATTTCCTGACTGATGGTCAGGGGAATGCCGCCAATCACACGGGCATTGAAGTTGGCATCAAAGCCACTCATGAACACATAATAATTGCCGCACTTCAATCCTTCCACGCGCACAAAATCATCTCCCGGCTGGCCGGCCAGCACCAAATCGTAGTCTGCGGGAAGAACGCCGGGCAATTCCGAGGCATTAAACTTGATAAATACGGAATCGGGCCATTGTTCTGTGCCGTAAATCGGTTTGTTGTGGTGTTTGGCATAGGCAATCAGGGTGACCTGTCCGCCCAGGCCGGCTTCGCATTTTTCCTTGCAGGAAGTAAACAGGCTGCTGCCCGTCAGCAGGGCCAGCAGCAGCATGGTGTTTTGACGAATGTTCATTTGATGAAATTTAAAATTTAAACTCAATCCCTGTTTGCAACTGCCAATTCAGGGGCACCTGGTGGCCCTGATTATACTGGTAAATGGGAATCAGGACCCGTATGGGCAGCATCACATCGGGCCGGATGGCCAGGCCTGCTTCGGATAACAGCAACAGACGGAAGTATCCGCTGTTGGCAAAGCGAACCAGCGATTCATCGGGTCCCCTGCCGTGATGATAGGCCGGCATACTCATGGGTTGCTGGGCCACAGCCTGAAGTCCGCTGCCGGCAGTGACGTAAAACGCCTGTCCGCTTAGCATGACCGAAAAATGCCGCTGCGCCGATAATCCGGCAGAGGCGTTGTTGCCCATATTATGATAATCAGCTTCGGTAGCCAAACGGGCAGCCAAACGCCCCTGAAAACGGTACGGTCCTGATGTGTACTCCGCCCAAATCTGCAGCAGGGGATCCCAGGAACCGCTGCCGGCCTGCAGATGCACGGGCGGCAACAGCCCTGTGCTGCCAAAAGCATTGCGTTGACCGGTGGGCATCTTAAGTCCGCCAAGCAAAGTCATTTGGAATGCTGCTTCTTCTGATTGTCGATAGCGAATTCCGGCCAGTACGCTGGCATCGCCAAACCCACTTAGATTGCCGTAGTTAGATAGATGCACCTGCTGGTTGCCATGCACGAATGCTTCGCGGTTGTCGGTTGAAAACAGATATGGCATGGTGGCCAGTATCACTCCTTTGCTACCTACCAAACGTTTTACGGAAAGCTGAATGGCCTGCTGCGAGGCTACGCTATACACCGGCTCGGCTCCGGCAAACTCCAGCATTTCCTCTTCGCTGAAAGCATTATAAAAATTTCCCTGAAAAAATATCTGAACCGAAGTGCTTTGTTCCTGATTCAGTGCCCTGTGGGGCAACAGGTCGCAGCCACAGTTGCTCAGGCACTGGGCTCCGGCCCTCAAAATACCTGTAGCAATCAGGATCAAAATGGCCAGGGAACGTACCATTGTGCAGCTGGCAAAATTATGGCAGCAGAGTGGGTCAACAGGAACTACTGCTTCAGCAGCAGCGAAGCGTACACATGGTTATCCTGACGGACCACCACCTGGTAGGTGCCGGAAGCCCACGAACCGGTGGTCACCGAAAGGGTTGACCCTGCAAGGTCCGATTCAAAGA
This sequence comes from Chitinophagales bacterium, assembly GCA_025057275.1. Taxonomy (GTDB): domain Bacteria; phylum Bacteroidota; class Bacteroidia; order Chitinophagales; family UBA10324; genus JANWXQ01. Next base: position 36,188 of record JANWXQ010000035.1, read on the forward strand.
CCGGCCGCCCAAACAAATCCGTTACCGTCACCCGGGCACTTATTGACTCAGCACCCAGATAAATCACTACCGCGTCATTGGCGGGGTTGGGGGAAATGCGGATTACCGGAGTGTAGGGCAACGGCGAAAGGGTGGTCAGGCTGGAAAGTTTTAACAACCAGTAATCCTTTTTGCCATGGTTGCCGCTGACATCGTGCAAGGTGTCTGTGGAGGCACTGTAGCCCATCAAGGCCAGCCCTCCGTCGCCGGTTAGCTGCACATCGTAGCAAACATCAGCCAGCTGGCCTCCGTAATTTTTACTGAACTGAACGATACCGTTATCATCGGTCAGCATCAGCCAGCAGTCCCAGTCGCCATAGTTGGCAGGCAAGTGGCCCGATGCGGAACGGGAATAGCCGGCTGCAATAAGCTGACCGGCAGATCCCTGCAGCACCTTGCTGAAGGCCTCATCGGCAGGGCCACCATAAACGCTGCTCCACAACACCTGGCCGTTTTCGGAAGTGCGAAGCAGCCAGGCATCGTCGCCTCCGTAGTTGATGTTAAGGTCGCCATCCGAAGAAGTGGTGTAGCCACCCAGCAGCAGCGAGCCGTCACTCAGTACGGCTACGCTATACAACGATTCCAGCAAAGTGCCCCCGTAACACTTGGACCACAATAGGTTGCCGGAACCATCCAAGCGAACGACCCAGCCGTCAAAGTCGCTGCTGTGGTTGCACAACACCTGCTTGTCCTGGCTACCGGTAAATCCGCAGACGACGAAGCCGCCATCGGCAGTAAGGTCTATGCCGAACGCTTTTTCGTAACCGCTGCCACCGAAACATCTGGCCCATTGCACGTTTCCGGAGGCATCGGCTTTAACCACCCAGAAATCGCTGCTGCCCTGGTTGCCACTTACCTGGCCTGAGTTGGATGAGGTGCCGGCACAAAAGGCAAAGCCACCATCGGGGGTCAGTACCATGGAGCCAAAATCTTCATAGCCCGGACCACCATAACATTTCTTCCAGATCACATCGCCGGTGGCGCTGAGCTTGACGATCCACACATCAAAATCGCCCTGATTGCAGTCCACATCGATATCATTTGATGCGGTGCTGCCGGCTACCAGAAACTCTCCGGAAGGCAACTGAACCACCTTGCGGGCCACATCGCTTTCGGTGCCATCCAGCAACCGCTTAAACAGGATATCCCCTTTGGAGTTGGTTCGGGCCACCCAGTAGTCGCACTTGCCGCCATGCAGCATATCGCTGGTTTTTGGTGCGATGTCGCCGTTGATGGAGCCGGCACATCCGGCAAAAACGTAACCTCCGTCGCTGGTAATACCGATGCTGTAACCAATGTCATCTTCCGTGCCCCCGTAGCAACGCTGCCATTCCATCTGGGGCGGTGTCTGCGCATGAAGCAGACCTGTCGCCAACAGGCCTGTAAGTAACAGGAGGCGTTGCATAATGGTCAAAGGCAAAGCTATGGCATAATGCAGCAGTCAGGCTTTGGGGAAAGCATTCCAGCCCAGGGCAGTAAGCGGATGTTCCTTTCCGCTTTTGGTGATCAGCACCGAGCCGGCTGCTGCTTCCTGCATGTGACCGATAACGGAGATATCCGGGTGGTTTTGGATTTTTTCGTAATCCTGCTGCCGGATCGTGAACAAGAGCTCGTAATCCTCGCCGCCACTTAGCGCGCAGGTGATGGGATCCAGATGAAATTTCAGGGCCAGCGCATAGGCATCATCTGAAACAGGTATTTTTTCCTCATATAATTTACAGCCGGTTCCTGAGGCCTGGCATAAATGCAACACGTCGGAAGAAAGGCCATCGCTGACATCAATCATGCTGGTAGGCAAAATTCCGGCCTGCTGCAGCCACGCTATGACGTCGCGGCGGGCTTCGGGCTTAAGTTGGCGACCGACGACATAAGCCTGTCCTTCCAGATCCGGCTTCAGCTTAGGGTTCTCTAAAAACAGACGCTTTTCCCGTTCCAGCAGCTGCAATCCCAGATAGGCCGCTCCCAGATCGCCGGTAACGCAGATCAGCTCGTTGACGGATGCACCGCTGCGCCGTACCAAACGGTTAGCATCCGTCTCCCCTATGGCTGTCACTGATATGACCATGCCTTTAACCGACGAGCTGGTGTCGCCTCCGATTAAATCCACCTGATATTTTTTGCAGGCCGCCCGAATGCCTTCGTAGAGCTCTTCCAAAGCTTCAACGGAAAAACGATTGGAAACGCCGATGGATACGGTAATCTGCCGGGGTACAGCATTCATGGCATACACATCACTTAGGTTGACAACTACTGCTTTGTAGCCCAGGTGTTTGAGCGGCACATACATGAGGTCAAAATGAATGCCTTCCAGCAACAGATCGGTGGTGATCACGGTATGCCGGCCGGCTTCGTATTGGATTACAGCCGCATCATCGCCGACAGCCAGTACGGTGGAAGGATGCTGAACAGTAAATGGTTCTGTCAGACGGCGGATCAGGCCAAATTCGCCCAGTTCAGAAATTTCGGTACGTTGCTCGGCAGACATGGAAAAAGCGAACCGGCACGAAACTACTCTGCATTGGGCGAAAAGTTGGCTGCAGTGGAGTAATCTTTGCATTCGCTATGAACTCATCGGAAACAAGCCAAGCTGTTCCCATCGTCATCCGCTTTCAATACACTCCTCACGTGCTTCAGGCCGCCCATCAGTTGCATTACCGAACTTTTTTTCCTCTTAAAGGGCGGGTGTTGTTGCTGGTGGGTGCGGTAGTAGTCGTATGTGGCATGGTGCTGACCGTGTTGCCCGGTGTGCAGGCCTGGCTGGGGCCGGCGCTGCTGGCTTACGGCCTGCTGCTCATCCTCTTTCATTACTATTATTTCTCTACTATTGGCCGTCGGGTGTACAAGCGCTTGCAGGAATACCGTCAGCCGATGGAGTTCCGAATTACCCCACAGCGCATTACCCTGCTGGCGCAAAATCATTCTGTGGACATTCCCTGGCATCATTTCCGCAAAGCCGCTTCCAATGCGGAATTCACCCTGCTTTATCCAAATGACAAAACCTTTTTCATTTTTCCGCGCAGCAGCTTTCCGCCCGGTGACTACGAGCGGTTTCAGTCGTGGGTGCAGCAAAACCTGGCCGCCCGGCAGAATTAATCTGCGCCGGTCTTTTCACGCACGACCTGGCGGATCCACTTCACCAGGGTAAGCATAACAGCGGCTGAGATCAGCGCGGCAATCAGCAAAATGAGAAAGTAGTCTTTCTTGTCGGTAAACGAATCCCAGAAGGTGGCCATCAGCCCGGAAATTTTGCCGGCAATGGAATTGACCAGAAACCAGCCGCCCATCATGAAGGCAGTGATGCGGCGCGGCGACAGTTTGGAAACCATGGACAATCCGATAGGGCTGAGCAGCAATTCCCCCAACGTAAATACGGCGTAGGTGCTGATCAACCAGATCATATGTACTTTGTTTTCATATATGTTGGTGGACATAATGGCAAAAATCATCACCAGCGACGACAAACCGCCGATGAGCATGCCCAGCGTAACCTTCATGGGGGTGGAAGGCTCACGGCCTCGCCGCCGCAGCCAGCCAAACAACCAGACTGATACCAGCGGCGTGAAAAACACGATGAAAAACGGATTGACCGACTGAAACAGCTCCGGGTTGATGAGTTTAAGCGAATTGCCGTTCTGTGGCCATTCTTCTTTGGGCAGATTTTTGAAATACATGGAAGGACCGATTTCTTCAATCGGCTTGCCCTGCTCGTCGGTCATCACGCGCAGGTACTGATCCGTTTTGTACGTTACCTGCGAATCGGTTTTTACCACCTGAACCATATCTACCGATGAAAACAGCTTTTCCACTGCCGGAGGAACGGTGCGTTTGGTATACTGGTCGGCCCAGATCGTGAGTGCCGTACTGTTTTGGTTGTAAATCACCCAGAAAACAATGCTGACGCCAAAA
>JANWXQ010000047.1 GCA_025057275.1 Chitinophagales bacterium
ACCTCAAGCCCTGGTGCTCAGCCAGCAGGGAAATACCGTGAAACTCAGTTGGACGCCTGCGCCCGACAGCAGCATTATCGGATATCAGGTGTATCGCAGCAGCAGCCGATGGGGCAAGTACATCAGGCTAACCGATCCTGCAGTGGCCGACACGGTTTTTATTGACGCCGCACCGCTGAACGGAACCAACTGGTATCTGGTGCGGGCCGAGCGGTGGGAGCAAACACCGGGAGGGACTTATGCCAACCTGAGCATCGGTGCGGCCGATTCGGTCCATGTGCAACTAACAGCAATGGCAGATCAGCATGAGCCATACCGGATTTATCCGAACCCGGCCATTTCGGTTATCCGAATAGCGCCTCCAGTGACTGTTCCGCTCCAGATGACTCTTCAAACGGCCGATGGAAAAGTGGTTTGGCGGGAACATTTGCAGGCCGGCCAGCAGTTGGTGCGGCTGCCGGCAGCGCTTGCCAACGGCTACTACATCGCGGTGTTTTCTGCTCCTGACTTGCATCAGGTTGAATCTTTGGTTATTCAGCGCTGAAGGCCACGGGCCAGGGCCAGGCTATCGGGAAAGAAATTCAAAAAAGCGGGCGAAACAACGATGCGCAACGGTTGAGGCGGCCCATGCAACAGGTCTGGCTTTGCTGCCATTGCCGAAACGGTTGCTCCAAAAAAATTTTTATTGACCGCTAAGCGCAGAAGTTTAGAAATTACATATGTTTGATATACGGAAACGTGCATTTCACTAAGCCCACCCTTTCAATAAAAAAACCAGTACTTTCCTTTGCACCGTCTAATTCCTTTTTCATTGAAAAATCATTACCCATGAAATACAAATTATTACCCCTTGCTGTGCTGCTGTTTAGCGTAATGACGCTTCAGGCACAAAACGTGAACATCGGTAGTTCCACCTACCCTACCCTAACGGCGGCCATTGCCGACATTAATGCCGGCATACACACCGGAGCCATTGTGGTAGATGTTGTGGCTTCGACGACAGAGCCCGGGCCGGTGGTTTTGAACAGTTCGGGCGCCGGGGCGGCCAGTTACAGCTCGGTACTGATCCGCCCGGTGAATGACGGGCTGACGATTTCAGGGGCTACGGCCACAGGGCGCGGCCTGATTGAGCTGAACGGCGCCGATAACGTGACCATAGACGGCGATAACCCCAACACGCCGGGCACGAACCGCAACCTGACGATACAGAACACGGCTGCCAACACTACAACGTACACCTCCTGTATCCGCGTAGCCACTTCCACGCTGGTGACCACGGCCAACAACATTACCCTGAAAAATCTGATCATCCGGGGCAGCGCTACGGGGCGGTTTATCAGCACAGCCAACACGACCACAGGGTCAGAGAACACCACATTTGGCATCAACAACATGGGGGGCGCCTCCACTACTTCGGCTACAGCCGCCCCGATGGCTCTTTCCTCCTTAATTACAACTATTCCCTCGGGAGCCACGACCAACAACTTTACAGTGAGCAACTGCGATATTGATGCCTGTTCCAAAGGGATTTATATTGCCGGTTCTGCCACCTCGAACATCAACACTTTCACTTTAGAAAAAAATATCATCGGAAATGCCAGCGCCAGCAGCACCACTACGGTTTACACGCAGGGCAT
>JANWXQ010000068.1 GCA_025057275.1 Chitinophagales bacterium
GGGAGTCAGTTCGGGCTCAATGACTTTCCATTGATCAAAGCGCAGGTTATCAATGACAATCAGAAATGCCGGCACTCCCGGTTGCAGGTGGGGCAATACCTTGCGGGCCAGCACCTGGTGCGACAGAACCGGCGTTTGGTCATCGGGGCGCTGGATCCATTGTTTGTAGTTGCGAACGACAAACTTGCAGAACTCCGTATTGGCCTCCGCTTTTTGCAGGGCCAATACTTCTCGCATGCTGTCGGTGCGGGCATGATCCAATTCCAGCTCCCAGAAAATGAGCTGCCGGTAGAGTTCAGCCCATTCCTGCGCATTCAAACCCATGTTGATGCGGGCCAGAAATTGCTGAAAGCGCTTCTGGTACTCCGACGACGTCTTTTCGCTGACCAGCCGCCGGTTTTCCAGCAGTTTTTTTAATGTGAGCAATACCTGCTGCGGCTTCACCGGCTTGATCAGGTAATCGCTGATCTGCGAGCCGATGGCTTCTTCCATCAGATGTTCCTCCTCGCTTTTGGTGATCATCACCACCGGCACATGTGGACGGATGGCTTTGATGTCGGCCAAAGTTTCCAGACCGCTGCGCCCAGGCATCTGTTCATCCAGAAAAACGATGTCGGGATATTTCGTACGGCACAGCTCCAGTGCATCGTGTCCGTTGCTGGCCTGAATGATGCTGTATCCCTTTTCCTGCAAAAACAAAATCTGGGGCTTAAGCAGCTCAATCTCGTCATCCACCCAAAGAATGGTCACTTCATTATTCATATGAACGGAAGGGTAAGCAATTGGTTTTTGATGTCCGCGCAAAGTTCGCTCACCGGCAGCAACAGGCCGGCCTGTATCTTTACCCGGCGCCGTAGCCGGCAATACCTGAAGAGAAAGATGGGTGAGCTTTTGCAAAATCTGTGTACCGGATGAACAAACGCAAGATCATTAACGATCCGGTACATGGACTTATTTCCATTCCTACCGATTTAATTTTTGACCTGATTGCGCATCCCTGGTTTCAGCGCCTGAGTCGCATTCGGCAGTTGGGGCTGACCTATCTGGTGTATCCCGGTGCCCTCCACTCGCGGCTTTCGCATGCGCTCGGGGCCATGCACCTGATGCAAGAGGCCTTGGCCTCGCTGCAGGGCAAAGGCGTTTCCATCCAGCCTCATGAAGCGGAGGCGGCAACAGCGGCTATCCTGCTGCACGACATCGGTCACGGCCCGTTTTCCCACACCCTGGAAGAACTGATCGTACCGCTGCAACATGAGCAGTTGACGCTGCTGATTATGGAAGAATTAAACCGTCAGTTTGATGGTCGCCTGGAATTAGCGCTTCAGATTTTCACCGGAACCTATCCCCGTCCGTTTCTGCACCAACTGGTGTCCAGCCAACTGGATATTGACCGGCTGGATTATTTGATCCGCGACAGTTTTTTTACCGGTGTGGCCGAGGGGGTTATCGGCTACGACCGTATCATCAAAATGCTGGCCGTGCATCAGGACCAGCTGGTGGTGGAAGAAAAAGGGATTTACTCCATTGAAAAATTTCTGGTATCGCGCCGGCTGATGTACTGGCAGGTGTACTTGCACAAAACGGTATTGGCTGCCGATTGCATGCTGACCCACATCATGCACCGGGCCAAAGAACTGGCACAACAACAAGCGCTTGCGGCTCCTTCCGAAGCGCTTCTGATGCTGTTGCAGATTTCCTCGCCGAACAGCCTTTCTCCATCAGCATGGCTTGAGTGGTTTATGCAACTGGACGATTGCGACGTGCTCACGGCCCTGAAGCAATGGCAAAAGCACGGCGACCGGCTTCTGTCCATGCTGTGTACTGATTTGCTGCAACGTCGTTTGTTTCGCATTGAATTGCAGCGGCAACCCATTGATACCCGCTACCTGGAGCGGCTGCGGCAGGCCTGCTGCGAACAACTGCTGCTTACGCGTCCGCAAGCCGAAAGGCTGGTGGCTGCGGCCAGCACCAGCGATCATGCCTACGACCCCACATCGGATCTGATCCGCATCCGGTTTCGTGATGGCCGCGTCCACGATATTTCCGAAGTATCGCAACTAATTAACATCGCCGCTCTGCGGCAACCCGATGTGAAATATTATGTATGTTATCCCCGACAGCTGCGTTTAGACAGGCTGTGTTGACTTGACTTCACGCCAGGCGCTACCCTGCGTTGAATCACGAGAGTACCCGTGCGCTTTCCGCTGGCGCCGGATAAAAACAAAACCAGATGCCCATGGGCTACTGCACCACCAGGCGAATGAGGTGCTGCATGCCGTTGTGCATTTCCACGGTAACGAGGTAAATGCCTGCCGGATAATTTTCCAGCACCAGGGGCAAAGTTTCCTCACCCTGTCCGGCAAATGCAGCCACCAGACGCCCGCTGAGGTCGCCTATGGCGACCCGAGCCACTCCGGAAGCGTTTTTCAGCACGAACCATTGGCTTCCCGGATTGGGATAAACATAAGGAAGCGGGGCTTCCTCCTCACCCCTTCGCGCAGGAAGTGTGGTGAACTTATCCGAATATTTAAATTTTACTGATGTATTCGGACAACTGTTCTTGATCGTGTATTTGTACTTCGTATTGGGCAGTAAGCCGGTAAGGGTTAAGGAGGTGTTTGAGGTCTTGATTTTGGTCTTAGGGCCATTAGGAGTAACGTTATAAGTCACTGTGAACGACGTGGCGCCGAACGGGGTCCAGCTGATGGTAACCGAAGTGGAGGTCAGCCCGCTTTCCACGACGTTGGTCACTGCACCGCAACTGTTGGCCACAGTAGCTGAACCGGTCCGAACGCAACCGTTGGCATCTGTGACGGTAACGGTATACACCCCGTCGGGCAGGCCGCTGAGGTCTTCAGTGGTTGCCCCTGTGGACCACAGAAACGATAACGGCCCTGTAGCATTGGAAACGGTAAGGTCAATGGCTCCGTTGTTGACCCCTTCGGCAGAAGCAGGCGTAACGGAAAAGCTCAGGGCGATTCGGTCACAGGCATTGTAGAGTCGGTAAATGGTTCCCGAGCTCAAGTGCGTGGCGTAAAGTTCACCATCAGCCCCTTCGCCAAAGGAGCTGATGCCCGCCATCAGGTCGGCGATGAAGGTGCTGTTAAAACCTCCGGAACCGTTGGGATAAAGCATCCAGAAGTTTCCGGTGATGTAATCAGCCGCAATGTAGTAGCCATACATGGCGGGGTTCAATGTGCCGCGGTACACAAAGCCTCCTGTGACAGAAAATCCGCCGCTACTGTAGCTGTGATCGTAAGCCAATACAGGAAAGGTGTAGGAAGCGCTGCTGCTGCATAAGGAAAAATTGTACACGGCGTTGCCTTCGTAACAACGCCAGCCGTAGTTGCGGCCGCCCGGTGTTCCTGCCGGTTCAAAGTTGATTTCTTCCCACGAATACTGTCCTACATCCGCTATCCACATATCACCGGTTAGCCGGTCAAAGCTGAACCTCCAAGGGTTCCGCCATCCGTAACTCCAGATTTCATCGGCACCGGCAACGCCAACAAAGGGATTGCTGGCCGGAATGCCGTAGGGAGAGCCGCTGTTTACGTCAATGCGTAAAATCTTTCCCAGCAGACTGTTGATGTCCTGTGCCCGGTTACCCGGATCACCCACACTGCCGCCATCTCCCAAAGCGCAATACAGATAGCCATCGGGACCAAACTGCAGATCGCCTCCGTTGTGGTTATTGTAGGGCTGCGTTATGGTGAGCAGCACTACTTCACTGGAAGGGTTGGCCTGGTTGGGGTTACTGGTACTCACCGAATAGCGGGCAATGACCGTGTTGTTGCTGTTGTTGATGTAATTGACGTAGAAGTAACCATTGCTGGCATAGTTGGGATGAAAAGCCAGGCCTAAAAGACCCTGCTCGTTTCCCGTTGATTTTACCTTGGCATCTATGTCCAGAAACTGCGATACGGTTCCGTCAGGCTGGCGAACATAGATGTAACCATGTTGCGTGACGATAAACAGCCTGTCGTCGCCGCAATGAACCACCTGAACAGGCCGGACAAAGCCACTGGCAATGGACTCCAGTTGAAGCACGATCTGGCCTTGAGCTGAATAAGCAAACAGCAGCAGGAAGGAAAACAGAAACGGTTTCATGATTGTTAACTAGCCCTTCAAAGCTAATCAAAAATAGGTAGAAACCCACAACGGAATTGCCTGATTTTTACAGATGCATGACCGTGGGTCGCTTGCCGCGAAACCCATCGGACCTTCCGGCCCTTAGCGAACAAACAACAGCTCGCGGTATTTGGGCAAGGGCCAAAGGGCATCTTCCACAATCAGCTCGAGCTTGTCAGCATGATAGCGGATCTGGTCAAAGTACGGTTTGACCTGTTCGCAATAGGCCAGCGCCCGCTGGCGCACATCGTCAACCGCATTGGCAGCCTTACGGGCCTCCGTCATTTCCTCCACTTTGCTGATGATGATTTCCACGTGGCGGCTGATTTCTTCGGCCAGGGCTTTGCGGCTGTCTGCGGAAATGCCCAGGGCCTGTAACGGCTCCAGTCCGCTCACCAGCTTGTTCAGATACGCCAGAGCTGCCGGTACGATCTGGGTCATGGCCATTTCGCCAATAACCCTTCCTTCAATCTGTAATTTCTTTATGTATTTCTCCAGCTCTATTTCATGGCGTGCATGCATTTCGTCGTGCTTGAACACGTGATGCCGTTCAAACAGAGCGATATTTTCCTTCTTGGTCAGGGCATCCAGCGCCAGGGGAGTGGTAGGTAGATTGGGCAAGCCGCGCCGTTCGGCTTCCTGATGCCATTCGGGCGAATAGTTATTGCCTTCAAACAATATTTTTTTTGATTGGGAAATGTAAACACGCAACACTTCCATAATGGCCACTTCGCGGTTCTTCCCCTCGCCCATCAGGTGATCAACCCGCTGGCGAAAGTCACGCAGCGTGTCGGCCACGATGGTGTTGAGCACAGTCATGATGGCTGCCGTGTTTTGCGAAGCACCTACGGCACGCACTTCGAACTTATTTCCAGTGAAAGCGAATGGTGAGGTGCGGTTGCGGTCGGTATTGTCGCGCATCAGAGCGGGGATCCTGTTGTGAATCTCCAGCCTGAGCTGTGACTCGCCTTCCTCGGTGAACTTGCCAGGCTCGACGCGCGCTTCAATTTCCTGCAGCACACCGGTCATGTATTCGCCGATGAATACACTGATGATGGCCGGGGGGGCTTCATTGGCGCCCAGGCGATGGTCGTTTCCTGCCGATGCAATAGCGGCCCGAATGAGATCGGCATGGTCGTGCACGGCCTTGATGACATTAACAAAAAAAGTCAGGAACTGCAGATTGGTTTTAGGGGTCTTGCCCGGCGACAGCAGGTTTTTGCCCGTGTCGGTGGCCATGCTCCAGTTGCAGTGCTTGCCGCTGCCGTTAATGCCACTGAAAGGCTTTTCGTGCAGCAGCACGCGCAGCTTATGGCGTTGGGCCACCCGTTGCATCACGTCCATGAGCAACTGATTGTGATCAACGGCCACATTCACTTCCTCAAAGTATGGGGCACATTCAAACTGGGCCGGAGCTACTTCGTTGTGCCGGGTTTTGATGGGTATGCCCAGGCGATAACATTCCGTTTCAAAGTCCAGCATAAAAGCATAGACTCGCTCCGGAATGCTGGCAAAGTAGTGATCCTCCAATTGCTGCCCTTTGGCCGGAGCATGTCCGAACAAGGTGCGTCCACTCATCATCAGATCAGGCCGGGCCTCATAAAGGGCTTCGTCTACAACAAAATATTCCTGCTCCCAACCTAAGGTGGGAATTACTTTAGTGACGTTTTTATCAAAATAGTGGCAAACAGCGACGGCGGCTTCTTCTAGGGCATGCAGCGACTTGAGCAGCGGTGCCTTGTAGTCGAGCGATTCGCCATTGTAGGAGATAAACACAGTAGGAATGCATAGCGTTTTTCCCTGACCGATTTCCATAATGAAGGCTGGCGAAGTGGGGTCCCATGCCGTATAGCCCCGGGCTTCAAAGGTGTTGCGCAGCCCTCCGCTGGGAAAACTGGAGGCATCCGGCTCCTGCTGCACCAGGGCCTGGCTGTCAAAAGCCTCAATACCCACACCGGTTTGCTGCAATTGAAAGAAGGCATCGTGCTTTTCTGCCGTGCTTCCCGTCAACGGCTGAAACCAATGCGTAAAATGCGTAGCGCCCTTGCTTATGGCCCATGATTTCATGGCGCTGGCCACCTGGTCGGCAACCTTTCTGTCTATTTTCTGGCCGGTGCGGATGGCCTGCATCACCGTGTTAAACGCGTCCTCGCTCAAATAGGCCTTCATGGCCTTTTCGGTAAACACATTTTCTGCAAAAAACTCAGAAATGCGGCGGTTGTTGCCATGTGCACCGTTGAGCTTTTCCTGATGGACCGTCAATTTGTCAGTCGCTTTGACTCTGGAAACGTACATGAGGTAAAAAATTACTTTTTCTAAAGAATGAGGCAAAAATCAGGTATCCCAACGGAAAAAAGTGAGTTTTTTTTGAACAGGAAGCAAAAAAATGTGGATTTCAGCATAAAAAAGTCAAATTTTCGAAGGAGACAGCCAAATCTTGCGGGGAGAAGAAAGGCCTCGGCAAGACAATGAAGAATGAAAAAAATACCGTCGCGCCGTCTGAATTAGGCCGGCTTAATAACGCGAATCAAGAAATGAAACGAGGAAAGCCCTACCGCTTAACCAACCGGGTTGATTTGTGGGCAGTGGGGGTTTGCACGTGAATCAGATACATGCCTCCGGGAAGGTGCGAAAGGTCAAGCGGAAGTGATCGGCCGGATATGCCGGATACCTCAAGCACTTTTTTACCCTGGGCGTTCACCATAAGTACTTCGGCCTGCTCCCCCTCTGAATGCGGCAGTTCGACCAAGGCGTGGGCAAATGCGGGATTGGGAAATACCCTTACTTCGTCCTTAGAGCCGGGCGACGCTTCCTGCGGATCCAGTCCGACAAATACGTTGCAGGCCGTTCCGGTATCGCAAACGAAAATATGCTGAGCCGTCGTTAACTCATAGGCAAATTGTTTAATCACCAGGTTTGGCAAATTGCCTTTGGTATTGACATCCAGCCGCACCCAGCCGTAATGTATGCCCGCACTGCTTTTGAATCGAACCCCGATGTACTTATCAACCACATTATTCCAATTCAGTGCTGAGACGTTCCCCACACGGTAAGCAAACAAAGCGAAGCTGATGCCATAGAAGTAATTGAGCAAGGGCACTTTGTTACCGCAATTCAATTTCAGTGCCCAGGGAACGTAATTGATGGAATAGCTGAAAATGCCGTTGTAAATCGGATTGGCCGCTGCTTTAACCTGAACGCCAAAATCATAGCCGCCGTTTGGATTGACATTAAACATTTGGACCATAAACTCAAAATCATAGACGTTGTCGTTGTTCAAGTCCAAATTGTAAAGGAAGTCATACGGAAGTGCAGGAGGTATCTTGCCGCCCACTTCCACATCGGGAATGATGTCGGTGCAGATCACCTGGGCATCTGCTGCTGAACCGGTTGCCAGCAGGGCACCTGCCATTAAGGAATAACCGCGAAGGCGCCGGGAAAGATTGCGGGAAGGATGCATGAGTACAAAGGTTTAAAAGATCATCAACTGCCGATTGGGAGCAAGTTACTTTACTTTTTGGAAGTGAAGAACGTAGGCTGAACGGTGAGCATCAGGTAATAGTAGAAGGCCGTAACCGTAGGGCCTCCCAACTGCGAAAACTGCGATGATTTGACAAATTCCATAGACCGCGTAGGGAAATACACACAAAAGCCTGAGTTCAGGTTGATTTCCGGTGTGATGTTTTTGGTAACCCACAAATCCACTTCTGAGCCCAGTGGCTTATCCAGTGGCTGACCGCGGAATTCGGCATCCTCCACAATACCGTTCAGGGAAAAATAATGATAGGCAAGCATGATGTTCCAGCCTCTGTAGTGATGCGACAACTGGGCATAGGCATCAATGAGGCCGCCATTGCGGGTGTCGGCTGGAAGATTAAAGAATAAATCAATCTTTCCGTAAAACGGATGATTGTTGCCGAACTGATTATTGAACATGCGGGTGATGCCGCGCTGGGTACTGTCCAGGGCATTGCTTCCCGATAGCCAGTCAATGCCTGCAGTGAAGACCAGATTTTTGGCCATCGAAAACGACGGGTTGATGGAAAACATGTAAGCCTTTACCACTTCAAAAGAATCCTTGACCAGGTTACCGCTCTGGCTGATGGCCCGGGTTTTACCCCGCTGCAGATAAGCCTCCAACACTATCGTGAACTTTCCCTGGTTGTAGCGCAGGTAGGTTCCCGGCGTCCATCGCATATACACACCGGTAGTATCCGGTGTTTGCCAGCCATCGCCAAGAACCAGAACCGACCAACTGTAGTTGCGCAGCGAATCGCGATAGGAGCGGTTGACCCACAACAAGTCCATTGTTTTGGGGTTGGCTGTTTCGTAGAAATTTCCAAAAAGCCGTTGTCGGTCCTGATTATAGGAACCCACCAAATCTACAGTCCACGTGGGAGCCGGATTCCATCGCAACTTAAGCGCGTCAAAAGTTCGTGCCTGCATGTTCCAATCGGTATGTCCGATAAGCCGGTTGTTGTCGTAGAGCAACTCCTGGCGTCCACTTTTAATCATAAAGTTTTTCTTAATATTAAACTGCACCCATCCCTCATGCAGGCCAAAGGTGGCTTTTTGGGATTGCAGTACCTGGTCTCCCCAGGTGCGCACATCCTGCAAGCTGACATAAGCCTGCCATCGGTCGCTGACGAAACCGCCGTTGAGCCTCGTTCGTTGCTGCATAAGCACCTGGGGCACGCTGTTGGTATCCGGTGGCACCCGGTAACCGTACTGCACTTCAAAACGGTTTCGCAGCATGCCGGAAACAAAGCCGTACTGTGCTGCCGTTTCTCGGCCTGAAGCCAGCAAAAGGGTAAGCATTAAAACTCGTCGCATAGCGGGTTTTATTTGAGCATCGAAAGTACAGAGCAATCCGCTTGCATATGAGTTGCAAGCCATCTACTTATGCATCTGGCTGCGCACCCTTTGCTTGTTGGTCAGCTGGAATGAATGATGCAGCAGCAACCAACAGAAACACGGAGGTCACCACCTTATAGCGCACGATAGCACCTGCAATGGGAACGGTATAGCCAATGAGCAATAAAAGGATGAAGGAAAAGAAAAAGGAAAACCAAAAAAGATTGAACTGCCCACCACCAGAGCGTATGCCATAATAAAGCATAAACAAAAAGCACCCGAGCACCAGAACATGGTCGGCAAAAGCCAGCAGATAAAAAGGCTTCACCTCCGCATGGGGAATGGGTTGCAGCACACTGTTCCAAAGCGCCAAAGGCATTTGCGTCAACAGATCAAGCCAGCGACCTTCCAGGTGAGGAACAACGGCCAACCGGCTTTCGGCTTTCAGCGCCAGAAATTCCGCCTGCTTGCTGCTCAGGATCTGTGGCAATGACTGACCGGTAAACCATTGAGAGGCCCCTGCAAAAAGCAAAAGAAATCCGACCATAACCATCAGGTACTTGGTCAGCGCACGGCCGGGCTTTTTTTCTACCCATTGCCAGGCAGTCCAGACGGGCAAAAGGGCGGCAAGCCAGAAATTGCGCAACAACAGCAACAGTGCTGTCCCGAGCATAACCGGCGGAAGCTGCCGCAACGAAATGCGATTCCACGGGCGCAGGACCTGATCCAGCAGCAAACCCATAGCGGCCAGAGCAGCCCCTTCCTTGAGCATCAGGCTGGTCCAGAAAAGCTGCGTGGGATAAAAAAACAAAACAAGCACCAAAAACATTTTTGCGTGGGGCAGTAGCTGAGACAGGCTACGAAACAGATAAAGCAAACCTATTAAACAAAGAAAATTGTATATAACAATGTGGGCAGCCATCGTTTTCCATCCGATCAGCCGAATTAAGGAGTGAAAACGCACCAGCAGGTAAGCGCCGTTGTCGCTCCAATAATCTACGTTGTACGCATGGATTTTTATATCCGCTGGTGGCGGCACCACGTTGGGTTCAAAAACCATTCGCAGATACATGCCTGCCTGGCCCTCGTGCAACAGATTATACACATACAGCGATGCATGCCAGTAGTCAAAAGCATCGCCGCCATACCACATCAAATGGATGACATGGCTCAACACACCGGCAAAGACCCTCGCTAAAAAGGCAACAAGGATCAACCTTACTGGTAATCCGAATCTTCGGAAAAAGCCAAGCCGCCAGACGAGCAGTAAGCCCATCGCCGTGTAGGCCAGCACGGCAACCAGTTCGGGAACCACATTCAGTTTCGCCAATCCAACAGCCTACTTGAAGGTCATCACCTGAAGACGTTCGTTGCATTGAACTAAATCTGCTTCCTGATTGGAAGCAATAACCACAAGCCGGTTGTCGGCATGCTGTTGGATCAGGTGCTGATACCATGCTACCCCTTCCTGATCCAGATTGGTGGTCGGTTCATCCAAAAACAACAGCGGCGTGTCGGCCAAAACGGTCATGGCCAGCATGAGCCGTTGCCGCAGTCCGGAAGACAGGGCTCCAACCCTTTTGCCTGCATGAACCGACAGCCTGGCCACTTCCAGAGCTTCGTCACAACCGATCCCCTGGCGAAAAGGCTTGATTCGGGCATGCCAGCGAACATGCTCCTGAACGGTAAACGCATCCAGTAAATCCACGTATGGAGCAGCAAACGAGAGATAGCGGTACACTTCATCACCCGGAACATACCGGTCGGCCATCAGATAGCGGATTTGCCCCGAGGTAGGCAGCAAAAAGCCGGCCAGCAGGTGAAGCAGGGTGGTTTTGCCGCTCCCGTTGGGCCCAACCACTGCATAGCGGTTGCCCGCATGAAGCTTCAGATTCAGATGCCGAAGTACCCATTGGGTCTGGTAACGCCGGGAAACCTGCTCAATTGAAATGGTCATACCGGCCGTTGGTGTATCCTTTCAGGATACCGCGCTCACTTTTACGGATAAAATCAATAATGAGATCCCGCTCCGCCGAGGGCGCAACCTCAGCTTCCACCACCGATACGGCTTTTGAAACATTATGATTTTTTATAAATATGATCCGGTAGATATCTTCAATCTGATTGATGGTCGCTTCCGCATAGCCGCGCCGGCGCAGACCCACCGTATTGACGCCCATGTAGCTCAGCGGCTCTTTGGCGGCTTTGACAAAAGGAGGAACATCCTTTCGCACCAGAGAGCCTCCCGAAATGAAGGCATGCCGGCCGATCTTAACAAACTGATGAACGGCCGTGATGCCCCCGAGTACTGCATAGTCTTCAATCACAATATGGCCGGCCAGGGCCGCATTGTTGGCAATCACACAATTGTTTCCGATCACGCAATCGTGCGCCACGTGGGAGTACGCCATAATCAGGCATTGACTGCCGATCACCGTTTTTCCGCTCCAGGCTGTTCCCCGGTTTATGGTAACGCATTCGCGAATGGTTGTATGGTCCCCGATGAGGGCCACGGTAGGTTCGTTTTTGTATTTCAAGTCCTGAGGCTCGGCACTGATAACGGCACCGGGAAAAATTTTTACTCCTTTACCGATGCGTGCTCCGTTCATAATGGTCACATTGGGACCAATCCAGCAGTCATCGCCTATTTCCACATCTTCATAAATGGTTACGAACGGCCCGAACTGAACACCCGATCCTATTTTTGCCCGGGGATCAATGCTACACAAATGCAGCGACATATAGGCAGGTTGTTATGCTGTTAGCGTTAATCCTGTTCCTTTCGAACGATTTTGGCTACCAACTGAGCTTCCGTTACCACCTTATTTCCTACATAAACTGTTCCTTTCATTTCGCATAAGCCGCGACGGATCGGGCTGATCAATTCCAGTTTCATAATCAGGGTGTCGCCGGGAACAACCTTGTTTTTGAACTTGGCCTGATCAATTTTCAGAAAATAGGTATCCCAGTTTTCCGGATCGCTGACGGTATTGAGTACCAGCAGGCCTCCGGTCTGGGCCATGGCTTCTATCTGCAGCACGCCGGGCATTACCGGATTTCCCGGGAAATGCCCCTGAAAAAATGCTTCGTTGAAGGTCACACACTTAACCCCCACCACATGCCGGTCCGACATCTCGATGATCTTGTCTACCAGCAAGAAGGGGTATTTGTGCGGCAGGTAGCGGGCAATCTTTTTAATGTCCAGCACCGGGGGCGTATTGGGATCATAGCTGGGAATATTTTTCATTTGCTTGCATTCCTTAATATGAGCTTTGATGAGTTTGGCAAATTCCACGTTGGCGGCATGACCCGGCCGGTGCGCAACAATTTTCGCCTTGAACGGATAACCCACCAAGGCCAGGTCGCCAACGATGTCCAATAGCTTGTGTCGGGCTGGCTCGTTGCGGTAACGCAACGACACGTTGTTCAGATAGCCCTCTTCCACCTCAATGTCCTCCCTGTTAAACAAGGCAGCAAGCCGTTTGAGCCGTCCCTGGTCAATCTTTCGGTCCACAATCACCAGGGCATTATCCAATGAACCTCCCCGGATCAGATTTTGGTCCAGTAACGATTCTATTTCATGCAGAAAACAAAAGGTGCGCGCCTCAGCAATTTCCTGCTTAAATTCCGATATGTGATCAACGGTAGCATGCTGAAGGCCCAGCACATGGGAATCGTAATCAATCATCACGGAAAGCTGATAATCATCGGAAGGAATAGCTACCAGCTCCACGTTGCGGCTTTCGTCGCGGTAAACAATGTTTTTGGTCAGGGTGTAGTATTCTTTGACAAAATCGGTCTGCTGAACGATACCGGCATTGAGTATGGCTTCGGTAAAGAGCCTGGAACTGCCGTCCAGAATGGGCACTTCAGGGCCGTCAAGATCAATAAGCACATTATCAATTTCGCATCCGGCCAGAGCGGCCAGCAGGTGTTCCACGGTCATTACCCGGACGCCGTTAAAACCCAACGTGGTTCCGCGGGATACATCACTGACCAGATCAACATCGGCCCGGATGCATGGTTGATGCAGCAAATCCACCCGCCGGAAGACGATACCGTGGTTACCCGGAGCGGGCCGAACGGTAAGGTTCACGCTTTCGCCCGTGTGAACGCCTACACCTGCCAGGCTGAACGGTCTTTGAATGGTTTGCTGGTAGGCCTGCATGAGCTGTTGGGTTATCTGCTTGAGGCGGCGGCTGTTGTACGGGCTAAGTTAGTTTTTCTTCACTAAGCATGCGCTGCAGTTCGATAACCTGCTGCTCCAGCTGATGGAGCCGCTTGACCAGGTCCGGCAGGTGCCGCATCAGGCTTTGAGCCCTTAAGGAAGCCGTGTATTCATAGGCCGGTGAGCCGGTAAACGAACGGCCGGGTTCGGCAACGGACTTGGTGACTCCGCTCTGCGCATTGATCCGTGTATTTGCTGCTATGGTCAAATGGCCAACTATACCGGCCTGCCCGCCGATCTGACACTGTTCGCCAATGCGCGTGCTGCCGGCAATACCGGCCTGGGCGGCAATAACGGTGCGTGCGCCGATTTCCACATTGTGAGCGACGTGAATGAGATTATCCAGCTTGGCCCCCTGACGGATGATGGTAGCTCCCAACGTGGCCCGATCAATGGTGCAATTGGCCCCGATTTCCACTTCATCCTCAATCAGCACGTGCCCCTGCTGCGGAATTTTCCGGTAACTGCCATTGGGAAGCGGAGCAAAACCGAATCCATCGCTTCCGATAACTGTTCCTGCATGAATGATACAGCGACTGCCTATTTCCACATCGCGGTACACGACAACTCCGGGATAGAGGGTCGTGTCGTCACCGATGCGACAACGTTCCCCGACATAGCAACAGCCATGAAGTTGCACCCTCTCCCCAACCACGGCATGGGCTGCTATAACCACACCAGGACCTATACTGGCAGTGGCGCTCACGCTGGCAGAGGGGTCTACCACTGCGGTGGAGTGAATCCCCGCAGCCACGGGTTCAGGGCGGGCAAACGCTTCCAACACCTGAGCGAAGGCTACATAGGGTTGCTGTACCCGGATAAGCGCCGGCTGCACGGGCCGGTCAAACTGCATGTCAAGCGGTACGATCAGCGCTGCTGCGTGGCTTGTATAGGCCAGATGCTGAAATTTTTTATGGGCAATGAAAGAGATTGTGCCTTCCTTGCTTTCTTCAATGGATGCCGGGCGTTCCACCCATCGGCTGCCATCGCCTTCCAAAATGCCGCCTAAATAGTCGCTCCATTGAGCAGCCGTTTTTTTCATGAGGCAAAAATATAAGGTTTGCCACTAAATTTTTCTGACCTTGATCAGCAGGCTAAAGCTTCCAAAATTCATTGCACCATCGACTCTTTAAGAGAGCTGATCTTCATTCGGCTTTACTGAAAATTTCTTTCATGCGCTTGTCTAGTGCATGAATCAATTCCTGTTCTTTTTTGCTGCTTCCGCGGGAAGCTTTGGACAATTCCTGGGCAATGTTATGGACTACTGAAGTCAGACGTTTGTCAAAAGCCGTTTTATGAGCTTCCACGTAGTTGCAGAATGAGTGAAAACAGTTCATGGGATCTGCGCTCTGATCCATCAGAATATCAAACTCGATCTCTGTATAATAAGCCGAATCGGTACCAAATGCATCAGTAGAGGTTTCCATCGGGACCAGTTCTTTTTTAACGATTTCCCGCAAACGATCGTATTCTTTTTTTTGCACATTTCCGTCAATGGCGGCTATGGCGTATAGCAATTTTCCCAGTTCGGAGTAAAAGCGTCTATAAACCATGATGGCAGCATTTGAGCTGCAAAGTTCCTAAGCGAACGTCATTTTTTAAATGGCATATATGGCTATGCCGTAACTAGCCGGCTTCGGCCTTTGACCTACTTTTGCTTCTGTCATGGAGAAGCCCACAGGCATTACAGGTGTAACGATCGCGCTGGGTTTGTCCCTGGCTTCCTGCCTGATTACGCAGCAACCCAAGACCGGTGAAATTTTATTTCAGGAAAAAAATTATGCCTGGGCAGCCCAAAAGCTGCAGCAGGAATTTGCTGCGGCCACGGAGCTGCCCGCTAAAGCGAATCTGGCTTTCCTGATTGCTGAGTCATACCGGTTGTCGGCGCAATTTGAGGAAGCGGAAGCATGGTATCAGCGTGCCTTGTCGCTGGATGCCGACCAACGGACGGAGTTTCTGTATGCTTCCATGCTCAAGGCCAATGAAAAATACGATGAGGCTTCTGCCGCTTTTTCCCGTTACACCGACCGCTATCCCTTTGACGACCGGGGCCACAGCGAAGTAGAGGCCTGCCAGCTCGCTGCGCAGTGGAAAAAGAATCCGCTGCCGGTAACGGTGGTTCCCGTGTCCGCTCTGAACTCACCGGCTTTTGATTATGCCCCTGTCAGGTATCGCAACGGGGCACTGGTTTTCACCAGCGACCGCGACCTGGCCACAGGTGAAGAAGCCTATGGCTGGACCGGAAAAAAATTCAGTGACCTGTTCACCTCCGCTCCGGATGGCGCCGGTTCCTGGCAAACGCCGCAGCCTTTTTCAGCGCTGATCAATTCCCCGTTCAATGAGGGCGCAGCAACGTTTTCTCCCGATTTTCAGCAATGTTATTTTACGCGCTGCGGCAGCAATGCGACCACTACGGATTTCTGTCAGATTCTGACCTGCATCTGGAATGGTTCGGAATGGAGTGAACCGCAGGTGCTCCCCTTGTTAAACGACACCTGCAACGTCATGCATCCGTTTCTTTCGGCAGATGGAAAAGAGCTGTTCGTCAGCAGCGATGCTGAAGGAGGATATGGAGGAAAAGATTTATATGTGTTCTTTCGCCAGGCTGATGGTTCCTGGGGTTCTCCGCAAAACCTCGGGCCGGCCGTGAATACCGAAGGGGATGAACTGTTTCCTCATCTGGGTCCCGACCAGCGCTTGTACTTTGCCAGCAACGGCCATCCGGGCATGGGTGGTTTTGACTTGTTTGCCGCTGCCCGGCTGGGCCGCCAGTGGGGAAACGTGCAAAACCTGAAAGCGCCCATCAACTCCGGAGCCGATGATCTGGCGCTCATCCTGGAGCCGCTCAACCCTCGGGAAAAAAGGCTGCTGGTGCGAAAAGGTTATTTTGCCTCCAACCGGCCGGGCGGCAAGGGCAACGACGATATTTATGCGTTTCAGGAAGAAAAACAAAAAACGTTTTTACTGGTCGCCCAGGTCGTAGAAAAGCAATTTGCCCAGGCAGGCAACCCCAACAGCGAAGTCATCGGATTTCTTCCGCTTGCCGGTCAGCCGGTTCAGATCCAGGAGCTGTCCGTTCAGGGACAACCTTCCGGAAATCCCGTAACCCTCACTACCGATGCCGATGGAAGGGTCACCCTCATCACAGAGCCGCTGAAGCAGTTTCGCCTTGCCGCCTCACGACCTGACTATTTTACCCGAACGGAAAACGCCGCCATGCCCGCCAGAGAGGACACCGATGAAGACACCGTTTTGGTCAGTGTACGCCTGGTGCTGGATCGTATTTTCCGAAACGTAGAAATCAACATTCCCAACATTTATTACGACTACGACAAGGCCACCATTCGAAGCGATGCCCGACCGGTGCTGGACACCCTGGCGGTTTTGCTCAACGACAACCCGCAGGTCAGCGTAGAAATCGGCTCGCACACCGATGCCCGGGGCAGCGCAACGTACAACCAGCGCCTCTCACAGGCAAGAGCGCAAAGCGTGGTGAATTACCTCATCGAAAAGGGCATCAGCCCCGAACGGCTGTCCGCAAAAGGCTATGGAGAAAGCCAGCCGGTCAACCGATGTCGCGATGGAGTAACCTGCACGGAAGAAGAACATCAGCAGAACCGCCGTACCACCTTTAAAGTAACCGCCGTTCGCCCTGCCCCCGAAGCAGAGCAATAGTTATTCACTCAATGTCATTCGGCATACATCTCCTGCTCTGATGTGGAAAACCTACCTGGTAAAATGATCCGCCGCTCCGGGCGTTACTGCAATTTGGCCATCAGAAACAGGAACCGGCCATTGCGCATAAAACGCCTGCCCTCGCTTCCCTCCTGGCTGCGAAACCGCTACGTGCTGGTGCTGCTGGCCTTTCTGATATGGATGCTGTTTCTGGATCGCAACAACTTGCTCAGCCAGTTCCGCTTGTACAATAAGTTGCGCTCCTACGAACAAAAGCAGGCCTACTACGAAAAAGAAATCGAGCACCTAAAAACGCAGAAAGAGGCTTTAATGACCCAACCGGGTAAACTGGAACAGGTGGCGCGCGAGCACTTTATGATGAAGCGCGAAAATGAAGACCTGTATCTGATCCGAAAAGAAGAACGCTGATAACGTACAGGAAAGATACACTTCGTTTCGTCCCCAGGCGGACATGCCCTCAAGAAATACAGGTTCGGTTTCCTACCCAGACAAAACGACGGGCTACAAAGGCCGCATCGGTAAAGCAGGCGGTTCCGGCTGCATTGGCTCCGGTGCCATGCAGGTCACTGAACGCTGCATGCTGATTCACCCAGATCGGCCCAGTCAGGTTAAACGATACAGGAACAAAAAGTTCATTCATTCGATCGGTTATCTGGCGGCACAGGTTATCATCGGTGGAATAAACCAAACAGGTGATGGCACCTTTTTCTTTGGCAAGTCGAGCCGCCTCCTCAACGGCCTGTGAAGTATCTTCTGTTTGCACCACAACCGCAACAGGCCCGAACAGTTCTTCGTGATACAGCGGCGACGATCCTGCCTGCACCTCCAGCAGCACGGGCTTTACAAGAGACGCATCAGGAAATTCTTCATTAATCGCCGGGGTTAATGGCTTGCCGGCTGCAGCAGCCACCTCATGTACCCGCTGGCGCGTGCGTGCATTTTGCAAAGCGCCCAATACGCCGGCTGCCGATTTCGGATTTCCCATAAGCTGCTCCAAAGCCGCTTGCAGCGCATCCGTCACATGTTGCCGGCTCAGTCGCTCTGACCCGCAACCCACCCATCGGGGGATGAAAATGTTCTGCGGAGCCGTGCACATTTGACCGCTATATAAAGACAGGGAAAAGGCCAGATTCTGTACCACAGCATCCAGATTACTTACCGAATCCAGAATCACCGCATTGACCCCTGCTTTTTCTGTAAACACCACTTTTCCGGCCAACGATTCCAGCCAGTTGCCGAATGCACTGCTACCGGTATAGTCTATGATGGCCACCTGTTCATGCAGGGCCAGATCGCGCGCTACCGGCATGGCGCTGCGGTCGCCGGTCAGCATCAGCGTGGCAGCATCAAAACCGTTGTCGCTCAAAGCCCGTTGAATGGCTGCCGTGGCAATGGCAATAGGTAGCACGGCACCTGGATGCGGCTTGACGATAACACCATTTCCTGTAACCAGACTGGCAAAAATTCCAGGAAATGAATTCCAGACCGGAAAGGTGGAACAACCGATGACCAGAGCCACGCCGCGCCCTACGGGGCGAAAAGTCTTATGCAGCCTTACGGTTGCTTTACCCACCTGTTTTTCCCACCATGCTTCATGAGCAAACTGGGTTTGCAGCAGGTAACCCATCGCAATTGTTTCCAGGGCCCGGTCGGCGGCATGAGGGCCGGAGGCCTGAAAACTCATGAGCCAGGACTGGCCGGATGTGTGCTGGGTGGCTATGGCCAGTTCAAAGAATTTTTCTTTCACGTATTCCAAAGCTTCCAGCAACACTCCCACCCGTTGCTCCACACCGGCTCTGCGCCAGGCGGCGGATGCCTGCTGCACGTGCCTGACCAGTTCGCCCGCTTCATACAGCGGATAACTGATACCCAGCGGTTGCTGGGTGAAAGGAGAAACTTCCTCGCCGTGCCAGGCCGAACCCTCAAGTTGCCTAAGCGCAAAGCGTTTGCCTTTCATGGATTCAAAAGCTGTTGCTGCCTGTGCGGCCGCATCTTCGGGATAATGTTTGGGCGATTCGGCGTATGCCGCAAAGTAGCTTCGGTCGTGCAGGGCCTGCACTGCCAGATCGAGTAATGCGCGATGTTTGGAGAAAAGGGTCATGACGGAAAAAAAGAGTCGCACAAAAATAACCGCATGCCATCAGTGAATTCGCTTGCCGGTCGAATCGCCGACTATTTTTGAACAGTGAACCGCTTTGCCTTTGCGCTGCTGCTTGTGTTGCTGACGATAAAGGCCGGACAGGGCCAATCCGACCTGGATGCAGTTACAGCAATCACGCGCCTGCGACACGGGTTGCTGCTGGTGCGCCTGCCCTCGCCGACCGCACGCCTGCAGGCTTTGGAACAAGCCGGACAAACCCAGAGGGCTGAACAGGTTCGCCGGCAGTACGAAGAACAAAACCAGCTCATTGCTGATGCGTTTCGCGAGGAGTTTCACTTTTGCCGCTACCTGTTTGTTTTCAGCGATGCGATGGCCGCTTTGCTGGAAGGCCGGCGTGCCGGCATTTTCCTGAACGCTGCGCTGCAACCGGATTCTTCTCTTGCCATTGGCGATACTTTTTTTCTGATTGCCACCATTGGCCGGCCCGTGTTATACGGATCTCATACCGGCTCACGCAATAACGGAATGCCTCAGCCCTCGCTGTTCGGTGAAGCCCTGGTCATTCACGATGCATCCCTGAGGCAGTTAACTGACCCTTTTCCTTTTTCCGCCCGTGAAGATTTTATTACCCATCTGTTCGGTGGCGACTGGAGAAAAAAAGTGCGCAATCTGAATCAACGCCTGTTTGCTTTTGCAGATGCGGTAGGTCAGCAGTAATCTTAGCGAAGCAGCAGAGGCACCAGGTGGCGGTTGCCATCAGCGCAGGTGCGAAGCACAAAATAATATCCGCGGGGCAGATGATTCACGGTCAACCGCAGTAGAGGCTCTTCGGCATTCCAACGAACCAACAGCCACTTGCGGCCGGTCAGATCATAAACCGATATGGCTGAAGGTAATACAGCCGCATCGGTCTCCAGGGTTACGTGATCGGTTGCAGGATTAGGGAACAACCGGAAGGAGGGCAGGCTTTGTTGCACAGCAGCAGGCTGTTGCGGCACCAGGTTAACGGTGTAATCCTCCACTTCACCTTCGGCGAACACTTCGCAGCTTTGAGGACTGCTTCCTGCCTTCACCGAAAGTCGGGCCCGGGTTTTGCCGGGCATCACCGTAGCGGGTACCGTGAACTTGCGAACCAGGTAACCTTCCGATTTGGATTTACGGCCGAAAATTTTTTCGCCTTCGTCTTCAAAATCACCGTCGCGGTTAAAATCCAGCCATAGCTTCCAGTACTTCATGGTTTTGTTGGTGCTGGCACAACTATACAGCACCGTGGTTTCCGCGCCCAGCAGCACATCCACAACTTGGTCTTCTTCCAGATGATAACCCCCGTCGGATCCGGAATGTCGGGTCACGTTATTCCATCCAAAAAAATCTATATGCGTTTGGTTCGCATCGGTTGCGTAGGAAGAGCAGTACGACACGGGAGCGCTGAAGCTGATGGTATAATCTTCCACTTCACCGTAGTTAAAAAAATCGCAGGGCTCGGAAATTTCCTCAAACTGCATAGACAGGCGCAACCGCGTTTCGCCTGATGCTGTGGTCGGAATGGCAATCGTCCCCGACACCGGAACGGTTACCTCCAGAATATCCAGCACCCGTTCGCCGGAATCAAAGAAATCCTTATCGCCGTTGAAGTCAATGAATACCGAGAAGTTTTCTTCCCATAAAGCTTTGGCATAGCCCGGAGCAAAGGTGTAACTCAGCGGCTGGCCGGGCGGTGCATAGATGGTCTGACTGGTAAAATCGGAATAGCCGCCACCGGGGCCGGAGTTATTATAAACATTGCCTAACTGCACCAGTTGAATCCATTCCTCTTTGGTGTTGCCCACTGAGGGGCAGTATTCCGGAATGATGGGGGCGCAATTGGTGGTCAAACAGGCGGCAGCATCAATGCTGCTGCGGATCAAAGCTGCCGGCTGGGAACCAAAGCCCTGCGCCAGATTAACGCCATAAGGCGTCAGGTGGCAAAAGCTCATGATGGTTCCTCCATTCAGCGGCGTGGGCCCTTCCGGACAATTGCCCTCATTGGGAAATCCGGCCATGGGGCCACAATTATCCAACGCCCCGCTGTCCCAATTGCAGGCATGGGTATGAAAACTGCCCATCAGATGCCCGAATTCATGCAGCAGTACCAGTGTGGTCCAGGAATAAACGGGATAGGCTTCATATTCAAATTCCACATCGCTGTAACAGTACTTGTTTTTCAGGGAGCAAAATCCATTGATGGTGGACGCTACGCCCCCCAGGTAGCCTGGCTCAATAGTCAGCAATTGACCCAGGTCGCCATGAAGTTGCGGGCGATATTCTTTAAACAGATTCAATTGACCGAAGGAATAAACGGCATTGTAGGGATCCGGAATATCCCAAACAAAAATCTGCGAAATGGCCGTCTGTATTTCGTCATTCACAAATACCATGGCCAGATTATTGTGCAAGGCCGTCATCCAGTTGGCTGTAGCTATCACATCGGAACTGCACTTCTGGAAAATCTCGTAACCCAGCTCATAATGCAATCGCACGCAATTCACAGTGCGCGTTGAGGCAGAAGAAACGGCAGGAGGCGGTGCTGCCGAATCGGATACGTGGCAATAAGCCTGATCGGGTATGGGAAACAGCTCCTGCTCCCGATACAGGACGTAGTGCCCGGAACCCGCAGGCCGGGCCAGGGTGAGTGTGGTTCCGGATTCCGGAGCAATCAGGGCAATAACTTCTCCGGAAAACACCGAAAGCGCAACAGCAGAGTGTTGCATGCCCTGAATTCGTCCGATATAGTACAAACCTCCGCTGTAAGGAACCTGCTTCCCTGAGGCGGTCACCAAGCGAAAGTCGGGCGATAGCAGGTTTATGCGTACGAGTTCGCATGGCAGCAGTTCCTTGCCCACGGGCAAAGGCAAAACCATAGCCGGCAGGGCCTCGGTAAGCAAGCGATTCAGGAGCAGCCCGTTCAAATGCATGCGGGCCAGTT
This sequence comes from Chitinophagales bacterium, assembly GCA_025057275.1. Classification (GTDB taxonomy): domain Bacteria; phylum Bacteroidota; class Bacteroidia; order Chitinophagales; family UBA10324; genus JANWXQ01. The sequence goes on from JANWXQ010000068.1 coordinate 21,973, forward strand.
CACCTTTTCTGGTCTGGCCGGTACTCCATTGCAGGTCAACAAACAAATCAGGGAACGGAACCAGCTGTCCTTTTCTGGCGTAGTGATCAACATGCCGATCAATGCCTTGCGGCTTCTGGGCAAACGAGTTCAGCGATAGAACCACCAGGAAAGCAGCAAATGCCTTGTCCCGGAAAATGCCCGCACTGCAATACATCATTATTTCCCCTTCTTATTTGGTCTATACGTTACCTCATCCGGCAAGTTTCAGCCGATTCACCCGGCAAAACCTGCTCAACGCACAATCCAGAACACGGCATGGGCGTGTGATCTGCTGCTGCGCAAATCAGCCAGATAGCGTCCGGCAGGCAGTTCATGGGTGGCTATTTGCCAACGGTTGGGGCCTTCCTGTGCCGGAACCGACATGGTCAGAACTTCCCTGCCCAGCATGTCCCAGATCCTCAGCTCAACGGTGGTTTCTTCCGTCCATTCACTCCACACGGTTATGAATTCATTGGCAGGGTTGGGAACGATAACCAGTTCTGCAGCGGAAAACGGCACCGGCAGCTCACCGCGGAAGGGTGAGCTGCTCAGATTGACCCGCAAAGTGTAGCAGGAAACGGCGTTATGGGCACCATTAAATCCATTAACTTTTATTTTATACGTTCCGACGACCCCTGTATTGTAGTTGATGGTTTCATTACCCGTGCCACGGATTAACGAACTGGCCACCAGCGAGCCAGACGGACCATAGAGCCGAACATCGTAATCAGCAGGCAGGCTCGTGAGCTGCACCTGAATGTTCTTGGCTGAGCTGGTGTTACTGAAGCTATACCAGTCCACATCGCCGGATGGGCTGATCAGCGCTTTGTGATCCACTCCTGTTGCTATGGATGCCGGGGAATTCTTGCTGTTGTTGTTTTCATAAGGATCCGTGCAATTGCCACTCAGTGTAGTAAACGAAGCTGTGGCGCTCCAGGAGGAAATTGCTGTGTCGCAGGTGGTTTGCAGGCGGTAATTATAGGTTGTAGCTGCCGTAAGCCCTGTTAGCGTGTAGGAAACAGCTCCGGTGGTTATGCTTTGCCAATTGCCGGAACCGGCAACTTCATACTGCAGCTGGTACGAGGTGGCACCGGTGACCGCCGACCAGCTTATTACGGCGCTGCTGGCAGTGATGGAAGAAGCCGAAAAGGTGGAGGGGGCCAGGCAGGAAAAACCGGAAGGAGGCAAACAACCCAGCGAACTGAGCAGGCTGGCCCGTGCACCCCCAGGAGCCAAAACGGCCTGCATGCGGGCTTTCTGACCCAGTGTAAAAAGATTCATGCAGGCATCATCGGTGTAATCCATGTAGTTTTCGTACTGGTCGCCATCCGGGCCGTTGCTGCAACTGATTCGGGCAGCAGGCAACGGACACCCGTACGTTTCATCGGCCTGGTTGGGTGTATCGCTTACCAGATCAGAACCGCCGCAGCTGTTACCGTCATCGCCCCAGATGTGAAACACATTCAGCCAATGCCCTACTTCGTGGGTTGCCGTTCGGCCCAGGTGATAAGGCGGCAGGGCCGAGCCGCCGCGACCGGTGTAGGCATAATCAATGACGATGCCATCCGTTGCGGCCGGGCCTCCCGGAAACTGCGCATAGCCCAAAAGACCGCCGGTCAGGTCGCAGACCCAGATGTTCAGATAGGAATTGCGATCCCAGGCATCGCTGCCTCCGGTGGCCGATTTTTTTACGTCGTTATTGCTGTTAAAGGAGGTTTTAGTCGTGTACACCCGAACGATGCCGTTGGTGGGGTTACCGTTCGGATCGCGCTGGGCCAGGCAAAATTCGATTTCACAGTCTGCAGCAACGGCGGCAAAGCCTGCCCGCGTGCTGCCGGCATCCGGATTGAGCCTCCGAAAGTCTTCGTTAAGCACATCCAGTTGCGACATCAGCTGGGCATCACTGATGTTTTCTGCGGTGGTGTTGTACACCACATGAAAAACAACGGGTATGGTAACTACATTGCGAAGACCGGCAGGATTCTCCTGAATCCATTTTTGGGTAAAAAGCTCTATGGATTCGCGGTTTTTGGCATATTCAGGGTCGGTCAGGCGCAGCTGCCGATCCACCTCCATGGTACCGCATTGTCTCACCGGAGGTTGGGCATGAGTAGAACCGGCGAGGAGCGGGATGATTACCAGAGCAATTCGTAATCGCATGTTCAGGAGAATTTATCAGTGAGAAAAGGTTGGAACAAAAGAATTTGATGAAAGGAAAACGCGCTTGGTTTTCCAAAAATAGGCCTTTTGCCCATCCTTCTGGGCTAATCTTTTAATGCAAGGTTCACACTATGATTAGTCTTAAAAAGGAGCGGCTTTCTGACCCAGCCTGAAGAAATGATTACCCATTGGCGGGGGTTGAAAAAATTACCCTCAATAGGCGTGCAATTATTTTTTTATGAAACCGAATATTAATCTGGGTTAACTTCAATTCCTGATTTTTCAAGACTCATGATGCACCGTTCTTCCGTTCTCCATGCTTCATTTCTGATATTGATCCTTACGCAGGTTTTTGGTCAACAACCGGCAAAAACGCTGGATGAGCTGCGCCAACGCTTTGTCAAGCATTATGAAGAGCTGAAAAGCAAAAACCAGCAATTTGGCATGGAGGAAGGCCTGCCCGGCACCGATGGATTATGGAAAAAGTATATGCGTTGGGAGCATCTGATGCAAACCCGTTTGCTGCCTGATGGCACCCTGCCGGATCCGGGCATTCTGGCCTACGAGCGGGAACGTTTTCTGCTCAATGCCCCTGCTTCGCCCCGGTTGGCTAACTGGCAGTATGTTGGTCTTACTTCCGTTCCTACAAATGGCGGCGGAGCCGGTCGCGCCAATGTTTTTGTCTTTCATCCAACCAACCCCAGCATTATTTACCTGGGCACGGCCAGCGGGGGCATCTGGAAAACAACCGATGGTGGCCTCACCTGGATACCCCTGGGTGACCAGCTTCCTGTGCTTAGTATTGCCGACATCGCCATTGACCCGACCAATCCCAACAACATATATGTGGCTACCGGCGATGGTTATGGATACGAATTCGGTGTCAGCAACGACTTTTGGGGCGGGTTGTACTCGGCCGGAGTTTACCGCACTACCGATGGGGGCGCAACCTGGACAGCCACTGGCCTCACCTACAGTCAGGATCAGAAAATTGTCATTCAGCGGCTGATCATTCATCCCAGCAATCCGCAGATTCTTTTGGCCGCCACCCGCAGCGGGATCCTGCGCACTACTGATGGCGGAAGCACCTGGACCACCGTAAAAACCACTCACTGCTACGACCTGGAGTTTCATCCCACGAATCCAGACATCATATACTCAGGCGGCGCCGGCGCATTGATCAAATCCGCCGACGGAGGTGTGAACTGGTCCACCATGTACAGCGGCATGGGCAGTGGCCGTATATCCATTGAAGTTTCTTCTGCCAACATTCAGATAATCTATGCCATGAGTGAAGGCGGTGTCATGGTGCGTTCAGCCGATGGCGGACAAACCTGGAGCAGCAAAAGCTTTCCCTATGGGGCAGGTTTTTATGGCTATTACGATCTGGTGCTCTCCTGCTCCGATGCCAACGCCGACCATCTGCTGGCCGGCGGCGTATACACCGTCCGTTCCACCAATGGAGGTACAAGTTGGACCGACATCTCCTCAACCAACCTCCACGTAGATAACCACGATCTGGATTATCTTCCGGGCAGCACCTCCACCCTTTTCTCTGCCAACGATGGCGGTTTCTTTAAATCCACCAATTCCGGATCCACCTGGACCGACCTCAGTCACGGCCTGGCCATAGCTCAGATCTACCGCCTGTCGAGCAGCGCCTCAAATCCCAACATCGTTTACAGCGGCTGGCAGGATAACGGTACTAACAAATGGGATGCCGGCACCAACACCTGGACCCGCGTGTATGGTGCCGATGGCATGGAATGTATCGTGGATTACACCAATCCTCAGACAGTTTACATCAGTTATCAGTATGGAGGGCTCATGAAAAGCACGAATGGCGGCACCTCTTTTTCCTACATTGCTCCGTGCAGCGGCAATTGGATATCCCCTTACGCTATGGACCCCAATGTAAACACCACGCTTTATGCCGGTTGCGCTTCGATGCACAAATCCACCAACGGCGGCAGCACCTGGACCAACATCGGCAGCAATCTGTTCACCGGAGGCACCAACAACGGTTGCAATTACATAGCCATCGCTCCTTCCAACACTGCAGTGATTTACGCTGCTTCGTTTACTAAAATATTTCGTACCACCACTGGCGGCTCCCCTTGGACCAACATTACCGGAACACTGCCCGTCACCAACACCGGCATAAACTACATTGCCGTCAACCCGGTCAATTCCGATCACGTTTGGATCTGCCTGGGGGGTTATTCTGCCGGAAACAAGGTTTTCGTTTCCACCAACGGCGGCACTGCCTGGACCAACATCAGTGGTAGCTTACTCAATGTGCCGGTCAACACCATCGTGTATGAAAAGAATTCACCAGACAGGTTGTATGTCGGTACCGACATTGGCGTTTTCTACCGGGACAATAACACCAGCGATTGGGTCTTTTACAACGACGGCCTGCCAAACGTGATGGTTCATGAATTGGAAATCAACTACGGATCGGGCAAACTGCTGGCAGCCACCTACGGCCGCGGTATCTGGCAAACAGACCTGGTAGGCAGCGCAGCGCCGCTCATTACGACCAGCCCTATTACCACCTCGCCCTTATGCCCTGCAGGCACCGTAACCGTAAGTTTCACCACTTCGGGCACTTTTCAAATCGGTAATGTTTTCAAAGCCCAGCTCAGCGATGCCAACGGAAGTTTTTCAGCTCCCGTTGAAATAGGCTCTGTCAGCGGGACCACATCCGGCTCCATTCCCTGTACTCTGCCTGCTTCAGCCAACGGTTCCGGTTACCGCATCCGCGTCGTTAGCACGTTACCCGCTGTAACCGGTTCTGACAATGGCGCCAATCTAACCATAACCTGCCCAAGTCCCGGAGGCCTCACGGCAAGTTCCCTGACTCCCACCTCTGCCGTTTTGAGCTGGTCGGCTAGCGCATGTGCACAGAGCTATCGTTTACGATACAAGCCTAAAGCTGGAGGGTCGTATGTTTCGCTGAAAGTGAGTTCCACAAGCAAATCCGTTTCCGGCCTGTTGCCTGCCACGGAATATCAATGGTCGGTTAAAAGTAAGTGTGTAAGCTCGCCCTCGGTTTGGTCAGCCTACTCCCCTCATGCCTATTTTACTACTCCTTCTGTGCGGCCTGCTGCTCTGCTGCAAACCGTTGATGAACCCTGGGTTTATCCTAACCCGTCCACAGGACTTGTCACCCTTTATCTACCGACAGAAGCTACCTACGTAGCGCTTTACAATGTGGTGGGTGACCTGAAGCTGAAGCGTCCGGTGCCTGCCGGATCCAGCGAGCTATCGCTCAATCTGTCTTCTTTGCCAAAAGGAGTTTATTTCATTAAAATTCTTACCGGAAAGAAGTTGTTCACGCGTTCGGTAGTGCTTCAGTAGTCCGGCCACCTGCCTCTGTTTACCAGATCGATTGCTGCGAAAAAAATATCAAAACAAACCAAAGCTATTTTTTTACTATGTAATTCGGGCAGCGGTGTGTGCTGATTCGGCTCTATAGTTATTATTTCAACTGATCAGACCGTTTTGGGGGGTTGCTTGCTGAAATTCTTTGAAAAAGCCGTTCTTTTGACTGATAAGCAATGGTGGCATGCGCACCCCAAACCGCCTGATCAACGAAAGTAGTCCCTACCTGTTGCAGCATGCCTACAATCCCGTTGACTGGCATCCCTGGGGAGCGGAAGCATGGACCAAAGCCCGGGAAGAAAACAAACTGGTACTTATTTCCATAGGCTATTCTGCCTGCCATTGGTGCCATGTAATGGAACGGGAATGTTTTGAAGATGCGGAAGTGGCCGAAGTCATGAATACCCACTTCATCAACATCAAAGTGGATCGCGAAGAACGGCCGGATGTGGATCAGATCTACATGCTGGCCGTGCAGCTGATGACGGGCTCAGGAGGCTGGCCGTTGAATTGCATTACCCTTCCCGACGGACGCCCGGTATTTGGCGGCACTTATTTTCCCCGCCGCCGCTGGCTGCATGTTTTGCAGCAACTGGCCGAATACTACCGGTCTCAGCCTGATGATGCCCTGGCCTTTGCCGCCCGAATTACAGAAGCTCTCCGTAAACTGGAACAACCCGGCACTGAGGCGACTGCATCGCTTTCCTTAGACATAGCGCAAACCCTCTACCAGGCCTGGCAGCCGCATTTAGATCGCACCGAAGGAGGATTTGACCGATCGCCCAAATTTGCCCTTCCGAACAGTTTACAGTTTTTGCTCAATTACGCTGTGGCCAGCGGCCAGGCTGAGCCGGCTGAGCATGTGCTGCTCACCCTTCGCAAAATGGCTTATGGCGGCATCTACGATCAGATTGGCGGCGGCTTCGCTCGTTATTCCACGGATGCCCGCTGGCATGTACCCCATTTTGAAAAAATGCTCTATGATAATGCCCAGCTGATCAGCCTGTATGCCCAGGCCTATCGCTACAAGGGCGATCCTTTATTCCGCTCCATTGCAGAGCAGACTTTTCAGTTCGTCGTGCGTGAACTCACCTCTGCCAACGGCGCACTGTGTGCTGCCCTGGACGCCGACAGCGAAGGGGAAGAAGGGCGCTTTTACGTCTGGACCTTGGACGAACTCAGGCACTTGTTGGATGCCGACTACGATCTCGCCGTCCATTATTTCCGGCTGGACGATGCCGCCCACTGGGAGGAAGGAAAATACATTTTGCTGCGCCATGCCGATGAACAGGCTTTGGCAGATGCATTCAACTGCAGCCTTACGGAATTGCAACTGCGGCTGGATCGCATCCGCCAACGGCTGCTGGAGGTCCGCAATCAACGCCCGAGGCCCCAGCGCGATGATAAGGAAATCACTTCCTGGTGTGCCCTGATGATTTCCGCCTGCTGCGATGCCTATGATGCCTGGAATGACCCGAACTGCTATGCTTTAGCGCTGGAACAGGGACAACGCAATTGGGAACATTTTTCTTCCGATCCGGATCTGGGTTTTGCCCACAGCCGCATGAATGACAAAAGAACGGCTCCCGGTTTTCTAGAGGATTACGCTTTTTCAGCTGAAGCTTATCTGAATCTGTACCGAATCACTTTTGACGAAACATGGATTCAGCGTGCCCGGGCTCTGGTACAATTTGCTGACGAGCACTTTTACGATGCGCAAAGAGGCACCTATTACTACACGGCATCATCAGAGCAAAGCCTGATTGTGCGCATGGCTGAGCTCAGCGATGACGTCATACCAGCCTCAGGCTCTGCAATGGCTCGTCTGTTGTGGCGACTTGGCCGGCTGACTGACGACACGTCCCTGATCAGCCGCTCCGAGCGCATGCTGCGCAGCATGCTGGATCACATGAACCGGTACCCCATGGCTTACAGCAACTGGGCCAATTTGCTGCTGGAGCATGTTGTCCCCTGGCAGGAATTGGTTGTTGCCGGCCCTGAAGCACTTGCCTTGCGCCAGGAGCTGGCTCGGCATTTTTTGCCTTTTGCTCTGCTGGCAGGCAGCACAAAAGCCAGCACCTTGCCGTTGCTTCAAAACCGATTCGTGGAAAACCAAACACTGATTTACGTCTGCCACAATCAGGTATGCCAGCAGCCAGTTCACCTCGCTGCCGAAGCGCTCCGCTTTCTAAACATTACCCCTGCATCAAAAGAATGAAACCTGCCAGCTTGCCGTAAACTGCTGATCGGGAAGCAACGTTATCATACCGGGCTTGTGCTCCAGTTGCTGATCCGTATCCACCGGATCGGCATGACCGATCCAGGGTTCCAGACACACGAAATCGGCATTCGGCGCTGACCACAGGCCCAGAAACGGAAATCCCGGATAGGCAAGCTCCAGTCCATGAGGAAACCTATCGCTTTTCAAAGCGATACGCTGCGACCGGGGCTGAAGCACCAATGCATCATGAAAAAAAAGTTCATACTTCAGCGGAATGCGTCTTTCCTCGTGTAAAAAGGGGTGCTGTTCGTAAAGCAGTCCTTCGGCATTGAGCCTGTGGCACTGGAGGCTTTCGGGTTGCTCCCATTCCAAATACCAATCATCGTATCGGGTTCCGGGCACCAGCGGCACACGGAATGCCGGATGCGCTCCCAATGAAAAATACATGACCTCTCTGCCGCAATTGTGCACGCAATAGGAAACCCGAAGCCTGTCTCCCGACAGACTGTAATTCAGATATAAAGCAAACTCAAATGGATAAACCGAAATGAACCTCCCGTTGCTGTGCAGCGCAAACCCTGCAGATTCGGCATTGCCTTGTACACTGACAAAATCCTGATCGCGGGCAAAGCCATGGCGATTTAACGTATAAGGCCGGCCCTGATAATAGTAAGTGTTGTTTTTCAGCGCGCCGACAATCGGAAACAGCACCGGCGACCGCCGGTTCCAGAAGCGGGCATCTCCCGACCACAAATAATCCAGGTTGGTGGTATAAGAAAAAATCCGTTGCAGTTCAGCTCCGTGGTGGGAAACAACAACCCGCAGGTTGCCGTTGTCCAGTACGACTTCCTTGGCGCCGCCGGAGGCCATGGCCTGCAATCAGGAGCCGCCGGTTTTCTGGGGAATGGTTTTGGGTGCCGAACCGCCGCGCCGTGCCGCCTTGGGCTTTTGGGAGGCCGTATCCGGCATGCGGCTGCCGGCCTTTTTGCCTGCCCGTCGGGTGCGCTTGCGCGGCGCTGCTTTACCGGCGCTTTGAGCTGCTGCATCCGGACTACTGATCAGACTGAAATCCACCAATTCAATCAGCGCCAGTTCTGCGTTGTCGCCCGGCCGGCTTCCGATTTTAATGATTCGGGTGTAGCCTCCGGGTCGGTTGGCAATCTTTTCTGCTACCTCTCCGAACAACGTCTTGACGGCATCCTTCTGGCGCAACAGGCTGAACACCATGCGGCGGTTATGGGTCGAGTCTTCTTTGGCACGTGTTAACAGCGGCTCCACGTATTTCCGCAGGGCTTTGGCCTTGGCCGTTGTGGTGATGATGTGTTTGTGCAAGATCAGGGAAGAGGCCATGTTGCTGAGCAATGCCTTGCGGTGCTGCGTATCGCGGCCCAAGTGGTTGATTTTTCTTGCGTGACGCATGGCTTTCAGGTATTAACGCCTAATCCTCCAAACCGAATTTGCTCAGATCCATGCCAAAGTGCAGGCCTTTTTCCTGCAGCAGGGCCTCAATTTCCATGAGCGATTTGCGACCGAAGTTGCGGAACTTCAACAGTTCATTCGTGTCGTATCGAACCAGCTCCTTCAGCGTGGTGATGCGGGCTGCCTTCAAGCAGTTGTAGGCCCGAACCGACAAATCCAGGTCTTCCAGCGGAGTAAGCAACAGCTTGCGCATCTGCATCTTATATTCATCTACTTCCTCTTCCTCCACCTTTTCTCTGACATCAAAGGTGATGTTTTCATCACTGATCAGCATAAGGTGCTGGATGAGAATGCGGGCAGCGCCTTTTATGGCCTCTTCGGGATGAATGGTGCCATCGGTTTTGATTTCCACGATCAGTTTTTCGTAGTCGGTGCGCTGTTCCACCCGCGTGTTTTCTACGGTGTAGCGCACGTTTTTGATCGGTGTGAAAATGGCATCCATAGCAATAGTGCCTATGGGAGCATCTTTTTTCTGATTTTCTTCCGAAGGAACATAGCCCCGGCCGCGCATCACAATCAGCTCCATATCCAGCTTGACGCTGCGCTCCATTCGGCAAATAACCAGATCAGGATTGATGACCCGAAAGCTGGAGGTGGCTTTTTCTATATCGCCGGCAACAAATTCATCTTTATTCTTTATGGAAACCAGAATTTTTTCCTGTTCCAGGGGTTCTTCTGCCGTGCATTTCAGACGAACCTGCTTGAGGTTGAGTACGATTTCGGTAACGTCTTCAATGACTCCTTTGATGGTAGAAAATTCGTGTTCCACACCGCTGATCCGGATGGAAGTAATGGCATAACCTTCCAGCGAGGAGAGCAGCACCCGGCGCAGCGCATTCCCAATGGTTACGCCAAAGCCGGGCTCCAGGGGCTTGAATTCAAAAAGGCCCTCAAAGTCGGTAGCTTTTTGCAGTAAAATCTTTTCCGGTTTCTGAAAGGTGAGCAAGGCCATGTGCAATGATTTTTATGGTGAGCTTGTGGTTTACTTGGAATACAATTCAACGATCAGTTGTTCTTTGATGTTTTCCGGAATCTGATCCCGTTGCGGATGGCTCAGAAAGGTGCCTTCCCACTTATCAGAGTTCCATTCAAGCCAGGCCACTTTACTGCCGTGATTGGCCAACGATTGCTTAACGACGTTCAACTCGCGCGCTGCCGGCGTGAGGCCAACCACCTGGCCCGGCTTGAGCACGACGGAAGGAACATTCACAACTTTACCGTTCACCGTAATGTGGCCATGGGATACGAGTTGGCGTGCGGCACGGCGTGTGGGGGCAATGCCAAGGCGGAAGACGGTATTGTCCAATCGGGATTCCAGCAGCCTCATGAGGTTTTCGCCGGTAACGCCTTTGGTGCGGGAGGCTTCTTGATAAAAGCGGGCAAATTGCCGTTCCAGAAGGCCATACATCAGCTTGGCCTTTTGTTTTTCCTGCAACTGAACGGCATATTGGGTAGGCTGCCGGCGCCGGCGGCTGTTGCCGTGAATACCCGGAGGATAGTTCTTTTTTTCCAGGGCTTTGGAAAAACCCATGACCGGTTCGCCGAAACGACGCGAAATTTTGGCTCGTGGTCCGGAGTATCGTGCCATACTACCTGTCTGCTTTATTGTTTGTTTTCTTACTTAAACCCGTCTGCGCTTCGGAGGACGACAACCGTTATGCGGCAACGGGGTAATATCCCGAATGACGGTTACTTCAATGCCTTGCGTATGAATCGCACGTATGGCCGCTTCCCTGCCGGCCCCGGGTCCTTTAACAAAAACCTCCACCCGGCGAACGCCCAGATCATGGGCCGCCTTGGCAGCTTCCTGAGCAGCCACCTGAGCAGCGTAAGGCGTATTTTTTTTGGAACCCTTGAAGCCGGCCTTTCCTGCCGACGACCACGTGAGGGTGTTGCCGTTTCGGTTGGTGAACGTAATAATCATGTTGTTGAAGCTGGCCTGGATGTAGGCATAACCCTCCGGATCAGCTTTAACCGTTTTTTTCTTGGCGGTTTTTTTTGATTCGGCCATATCAGAAGTTTTGGCTGGGGAACAACAGGCGCTGCACGATTATTTCTTGGCGGGTGCCTTCTTCTTACCGGCTACCGTTTTGCGTTTGCCTTTGCGGGTGCGGGCATTGGTGCGGGTGCGCTGACCACGGGTAGGCAATCCTTTGCGGTGCCGAATACCGCGGTAACATCCGATATCCATCAGCCGCTTGATGTTCATCTGCACTTCGGAACGAAGCGCACCTTCTACCTTGTAGTCATTGGTCACAATGGCCCGGATGCGGCTGAGTTCGTCATCTGTCCATTCATGAACTTTTTTCTGAATATCCACTCCGGCACTTTCCAGGATACGCCGACCGCTCCTGCGGCCAATGCCATAGATGTACGACAAGCCGATGTCGCCCCTTTTGTCTTTCGGTAAGTCAATACCTGCTATGCGAGCCATGTATGTAAAACGAGTTTACGGTTATCCCTGACGTTGTTTGTAGCGCGGATTCTTCTTGTTGATGACATAGAGCTTGCCCTTGCGGCGCACAATTTTGCACTCCGGACTCCGGCGTTTTATGCTTGCTCTGACCTTCATGATGCTTGTCTACTTATAGCGGTATGTGATGCGCCCCCGTCCCAAATCGTATGGGGACATTTCCACAGCCACCTTGTCACCGGGCAGAATACGGATGTAGTTCATCCGCATTTTTCCTGAAATGGTAGCCACAATTTCATGTCCGTTTTCCAGGCGAACGCGAAACATGGCATTGGACAGCGCCTCTGTGATGGTGCCATCCTGCTTGATGAGCTGCTGTTTCGCCATGGAAAAAAGAGGTGCAAATATCCGAATTTCCTGATAAAAATCAACAAAAGAATTGCTCAGCAAAGGGCTTAAACCGGAAGCAGTTGGTCTTGCGTGATGAATTCAAAACTGGTGAGCACTTCAGGGCCCTGCTCCCCCACGGCTACGGTATGCTCAAAATGGGCTGACGGTTGACGGTCGCGGGTGCGCACAGTCCAATCGTCGGCATCGGTGTACACTTCGCGGCGGCCCGCATTGATCATCGGTTCGATGGCAATCACCAGTCCCGGCAACAGGCGCAGGCCGTTGCCGCGCTTACCGAAATTGGGTACTTCCGGTTCTTCGTGCAACTGACGGCCAATGCCATGACCCACCAGTTCGCGTACTACGGAAAAGCCCTGTTTTTCCACATAATGCTGAATGGCATGCGAAATGTCGCCTATGCGTCGGCCGAGCCGGGCCTGTTCAATCCCCAGGAGCAGGGACTGATGGGTTACTGTGAGCAGTCGTCGCTTTTCTGCCGTAACGGTTCCCACGGGAAAGGTGTAGGCCGAATCGCCGTAAAAACCCTGATATTCCACGCCGCAGTCTATGGAAACAATGTCTCCCTCCTGCAAGGCGTAATTACCGGGGATGCCGTGCACCACGGCATCGTTTACGGAGGTGCAGATGGATGCCGGAAAACCCTTATAGCCGCGAAAGGCCGGCCGGCCCCCATGAGAGCGGATAAAATCGTCGGCCAGCCGATCCAATTCTTCCGTGCGTACACCCGGCCGGACGTGCTGCGCCAGCATTCCGAGTGTGCGCGATACCAACAGGCAGGCCCCGCGAATGGCCTCTATCTCGTCAGGAGTTTTGTAGTAGATCATCCTACAGGCGCCGTGGATCTGCCCTTGATGCGACCGGACTTCATCAGTCCATCGTAATGGCGCATGAGCAAATGGCTTTCTATCTGCTGCAGGGTGTCCAGAATAACGCCAACGGTAATCAGCAAGGATGTGCCACCGAAAAAGCCGGCAAACTGACTGTTGACGCCCAGGCCCTGGGCAAAAGCAGGCATCATGGCAATAAAGGCCAGCAGCAGGGCACCCGGCAGGGTAATGCGCGACATGACGTTGTCAATGAAGTTGGCTGTCTGCTTTCCGGGCTTCACGCCGGGGATGAAACCGCCGTTGCGTTTCATGTCGTCCGCCATTTGCACGGGATTGATGATGATGGCTGTGTAGAAATAGGTAAACAGGATGATCAGAATGCTGTTCACAAAATTGTACCAGAACGAGGCGGGGTTGGTAAAGGCTACGGCTCCCTGCATGGCTTCGGAATCAGGGAAAAACTGGGCAATCGTTGCCGGAATGAACATAATGGCCTGAGCAAAGATGATGGGCATAACACCCGCTGCATTGACCTTCAGCGGAATGTACTGACGTACCCCGCCGTACATCTTGTTGCCAACTACCCGTTTGGCGTATTGCACAGGAATCTTTCGTGTGCCCTGCACCAGCAGGATGACGATCACCACGGCAGCCAGAATGGCGGCTATTTCCATCAGGAAAGCAATCAGGCCACCACCTTCATTCAGGCGGCTTTGAAACTCAGTAAACAGGGCAAAGGGCAAAGTGGCTATGATGCCGACTGTAATCATGAGCGAAATGCCGTTTCCGATCCCGCGGTCGGTAATTCGTTCTCCCATCCACATGATGAACACGGTACCTGCCGTGAGTATGACCACGGAGCTAAGCCAGAACAACTGGGGAGCCACCACTACATTAGCGCCCAAACCGTTTTTGAGGTAAACCACATAGCCCGAAGCCTGGGCCGCCGTAATGGCAACAGTCAGGTAACGGGTGTAACTGTTGATTTTGCGACGTCCGCTTTCGCCTTCCCGCTGAAGCTTCTGCAGAGCCGGCAAAGCCATAGCCAGCAACTGCATGACGATAGATGCCGAGATGTAAGGCATGATGCCCAGGGCAAAAATGCTGCCGCGGGTAAAAGCGCCTCCGGCAAAAATGTCCAGCAGGCTGAATATGCCTTTAGCCCCCTGCTGCGATATGGCCTGCAGTTGTTGCGGATCCACTCCGGGCAAAACCACATAGCTGCCCAGCCGATACAGCAGGATCAGGCCCAGGGTGTACAGGATGCGCTTGCGCAGGTCCTCAATCTTCCAGATGTTGCTGAGGGTTTCAATGAATTTTTTCATGGGCTAAAGCCTGCAAACGTTTTACACAAGCTCTACGGTGCCACCGGCGGCCTCCACGGCCTTGCGGGCAGCTTCACTTACCGCATGCACACGAATGGTCAGTGGACGTTTCAGCTCTCCTTTGGCCAGCACTTTTACAGCGGCGTCTTTTCGGACCACCCCGAGCCGCATCAGCGCTTCGGGATCGATCTGCTGAATCTGATGCCGGTCGGCCAGTTGCTGCAGTCTGCTGAGATGAACCACCTGATATTGCTTGCGGAAAGGATTCTTGAAACCAAACTTAGGCACGCGCCGTTGCAACGGCATCTGGCCGCCTTCAAAACCGCGCTTCAGGGTAGTGCCGCTGCGCTGATTGGCCCCCTTGTTGCCGCGGGTTGAGGTACCGCCATGACCACTACCTTGGCCGCGTCCGATGCGTTTTTCCTTTTTTACCGAACCGGCAGCAGGTTTTAAGTTATGCAGATTCATGGGACTCCACGTTTTCTGTTTTTACCAAATGCTTCACTTTCCGGATCATCCCGCGAATGGCCGGATGGTCCGGCTTGATAACTGGCACATGCAGCCGGGTAATGCCCAAGGCACGGATGGTGCGTTTGGTGCGCTCACGGGTATCAATGGCGCTTCGTATCTGAGTAATTTTAATTTGTCGCATAACCTGTCTACCCCTGAAACACGCGTTTTAAAGGAATCTGGCGCAACCGGGCCACCTGAAGCGGATCTTTAAGCAAAGCCAGGGCCCGAAGGGTGGCTTTCACCACATTGTGTGGGTTGGAGGACCCCAGCGATTTGGCCAACACATCGGTGATGCCTGCGCTTTCCAGTACAGCGCGCATGGCACCTCCTGCAATCACGCCGGTGCCGTGCGAAGCCGGTTTCAGCCACACCTTGGCAGCCCCGTATTTGGCGATGATTTCATGCGGAATGGTGCCCTTGTACAACGGAACACGCACCAGGTTCTTTTTGGCATCGTCCATGCCTTTGGCAATGGCTTCCTGAACTTCACGGGCTTTGCCCAAACCCTGACCAACTATCCCGTTGCCATCGCCCACCACCACCAGGGCGGAAAAACTGAATGTGCGGCCCCCTTTGGTAACCTTAGCCGTGCGTTCAATCGCTACGACCCGTTCCTTCAGGTCCAGTTCGCTGGCTTTTACGCGTATGACTTGCAGCTTTGACATAATTATTACATGGGAGATTAACGATTAAAACTGAACACCGGACTCTCTGATGCCTTCAGCCAAGGCTTTGATACGACCGTGATAGAGGTAGCCCCCCCGGTCGAAAACGATTTGCTGGATGCCTTTTTCCAATAACATGCGGCCAATCGTCTTTCCTACTTCCGCCGCTTTTTGCGTTTTGGTGCCGCTAACGTTTTTCAGTTGTCGGCTGGAGAAGCTGGCCAGCGTAATGCCTTTCTCGTCATCAATGGCCTGGGCGTAAATCTCGGCATTGCTGCGAAAAACAGATAGCCGAGGGCGCACAGCTGTGCCATGAACTTTTTTGCGGATGCGCCTGTGAATGCGCAGGCGTCTTTGGGTTCTGCTCAACATACCTGATCAATTTACGGATTTTGCCGTATGCAATTTTTTATTTGGATCCACCTCCGGTAGCTGCCGACTTGCCGGCCTTGCGTCGGAGGATTTCACCCACAAACTTGATTCCTTTGCCCTTGTAGGGTTCCGGTTTTCGCACCGAACGGATCTTAGCCGCCATCTGACCCAGTAGCTGCTTGTCAGTACTGGTAAGTGTGATGATGGGGTTTTGCCCCTTTACCTGCTCGGCCGTTGCCTTTATTTCTTTAGGCAGCACGAAAAGTACCGGATGACTGAACCCTATGGTCAATTCCAGCAACTGGCCGGTAACTTGTGCACGATAGCCGACACCGACCAGTTCCAGTTTTTTCTCAAATCCATCGGAAACACCGCTGACCATGTTGGCCAACAGAGCACGGTAAAGACCGTGGAGGGCCTTGTGGCGCTTTTGGTCGGTGGGGCGCTCCAGTCGCACCACTCCGGAATCCACTACCACTTTGATGTCGGGATGAAAGCGCATGCGCAATTCGCCTTTCGGTCCTTTGACCAGTGTTTCGTTGGTCACGGCATCCACCTGGACGGATACCCCTTTGGGCAGCGTAATGGGAAGTTTTCCTATTCGGGACATGGCGGATTGATCGTATTAAGAGTAAACGTAAAACAGCACCTCACCTCCCACGTTGAGGTTGCGGGCTTCCTTATCGGTGATCACGCCTTTGTTGGTGGACAAAACCGCGATTCCCAATCCATTCTGCACGCGAGGCAGCTTTTCGGCCGGTACGTAGCGACGCAGGCCCGGCGACGAAACGCGGCGCAAGCCTTTGATGATCGGCTCTTTCGTAGCCTGATCGTACTTCAGGGCAATCTTGATTACACCCTGATGGTTGGGAGTCTCCTCAAACTTGTAGCGCAGGATATAGCCTTTCTCATACAGAATTTCTGTAATGCGTTTCTTGAGGTTGGATGCCGGCACTTCCACTACGCGGTGGCGGGCAGCAATCGCATTGCGGATGCGCGTCAGGTAATCGGCTATCGTGTCAGTCATAACGGCAGCGATTTAATGTTTTTACCAGGAAGCTTTGGTGACACCCGGAATTTTTCCAAACAAGGCCAGTTCGCGAAACTTATTACGCGACAGGCCGAAGACACGCATGTAGCCTTTGGGCCGGCCGGTGAAGCTGCACCGGTTGTGCAAGCGCACGGGCGACGCATTACGGGGTAGCTTATCCAGAGCCGCCCAGTCGCCGGCGGCTTTGAGCTGGCGCCGTTTTTCGGCATAGCGGGCATGCAGGCGCTGGCGTTTGCGTTCACGGGCTTTAACGGATTCCTTGGCCATGGTTCAGTCTTTCTCTTTTTTGAAGGGGAGGCCTAACGCCGCCAGCAAAGCCTTGGCTTCCCGGTCGGTTTTGGCCGTGGTTACAAAAGTGATGTCCATACCGGTGATCTTGTTCACCTTATCGATATCGATTTCGGGAAAAATGATCTGCTCCTGAATGCCCAGCGTGTAGTTGCCGCGCCCATCGAAGCTGCTGTCGCTTATGCCCCTGAAATCGCGAACGCGGGGCAGTGCAGCAGTGATCAGGCGGTCCAGGAACTCATACATACGGTAGCCGCGCAGGGTTACTCGGGCCCCGATGGGCGTATTGGCGCGCAGCTTAAAGTTGGAAATGTCTTTTTTGGATCGGGTAATTACTGCGCGCTGACCAGCAATAGCCGACATCTCGGCTGCAGCCGTGTCCACCAGTTTGCGGTCGGTGGTGCCTGCACCTACACCCTGATTGAGGCAAATCTTAGTAAGCCGGGGCACCTGCATGACGTTCTTGTAGTTGAACTCCTGCATCAGTTGGGGTATAACGCGTTCGTGGTAGAAGCGCTTGAGCCTGGGCACATATTTTTCCATGGTCAACCTTATTTGATGATTTCACCGGAACGTTTGGATACCCGAAGCACCTTGCCGTTTTCGCGACGGATGCCGATGCGGGTGGGCTTGCCGTCCTTGGGATCAATGAGACTGAGCTTGCTGATGGGCACAGGAGCTTCTTTCTTGATGATGCCACCCTGGGTCTGACGGGCATTGGGCTTGGTGTGACGACTGATCAGGTTAATGCCTTCCACTATGGCTTTACCCTGATCGGGGTACACTTCCAGCACCCGGCCTTTTTTGCCCCGGTCATCGCCGGAACGAACGATGACCACATCGTTTTTTCGGATCTTGTATTTGGGTCGCGACGCTTTCATGGCCAACAGGGTTTAGAGCACTTCGGGAGCAAGGGAAACGATTTTCATGTAAAGCTTTTCACGCAATTCACGCGCTACGGGGCCGAAGATGCGTGTGCCGCGAGGTTCGTCTTGGGCAGTGAGCAACACGCAGGCGTTGTCGTCAAAACGGATGTAGCTTCCGTCTTTGCGGCGAACGCGCTGCTTGGTGCGTACGACTACCGCTTTGGAAATGGCTCCTTTTTTCAGCGGACCATTCGGCAACACATCTTTGGCCGTAACAATTATGACATCGCCAATGCCGGCATAGCGTTGCCGGCTGTGCCCGAGGATGCGGATGACAGCCACCTCACGGGCGCCGCTGTTGTCGGCTACGGTTAATCGGGATTCCTGCTGAATCATGGCCTGTACAGTTTTGTGGGTAACCTCTTATTTGGCTTTTTCGACTATTTCCACCAGACGCCAGCGCTTTCTTTTGCTGAGTGGCCGGGTTTCCATGATGCGTACAACATCGCCGACGGCGGCGGCACCGGATTCGTCGTGAGCCATCAGCTTTTTGGTTTTTTTAATGTATTTACCATACAGCGGATGGCGCACCCTGCGCTCTATAGCCACCGTAATGGTTTTCTGCATCTTGTTGCTGACTACAACGCCGGTGCGTTGCTTTCGGAGTTTGCGGGCAGGGGTCTGTTCGGTCATGGCTCAGGACTGTGCGGCTTTTTGGCGTTTGGTGATTTCGGTATGAATCCGGGCTATGTCGCGACGCAACTGGCGCAGGCGCATCGGGTTTTCGATTGGGGAAACGGCATGATGAAAGCGCAGCTTCTGGTACTGCAGCTGATCGTCGCGCAGCTTTTCCTGCAGTTCCTGATCAGTGAGGTCAGCAAGGTTCAATTTCTTTCTGGGCATGACGATACCGATTGGCTTAGTTGGCTTTAAAATCGCGCGCTACCACAAAGCGGGTGAGAACGGGCAGTTTGTCGGCAGCCAGTTTCATGGCTTCGCGGGCAGTCTGCAGGCTGACTCCTTCGGCTTCGAAGAGAATGCGTCCGGGGCGCACCACAGCCACCCAACCTTCCGGATTGCCTTTGCCCTTGCCCATACGAACTTCCAGCGGTTTCTTGGTTATGGGCTTATCGGGAAAAACGCGGATCCACACTTGGCCTTCGCGTTTCATGTGGCGGGTAAGGGCTACACGAGCCGCTTCCAGTTGCTTATCAGTCACCCAGGCAGATTCCAGGGCTTTGAGACCGAAAGAGCCGAAAGCGAGCAGCGAACCCCGCCAGTCGTTGCCGCGGATACGCCCTTTCTGGCTTTTGCGGTATTTGGTTTTCTTAGGCTGCAGCATACCAAATGCATTAAACGATTAATCCATTATTCTTTTTCTTCTGCTGAACGTTGTGTCCGGCGGCTGCGACCCGGAGGCTTGCGATCGGGTCGCATGGGACGCGATTCCTGACTGCGTACCCCCACGTTGGGAGAAAGGTCGCGCTTGCCAAATACTTCGCCGCGGAAGATCCAGACCTTCACACCGATGCGGCCATAAACCGTTTGCGCCTCATTGACGGCATAATCCACATCAGCCCGGAAGGTGTGCAGGGGCACGCGCCCTTGCTTGATTTCTTCACTGCGGGCAATTTCCGTTCCCCCCAACCTGCCGCTTACGCGCACCTTAATTCCCTCCGCACCGGCACGCATGGCAGCAGCAATAGCCGATTTCATGGCGCGGCGATGGCTGATGCGACCCTCAATCTGGCGGGCCAGGGTTTCGGCTACCAGTGTGGCTTCCAGATCAGGCTTGCGGATTTCCACTATGTTGATCTGTATATCGCGGTTGGTGAGCTGATGGAGTTCTTCCTTGATCCGATCCACTTCCCCGCCAAGCTTGCCGATGATAATGCCGGGACGCGACGTGTGAATGGTTACGGTAATACGGTTAAGCGTGCGTTCAATAACGATCTGCGAAATGCCGCCCTTAGCAATTCGGGCACGCAGGTAATTGCGGATGCGCTCATCTTCATGCAACTTGGCCGGCATCAGCTTGCCGCCAAACCAGTTGGATTCCCAGCCACGAATGATGCCCAGGCGATTGCCGATCGGATTGGTTTTTTGTCCCATACGAATTATTCGGTTGATGCTGTTGGGGAAGGGGTAGTTTCTTTTTTGCGCCGGCGGGCTGGCCGGGAGGTTGTTTCTTTCGCCGACTCATCGGCCGGACGGGCATCCAATACCACACTGACGTGGTTGGAGCGCTTCCGGATCTTGTAGGCACGGCCCTGAGGAGCAGGCAGCCATCGCTTCAGAATGCTGCCGCCGTTGACGTAGATCGTTTTGATGTACAGGGAAGCTTCATCGGCGCGCATGGGGGTTCGGTTTTCCTGACGGGCCAGGTCTTCCTCACGCACTTCCCAGTTTTTGATGGCTGAAGTAATCAGCTTTTGCAACGGACGGGCAGCTGCATGCGGCAAATGGGCCAGCACTTCAAGGGCACGGTTGACTTCCAGACCGCGAATCAGGTCGGCCACGTAGCGCATCTTGCGCGGCGAGGTGGGGTAGTTTTTCAGATGGGCAACTGCTTCTGCCATAGCCATGCGTTTTTAGGTTCCGGCTTCAATTTTTCGAGAAGAGTGCCCCTTAAAGTTTCGGGTGGGGGCAAATTCACCCAGCTTGTGGCCCACCATATTTTCGGTGACATACACGGGAATAAATTTGTTACCATTGTGCACGGCAAAGGTGTTGCCGACAAAGTCAGGGGTTATGGTGGAACGACGCGACCAGGTTTTGATCACGGACTTTTTTCCTGACTGGTTCATCTTCAAAATTTTTTCCAGCAGGCTTTGCTGCACGTAAGGACCTTTTTTTATGCTGCGCGACATGGCTGATTGAAGTTTTGGCGATTATTTCTTAGGTCTGCGGCTGATGATGTACTTGCTGGATGGGTTCTTGGGATTACGGGTTTTAAGGCCTTTGGCGTAAAGCCCTTTGCGAGATCTGGGATGACCGCCGCTTGCTTTCCCTTCTCCCCCGCCCATGGGATGGTCCACCGGGTTCATAGCCACGCCGCGGGTACGGGGCCTGATGCCTTTCCAGCGGTTGCGACCGGCCTTACCGATCATTTCGGTGTTGTGATCGGCATTAGAAACGGCACCTACAGTGGCCATACAAGTCAGCAACACCCGGCGAATTTCTCCTGACGGCATTTTGATGACGGCATACCGTTCTTCCTTGTTCGTTAGCTGGGCGCTGCTGCCGGCAGAACGGACCAGAACGCCGCCCTGACCCGGGTGCAATTCCACATTGTGAATGATGGTTCCCAATGGAATGTCCTTGAGCGGCAAAGCATTGCCGATTTCCGGCGGTACCTCTGGGCCGCTGAGCACCGTTTGTCCAACTTTGATGCCCTGAGGAGCCAGTATGTATCGCTTTTCGCCATCCTTGTAATGAACCAGCGAAATGAAACAGGTACGATTGGGATCGTATTCTATGGACTTCACCACGCCGGGCACCTGGTGCTTGTTGCGTTTGAAGTCAATGATCCGGTATTGCCGCTTATGCCCACCTCCGATGTAGCGCATGGCGCGGCGCCCCTGATTGTTGCGGCCACCCGTCTTACGCAGGGGAGCCAGCAATGATTTTTCGGGCTTGTCGGTAGTGATTTCCGCAAAAGCATTGGCAATGCGGAAGCGTGAGCCCGGAGTGATCGGATTGAGTTTTTTGGTTGGCATAATCGGCTTCGTAGTGCGTTTGGATTAAACCCCTGAGTAGAAATCTATGGTATCGCCTTTGGCCAGCGTCACGTACGCTTTCTTGTAAGCCGGTTTCATTCCGCGCAACACCTGACGCCGGGTGTAGCGGCTCTTTTGTTTTCCGGGCATAACGGCCGTGTTGACCTCGGCTACCGTTACTCCATACATCTGTTCCACCGCTTTTTTTATTTGCAGCTTGTTGGCATGCCGGTTTACGACAAAACCTACCCGATTGAGCTTTTGCCCCATCGTATTGGTTTTTTCAGAAATCAGAGGCCGGATCAGGATGTGGTTCATGACGGTTGGCTGTTTGAAGCTGAGCGTTGGGCCAGTTGCCGCAGGGCGGTTTCCGTGAACAACAGCTTGCGGCAATTCAAAATCTGATAGGTGTTGAGCTGGCTGGCGCGCACAACCTGGTGACCTTCAATGTTGCGGGAAGCGCGCAGCAGATGGGTGTCGGGCTGATCTACTACCAGAATACTACGGCTGCCGGCAACACCTAAGTTTGTCAGTATGGCATAGTAGGGCCTGGTTTTGTGTTGCTCCAAGGTAAAGTCCTCTACAACGGCGACGGCCTGGTCTTTTGCTTTATAGGTTAATGCCGAGCGGTAGGCCAGATCGCGCACTTTTTTATTGAGCCTGAAGCTGTAATCGCGGGGTTTAGGACCAAAGATGCGGCCACCTCCGCGGAATAATGGATTCTTGATGCTGCCCTTCCTGGAACCGCCCGTTCCCTTTTGGCGGTGTAGCTTACGGGTGGACCCTGACACTTCGGATTTTTCCTTGCTTTTGTGCGTGCCTTGCCGCTGGTTGGCCATGTAATATTTGACGGCCATGTACAAGGCATGGTCGTTGGGCTCTATGGAAAACAGCTCATCCGGCAGGGTAACGGAGCGACCGGAGCTGGTGCCATCTGTTTTTAATACTTCAATGGTCATGTTGCTGCCTGTTGGTAAGGTTAATTTTTAACCAGCACATAGCTGCCTCTGGCGCCCGGGATGCAACCGCTGACTACGAGCAGATTTTTTTCCGGAAGCACTTTCAGCACCTTGAGGTTACGCACCTTGGCTGTGGCATTACCCATCTGGCCAGCCATGCGCATGCCTTTGAAGACGCGGGAAGCATCGGATGAGTTACCTATGGATCCAGGAGCACGCATGCGGTCGTGCTGACCGTGGGTAGCCAGGCCAACTCCACTGAAACCGTGGCGGCGCACTACCCCCTGAAAGCCTTTTCCCTTGGTTGTGCCGGTTACGTGAACCGTTTCGCCTTCGCGGAAAATGTCCACGGTAATGGTATCTCCCGGCTTGGTTTCCAGAGCATAGTCGCGGATTTCGGCCAGCTTGTGTTTGGGCGGGGTTCCGGACTTGGCAAAATGACCCTGCAGCGGCTTGGAAGTCCGTTTGGGCTTACGCACGCCAAAGCCCAGTTGCACGGCATTGTAGCCGTCTTTTTCCAGGGTTTTGACCTGGGTCACTACACAGGGGCCTGCCTCAATGAGGGTACAGGGACGATTTCGACCCTGCTCATCAAAGAAGCTGGTCATTCCGATTTTTTTTCCAATAATGCCTTTCATGCTCAGGTGTTGGTTTGCAGTTATCCCTTAATGCTGATTTCAACACCGCTGGGCAGTTCCAGTTTGCTCAGCGCATCCACGGTTTTGGATGATGAGGTATAGATATCTAGCAGTCTCTTGTAGGTGCACAGCTTAAACTGTTCGCGCGATTTTTTATTGACGTGCGGCGAACGCAGGACGGTAAAGATCTTTTTCTCAGTGGGAAGCGGTACGGGTCCGGCAACGATGGCACCGGTGCCCCGAACGGTTTTAACGATCTTTTCGCAGCTTTTGTCAACCAGGTTATGGTCGTACGAAAGCAGTTTTATCCTGATTCGCTGTGCCATTGAGTCAAAGAGCTTTCAAAAAGGGAGGGCAAAGGTATCCTGAAAATTCCACTCTTACAATACCAAATGACCGGAAATGCAAACAAAAAAGGCTGATGGACTTGTGGCACAGCCCGGCGAAAGGTCACTCTATTACCAAAGGGGGCGCTTCAGTTTACTGCCTGCAGGAGCTTAATGAAGAAAACCACAACGAGCACCACCAACAGAATGGCTCCCCCCTCTTCAAGCCATTTTAGCCGCATGGCAAATCGGTTTAATGAAGCAAAGCAAAATCCGAGCCACAATGGACAGAATCGATTGCTTTACAGTAGCTCTAAAATAAGTGCCTTATCGCACTATGGCTTAGTAAATTACGCACATTTGTTCCACAATCTAGGCCCACATCATGCTGCTGTTTTCCCTGATTGCCGGCATTTTGCTCCTGTTGGCAGGTATTGTTGTGTTTTCCGGAAAATGGGGTAGCCGGCGTTGGACCCTGACTGCCGGACCGCTACAACTGAACTACGAAGCCATTGGTTTCGTGCTGTTTTTTTCCGGCATTGTGCTGATGCTGGTATTTCTGATTGCCCGGGTAAAGCCTCACTTGCTGTCGCCGGGAATGGCCGGCTAAGGCTTACCGGTGAGCGGGGATCTAAGCCGCAACACCAGTGTCATTCCTCTTCCTCTTGCTGCTGTTCCTCGTAAGTATCTATCGCATCGGGATTGAACGCAGGGTTGCCCGACTCGTAAATCAGTTCGACGTTGGGGATGATGCCAATGACCCGGAATTCGGTTCGTCGGTTCATTTGCCTGCCCTCGGGATTGTCACGGCCATCGGGCAGGTTGTTGGGGGCTATGGGTTTGGTTTCGCCATATCCTTTGGCCACCATGCGCTCCATAGGAATGCCTTTATCGGCCAGATATTTGACTACACTTTCGGCACGGCGCTGCGACAGGCGCATGTTGTAGGCATCATTGCCTTTACTGTCGGTGTGGGAGCTGATTTCTACCTTAATCTGGGGGTTGTCGACAAGTATCTGATATAAGGAATCCAGACCCGGTTTCGACTCCGGCCTCAGGTTGGCACTGTCAAAACCATAGTAGATGTTTTGAATGCGAATGGCAGCCTTGGGTATGCGTTTCATGAACAGGTCCACACGAAGGGTGTCGTTATCATCTTTTTCCATGACCACAAAGGAGGCCGAGCCGGTAAAGTAGCCGTCGGCCGTA
The DNA here is from genome assembly GCA_025057275.1 of Chitinophagales bacterium. Lineage (GTDB taxonomy): Bacteria > Bacteroidota > Bacteroidia > Chitinophagales > UBA10324 > JANWXQ01. Next base: position 46,823 of record JANWXQ010000068.1, read on the forward strand.
GATTTAAGCGAATAGGCCTGTCGGGCTTTGAGGTTAAAGAAATAGAGGCTGTCTTTTTTGGAAATGGCCGAGCCCACCTGAAGATTTTTATCGTCAATGAGCATGACCTTGGCGCCGGGTATTACCTGGCGGGTTTCCTGGTCGAATACGTTGCCACGAACGGCGTAGTAAATTTTGCGCGGATATTCCACGCGCCAGATATCGTCGCAGCAGGTTTCGCTTTTTACCGAGGTGGTACCGGGACGGTTGGACACCAGGTAGCCAGAATAGCCGTTGTCGTCCATTACAAAGTACAGATCATCCACGCTGGAGTTGACCGGATACCCAAGGTTGTTGACAGTTTCCCACCGCTTCTGGCTGCCTTTGACTTTAAAAACATCCATGCCGCCCATGCCCACCATGCCATCGCTGGAGAAATACAGGGTTTGCGTAGCATCGTGATAAAAGGGAGTGGCTTCATTGCCGATGGTATTGATTTTGCGTCCACAGTTTTGGGCGTTTCCGAATTTGCCGCTTTTGTCGCGTACGGCAAACCAGATGTCGCTGCCGCCTTCGCCGTTTGGCCGGTTGCTGACCCAATAGAGCACTTCACCCTGTTTGGGCACCAACCCGATGGCCGGGTGGGTGTTGTTGGTTCCTGGCATGTTGATATTGTCATCCATGCGCTCAGGGGTTGTCCACTTGCCGTCTTTGAATTCGCTGACATAAATGCTGCACACCATTTTCATGGTGTCTTTCATCAGCTCGCATTTGGTGAAGTAAAAGCGTTTGCGGTCGGGAGAAAAGCGGCCGTTACCAACGTGCATGTTGTTGTCGTTCCAAGGAGCCCATTTGAGCGGCTGTGCCTTATCGTAGCTCCAGCCGATCTTGCTGTTGCCGGAAACTCCGGAAACATAAAACTGCGCATACTTGTTGTTTTTCTTTAAATCATCCAACATGATGATGGAGTCCGACTTCAATGAAGCAAAGAGCAAAGCCGTATCGCCAAGCGGAACGGGGGCAAAGTCGGTGTAGGGATTGTTGACGGCAGCCCCGATGTTGGTAATTTTCACCGAGTCGGGCTTTTGCAACTTTTGCATGGCAAAGTCGCAGCTTTTGGATAGCGTTTTGGCCTGCTTCTTTACTGTCTGCGATTCGGGCCCTTTGTATTCTTTCCCCAGAATGTCAAATACCTTTTTTGCTTCCTGATATTTCCCGTTGTACATGAGGCTCAGTCCATAATAGTAGGGGGCCTTGGGGTAAAGCGGATCGTTCAGGTCAACCAACTTTTTGTACCAGTCTTCAGACTGCTTGTAATCGCGCATCTTGAATTCGCTTTCGGCGATGCGGTTGATGGCGTAGGCATTGTTGGGCTGTTTTTCCAATGTGGCCTTGTAATACATAACGGCATTGTAAAAGCTTCCGACGCTGTACAGGTAATCCGCCATTTTGAGGCTTTTCTTGAAGCTGAGTTTCTGAATGGGAAACTCCTGAGCCCAGGCGGTGGCAGACAACAGCAACGCACCGCAAAGCAGGCCGAATATTTTTTTCATGGTTGCAGTTTTTGATTCAAGCAGTTGCGTCATGCCTGTGAATTAGTAACGGGGACAGAAGAAGATGGGCTTGTCCAGCACAAAGCCGCCCAGGCAGCCGGTGTAGCCCAGGGAGAGCTCAAAACCGCCGCGGCCTTTGCTGGCATCGCTCAGTGAAGAAATGTTCACATCGTAGCTGATGCCCAGCCGGATCTGCTTGTAGTCAATGCCGATCATGGGAATAACGGCATCACCCACGCGATACCAGGCTCCGCCAAACAGCTTCACGTCGTTGTTGAGCGCGTATGCTACCGAGCCGCCCAGGTTTATTTCCTGTGCTTTGGTTTGCGTCATGTACAGCACCTGGGGCACGATGCTGAACTGTTCGGTCAACTTGTATCGCAGTCCGCCATGGCCAACCGTTCGCATGCCCAGTTTGTTTTTGCCGTTATTGAGGAACGATTCCTTAGGCGGAATGAGGTGAAAAACGGAAAGGCCGCCAAACAGATCGGCCTGTTGGGAAAGGAAATAAGACAGGTATAAGCCGGCATTTAAGTCAATGTAGCTGAATTTATCATTAAAGTTTTCGTTACTGCTTAAAGTGGGATCAAACCCTTCTCCATTGAACTGAGATTCCCACAGCAGCTTGCTGAAGTCCAGCTTTTTTTGCACGTAGCCTACCTGAAGGCCAAACGAACCGTTGAGTTTGCGGCTGGCGGTCAGCGGACGGGCATAGGCAGCTGAAGCCATTATGCTCAGATTGGAAAGTTCGCCGGAGCCGGCTTTATCGTTCAGCAGAAGCCCACCGGCAGAAAGCACCCCTGTTCGGATCCAACGCTGCAGGACGTTGTTGATGTCAAACGACACCGATGGAGTTACATAGGGGTCGGTAACGCTGCGCCACTGATTGCGGTACATGCCGGCAATCCGGTAGTTGCAGTCGTTGATTCCGGTAAGGGCCGGATTGAGCGTAAGAGGCGAAGCGTAAAACTGGGAGTAATGTATATCCTGACCCAAGGCCGCAACGGACCAAACGAGCAGGAGTCCCAACGGGCGTAAAAAGTTCAGCATGAGGGTACCGGTTCGTTGACAAAGCACATGAACAAAAGCGATGAGCTGGCCAAAGGTAATTTTTTTCCTTAACGGAACAGCGTAAAGGATCCTTTGCGCAGCACGGAATTTCCATTGCCATCCAGCCCGTCGACTACATAAACATAGGTGCCGATTTCCGCACTCCTGCCGTTGTAAGAACCATCCCACCCGAAGTCGGGATCAGACGTAGCGAACAACGTGTTGCCCCAGCGGTCAAATACGGAAAACTGGTTGAGGCGGAAAGGCCCACGGTAAATGATCCGGAATTGATCATTGATGCCATCGCCGTTGGGCGTAAAGGCATTGGGCATGAGCAACAGCAAATCATGAATAATTTTTACATAGGTTGATCCGAAATAAACGCATCCTTCAGCCGTAGTGATGCGAACGGTGTAGGAAATATCTTCCGTAGGCCGCGACACGGGGTTATAGATACGGTGGTCGGTGAGAAAAGTAGGCGGGTTCCATTCGTAGCTGGAACCTACACCGCAATGGGCAAACAACTGAGCCTCTTCTCCGGCATAGATTTCATAGGGTTGGTTAACCGTAATGACCGGATCGGGAAACACTTCTACGGTTACTTCCACACTGTCCTGGCAGCCGTATTGATTGGTAACCAGTACTTCGTAAACGGTAGTAGAGAATGGAGTACTTACGGGGCTGGCTGTGTTGGGAAAATCCAGATAATCGGTCGGCGTCCATTCGTATGTGACACCTCCCGATGCCCATAACTGAACGGGCATGCCGGAACAAACGGCCGTATCCACACCGGCCTCCGCCACGGCATGGGGCACAACGGTGATGCGCATGGTGTCGTAATCAAAACACGGTGGATAGGTGCCTTGTACGGTGACTATGTACTCGGTGGTGGTTGCAGGGAAGGCAAAAGGGTTAGCCACGTTTGTATCGCTGAGTCCGGTAGCCGGTGACCAAGAGTAGGCTGTACCTCCTGTAGCCAGAAGCTGAATGGTGTCGCCCCAGCAAATCTGCTGATCCGGGCCGGCATCGGGTTCAATGACATCTACCTGAACCGTAACGTTTTTCTCATTAGTACAGATGTCCAGACTGACGCTAACCGTGAACACCGTAGTGCCCATAGGTGAAGCCAGCGGATCATGACAATCGGGGCAGCTGACAAAAGCTGCCGGCTCCCAATGGTAGCTGTAGAAAGGGCTGTAAGTAACGCCCAGTTGTGCTGTACCTTGCTCACAAATGGTGGTGTCGCCGCTCACTTCAAAAGGAAAATCGTCAATTACGTACATGACCATGCTATCCACCGGCAGGCCGGAGCAGGGATCAATGGTGTACAGAATAATGGTTTCGGTACCCTCGGGAATGCCATCGGCGTAAGCCCCGATAAACACACTGCACAGGCTATCGTATGGCAGAAAAACCAGGGTGTCGTTGATGGTCAGATAATCCACGCCGTTAACGGCAGTACCTCCAATGACGATAGGAATAAACAACGTATCGGTGTGGTAGGTGTTGAGAACAAAGTTGAACACGCCCTGTTTGCATCCTTCCACTGCAGTGAGCTCACCGTTAAAGGGATTAATGAAATTGAAGGTGTCAGAAAGAATATCTATATCGTATTGTTCCAAGAAATCAGCCTCCACGAACACGCCTGAATCGTAAATGCCGTCGCCGGCATCAGCAATGGCAAACGTCAGGTGATAGGTCTGGCCGGGTGTCACCGGGTATTTGGCCTCCAGCACCTTGGTGAGCCCGTCATATTCAATGGTGGTAGCGGCCTGACTGGTCGGACAATTGTAGGAAGGCGGACAAATGAAATTCGCGGGTTCGTTGCACACATAATACGCGCCAAAGCCAATGGTGCAATTGACGTTGCTGATGGTGACCGGGAAGGAAGTGCCGGGAACAATGGCCATGTTTTTCTGGCCTACAATGCCCGGTCCGCTGATCCAAAGTGCAAAGACGTCATTAAAGATTGTGCCGACCCATTCACTGTATTCATCTGAGCCGAACACGTAATTGAAACGAAGGGTATCGGTGTTAAGCAGGACATCGAAATCCAGAATACAGGCATCAAACGTCGGCTGGCCGCAGAGCGCCGTAAGGTTGGCATTGCCCGGCTGCAGGTTGTTGGTGCCATCGCAGCAACCGTTATTGGGACCTATGGCGTTGGTTGCCTGACCGGAGGTAAATACAATGCCACTATCAATGCCCAGATTGGTGTTGGTGGCAATGAACTTTGCCGATGCACCATTGCCGCAGTTCATATTGATGTTGGAAGCCACGCTGCTGCATCCCAGTAGCGTAGCAACCATCTGCTGAGCAGTTACATTGGTATTGATGATGAGCTGGCCGCTGGAAGGAACGCCGGTTAAACCTACCAGCAAGGTCGTCAGCAATCCGGAAAACAACAGTTGACGAAAGTTCATGGATGCTGCGTTTGGTGCCTGCCTGCTTGCGGCAGGATAAAAGTAAGAAAAAAAACAGGTGTTCAATCTATAGGTCATTATTCGGACATCTACCTAACCAGAGTTACACTTCCGGAGCGCTGCAACACCTTGCCGGAGTGATCCCTGCCGCTGACAACGTACACGTAGGCCCCTACCGGCTGCTGTTGTCCTTTCCAGGTGCCATCCCAACCGGCAGCGGGATCGTAGCTGGTCATTTCATACAACAATTCACCCCAACGGTTGTAGATCCGGAAGTAATCCAGGTAAAAAACGCCTTTTATCAGCGGGCGGATGAGGTCGTTTCTGGAGTCGTTATTGGGTGAAAAGGCTGTGGGTACCAGAACCAGCGCATCCCACCGTACGTTGACCCTGACCGTATCGCGAACCTTACAACCCTCCGGCGTAGTTACCACCACATAGTAAATTATGGTGTCCTGAGGATTGAGGCAGGACGGATTGCAGCTGAACGGATCGGTCAGATAGGTGGGCGGATACCACCAGCATCCAACCCCTCCGTTGGCAAACAAATCCACGCTGTTACCCAGATAAATCGTGGTATCGTTGCTCACGGTGATTTCAGGTATATCGTACACGGTAACGACGACTTCCTCATCATCCGAGCAGCCAAACTGATTGGTGACCAAAACAGTAAATGTGGTCGTGTACCCGGCAGTGGCCAGGGTATTTTCGGAAGCAGGATTCAAACACCAATCAGGCGGTGACCAGCTGTACTGAACGCCCCCACTGGCAAACAGCTGAAACGTATCCCCCGGACAGACCGTCATGTCTTCTACGGCAACGGCAATCGGATTGGGATGAACTGTTACCGTTATCTCATCGGTGGTGGTCTGGCAGACATTGATTCCCGTAACGGTGTACGTGGTGGTGGTAGTGGGATTGGCCACCGGGTTAGGGCAATCCGTGCAACTCAAACCGGTGGAAGGCGACCAGCTATAGGAATTAGCATTGGAGGCCTGCAACTGAACCGATTGACCGTCGCAAATTTCCACGTCAGGTCCGGCGAAAACGGGTATGGGAATATCCACAACAACCGTAGCGGTATCGCTGGCCGTACAATTACCTAATGTAACGCTCACCACATAGTTGGTTGTCCCCTGTGGAACGGCCTGGGTACTGGCACAGGTTGGACATTCCAGGCCGGTGATCGGGAGCCACTGAAAAGTTCCGGCCCCTGTAGAATACAGCGTTATACTGTCTCCCACACAAATAGTGGTATCAGGCCAGGCTACCACATTGAACTCGTCAAACAGATACATGACCGCACTGTCATAAGGTTCATTGCTGCAGGCGAGGTACAAATACAGTATTACGGTTTCAAATCCTTCAGTAAGGGCATCGGAGAAAGCGGAAACCGAAAGCGAAGTACTTTGCTGCCCCGGCAAAATCACCACACTGTCAGGCAGTTCATTGTAATCCACTCCTCCTGTGGCTGTGCCTCCGATTTCGAAGTGAATGACTACCGTATCCGTCGCTACAGTGGAGAGCGAGAAATCAAACGTGCCGGAAAAACATCCTTCCACAATACCCAGGTTGTTGCTGCCCGGATCCACGTATGGGGCATTGGACTGCACAGTGGTGCTGGTGGATGACAAGCTTCCGGCCTGAATCCAGACGCCGGAATCCAGAATTTCATCGGACACATCGGAAACCGCCAGCTTCAGGCGATAGGTTTCGCAAGGCTGAACCACGGCAAGGGCCGTAAGTTTCTTCGTAAAACCATCGTACTCAACGGTAACGCCTTTACCTGGACCGTTACATTGGTAAGAGGGAGGGCAAGCAGAGCTGGAAGGTTCGTTGCACACGTAGTAAGTGGATCCGTTCAGGCAATTCACCGTATTGATGGCTACCGGATTGTTGGTGCCCGGAATCAGGGCAATGTTCTTCTTTCCTGAAATTCCCGGACCCGAGATGAAAAAAGCGAATACATCATTAAAAATGGAATTCACCCATTCGGTGTATTCATCGGAGCCAAATACGTAATTAAACTTCAGTGTGTCGCCCGTAACGGTCACATCAAATTCCAGGACACAGGCATCGAAGGTTTGGAAGGAGACCAGTGTTTGCAAATCGGCATCGCCGGGCGCATTGTTGTCGCCGGTAATTCCTCCGGATGAGTTTGGCCCCACCATGTTGTTGATCGTGCCACTGGTGAGCACAATGCCGCTGTCCAAACCCACATTGGAGTTAATGCCGTTAAAATAACCCCATCCGCTGTTCGGACAATTAAGCACGACGTTGGAAATACTCACTCCGCTACCAACCAATGACTGCGCCAGTTGCACCGGGTCACTGCCCGGAGTGACTACCAACTGTGCCGATGCGGTGGCCCATCCTAAAAAGTTAAAAAGTAAAAGCGCTGTTTGATGACGCAAATTCATGTCGGCGAAGTTACTTGAACAACTTAGAGCGAATTGTCATTAAAGTTTCAAAATTAGCGCTAAACCCCGTTTGCAGCGCCTTAGGAAGCCATCAGCTGTGCTCACGCTACCTTTTGCCTTCAAAAAAGGGGTTTATAGCAGAAATCATACGGCTGATTTCTGGTGAAATACGCAAACGCCAAACCAGAAAAACAAATAAACCACCAATCAGTACGGTTCGGTAAGCGGCCGTAAGCCACTGGTTAGCGGTTTCGGGTAAAATAAAAGTCAACATAAAAACCATGAGGGTCAATAAAGCGGCCCAAGCCAAACGTTGGCTGAAAGGATGAATGCGGTATTTTTTATACAAAAAAGTCATCCGGACAGCGTTATATGCAAATAAGGAAATGGCCGTAGCTACAGCTGCGCCATAAATCCCATAAGGGGGAATCAACAAGTAGTTGGTTCCGGTGGCTATACCAATGAGCAACACATTCGTCAGCAAGTTGAAGCGTGCATGCCTGGATGAGGCCAGAATTTCCCCGTTGATCCCGCTGGCCATGTCCAGCAGCCTTCCGGCAGCAATGATAAAAATCACCCAACGCGCCTGAGCGTAATCGGGAGGCAGAAACTGGAGCAAGACATCCACATTAATCCACACCAACAAAAACAACCCGCTGCCGACTATGAGCTGATTCAGTGCCGTTTGATGATACAGCCGGCTGATGGACGACAGGTCGTTGCGTTTCCAGGCTTCGGCTACCAGCGCTACGGCAATCATGTTCATGCTGCGGGCAGGCACATGAATAAGCGTCCCTATGGTAAAAGCTATGGAATAAACGGCCGTTTCTGCCAGATTGCGCAATGCTCCCAGCATGACCGTATCAATAAAAGCCACATAGGTTGCCGCAGCTCCGGAAGCAAACATGAGCAGGCTAAAGCGAAGCATCTGGCTACGGCTGATCACCTCGTGCAGTTTGACGGTTGAGAAATAAAAAAATTCCCCGAGCCGCATCAGATAAGCCGCCAGCATCAATGCAGTTAGTATGTAGGTGCTGGCAAAAGCCATGACAAAACCGGAAAAATTGACCCAGCCGACAATCCACAGCCCAATAGCTACCGATTGCAACAGCCGCAGCAGTACCTCGCGCAGCAACAACGCTACAGGCGTACGCAGCAACGACCGGCAATGGTTAAAAAACAATTCTGAAAGCGCCATAAACAGCGCCATCGGAAAAATCCAGTAGAAATACTGATTAAATAACGGCGCACCATCGGCATACATCCGCTCAATGGCCTGCCGAAAAACCAAAACGAGCAGCATCACTGCCAGATAGCCGGCCATCAACAACACCAACATGAACCGCAACAGTCCGTAGTGAGCTGCAGCGCGATTGGCGAAGTAGGGAAAAAACCGCACCAGGGCATACGGCGTACCTAACAGCGAAAACTGCGACAGGATCAAACCCACTGCAATAAGCATCCGCGTGAGTCCCATTTGCTCCGGAGTCAGAAAAGCCGGATAAAGAATCACCACATTCAGATAGCCAATGGCCAAACCGGCATAGGTGGCCAACGAGCCGTAAATGCTTTGGCGCTGGACAATGCCCATGTGGGCAACGAAGATCGCCGAAAATTATCCGCCGGGTCGGCAACACGAGCTTCTTCTATGCACCGTTACGGCACCAGTCAGGCAAACAGCGCTTGCGGCAATTGATGCTGCATCGCCTCCGTGCAGGCAAATACATTATCCTCTTTTCTAAACGATTCCGGCCGGCAGGCCTTGAGGCGCGACGGGGTGGATTTGGTTTTTTCCAACTGAAAAAACCGGTATGCATTCAGGGATTCAATCAAACGGAAGACGGCCAACGGATCGGACGCACTTCCGCGCATGCTGTCATTGTATTCCAGACACAACAGGGGGGCATCATGCCGCTGAAGCAGCCTTTGTGCACCGGTTATGACTTCGAGTTCATATCCTTCCACGTCGATCTTAACCATGCGCACCGGCCAATCCTTTTCGGTTAACAACTCATCCAGCGGTAACACTTCCACTGTTTCCGTTTCGCCTCCGGCAGCACTGGTGACGAGCGAAGGGCAGCTTCCTGCAAGGGAAATGGGTAGGCGGGCATGACTTGCTCCTAAAGCACAATGCAGGGTACGCACCTGAGTAAATCCATTCATCTGTACGGACTGCTGCAAAAGCCCATGCAATTCGCTGACCGGTTCCACCGCCAACACCCTGCCGGAATTTCCCACACATCGTGCTGCAAACAGGCTCATCAGACCCACGTGCGCCCCTACATCCACAAACGTATCGCCCGGACGAAGACAGGCGCTCATCACTTCCAGCGTGCCACGCTCATAAAAACCGAGGTAGTATACGTCCGTGTGCCAGCGAGGGTGAATGAGTAAGGAAAAATCAAAAACGGTAGGCACAGCCACCGGGCTGTGTGGCCGGGGCAACAGCAAATGCGCCAGCACACGCGCCAGCTTGCGGGATCCGGGAAAAGGA
>JANWXQ010000097.1 GCA_025057275.1 Chitinophagales bacterium
TGTCGGCAAGAAATACCTGCTTGTCGGGCAAAACGGCAGCGGTCTGGCGAACGGATTCAACGGTTACTTCGCTGAGCTCATGTCCCTGCGGCGTCAGGGGTAAGGTGACGGTGATCAGGCCTTTTCCGGAGCGGTCCATCAAGGCAGTATCCAATGTCTGAAAGCCGAGGTATTGTACACGCAACTGAAACGTGTCGGATGGCGGAGCGCTGAGAGTAAAGGCGCCGTCATCGTTGGTGGTAGCGCCGACAACCGTATGTTGCTTTTCGTTCAGCAACGACACGGTAGCATAAGGCAAGGCAACGCCGGTTATTTTATTCTGCACTGTTCCCCGAATCGTCGTGCTGCTTTGTGCCTGCGCTACAGCGACACAGAGCAGCAACGAAAGCAGGCGTCCGGAGGTCAGCAGCAAATTCCTGATGCATGGTTTTACGAGTATGCTCCATGCACCGGTTGGCTGTTGTTGTGCTGCCTGCATTGCCGAAGGCCCTCTGCTCCTGGTATAGCGAAGTTATGCTGGCAGAGGGCGGCGAGGAACATTTTCAATGGGTTAAAAGAAAACAAGCTGGCATTGGTTCAATAAACAAGTGAAATCCGCCGGACCGCGACAGATGAATTCCATCAATGATTGTGTACATTTTTTCTCATATGTTAATCCTTACCAAACCTGGCGATTTTTTATCCCTTTTAGAAGGGTGGCCGGGTTTTCTTTAGAAAGTAATGTGCTGTGCCGGATGGAAGCGGTCAGGGGACAGGTTAAAAACAGGGATGGGTCTGTTATTTTTAGCGCAACCATGGAATCAACAGGGGAAGCGGGTACGGAGCGTATCCGCCAGTTGGAAAAAATCGCCCGGCAGTTAGACCCCGGTGCCGGCAAGCGGGAGGAAGTGCGCCGCCGGGTCGTTGACTACAGCGAACATTTTCTGAATCATCTGGAAAATCTGCCTGCCTTTATCAGCGGAAGGGAAGGCGATGGCATAAAAAGTTTTGCCATCGGCGAAGAGCCGATGAATGCCGAGTTG
>JANWXQ010000021.1 GCA_025057275.1 Chitinophagales bacterium
TTTAGCGAAGAGGAGAGGGTGGCCGTAAAGGCATAGTCGGCAACGATCATGTTGTTTACGGTAAGCACCTGGCGGCGGCCGAACCAGATGTCGTCCTCACGGGTGGCTACCCAGCCTTCATCATGATGATTCCACGTAATCTCTGTGCCCGGGATCAGCAACAGTCGGTTGCCCGGCCGGATGCGCAACGACCCTTCGACATTCCACTCATAACGGCCTGCCTGTTTCCAGAAACGCGGTGCCACTTCCAGATCCACGGCCAGCCTTTTGCGGTAATCGGTGCTGATCCCCCCTCCTAAACGCCCCGATGCCGGTTCGGCATAGTACCATTCTCCCTGCGCCCGCGGCTCCTCATAGTTATGATAGCCCCAGGGTTGCATCAGATAATATAGGAAAAAACCAAAAAAATCACGCGTCATCATAAAATAGTTTCCGCGAAACAACAAACCCACGTAATCACCCGTGGTGTAGCGATACCTATAAAAGACATTGTGGCCGGTATGCAGTTCATTGAACCGACCAAAAGGTTCATACACATCGTAGTTCAACTGCAGCTGCGCCTCGTTCTGGTTATTGAGTTCCAGATATCCCAGATCGTTGTTGTCGTAGCGATCGTCGGTTGAACGATGCGCCAGCATGGCGGTAAAATTTCCCGACACCTTGGCTGCCTCCACCTCCCACTGCCTGCCGTTGGTTATGTCGCCGGGTTCCTTGATAATCAGCGAACTGACCGCCAGCCGGCCATACAGGGAAAAGAGCTGTTTGGGGTCGTACAGACGGGTCATCAGGGCGGCCACATTCGCATTTCTTCCGCCTTCACTGCGCACGGTTAAGGTATTGGTAAAATTTACATACGAATTATGCTTAAGTGCCTGATCCAGTACCAGCACGTTGTAGTTGGTCAGCGGATCGTACAGTACTTCTTTTTCCACGCCATCCGGATCTATGGCCCGGGCATAAACCGGCGCCGTGGTGGCATTGAAGACTCCGATACCCAGCTTGCCTGCCGTTCGGCCTGAAAACTTTACGGCATTCAGCAGGCGGCTGGTTTGCGGGGTTTCCAGAAGACTATCGGCAGCATTTCCTTTATATTCGTAAAAATCAGATACATATCCGATGCGCCGCGAATAAAACAGATTGGCCTTATTGAACAGTTCGGTGCCTTCGGTAAAAAACGGACGCCGTTCATCGTAGCGAACTTCTATGGCCGTCAGATTATATACCACATTATCCGATTCCACGTTGCCAAAGTCCGGGATCAGGGTAGCATCCAGCGTAAAGCTTTCGTTGATGCCCCATTTGAGGTCCATGCCGCCCCGAAGGTTCATCTGCGAAGCGGCCGGACCATCCTCGTCCTGTTGTGTTCGGGTCAGATACCAGGAAGCATAGGGTACCACAGAAAGGCGCAGCGGCGGCCGCAAACCGGTAAGGCCCAGCAGCGGCTGCCATTGCGAAATAGTACCGGCAATCGCCGGATGAATGTTGCTGCTGTGCAGTTCCCGGCGGCTGTTACGGATCGCCCGATAGCAGTTGAATCGCCAGATGAGGGTGTCGCGTCGCGGAAAGCGCAGTTCCGAAAACGGAATTTTCAGCTCTGCCATCCAGCCATCCGACTGAATGCGCGTTTTGCTTTGCCATACCGCATCCCACAGATCGTCCCACTCGCTGTTGTCAATGCCTCGCGCATCGCCCTGCACGTTGCGCGGCGTGACGCCGAAAGCAAAAGCATTTTGTCCGTCACTATAGGTATCAAAGCCCACATAAAAGCCATCGCTGTTATCCGTCACATCGTCGCGCAGGGTAAGCTGCATCCACACCGGATCATCGGGCTGACGGCAATGCAGGCCGACATAGATGGCGTCGTCGTCGTAAACAAGCAGCAGCCAAGTAGTGGTATCGGGCACTCCCACGCGAGGCGCTGCCTCATAGAATTGGTTGTAAGGGAGGGCCTGTTGCCAGCAGGCGTCGTCCAACAGGCCGTCAATACGCGGCGGCAGTGTAATACGACGGGCAAAAACCGTATCCTTTTTCTGCCCTAAAGAAACATGCGAAGCCAGCAGGCCCGTTAGGATAGTCCAGAAGAATCTTACCCACACGGGCTGCAAGTGTACGATTTTTTGCCTTGTCCCGATGTCGCCAATGGCCTACGAACGACCGGTCTCTTGCAGACCTGTGTTGTATTTTTGACCAAACACCTATGGATTGTTTTGCTGCCCTTCGCGCTCTTTTGATTTTGGGATGGCTGCTTCTGGTCGTCTCGCCTAATGGTTATGCCCAACGGTATTGTGGCACCGAGCTGTATCACCAAATGCTCATCCGAAATGATTCCAACTGGCTGCAGCGCTGGCAGCAGTCGGAACTTGAGGCCCAACAGTGGATCCACAGCGGCGCAGCCAATGCCCGCAACACCTACATCATTCCGGTAGTGGTCCATGTGATCTGGAAAACCACTTCGCAAAACATTTCGGATGAACAGATAGCCTCCCAGATTGAGGTGCTCAACGAAGACTTCAACCGCCTGAATGCCGACACCGCCAACACGCCGGTTCCATGGAAAAGCGTGGCCGGTAAAATCAACATTCAGTTTTGTCTGGCCCGGTACGATCCCAATGGAAACGAAACCAACGGCATCGTTCGCGTGCAAACGTCGGTCACTGCGTTTGGCATGGGCGACAGCATGAAGTTCTCCTCCAAAGGGGGCTCCGATGCCTGGCCCACCAACCGCTACCTGAACATCTGGGTCTGTAATCTGGGTAGCAATCTGTTGGGATATGCCACCATGCCTTCCGGCCAGAACCCGGGTCCTACCGATGGCGTGGTCATCTGGTATCGTGCCTTTGGCCGCGTGGGTAATCTTTCTTCCAAATACAATAAGGGCCGCACCACTACGCACGAAGTGGGGCACTGGCTGGGTCTGCGCCATATCTGGGGAGATGACAACGGCGGCTGCGGCGGCTCTGATGGCATAGCCGACACCCCCAACCAGGCCAATGCCACCTACAACTGCCCGGCCTTTCCCCTTACCGATGCCTGCAGCGGATTGCCCAACGGAATCATGTATATGAATTATATGGATTATACCGACGATGTATGCATGAATCTGTTTACCCGAAACCAATGCACGCGCATGGAAGCAGCCCTGAACAACGATCGTCTGCCCCTGCAATCGTCGCCGGCAGGTTGTCAGGGCATTAACTACGACCTGGATGCCTCCATCAGCTCCATCGTTTATCCCGACGCCGACACCCTGCCTGCACAGGGCTTTTATCCGAAACTGCAACTGACCAATAAAGGCCGACTGACCATTAATCACGTCAAACTCCATTTTCAGGTAGATGGTCAACCGCCGCTGACCTACGAATACCACGGCGCGTTGCCGTCCCTGGCATCTACGGTGCTAACGCTGCCTATGTATTTTACCGGCGAAGGCGGCCATGTGGCTACTGCCTGGTGCACCGAACCCAATGAGGGCATGGATGAATTTCTGTTCAACGACACGGCAACAGCAACGTTTCTGGTGCGCAGCGAAGTGCCCAAGAATACGCTGACCATATCCTTTGACCCCAACGGAACCAATCACCAACCCTGGGTAACCATTCAGAATCCCTCAGCCGCGCTGCTCCACCTTCGCGTATATAATGCTTTGGGTCAGCTCATTGCCAGCGCCCCGTGGCCGGTTGCCGAACAACCCCAGTTTCAGCTGGATCTGTCCCTCCAGCCGCCCGGGCTGTATATTATTCAAGGACAAATAGGTTACGATCAGGTTACCGGAAAAATCATGATCATCCGCTGACGGATGGTTTTAAGCCGCATTCGCATGATATTATTTTATACCAAATAAGAATAATTTTCTATTTGTTACAAACCGGTATTCCTGTTGATCCGGAAATCCACATAAACGCCTGCCGTCCAGCCCATCATGGGCGGTGTTTTGTATTCTTCGCGAGCGGCTGCACTTCCCTCTGCTGCATGGTATTTTTCCCAGAGGGTGCCGGTAGCCTGAAACACCCGGTTGACCAGGCGTACGTATTTGCTGCGGATTCGCTGCGCTTCTGCCCTGAACCCATACCGCTGCAGCGCTTCGGAACCAATTAACGCATGCGGCGGCCAGGTGTTCGGATAATCCCATTGATAGGTGTAAGTGCGCTCACCGGGCGGGCAGGGTGTTATGCCGTATTCGAATTCAAATAATCCTAAATTATCTACCACCCGTCTGGCCTGGCGGTTGCTGGCCAGCCCTGACCACAAAGGATGAAAGGTAGCTGCCGAGGGAATCTGTGAAAACCGGTTGTTTACGTAGTCGTAGTCCCGGTACAAGCCGGTGGCTTCATCCCAGAGGAAGCGATTGATGCGGCGGCGCCGTTGCTGCGCGCGTTCGGCCCATTGGCTTTCCTGACCGTTCTTCAGTGTCTGAGCAAACTCCTGCATGAGCACCTCATAACGGTACAGATTGCTGTTCAGATCCACCGCCAGAAAATCGGCACAACGCCCTTCAAAGCGCGGGGTAAAATCGTAACCCGACTCAGCCTCGGCCAGTCGGTGTCCTGCCACATAGATTTTTTCTGCATCCGTAGCCTCCGGCAATGGAAGCCGGACCTGCTTCAGGTGCTGGTAGAATTCGAGCAGATAGGCTTCGGTGGCATCGTGACCATAATGCGATAATCCTGTCGGCGTACCGCGCCGTGTTACCCAGAAATCATACTCTGCCTCCAG
>JANWXQ010000028.1 GCA_025057275.1 Chitinophagales bacterium
CCCGCCCCTGATGTGTTTTCCTTCTAATGTAAAAATCCTTTCACCGCAACGAACCGCTAATAAAGAGCAGTTCCGTATCAAAGGAATTGCCGTTGCTCAAAAGCGCGTCTGAAGGTAATAGGGCAGCATCTTGCGCCACGATGGCCAGTCGTGCGGAATATCTGGGCCCCATATATCCAGCTCATGCGGCAATGATTTGCGGTGCAACACCTCGGAAAACCGCCGGCTGAAATCCGGATTTTCGTAACTGCCGCTACCGGTTACAATATGCAGGTGCGGCTTGCTTCGGATGGTTTCCAGAATGCTGTGATCGGTCAGGTTGGGGATGTAATGCATCGGGCTGTTGAAGTACACCTCCATGTCAAAATACCCTTTGGTGTATTCCGTGAGGTCGTACACTCCGCTCATGGCTATAAAGCCATCCAAAAGGTCCGGACGCTTCAAAAACAGATTGGCTGAATGCAAAGCCCCGAACGAAGCCCCGCTGACATAAACCGGCGTTTCCTGACTGGTTTTGTACTTGACGAATGGAATCACTTCCTGATAGATGTAGTCATTCCATCGGTTATGCCGAAACCCTTTTACAGACGGTTCCACCTGATCGTTGAGCCAACTGTCTTTGTTGATACTATCCACCGAAAACACCTTCACCTTGCCGGCATCAATGAGTGGAGCCAGGTCATCAATCAGCTGAAAACGTTCGTATTCCAAAAAATCGGCCGCTGCCGTCGGCACGAGCAATAGCGCAAAACCGTAATGGCCATAAACGGCAATAGGCATGTCGCGGTGAAGGGCCGGACTAAACCAGGAGTGAATTTCTCGATGCATGAAGCGGTAGGTTAGGCCGCTAAGATAGAAGGACGTCTGGGAACCGGAGGGGCCTATTCCACCGTTACGCTCTTCGCCAGGTTACGGGGTTGATCCACGTTACAGCCGCGCAGCACAGCAATATGGTAAGCCAGCAACTGAAGCGGAACGACGCTGAGTAAAGGAGTCAGTGGCTCTTCGGTTTCCGGAATTTCAATAACGAATTCAGCCAGATCCCTTATGCGCTGATCACCCTGAGTAACCACGGCAATAATGCGGCCTTTTCTGGCCTTGACTTCTTCAATGTTGTTGATGATCTTGTCGTAAGCGCCGCCTTTGGTAGCCAAAACCACTACGGGCATCTCTTCGTCAATTAGGGCAATGGGACCGTGCTTCATTTCAGCAGCCGGATAGCCTTCGGCATGGATGTAGGAAATCTCCTTAAGCTTAAGGGCTCCTTCCAGCGCAACAGGAAAATTGTATCCACGACCTAAATACAAAAAATTGCGGGCGTCCTTAAAGAAATCAGCGATGTATCGGATCTGTTCATTGCTTTTCAACACTTCGCGCACCTTGTCGGGTATGGCATCCAGCTCAGTAATCAGCTGGAAGTAGCGCGACTGGGTTAGGGTTCCTTTCTTGTATCCGATCAAAAAGGCCAGCATGCTTAAAACCGCCACCTGAGCCGTAAAAGCTTTGGTGGAGGCCACGCCGATTTCCGGACCGGCATGGGTAAAACTGCCTGCATCGGTGGCCCGCGCTATAGAGGAACCTACCACATTGCAAATGCCAAATACAGTAGCGCCGTGTTGTTTACCCAAATGCACGGCTGCCAGGGTATCTGCGGTTTCACCGGACTGCGAAATGGCAATCATCAGATCACCGCTGCTGATAATGGGGTTGCGGTAGCGAAACTCAGATGCATATTCTACCTCTACCGGTATGCGGGCCAGATCTTCAAACAAGTATTCGCCCACCACTCCGGCATGCCAGGATGTGCCACAGGCTACTATGGTTAGTTTATCGGCCTGAATGAGCCGTTGTTCGTATTCGGCAAAGCCACCCAGCTTGATGGTGCCTGTCTCGGCGTTCAGGCGGCCACGCAATGAATCGCGTATGGAATGCGGCTGTTCATAGATCTCCTTCAGCATAAAATGATCGAAACCGCCCTTCTCTATCATTTCCAGCTTGAGCTCCAGTTCTTCTATGTAGGGCGTGCGCACCACGTTGCCGATGGTACGCACCTGCAGATTACCGTCGCGCCGCATGACGGCAATTTCTTCGTCGTTGAGGTAAACGACGTTTCGGGTGTGTTCCACAATGGGGGTGGCATCGGAGGCTACAAAAAACTCATTGTTTCCCACGCCAATGACTAAAGGGCTTCCCTTTCGGGCTGCAATCAGGCTGTCGGAATCGTGGCGGGAAAGTACCACGATGGCATAGGCCCCTACAACCTCATGCAAGGCCACCCGTATGGCTTCGGCCAGTTCCAGCCCCTCGTTGCGCTGGATGTCTTCGATCAGATGAATCAGTACTTCCGTATCGGTTTCCGATTCGAACCGATGCCCCCGGTGCAAAAGCTCCTCTTTTAAAGCTGCGTAATTTTCTATGATGCCGTTGTGAATGATGGCAAGTCCCTTGCTGGGAGAAAAATGCGGATGCGCATTGCGGTCGTTGGGCGCCCCGTGAGTGGCCCACCGGGTATGTCCGATGCCGACGGTGCCGGCCGTGTCTTGCGTAGCGCAGACTTCTTCCAGCGAACTAACCTTACCTGCTTTCTTGTAAATTTTGATATCTCCATTCAGCAGCGCAATACCGGTGCTGTCATATCCCCGGTACTCAAGCCGGTGCAAGCCCTTGATCAGAAGCGGATAAGCCTGCCGGTGTCCGATATATCCGATGATGCCACACATGCTGCTGCGCCGATTTGTTGTAAAGTTATTTTATCGGTGTATAAACCAGAATCAGTTGCATACGGGCCGGATCGCTGCGATTGGCCCCTCCGGCAACCAACCGGTTAGCTACTTCTGCCCTGCGAAAAGGAATGAGAAACAGCCCCCGGTCGGTTCGTTTGCCATCTACGAGCTCTTGAAGCTGGCGGGCAATGCTGAACCGGTATTGCACGTAGGAGCGCCGGTTGATCGTTACTTTTTTGATTGCTGTTCCACCAAACTGCAAAGCGCCGGTAAAATCAGGCAATGCCACGTCTTTACCGCTGCTGTCCAGGGTAATGCACACCAACTGATCCGGCGGAGGAAAAAGGCTGTCGGTGCGCTGGTCGTCCAGCAGGCTGGTTATCAAAAGCTCAGCTTTGTTGATGACTACCCCGTTTAACTGGCTGAGGTAAGGAATCCATATGCGTGTTTTGACGCCGCCGCATCCCTGCACAAACACCACACTGTCTCCTTCAGCGGAAGGCTGCTGCACATATTGCGATACGCGACTTTGCCCGTAATGATGCCGGAAATAATTGGTACGCACCTCACCAGTACTTATGGGAAATGAAAACTCCAACGAGTCTCTGGTGGGTGTATGCCAGTACAGCCGCAGGCCGCTGAGTGCCGATTGCAGGTTGATATACAATATGCTGGCGCCATAGGGTGTGACTTGCGTATCAGGAGCCAAGCAAATACCCTTAAAAAATTTTTTAAAGTTGCTGTCGCTGCTCAACCCTTCTGCGCCGCTTTGCTCCAGCAGACGCTGCCCGAGCCGGTCGCTGAGCCGGATGCGCAGATGCGGCGGCAGTTTGCCGGAAGCTACCGGAACGGAGTCTGTCAAGTTCGGAACGTACAGCGCTTTTACACCGATGGGCGCAGGATCTGTGGTAAAGGAACGGTTGGAGTAATAGCCTTCTTCAGGCTTGGGCCGCATGGGCTCTGTTACTTCAAAAACACGCAACGTTTGCGGCACCTGTTTGTATCCATAAACGGCGACCACATCCAATGTCAGAACCAGCGAATCAATAAACAGGGTGTCGGGAGCACCAAAGTTGACCTCATTGGTTGGAAGCTGCAGCTCAGTAAAAAAAGCTGCATAGGTTTTACCAAAATAGGGGTCATACAGGTTTCCGCACAGATTGTTTACGGTAGAGCTGGACAGAATAGAGTCTTCAGCAACGGTGTGGGTCACCAGGGTAAAGGTGTCGGTAAAAACGGCCCCCACATCATCGCTGCCGGGCAACAATTCCACCCCAAGATCGCTAAGCTTGTTGCAGCCACTGCTGCAAAAGGCCAGAATCGCAACGAGAATAAAGCCGCTGGATCTTGCTATGGGCACGGGTGTTTTTGTAAACCGAAGAAAAACGTTTTGCAACGACGCCTGTTGCCCGACTGCCGCTCAGCGTTTGAGCAGGGATCGGTAGAATTCGTGATACACCTTCAGGTATTCTTCTCCGTTCACAAATTCCAGCACCGGCTTACCGGCTCCTTTAATGAACGTCTTCAGCGAACGCTCCAGTTCTTTGTCGGCAACAATGGTGGCATCGGCATGAGAAACGGCGCCTTTGTTTAGCCCGCTGAAATCGGCTTTACGGTAATGGGAAAAGTCCTGATCGCTGATGTTGTTGTGAATAAGGGCTTTCTTTTGAAACGATGGCGACAGGGTGCCTTCGAATCCGTGATTGTACACCGAATAGACGACTTTGGCATTCTGAAACACGGGTTCCCGCCGATACACCGTTTTGAGGTACATGGGAATCAGGCTCGTCATCCAGCCGTGGCAATGGATGATGTCCGGAGGCCAACCCCATTTTTTTACTGTTTCCAAAGCTCCCTTGCAGAAAAAGATCATTCGCTCGGCGTTATCGGCAAATGGCTTTTTCTTTTCGTCGGTGAATTCAAATTTTCTTTTGAAGAACTCTTCGTTGTCCAGAAAATAGACCTGCAGACGGGCGCCCGGCAAACTGGCTACTTTAATGATCAATGGATAATCATCGTCATCAATGATGATGTTCATACCCGACAGCCGGACCACCTCATGCAAACGGTGACGCCGTTCATTAATGGTACCGAAACGGGGCATCAACACCCGGATTTCGTTTCCTGCATTGAGCAGATGAATGGGCAACTGATGCGCAATGCGAGCCATTTCGCTATGCATCAGATAGGGCTTCATCTCCTGCGTAATGATGAGAATACGCAGTTTCTGGGAATTCGCTACGTTGGGCATGCTAAAAAGGCGTGGATAACTTAATTGCGGCTGCAAAGATAATATAAAGGATTCGTTACACCTGCAAGAGGGTAAGCCTTTTCCCTAGCCACCGGACCGGCAATTCTATATAAATAACTAAAAATCAATAGCTTATTTTTCTTTGTCCTTTTAGCTCTATCGCTTTCCGTCGGCTATGCCCTTAACTTCGCCGCCCTGTTCAAAACAGCCGGCTGTATGCTGCTGATTCGCAAGGCTGCCGATTTGCAATCGGTCTTGGTCCGTGAGGGCAAAAAACTGGGTTTTGTGCCTACCATGGGGGCACTGCACGAAGGCCATCTGTCGCTGATCCGGACCAGCAAATCGGAAAACGACCTGACCTGCTGCAGCATATACGTCAACCCGACGCAGTTTAACGACGTGCAGGATCTGGCCGCCTATCCACGACAAGTGGAGCGCGACCTCGTCTTGCTTTCTGATGCCGGATGCGACGTTGTGTTTCTTCCTGACCACGATCAGATGTATCCGCAGGGCCTGCATGCTCTTCACCGATATCCGTTGCATCCGTTAGACGAAATGCTGGAAGGTGCTTCGCGTCCCGGCCATTTTCAGGGTGTGGCTAATGTAGTGGATCGCCTGCTGCAGCTCGTGCGGCCTGAAGCCCTGTACATGGGTCAAAAGGATTTCCAACAGGTAAAAGTGGTGGAACGGTTGCTGGCCTACCGCAACTATCCGGTCCGGCTGGTCATGTGCCCTACGGTACGTGAGGCCAGCGGACTGGCCATGAGTTCCCGTAACGCCCGGCTGACCGAATCGCAACGCTTAAATGCAGCCCGTATCTGGAGTGAGCTATGCTGGATCCGACAGGAAAGCCGCAACAGGCCCTGGCCTGAATTGCGGCAACAGGCGATCAGCCGACTGAATGCCTTGCCCGACATGCAGGTAGATTATCTGCATTGTTGCCGGTCCGATACGTTGGAATTTCTCATAAACCGGCCTGACCAACCCACATGCGTGGTATGGCTCATTGCCGTTGTGGTCGGCGGAGTTCGCCTGCTCGATAACATTCTGTTCGAGACTTAACTGCTGCCGTGGGTTCCATTGGCCTTTGGCCCTAACCGTTACTTTTGCAAACTATGCTGATTGAGGTTGTCAAGTCCAAAATTCACCGCGTCCGTGTTACCGATGCCAACATTGATTACATCGGCAGCATAACAATTGATGAAGACCTCATGGATGCCGCCAACCTGATGGAAAACGAAAAGGTGCAGGTGGTCAACATCAACAACGGAGAGCGTATGGAAACATATGTGATTCGTGGAGAACGAAAAAGCGGAACGGTATGCCTCAACGGCGCGGCAGCCCGCAAGGCAGTAGTTGGCGATTTGCTCATCATTATTTCTTATGCCATTATGGATCAGGAAGAGGCCCGTCGCTTTAAGCCGGCCATCATCTTTCCTGATCCGAACAACCGGCTTGTTCAGCCGTGAGCAAGAAGCTGATTTCCGTAATCCGTATTGTCACCTTTCTTGGTATCGGAGTGCTGCTGCTGTGGCTGGTGCTGCGGCAACAGGATGTCAGTATACTGAAGAGCAATTTGGAATCGGCGCATTGGGGTTATGCCTTGCTGGCGCTGTTCTTTGGCCTGCTGAGCAACATCTTCCGTGCCCTGCGCTGGAACATGCTCATCGAACCGTTGGGCTACAGCCCCCGGCTGGTCAACACTTTTGGCTCCGTTATGGTGGGATACATGGCTAACCTGGCCATTCCCCGCCTTGGAGAATTGATGCGCTGTGCCCTGCTTCACCGTTACGACCGGGTGCCGGTTAACAAATTGCTCGGAACAGTGGTAGCCGAACGGGCCATTGACATAGCCACCATTTTGTTGTTACTGCTGGTCGTGGTCATGTTGGAATTTGAACGAATGAGCCGGTTTACTTACCAATTTGTTGTGGCTCCAATGGAAGCCAGACTTCAGAAGCTTTCGGGCCAGCATTTGCCGTATGTGCTTCTCTGGATCGGTGCGCTGGCAATTGCAGCAGTTATAGCCGTTCAGGTGTACCGGCGATTGAGTAAGACGCGCCTTTTCATCCGGATCCGCTATTTGGTACGTGGCTTTGTTGCCGGCCTGCGTTCGGTAAGCCAGCTCCGCCATCTGCATTTGTTTCTTGTTTATACCGTACTGATCTGGCTGTTGTACATGCTCATGTCGTACGTCTGCTTTTTTTGTTTTCCCCAGACCAGTCATCTGAGTGTGATTGCCGGCCTGGCCGTCATGGTTTTTGGCGGATTCGGGTGGGCAGCGCCGGTTCAGGGCGGCCTGGGCACTTTTCACCTGATCGTTACCCAGGCGTTGGTTTTGTACGGCATTGCTGAGGCCGACGGACTGGCCTATGCCATCCTGTCGCACGGTACGCAGGTAGCCGGAATGCTGGTGTTTGGCCTGCTTGCCCTTGTGGTTCTGCCTTGGATCAACCGCCGCCGCAAAGGTTTGTCAATTCCCAAGCCATGAGCCCAAGTCGGTTTGGACAACATATCGAAGAAAAGATCATGACCGATGAGGTGCTTGGAGAGCGCCTTCAGATGTGGCGCCGTTCAGGTAAGACCATTGTGTTTACCAACGGATGTTTCGATTTGCTTCATGCCGGCCACCTGCACCTCCTGCACGAAGCCCGGTCGCTGGGCGATGTACTGGTGGTGGGCTTAAATTCCGATGCTTCGGTCAATCGGCTGAAGCCCGGAAGGCCAGTGGTAAGCGAAGGCGACCGCGCGCGCTTGCTGGCTGCGCTGGAAGCAGTGGACGCCGTTGTTCGTTTCGATGACGACACCCCCCTGAGGCTCATAGAGTACATCCGCCCCGATGTGCTGGTAAAAGGAGCCGATTATGCTCCGGAATTGGTGGTGGGGCGCGAACAGGTGCTTGGCTATGGTGGAGCCGTGCATTTGGTGCCTCTGTTGCCGGGCTACAGTACCAGCGCTCTGGTCGAGCGTATTAAAGCCATTTGAGCCGGCTATTTGCTGGCTGGCTGCTGATGATGTTGCATTTTTGAACCTTCTGCATAGGAATTTCTGCCATGAAAGCGCGAAAAAAACTTTGGGAGCGGCTAACCACGCCCTACCGCCTCGTTTTGCTGAACGACGAAACCTTTGAAGAAGTCACCAGCTTCCAGCTCACCCGCATGAACGTGTATGTACTGGTTAGCACAGTGCTGGTGGTCATGGTGCTGGTAACGGTGTCGGCTATTGTCTTTACACCACTCAAAGAATATATTCCCGGCTATGCCGACGTGGACACGCGGCAGACGGTCATGGAGTTGAAGCTGCGCGCCGACAGCATGCAGCGGGCGCTGGAAATGCGGGAGCGTTACTTGGAAAACATCCGGAGCATCATCAGCGGCGAAGTGTCGCCGGCATCAGTTTACGACACGCTCAGCCAGCCGGTTAAGCGGCAAGACCCGGCCGAAACGGCCCGTCCTTCGGAATCGGAAACCCAACTGCGCAGAGAAGTGGAACAAATGGAACGGTTTGCCCTGCTGCAGCAACAACCTATTTCATTGCGCACGCCATCACGGAATCTGTTTCATTTCTTTCTTCCCCTCCGGGGCGGTTACATTACTCAGCCTTTTGACGAAGCACGCAAACATTTTGGCGTGGATCTGGTGGCCGTGGAAAACGAACCCATTAAAGCTACGATGGATGGAACGGTGGTGTTTGCCGGCTTTACTGCCGAAACCGGCTATTCCATTATGCTGCAGCATGCCCAGAATCTGTTGTCGGTGTACAAACACAACAGCGCTTTGCTTCGGGAAGTCGGTGATCGCGTGCGTGCCGGCGACATTATCGCCATCATCGGCAACACCGGCGAATACACCACAGGCCCTCACCTGCATTTTGAAATCTGGTATAACGGCATTCCTCTGGATCCGGAAAAGTTTCTGCCTTTATCCTGAAAAAAATTTTGTTCTTTTTCCCCAACGTGTGGAAAACCTTAACGGCATGTGGTTAACTTTGCCCGCTTCCCAACACCAAATAATGTTACCTTAACAACAGAAAATCACCACATCATGTTCAACACGAGCAACGACAAAAACGCCGCCCGGGCCACTGGTCCTGCCGCCTCCAGTCAACCCGCCATCAACATCATTGGCGCCGGCACTCAGATTGAAGGAGATGTAAAATCGGAAAGCGATATCCGCATTGACGGAAAAGTGAAGGGCACCATTAGCTCCAAATCCAAAATTGTTGTAGGTAGCACCGGAATGATTGACGGCGACCTGAACTGTGAAAACGCCGACATCTCCGGCAAGGTGTTTGGGAAAGTAGAAGTTACCGACCTGCTGTTTCTTAAATCCACCGGATACCTGGAAGGAGACATCGTTACCGGCAAGCTGGTGGTGGAAGCCGGAGCCCGCTTTACCGGTTCCTGCAAGATGGGCGTCAAAGAAATGAAGCCCAGTGAAAAGGCGACTGCAGCCATTCAGAAAGAAGCCATCTGATACCCAGCCGCCCCGGAGTCCCTCTGCGCCAAAACATTCTCCGCTGTCGGGTTTTGCGCGTTATTTTCACCTGGTATACCTGATGGCAGGAAGCATCGGTCTGTTCTTTGCTGCCGGTTATTTTCTGGATTTTTTAATTGGATGGAAAAAGCCGTTCGCTACCGTTTTCCTTGCCTTTGCCGGTGTTATGGTGGGTTTGTATCTGGTGCTGAAAGAATTACGCCGTCCGTTGTAATGCCGCTTTTTACCCTGCGACTGCTTCTATTGACCGGTCTGCTGGCCTTGCTGCTGGCCGGTATCGGTTGTTTGACTGATGCTTCGCATCCCGCTTTTTCTTTTGGCTGGTGGGCCTTACTGTTTTTCGGAGTTATAACCTGGCTAACCGGTTGGATGGGGCTGCGCTCCCTGAAGCAATCGGCACGTGGCTTTGTCACGGCCGTCAGCGCTACGGTGATGATTAAACTGCTGGCTTCGGCAGCATTCGTGGCCACTTATGCCTGGATCACCAAACCCGACAGTCCGGTGTTCATAATACCGTTCTTTGTTCTGTATGTAGTGTTTACTGTCTTCGAAATTCGCGAAGTGATTGCTGCTCAAAAGCGACATGCATCCTCTTCCGGCACCAGCCAATCCGCCTAAGCCCCCGCACCGCCTGTCGGCTTATTTGCCGGAAGAAGCTATAGACATCATTGCCGGCTGGGAACAGCGTTACCAGGTGGTCATTTCGGCCGTTCGTCCCATGAAGCATGCTTATGGGGTATTTCTGCCATCGGAAAAGGACCGCAGCCATCGCATTCGCATTAACGAAAACCTGAATCCGTACGCTTTTCTGATTACGCTGGTGCACGAAATGGCACATCTGACCACATGGCTGCATTACAGCCACCGGGTGGAAGCGCATGGGCCGGAATGGAAGCTGCAGTTTCGTAAGCTGATGGACGAATTTCGCGGCAGACGGATTTTTCCCTTGCGCGTTACTGAAGCATTTCGCCGGCATTTGCAGCACCCGACCTATACACATTGCTGCGATCCCGAACTGATGCGGGCCTTGCGGCGCTACGATGCCGTAGCGGGGGTGGCTTTGGAACAGCTGCCTGATGGTGCCGAATTCCGTTTTGAAGGTCAACAATACCGTAAAGTACGACGCTTGCGCCGCCGCATTCTGTGCCGCCACCTGATGCGTCGTTCCGATTACGCTTTTGAACCTTACGTCGTGGTGCAGCCTGTTTCCATCAACCCCGAGAGAACGTCGGCGTAGCAACTGAGGTAGGCTTCCAGCTGCTTTCGGCGGTATTGCATGATAAAGCGCGGATGATCCAGCGGAACAAGGCTTTTGACCCATCCGTGTTTTTCATTAAGCCGTTGGGCGGTCTGCAGATTTTTTCCACCTCCCAGCACCACCAGTGCATCGGTTCGCGCACCTAACAACAACTGTTGCCTGAATGTTTCTTCGATAAACGGCAACACCGATTGCAGGAGGTCGGGATCATCGTAATAGTTGTAATTGCGTCCGCGGCACAGAAATCCCAGCGGACAAAGAGCAGTCAGAAAAAACGAACGGAAGAACCGATGGGGTCCTCCCATTGCTTCAATGACCCGGTAAACAAATTCACTGGACAATTCACGCCGTCCCTCCAGCCGGTGGGGGATGCCGCAATGCTCCCTGAGCGCTACCGGATCGGTAAAGGAAATGCCGGTAAGGCCTCCGCCAAAACGACCCGGGTTGATGCCGGCAATCAGAATGCGGGGGTTATCGTCGTCATAATAGCGGAACAGAAAAGCCTGAACGGCTTCCAGCACGGCCTCATGGCGATAAGGATTCAGCACAGTAATATCGGGCAGATGAGGCATGTCCAACGACAGGGACCTGTAGAACGCAAGGGCACGATGGGCAAAGCTCATGGCCTTTTTACCGGGCTGGTCAAGTTGTTTTGTTGAAATTTTAATGTATCCCCGTAATTCGGAAGCAGGATCGGACCTGCCTTCGTTGGAAAGGTATTTAAATTATAAGAAAGACAAATGCTTAAGAAAACATACCATGTGCTACATGGCAGGAATGCATCAAAGCCGGTAGCCCTGTTCAGCAATCAGATAGGCAGCGATGCGCCGACGGGCAGCTTTGCGGTTAAACGGCTCAGCGCGTGTGAAGCGGCGCAGCCCCAGCAAAAGCATTTTCTGCTCATCGCCTTCGGCAAAGGCCTCTATGGCATTGCGTCCCCACACTGACAGGTTATCCAGCGCATCGTGGAGAAACACGCGGACGACATCTTCCTGAACCGTAACGGAACGACCCTGCTTTTGCATTTTGATCAGACGAAGCAGAGCCGATTCAGCCAGGTAGGCGGCGGCCAGTATGTCGGCACTGTACATAACAATTTCCTGCTCCTGCTCCAGTTGTTCCCTGAGCCGAAGGGCCGCACTGCCGGCAACCAGCAAAAAAGCTTTTTTCATGTTCTGCACCATCTGCAACTCTGCTGCATAGGGACTGTCAGCGAGGGGTGCATTTTCGGCCGGCAGGCCGGTCAGTTCCTGTTGCAGGGCGAGTGCGGGAGTCATCAGGTCCAGGCGGCCTTTCAGCGCCCGCTTCAGCAGCATATCCACCGATAGCAGGCGATTAATCTCATTGGTACCTTCAAATATGCGGTTGATGCGCGCATCGCGGTAAGCGCGAGCCGGAACGGCCTCTTCGCTGAAACCCATGCCGCCGTGAATCTGCACGCATTCGTCCACCACGTAATCCAGCATTTCCGATGCGGTTACCTTAAGCAAGGCACATTCTATTGCGTATTCTTCAGCAGCGCCCATCAGGGCCTCGTGATACGGCCGCTGTTCGACCAGCAATTGCTGCTTGCGCTGTTCCATGTCGTGTGCTGACCGGTATACTGCGCTTTCGTTGACCCAGGTCAGCAGGGCTTGTTGCGCCAGCTTGTGTTGAATGGCACCGAATTGAGCTATGGGCTGCTGAAACTGATGCCGCTGCAGGGCATATTGCACAGAAAGCTCTGTCAGCCATTTTGCTGAAGAAAGTACAGCCGCAGCCAGCCGGTGCCGACCGATGTTAAGTACATTAAAAGCTATCTGATGTCCTTTCCCAATAATGCCGAGTACGTTTTCTTTTGGTACCTGAACGTCCTGAAAAAAAATCTGACGGGTAGACGAGCCTTTGATGCCCATCTTTTTTTCTTCTGCGCCACGAACTACGCCCGGAGCATTTGCCTCCACGATAAATCCTGTAAAGTCGGTACCGTTTACCTTGGCAAATACGATAAACACATCAGCGAAGCCGCCGTTGGTGATCCACATTTTCTGACCGTTAAGGATGTAGTGGCTGCCGTCGGAAGCAGGCAGGGCCGTGGTGCGCGCTCCCAGGGCATCGCTGCCACTGCCCGGTTCGGTCAGGCAGTAAGCGGCCTTGAGTTCGCCGGTAACCAGACGGGGCAGATATTTTTTCTTTTGCTCCTCCGTGCCGTAGTACAAAATGGGCAATGTGCCTATGCCGCTATGGGCAAGCAACGAAACGGCCATGGAACCCACAAAACCAATGGCCTCTGTCATAAAAGTGTTGGTGACGAAATCTTTTTCGAAACCTCCATATGCTTCCGGTACGGACGCACCAAGCAATCCGAGGGCGCCAGCCTGTTCCAGCAGTCGTTCGTTCAAACCGGCTTCCTGCTGCTCCAGTTGCGCATGTACAGGCATGATTTCCTGCAGCGCAAAAGCGCGCGCCATGTCGTAGATATTCTGCTGTTCCTCACTTTTTTCCTCAGGAATAAACACTTCATCAGCGGAACAGGTGCGAAGCAGAAATTCTCCTCCCCTGAGCACTTCAGATTTACCGGACGACATATCAGGTCATTTTTTATCCGATTTCCTGGCGGGTCGTCGCGCTGCAGGTTTTTTGGCAGGAGCAGCACTTTTCGTTTTTGCCTGTCGTGCCGGCCGGGGCTCAACCGTTTCGGAATCCGGGGGAACGACCAGCGCAATATGGGCGTAATGATGGTTGCAATGCCAGGCATACATGGCCAGCAATTCGTACAGCGAATGGGTTTTCATATGCTGCGGATGAAAGAACCTGCGCTGGTACGCCTGGTCGTCCATGGCCTTTAGCAATACCACCCATCGCTGGTGCAAGGCCGAAAGCAGATTTAGCGATACGGCTACAGGCAGCGTTTTGGAATCCAGGAGTTCTGCCCAGGCCATTTCATTATAGGGTTTGATGGTGGGCAGATTTTCGGTTAAGGCCATTTTGAATCGTACATATGCATTCATGTGCGAGTCTGCCAGATGATGCACCACCTGACGCACCGACCAGCCTCCCGGGCGGTAGCTCTGGTCCAGTTGTTCTTCCGTAAACCGGGAAAGCAAACGGGAAAGGTGCTGAGGAAACTGCTCAATGGTATCCACCATGTTGGCTACCTCATCGGCAGACAACGGCTCCCTGAAAACAAACTGTCCGATGGGAAAACGCCGCGGGTCGGCTGAAGCTTCGTTCATAGCTACTCACGTTAACAAAACAAAGGTAGCCAATGCCCTGCCATGCCCTGGGAAGCCTTTTTCCGGATCAACTGTCAGGAAAAGACTTCATAAATGCCCGCAATACCTTGTCCTCCTCCAATACAGGCAGTCACCAAAGCGTACCGCTCCTTGCGTCGTCGGGCCTCGCGAATGGCTTTGAGAGTCAAAATAGCTCCGGTGCATCCTAACGGATGACCCAGGGCAACGGCCCCGCCATTGGGATTTACCCGGTCAGGATCCAGGTCTAAACTTCTCATCACTGCCAGTGCCTGACAGGCAAAGGCTTCATTGAGTTCAATAATGCCCACATCATGCAGCTTCAGACCGGCCCGCTGCAAGGCCCGGGGAACGGCTTCTACCGGTCCCATACCCATTATGCGCGGATGAACTCCCGCACTGACGCAGGTGAGCAATCGTGCCCAGGGCTTTACATTGAGTTTTTTTACCATGGCATCGCTAAGCAACACAACAAAAGCAGCGCCATCCGAAGTCTGCGAGGAGTTGCCAGCCGTAACCTGGCCCTCCTGACGAAACACGGGAGGCAGTTTGCTCAGGGCTTCCATGCTGGTATCGCTGCGGGGACCTTCATCGGTTGAAACAACATAATGGCGGGCGATCCGTCGGTCCTTCTCAACGGTTACCTCCTGCACCTGCACGGGAACGATTTCTTCACCAAAGTAGCCGGCTGCCATGGCTGCCAGTGCCCGTTGATGCGACTGAAAGGCAAAGGCATCCGATTCTTCCCTTGTGATGTGGTATTCCCGTGCTACCTCTTCTGCAGTCAGCCCCATGCCCAGAAAATATTCGGCATGTTCGTCAGCCAACGAATAGTTGGGTGCTGTTTTCCAGCCCATGGTAGGCACCAGCGACATGCTTTCGGCGCCTCCGGCAACAATGCAATCGGCCATTCCGCTGCTGATTTTGGCCGAGGCCAGGGCAATGGCTTCCAGCCCCGAACCGCAATATCGATTGATGGTAACACCGGGCACCTCAATACCCAAACTGCGCAGGGCAATCCACCGCGCCATTTGCAGACCCTGCTCGGCTTCCGGAACGGCTGTTCCCACAATGACATCATCCACCTGACGGGGCTCCAGCCCCGGCACCTGCCTGACCAGCTCCTGAATGACGGTAACAGCCAGATCATCCGAACGTGTATTGCGAAAACCGCCTTTTTTGGCTTTGCCGATAGCGGTGCGTAATCCGGCAACCAGGTACGCGTCTTGCATAAAATTTTTTTATGTGTTTCAGTAAATGTTCTTCTTTCTCATCATGACAGCTTCGCCTGGACTTCCATCCTTAATTGCGCAAAGGCTTACCGGTTTGGAGTATGCTCTGCATACGCTCCATGGACTTGCGCGTGGTGACCAAACTCAGAAAGGCCTCCCGCTCCAGGTCCAGGAGATACTGCTCACTGACCGGTGTAGCCACACTCAGGTCACCTCCGCACATCACATAGGCCAGCTTGCGGGCAATCAGGCGATCGTGTTCACTGGCATAGCGACCAAAAACCATCGCTTCAATACCGGCGAAAAGAGCAGCCAGCACCGAGCGCCCCGGCACTCGGATGTCTTCACGCGGCCTTGGCTTGGTGTACCCTCTGCGCACCAGTTCCAGCACCTGATGCTTGGCCTCAGCCAACAGTCGTTTGGCATTCAGGCAATAGCGGTCCACACCTTGACGCAGCAGTCCCATTTCCATCGCTTCCAATGCACTGGTGGATACCTTTCCCATTGCCGCCAGCGTGAAGAAGCGCTGCAGTACGGGCAACTCGGGCAAGCCGACTTCCACGGCATCGGCAGCGCGCACGGCCAGTTCTTTCGTTCCGCCGCCGGCAGGAATGATGCCTACACCGACTTCCACCAGACCCATGTAGGTTTCGGCAGCAGCCACTACGGCATCGGCATGCAGCGTAAACTCGCAACCGCCTCCCAACGTCAGCTGATGGGGAGCAATCACTACAGGAACCGCCGAATAGCGGATGCGCAGCGAAGTCTGCTGAAACATCCGACAGGCACGCTCCAGCTCGTCAAAATCCTGTTCAGCGGCCAACATCAGGATCAATGCCAGATTGGCACCGGCACTGAAGTTCTCGCCCTGATTGCTGATAACCAGTCCTGCGAAATCGCGTTCGGCGAGTGCTATGGCCTGATTGACGCCTTCCAGCACCTCACCGCCTATGGTATTCATCTTGGTTTGCCACTCCAGGTTCACGACTCCGTCGCCAAGGTCAATCAGGCGGCAGCCGCTGTTACGCCACACCACGTGGCCTGAGCGGTCTTCCAGAAGCAGAAAGCTTTCCGAACCCGGCACAGGACGATAGCTGCGAACGGAAACGTCATAGTATTGTTTTGCGTTGTTGCCCCACCGGTAAAACGAATCGTGCCCCTGACGGAGCAGATCCTCCACCCAGGGCGCCGGTGCATATTGCTCCTGCTGCATGCCTTCTACAGCGCGCCGCAGGCCTATGGCATCCCAGGCGGCAAAAGGCCCCTGCTGCCAGCCAAAACCGGCATTCATGGCAGCATCTACCCAGAACAATTCATCGCTGATTTCGGGAATGCGATGGCTTACATAGGAAAAAAGACCATAGAAAAAACGCCGGTAGAATTCACCGGCCTTATCGGTGCCTGATACAGCGCATTGCAGCGCTTCGCCGGGGTTACCGGCCCTCCGGATGGCATCGGCAGTGGCAAAGGCTGGTTTGGCTTTCAGGCTGTATTGCAAAGCAGGAAGGTCCAGTGAGGGATATACGGTTTTACCATTTTGCTTTTCCTTACGGTAAAAGCCTTGGCCGGATTTATCACCCAGCCATTGATTGCCTATTAGCTGATCCAGCCAGGCAGGCACCACAAAACGCTGGCGGGCTTCATCGTTGGGACAGGAGGCATAAACAAATCGGGCTACGTTAGCCAGCGTGTCCAGGCCGATCACATCGGCCGTGCGGTAGGTAGCGGACTTAGGCCGTCCAATGAGCGGACCGGTAAGAAAATCCACCTCGTCAATGGTAAGCCCCAGTTCTTCGGTAAGATGAAAAATGTGCATGACGCTGTACACACCGATACGGTTGGCGATAAATGCCGGTGTGTCTTTACAGCGTACGGTTTCTTTTCCCAGGAATACATCGCCGTAATGCATCAGAAAGTCCACCACATCGGCGCGGGTTTGCGGCGTAGGAATAATTTCCAGCAGCCTCAGATAACGGGGAGGATTGAAAAAATGGGTGCCGCAGAAATGCTGCTGAAAATCGTCGCTGCGGCCTTGTGCGAGCAGGTGAATGGGGATAGATGAAGTGTTGGAAGAAATCAGTGTGCCGGGTTTGCGGAATCGCTCCACCTGTTCGTACAGGGCACTTTTTACTTCAGCTCGTTCCACCACGGCCTCTATCACCCAATCGCATTCGGCAATCCGGGGCAGGTCGTCGGAAAAATTACCGGTGGTGATAAACCGGCTTCGCTTTGCAGTAAATAACGGGGAAGGTTTGGACCGCAAGGCAGCCTGAAGCGATTCGTTCACCAGCCGGTTGCGCTGCTCAGCAGGGTCAGGCATTTCCGGTACTGCATCAGCGGGACGATCCAGCAACAACACCGGCACTCCGATGTTGGCAAAATGACAGGCAATGCGACTACCCATGACGCCAGCACCAAGGACGGCTACCCGTTGAATGATCCGCTTCATGTGGCAATACAAGAAATCGTGTAAAGGTAGTCAGCTCGCGATGTTCACATGCACAACGGTGAATTGTCCTGAACACTGACCGAAAACCAAGCCGCTGTGCGTAATGCAATGATTCCGCCCGGCTCATGCCGCATCAGGCACATAGCTTGGCCTTCACGCTGCCGAACTACTGACATGAATACCGCTTCACCCCAGAAAAATACCGTACCGGTTGTTGTGCTTTCCGTTGCCCTGCTTCTGGCTGGAGCGGCTGCCGTTTATTTTGGTTATGAGCGAAACCAACTGAAGGAGCACCAATCGGCCATGGAGGCGAAAATTGCTGCCGACAGCGCGCAGATCATGGATCTGGATGCCCGGTTTCAGGCCGCCCAGGCCGATCTGCTGGCGTATCGTGGTTTGAACCGTGAACTGGACAGCATCATCGCCATTAAGGAAAAGGAGTTGCAACAATGCCGCAACAATTTCATGACACTGGTGCGCCGAAACAAGATCACCGAGGAAGAATGCGCCAAGCACCTGGCTGCCCTGCGGCAGATAGATTCCACCTTCCGACAGCAGATTCTGCAGTTGCAGGCCCAAAAGAAGCTGGCCGATATCGAACGCGATTCTCTGGGGCGACTGGTATTGGCTCAGCGCGATTCGCTGGTCGTGCTCACCTCCGTAAACAAGAAGCTGAGCAAGAAAGTAGAACTGGCTTCTTTGCTTAAACCCACGGCCATTGAGGTTACGGGGTTGCGTACCAAAAACAGCGGCAAGGATGCTAAAACGGGTAAAGCGAAAAAGATTGACCAGCTCAAAATCTGTTTCACCTTACCTAAAAACGAAATTGCCGAAGCCGATACGCAGGTCTTTCTGATCCGCATCATCAATCCGGAAGGAACCACCTTTACCTCGGCCAGCGGCAGCAGGACCTTCATCAGCGCCGAGACCGGCAACCCGCTGCCGTATTCCATGAGTGCAACGGTGCATTACAAGAATGCCGAGGTATCGCCCTGTGTCTTTTTCCGGCAGGATGTGGAATACATCTCCGGCACCTACACCATTGAGATTTACCAGAACGGCTATCTGGTCGGCACGCAACGCTTTGACCTGAAGTAAGCGTCAGGAGGCATACATCTGTTCCACCTCAGCAGCAAAGCGGGCCAGAATTTCCTTTCGGCGCGGCTTAAGCGTGGGCGTCATCAAGCCCTCCAGTACCGTCCATTCACGGGGCAGTAAAGTGAATTTCTTGACCTGCTCCACATGCCCTAAGGTGGTGTTTCTTTCATTAATTATTTCCTCATATTTACGTAGGACCTCCGCATGTTTCACCATGTCCTCCGGAGTGGTCCAGGCAATCTGCCGCTGTTCGCACCATTTTTTCAGGTGGGGAAAGGCAGGCACAATCAGCGCTGCGATGAATTTCCGGTTGTCGCCTACCAACAGAAACTGCTCAATAAAAGGCGATTGCTTGAAGTGATTTTCTATGGGTAATGGAGCAATGAGCTTTCCGCCGGAAGTCTTGAACAATTCCTTTTTCCGGTCCGTAATTTTCAAAAACTCCCCTCTGACCCATTCACCGATATCGCCGGTGCGAAACCAGCCATCGCTGGTCAGTACCCGTGCTGTTTCTTCCGGCATCTTGTAATACCCCAGCATGATGTTGGGGCCCCGGGCCAAAATCTCTCCGTCGGAATCCAGTTTGATTTCCACACCGGGAATGGCCTTACCCACTGTACCCAAGACGTTTTCGTCCAGATTGACGCGGTTGACCGTAAGCACAGGCGACGTTTCGGTCAATCCATACCCTTCAATGATGGTGATACCGGCAGCGGTGAAAACGGCACCGATTTTCGGATTAAGCGGTGCAGCACCGGAGCAGATCAGAAACACGCGACCGCCGAGGGCCTGCAACCATTTGCTGAAGATCAGCCTGCGTGCCAGTCTGAGCTGCAGGTTGTACCACCACCCTAGATCTTTACCGTTTTCCCAGCGCATTCCCAAACCCACAGCCCAGAAAAACAACTTGCGTTTGAGCCCGGTCAGTTCCTGGCCCTTGCTTATGATGCGTTCATAAACCTTTTCCAGCAGCCGTGGTACGGCAGTGAAGAAATGCGGACTAACCTCACGCATGTTGTCGCCGATGGTGTCCATGCTTTCGGCGTAGTAACAGGAAACGCCTTTCATCAGATAGAAGTACACGACCAGCTTTTCGAACACATGATTGAGCGGAAGAAAACTCAGCGCCGTATGCGTGTTGTTGATAGGAAGAATCTTGCCCACCGACTTCAGGTTTTCCACCACATTGTGGTGAGAGAGCATGACGCCCTTGGGAAAACCTGTGGTGCCACTGGTGTAGATGATGCAGGCCAGATCGCCGGGTTTCACCGAATCACGCAGCGCATGTACCTGTTCCTGTAAAGCGCTGCTGCCGCGTTCCAGAAAAGTCTCCCAGGCAACCGCTCCCTCTACCGGTCGAAACGTTACCAGCTCCCTGAGGTGAGGCAAGCGGCTGCGCAAGGCATTCAGCCGAATAAACAATTCTGCCGATGAGACAAAGAGCAGCCGGGCTTCGGCATGGTTCAGGATGTACACGTAATCCTCATCGCTGATCGTAGGATAAAGCGGCACGGTAACCGCACCGATCTGCATGATGCCCAGATCGGCAAAATTCCACTGCGGGCAGTTGTTACCTACGATGGCCACCTTTTCGCCGCGTTGAATGCCACTGGCCAGTAAGGCCCGCGACACCTTGTCTATTTCGGCAATCACCTGCTGCGTGCTGTACGAAATCCAGCGGCCGTCGCGCTTCTCATTGAGACAATCGGTCTTGGGATATTGAGCCAACTGATAATGCGGCAGGTCAAACAATCGCGTGAAGTC
Source organism: Chitinophagales bacterium (assembly GCA_025057275.1). GTDB lineage: Bacteria > Bacteroidota > Bacteroidia > Chitinophagales > UBA10324 > JANWXQ01. Next base: position 20,505 of record JANWXQ010000028.1, read on the forward strand.
ATCCATTGCACAGCCGGTTTGTACAACGAATCTAACAGGCTGCGCCAATATGTCCAAGATGGCACCGCCTCAGCCTTTACAGACCAAGACCTATGCCGAGGCGAATCACGGGCTGACGGTAATAGGGTGAGTGGGGATCCTGCAACAAATCATACAAAATAGAAAAGTAAAAGCCGGCACCCCGGCCGAGTGATGAGCTATAACCGGCGCCTACCAGCCATGAGGGCACCCAGATTCGCGACAGCTGCTGATCCAATGGATCATAGGCCTGCAGGCTGTTGAGTTCAAAACTGGTTTCTCCAAAAATGCCCTTTACTAAGTAATATCTGCCGAACACCGATCCGCCGTATATGCTCGTCGTGTAATTGTAAAAATTATCGCGGTAATAAATGTACCGCATGCCGATGCCGGTGACCAGATTGGGAGTGAGCCGGTACCCCACCAACGGTTCGGCAGCTATGTAAGTCACATCGCCAAAGCTCAGGCCGATGTTACCACCAAACACCAGGCGTTCACGAAGCGGCACCCCTTGCATTCCCTGCTTGTCGGAGCGACCCTGACTGTAAACTCCATGTACAACTGCAACGAAAAAAACGGTAAAAAACGCGAGGGTACGCATGACAGGAAAGCAACAAAAGTACACGCTGCTCAGTCAAAAATCTTGCCCGGATTCAGAATACCGGCCGGATCAAAAACATGCTTGATTTTCTTCATCAGGTCCATCTGGATTGGGTTGAAGGCTATGGACAGATACGGTTTTTGCACCCAGCCAATGCCATGCTCGCCACTGATGGTGCCGCCCAGGCGGACGCAGAGTTCAAAGATCTCTTTAATGGCCCTGGGCAGCAGTTCATTCCATTGCGCATCGCTGAGCTGTTCCTTGAGGATGTTGACATGCAGATTGCCATCGCCGGCATGGCCATAGCAAACCGACCGGAAGCCATAGCGCCTGCCAATGGCTTTGACTCCGTCCAGCAACACAGGCAGTTCGGCCCGCGGTACTACTGTATCCTCTTCCTTGTACACCGAATGCCGACGCACCGCTTCACCGATGCTGCGCCGCAGTTTCCACAGTGCGGCTTTCTGATCAGCGGTTTCAGCCAGCAGCGTTTCCCCTACAGCATATCGCTGCACGACTGCATGTATTTTTTCCATGTCCCTGAACAACAGCTCCGGATCGTTGCCATCTGTTTCCAGCAACAAAAAAGCTTCAGCCTGCTCATCCAACGCTATGGACGATGGCGTCAGCTGCAGGGACAACCGCGCTGCATCGCGCTCCATGAATTCAGCAGCCGAAGGGATGATTCCTTCCAGAAAAATGGCATTGACTGCCTCGCAGGCCTGCGCTGCCGAATGAAAAGGCACCAACATCAGCATATCGTGCCGCGGATGGGGCAGCAGCCGCAACACGATACGGGTTACAATGCCTAAGGTGCCCTCGCTGCCCACCATGAGTTGCGTCAGGTTGTATCCGGTGGCATTTTTGAGCACACTGGCTCCTGTCCAGATGATGTTGCCGCTGGGAAGCACCACTTCCAGATTGAGCACATAATCTTTAACCACTCCATACTTCACGGCTCTTGGGCCGCCGCTGTTTTCGGCTATGTTGCCGCCTATAAAGCATGACCCCCGGCTGGCCGGATCGGGCGGATAGAAAAGTCCCTTTTGTTTTACTGTTTCCTGCAATACTTCCGTGATCACGCCCGGCTCGGTGGTTACCTGAAAGTTTCGCTCGTCAATGAACAAAATTCGGTTCATCCGTTCGGTGCTCAATACCAGACCACCGAAAACCGGCAAAGCCCCGCCGCTCAGTCCGGTTCCGGCCCCTCGCGGAGTAACCGGAATGCGGCGCTCCGAGCAATACGCCAAAATCCTGCTGATCTGTCCGGCTTCCGAAGGAAGCACCACGGCATCAGGGCAGTAAAGCAAATCCTCCGTTTCATCCCGACCATAGCGATTCAGCAAATCGGCATCCGTCAGTACGAAAGGCGAACCCACTATACTTTGGAAAAACTGAATATCGCTGCTGCCGATGGCCTGGTACATCATGTCAAAATTAACCCTACTTCATGTCGTGCTTGACTGGCAATCAAAGGTTTGCGCCAATCATGTAACTTGCGCCAATGAAATACGCTATCCCAACGCATGGCTTCCGCTCCGTGTTGTTGCTGTGCACCTTTTCGTTGCTGCTGAATAGTCTTTCCTCCTTCGGGCAACCGCGCCTGTATTGGACCGCCGACTGGGAGAGCATCTTTTCCATGGGCAAGGTGGATGCCGGCGCTCAGTCCCTCAAAGCGGTGGTACGCTACGCCCCCTTTTTCAATTATACCCATCAGATGAATGTAGATTTTTCCCCCCTGTTGGGTATGTACACGGGGTTAGGCATCCGCAACGTGGGGCTGATCAGCCACTACACCGATGACCAAAACCAGTTGACCAAAATCAAGGAGCGTTCTTATGCCCTGGGCATGCCTTTGGCCTTTCGGATCGGCGAACTGCCTGATGGTGCCAGCTTCGCTGTGGGCGCTCTGGGGGAACTGATGTTTGCCTACAAACGAAAAATTTTTACTCCTCAAGGTGAAAAAAGAAAAATCTATAACTGGTTTGACGACCGGGTCAATCTGCTCAATGCGTCATTACTGGCAGAATTACGCTTCCCCAAAGGCAGTTACATCCGTTTCAACTATTATCTGCGTGATTTTCTTAACTATCGGGGGATTGACGAATCGGAGGGCGTTAATCTGCCGGACTACGGTCTTTCCAGCCCGTTATTCAGCCTGTCGATTGGCGTAATTGACGACTACTGGAACCTGGATATTGATGAATTAGAGAGCGATAAGCCCCGCCGCACGTCTTCAGCGCAAAAGTCCCCAAAGGCAAATGATCGTCAGGCCAGGCATTCCAGGCCTGCCCGCTAAACGCTTCCCTGCAGGCTGATGTACCCCTCGGGCGGCCTATCTTTGCCCGTACAATAACCGGCCCTGTTCCGAGTTATTTTTACTGCAACCCTCTGCATGAATTTCCGGCCGTTCTGTTTCTGGTTCATCCTCTTTTTTCTGGCTTTAGGCTTCGCCCCCTCCCGGGCCCAGAAAAAAACCGATTCGTGGATCGTTAACACCTATCAGAATACGAATGCCCGCTACAATGGCTACTACTATGCCAAGATGAAAATGACGGAGGCCGAAAAGCAGGTGCTTGATAACCGGAAAGAGGATTACGAAAAACTGCTTCCCCTCTACCTGACCGGCAACCCCGACGATGCTTTTTCGGCTACCGACATGGATTCCATTATCCGCCGTCTGACGCTGGTGATCAAGCTGCGCGATAGCAAAAAATGGAACGACGACGCTTATTTCAACATCGGAAAAGCCTATTATTACAAAAAAGACTATTCTTCTGCTTTGGCCGCTTTTCAATACGTAAGTGCCAAAATCGGAAAAGGGTCTTTACCCAAAAAGGATAAAGAGGCCGAAAAGAAATCAGAAAAAAAAGTCAATCCGTTTACCGGCACCGTAAAGGAATCCGGCAGCAAGCCCAAACTGATGGACAAGATCCGCCACCAGCCGGTGTACTACACCAACCTGTTGTGGTTGGTGCGTACCCATGCCATGTTGGGCAATTACGGCGAAGCCCAGTCCATCATCGCTTATCTGGATGAAGACCGGCTGTTTCCCGAAGACCTTCGCGACGATCTGCGCCTCGTACATGCTTTTGTTTATGTCCAGCAACAACGCTACCCCAATGCCATTGACCAGCTGAAAAAGGTTATTGACCTAACCCGTTCCAAACGGGAAGCTACGCGTTACACCTTCATTCTGGCCCAATTGTATCAGTTGCAGGGTGACCATGGTACTGCCGCGCAGTATTTCCGGCAGGTCAGTGAAATGAAACCCTCGCCAGAAATGGATTTCCATGCCCGCATTGCCGTAGTAAAAAGTTTCCTGGCCAGCGGTAGCGGCTCACCGTCGCAAACCATTGCCGCTCTGGAAGATATGGCCCAGGATCCTGATTTTTTCACCTTCCGTGACCAGATTTACTATTACATCGGTTTGGTGCGCCAAATGCAGGGGCAAACCGATCTGGCGACAGAAAGTTTCCTGCAGTCCGTCAAATTCAGCGTCAATAACAGCCATCAGAAAGGACTGAGCTTCCTGCAGTTGGGCTCCATGGCGCTTCGGGAAAAAGACTACGTCGCTGCCTCTGCCTACTACGACAGCGCTGTTGCTTACCTGACGCCCAAGCTGGACACCCTTGCCCGCGTCAAGGAACTCAAGACAGTACTCTCCCAGATTGTCGTTCATCTGAAAACCATTCATCAGGAAGACAGCCTTCAGCGCCTGGCTTCCCTCAGCCCGCAGGAACTGGACAAATTTTTGGCTCGTGAAGCATCGCGCCAACGCAAGGAACAAAGCAAGCAGGAAGAATCCACGGCCCCTACTTTCCCGGCTGATCCCTTTCAGCAGCAAACCACAGCTTCCGCCGGCAACTGGTATTTCTATAACAATTCCCTCAAAAGCTCCGGATACAACGAGTTTTTAGCCAAGTGGGGAAATCGCCGCAACGAAGACAACTGGCGGCGCAGCACCACGGCTTCAGCCGATGACCAGGCCACTTCAGACGACCAAGCTGCTGAAGCCGCTAAAAAAGATGAGAGCGGCAACGATGCCCTTGTCAGCGCCATGCGCGAAGCCCTGCCTTTGACCGAAGAAAAGCGTGCCGCCTCCAAACAACGCATTTTTGATGCGTACATGGGACTGGGCTTTACCCTGTACACCGGCCTCAACGACCTGCATGGAGCCATCGCCGCTTACGAGAAGGCCGCTGCCCTGCTGCCGGGTCCTTCCGGTGGCGACCGCTGCCTCTACAGCCTGTATCTCGTTCACGAACATGCCGGAAATTCCGTCAGAGCTGCTTACTATCGCCAGCAAGTGCTGGAGCTGTATCCCAACAGCGAATTTGCCGGTATCCTTTCCGACCCGCAATTTCTTCAGCGACAGCAACAACAAACCCTGGAGGTCGGTCAGTTGTATGCTTCCGCCTATCAAACCTTTATGGCCGGCGATTATCGCTCCGTACTGCAGCAAATCCGCCGGGCCGATAGCCTGTACCATTCCAATCCCATCAAGCCAAAATTCGATTTGTTACGTGCCATGGCCATCGGTGGGGTCAGCGACCGCAATACCTACATCGCTGCCCTGGACTCGGTTACCCGCAAATACCCCACAGGTGAAGAGCGTGACAAGGCCATAGAAATTCTGAAACTGCTGGGCGCCAACACATCGGTCACCAACCCGCGCCCTCCCGATCCGGCCCAGGCGCAACAAAAATCGCGGCGCGGCCCTTCACCTTACACCTTTAAACCCAAAGAAGTCCATTTTGCCGTAGTTGCCTTCAAAACCGTTGACCCCCGCATCAAAACAGTAAGCGATTCCTTGCAACGATTTAACAGCCGGTTGGGACTTACTCCTGCGCTCAAGGTAACCACCCAACTGCTGGACAAGAATGCACAGCTCATCGTGGTGAAACAGTTTGCCAATGCTTCATCGGCCATAGATTATTACGACGAGCTGACCGACAGCGAATCGCTTTTTGATCTGGCAGAAACCATCGGTTATCGTTTGTTTCTTATTGATGAAAAAAATTTCACTACACTTTATCAACGAAAAGACATTGATGAATACGTTGATTTTTTTGAGCGGCTCTATGAAAACTACGACCCGGATGAGGAAGAGGAGAGCGAAGGCGACTAAGCTGCTTCCTGCTACCGGCCCTCACCGCTCATCCCAAAAGCCCTGTTGCTGCACATGATCCGCATATTGTGGATTGTAGTATTTGGCTCCGTGGTATTGTTCCTGCTTATGCTGGCGCTGGCAGCCCTGGGCTTATTCGGTAAAATGCCCTCGTTTGAAGAGTTGGAAAATCCGCACAGTGCACTGGCCACCGAGGTGTATTCCTCTGACGGCGTTTTGCTGGGCACCTATTTTATAGAGAACCGCTCGCCGTCTTCGTTGGAAGAGATTCCGGTTATGCTCCGACAGTGCCTGATTGCCACGGAAGACATCCGTTTCTACAGCCATTCCGGCATTGATTACCGCGGACAGTTAGCGGCTTTGATCTCTACCCTGTTGGGCGATGTGCGCGGCGGCAGCACCATTACCCAGCAGCTGGCCAAAAACCTCTTTCCCCGCCCCGGCAACAACCTGATGGCCACCATTCTGTCCAAATTCAAGGAGTGGGTCATTGCCATCAAGCTCGAACGCCGCTACACCAAAGATGAAATTCTGAACCTCTATCTCCAGACTGTTCAGTTTAGCGAAAATTCTTATGGAATCAAAATGGCTGCCCGTACCTTTTTTAACCGATCGGTGGATTCGCTGCGGGTGGAGGAAGCTGCCGTTCTAATCGGTATGCTTAAGGGCAGTACCTACTACAATCCGCGGCGCAATCCGAAAAATGCCTTATCCCGGCGTAACGTCGTGCTGGCCCAGATGGCCAAATACGGATTTCTGCCTGAGTCCGAACTGGACAGCCTCATGCAACTGCCCATCCGGCTGAACTACGTCAGTCCCGATCACAACAAAGGACTGGCTACGTACTTCCGAGAATACCTGCGTCAGGAGCTGCTGCAATGGTGCAAAAACAACAAAAAGCCAGACGGCACTCCGTACAATCTGTACAAGGATGGCCTCAAAGTATACACCTCTATCCACAGCCGCATGCAGTTCTATGCCGAAGAAGCCGTACAAAAACACATGCGCGACCTGCAAAAGCAGTTTTTGGCCAGCTACCGCAACAGCGTGCCCTGGGGCAATACCAAGCAGTTCATTGATGAAGCCATGCGCAAAAGTTACCGCTGGCAAAGCATGAAGCGTTCCGGTATTTCTGAGGATTCCATCGTTCGTGCGTTTCACACGCCTATGCCCATGACGGTTTTTTCCTATGAAGGCGAAAAGGATACCACACTCACCCCTTACGATTCCATTAAGTATTACAAAATGTTTCTGCATTGTGGCTTCATGGCCACCGATCCCCTGACCGGTCACGTGCTTGCCTGGGTGGGCGGCATCAATCATCATTACTTTCAGTACGACCACGTCAATCCCGGAGCCAAGCGTCAGGTAGGATCCACCATCAAACCCATTCTGTATGCTGTAGCCATTGACAACGGTTACAGCCCCTGTTACGAATTCCCCAACGAGCGCATCGTATTTGAAGATTTTCAGAACTGGTCGCCCGAAAATGCCGATGGCCGCTACGGCGGCAACCTGACGCTGTACCAGGGTCTGGCCGGATCAGTGAACACGATCAGCGCCCACCTGATCCGCCACATCGGCCCACAGCCCATGATTGACCTGGCCCGCCGGCTGGGCATTGAAAGCAAAATGGATCCCTATCCCGCCATCAGTCTGGGAGTGACCGATATTTCCGTCTACGAAATGGCGGGCGTGTACGGAACCTTTGCCAACGAAGGCACCTACATCAAACCCCAGTACCTGCTGCGCATTGCCGACAAAAGAGGCAACGTATTACAACAATTCACTACACGACAGGCTGAAGTGCTTTCCCCTCAGGTCAACTACGTCATGGTGAAAATGCTGGAAGCGGTGGTGAACAGCGGCACTGCCCAGCGGCTGCGAAGCCGCTACGGTATTTCTTTTGCCGTTGCCGGAAAAACCGGCACCACCCAAAACAACACCGATGGCTGGTTTGTCGGCTTTACGCCCGACCTGGTCGGAAGTTGTTGGGTAGGCGGCGAAGACCGCATCATCCGTTTCCGATCTACCTTTTACGGACAAGGCGCTAATATGGCCCTGCCCATTTTTGCGTATTTCCTCAAAAGCTGCTATGCCGACAAGTCGCTGGGTCTGACGCCCAAGGCAGCATTTCCTGTACCCCCCGGGCCTCAGGTCATTGAAACCGACTGCCAGAAATACAGGCAGTACATGAGCCAGCACAGCACCGACTATTACTGATCGAATGACTCCAGGAGTTGTTCCAGTTCCGGCTGCCCGCGCAACTGGCGCATCTGCCGCATCACCCAAACATGCCTTCGTTGTACCCAACGACTGGTCGGTTTGACCGTATATAGTTTCGGATTGGGCAGACTGGCTGCGATCATTGCCGCCTCGCGCTCCGTAAGCTGTGCAGCAGATTTTCCAAAAAAAACCTGCGCAGCACATTCAATGCCATAAATCCCTTTTCCCATTTCAATGACGTTCAGATAAAGCTCCAGAATGCGTCGCTTGCTGTACAACAGCTCCAGCCACAGAGTAAAATACCCTTCCAGTCCCTTACGCAGCCAGCTTCGGCCCTGCCACAGAAAAACATTCTTCGCCACCTGTTGGGTGATGGTGCTGGCCCCGCGCACCGTACGGCCTTTGCGCTCATTGACGGCCCAGGCCTCCCGTATGCTGGCCCAGTCAAAACCTTTATGAGTGGCAAACTTCTGGTCTTCGGCTGCAATCACCGCCAGGCGAGCCTGCGGATTGATGCGTTCCAGCGGCACATAATCGCGCCGCAGTCCCTGTCCGGACAGCAAACTATGGAGTTGCGTCAGCGTAATCGGAGGAAAGAACCAACGGCAATAGAGTAAATAGGCGAGGTGCACTGCGATTAATGCCAGCACCAATCGCCTGAACAATCGCCAAATAACCGTCACGGAAAATCCTTTACAAAGCAACGGATTGAACCGATAACCTGCAGCCTGCAGGCTTGTAGTTTTGTATTGTGACGCCGGAAGTGTTTCACCTGCTGGCTCCTTCCCTGCCCGAAGAAGCCGGCGTTTATCGCTTCATTGCCGCCGATCAGTCGGTTTTATACGTTGGCAAAGCCAAAAACCTCCGCAAGCGGCTGGCTTCTTATTTCACCAAGACCGACCTGCCTGCGCGCACGCATGTGATGGTTCGCCGCGCCGCCACCCTGGAATACACCGTGGTAGCCTCCGAACAGGATGCCCTGTTGCTGGAAAACGAACTCATCAAACGTTACCAGCCCCGCTACAACGTCAATTTGCGCGATGACAAAACCTATCCCTGGATCGCCATTCTGAACGAACCGTTTCCTCGGGTCATCCTGACGCGGCGGCCAGACCGCCGGCGCATGACCCTGTTTGGACCGTACACCTCGGTGCATATCGTCAGGGAAATTCTGGAGTTCATCAAAAAGATGTTTCCCCTGCGCACCTGCAACCTGGCGCTTACTGCTCAGAATATCGCCTCGGGTCGCTTCCGGGTTTGCTTGGAATACCACTTGGGCAATTGCAAAGGCCCCTGCGCCGGTCTTCAGTCAGAAGCCGATTATCAGGAATCCATCAGGCAAATCCGCAACATGCTGCGGGGTAATCTGGGCGAAGTGCGACAAGCCTTACAGGAACGTATGAAGCAACTGGCTGATGCCTACCGGTTTGAAGAAGCCGAGCAGGTGAAGCGGCAGCTGCAGCATCTGGAGCACTACCAAAGCCGCTCGCTGGTGGTGCATCCTTCCATTACCGACGTGGATGTGTTTGCCTATTTTCAGAGCGAACACCAGGCTTATCTGCATGGCATGCATCTGGCGCAGGGCGTCGTGGTGCAAACGCGCACCTTGCAGGCAGCCCGCAGGCTGGAAGAACCGAAGGAAGACATTTGTTCTTACCTGATTCATGAATGGCGCAGCCAGTTAGGCAGCCAGGCCACGGAAATCATTGTCCCTTTCCCCATTTCGTTTGCCGGGTCGGCCACCGTAACCGTACCCCAGCGCGGCGATAAGAAAAAACTACTGGACCTGGCTGTACGAAACCTGCATTATTATGTGCTGGCCCGTCAGCGGGCTGCCGAACGACGCCCCCGCCACCGAGCCAACCACATTCTGCTGCAACTGCAACAGGATTTCCGCCTCAGTGAACTGCCTGTTCATATTGAATGTTTTGATAATTCCAATTTTCAGGGAACTGATCCCGTCGCTGCGCTGGTAGTGTTTCGTAACGGAAAGCCCAGCAAAAAGGACTATCGCCACTTTCACATCCGGTCGGTAACCGGCCCCGACGATTTTTCTTCTATGGCCGAAATCGTTTATCGTCGCTACCGCAGACTGCTGGAAGAAAACCAGCCGTTGCCTCAACTGGTGATCATTGACGGCGGAAAGGGGCAGCTATCGGCAGCTCTGGGTAGTCTGGAAAAGCTGGGCCTTACCGGACGCATGCAGGTTTGTGCTATCGCCAAAAGACTGGAAGAAATTTACTTTCCTCATGATCCGTTGCCGTTGTATCTGGATAAAAAATCACCCTCTCTGCGTCTGGTGCAACAAATCCGCAATGAAGCCCATCGCTTTGCCATCAGCCATCATCGGCAGCGCAGAAGCCGGACCTTATTGCGCACCGAACTGACCGATATTGTCGGCATTGGTCCTAAGACGGCCGAAGCGTTGTTGCGTCATTTTCGTTCGGTAGCTGCAATTCGTCAGGCCGACGAGAAGGAACTGGCCCGAATTGCCGGCGCCCACAAGGCCCGGTTGATTTACGCCCATTTTCATCCAAACAACCAGGCCCTCAACCCTCCCAACCCGGAAAGGATCTCCAACTAAACCTTCTCTGATGAAGACCGGTGGGCAACCGCAGGCAGCACCTGAAGCAACAGCCGCTCAGCGGTGAAAAAATTTCAATGCCCGCTGTTGCTGACCCGACTGCACTGCAATCAGATACATCCCCTGACCCATCAGGTCAGGCAGATCCATCGTAACGAGTCCTGAAATTTGTTGTATCTGCTGCCTGTGACGCCTCAGTACTTTTCCGGATGCATCATAAAGCGTTACCTGCAAATCCGCATCAGTAGCATTCTGGTAAACCAGGGTTATGGCATCTTCAGCAAAGGAAGTTGCAAGTTCCACTTCAAACAGACGGGATGAGCGGCCGGTCAAGAAGATGACGGGCGAAAATTCGGCAGATCCGTCGAAGTCCACCTGCCGCAGGCGATAATAGTAGGCCGGATCATTCAAAAAGCTGTCAGCGAACACATAGGTTGTGGGAAGCGAAGTGGTTCCCCGTCCGCTTACAAAGCCAATGACCTCCCAGAAATCAGCCCGCAGCGAACGCTGCACTTCAAAGCCGTGGTTGTTGAATTCGCTCGCCGTAACCCAGCGCAGCAGGTTTACGTTGCCGGCATTGCTGCCTTCAAAGGTGACCAGTTCCACCGGCAGGGTGGTGTTGGTGGGACCCAGGATTTCAAAATTGTCAATAGCAACTCCCGGCGCTGTAATCAGCACATCGGATCGAAAGACAATGCGAAAGGCTACGTTGGGATTTCCCTGAAGCGCCGATGTGGCAAACTGCCTCAGCACATAACCGGAAGTGGATCCGGTAAAGAACGGCTCTCCGTAAGGGAAGGCCGTTCCATAGTATAGGGTGTTTGCATAATTGTACCAGGAGCCTCCGGTGGTGCCCAGCAAGTTCCACGTGCTGCCTTTGTCTAGGGAGTATTCCACGCGGAAACCGTCCCAGTCTGTTTCCACATTGTATTTCGCATAAAAAGAAATCGTATAGGTTCCTGTTGCCGAAAAGTTGAAGTTTGGTGTGTACAAATAGCTAACCGAGTGATTGACATAATTTCCCGACAACCCGGTTACCCAGGCAAATGAGCCGCTGTACGTACCGTTTTTGCCGCTGGTGGAGGAATTGCCCCGAACCCATCCGGTGCCATAAGGCGTTTCGGCTCCGAAATCATTGGCATTGACATCAAAATTGCCTCCGTTGGCGGCCAGATAGGGAGTTCCCCTGTTGGGCAAAATAAGAATGTAGTTGGTTCGGGTAACTGTAGCTGCGCCGTTGTTGATGGTCAGTGTCACGGTCTTATATCCCGGCGTGCTGTAGGATTTCACCGGATTTTTAACCGTGGAAGTAGTTGCGTCGCCAAAATTCCAGCTCCACGATGTAGCCTTGTAGGAAGCATCGGTGAACTGGATGGGAGCACCGACGTAGGAAACGGTTTTGTTGGCGAAAAAGTCAGCCGTCGGGTTAGCGAAGACGTCAGTGGAAAACAGCCCTCGGCCATGGGTGGCGGCAATGACCAGCCTGTCGCTGCTGCGGATCTGCAACATGCGGGTGCTTACGTTGGGCATGCCTGTGCTGGCCGGCGACCAGATGGTGGAGGTGCCATTCAGGTCGTCCGTGGTCCAAACGCCGGTTTCGGTGGCCAGCATAGCCTGATCGCTGTTGTTCGGATTGAACAATACCCACCAGATGGGCATGTCGGGCAGGTTGCCTTCCACCGAAGTCCATGTGGTTCCTCCGTTGGTCGTCTGCCATACGCTGGTAACGCCATAGTTGGAATAAGTAACCAGCAGGTGATTATCGTTGCCGTTCTGCACGGCAATGCAACTGACGTTATTATTGGCAACGGGCGTTCCGATCAGCGTGGCGCTGGCGCTGCCGTTGGCATTATCTACCCGGATGACCCGTCCATTGCTGGTTCCGATGAAAATGCGGTTGCTGGTATTCGGGGAAACCGTCAAGTGGGTAAAAAAGCTGGTTCCCGAAGCGCTGCTGATGTTTACCGTAGTGACGGTGTTGGAGGTGGTAGCATTTACGATTCGTCCGTACAAGCCGTAATTGGTACCGTTGTACGGATTGCCGTAGTTGAAATACAGTACGTTGTTGATGTTATCGTAGGCGGAAGGATTGATGAAATTGCCGACACTGCTGTTGGAAAATACGGAAGAAAAGGTGTTACCTCCATCGCTGGAGCGGTAAATGTTGGCAAACACATAAGATGCAAACTGATACGAAGGCTGATCCTGGTCTATATGGCAATAGCCGCCGTCGCCACCCAGGGCTTCGATGGTGGTATTTATGCCCGGGGCGTAATAAAGCTGGGTTCCATTGTCCTGAGAGCCGGCCAGAAACTGGTGATTGCCGGCATTGGGGTGCATGGCACAGGAGTAGTAGGTAGTGACGTTGTAATTCCAGCCTTTAAAGGAAAAGGTGTTTCCGCCATCGGTGCTGCGGTACACGCCGCCGTCATTGCCAAACAACACCACATTCGGATTACCGGGCTGAAAGACAATGGCATGCTGATCGGCATGCACATAAGGCCGGCTGCAGCCGCCCCACCAACTGCTCTTCTGTGTCCACGTGTTACCGCCATCGGTTGACAAAAACAGATCAATGCCTCCGATCAGCACGCGGTTGGCATTCGTGGGATCAACGGCGGCTATGAGGTCGTACCAGCCCTGACCTCTGGTAAAGTCGTTGGAGGTGCTGGAGCAGCTCTGATCGTTCCACAAGGGCTTCGGCAGGGTTGTCCAGGTGCTGCCGCTGTTGGTGGACTTATAAATGTTGTACAAGCCTCCGGTAGAAGCCTGTTCAGTCAGCACATACAGGGTAGAAGCATTGGAGGGGGCACAGGCTATTTCGCAACGGAAAAAGGCCGAAGTAGGAAAACCATTGGTGCCTGTGTTGAGTTTGGTCCAGGAACCGGCATCGCCGGTGGTGGAGCGATAGATTCCATCGGTTTGCAGGATGCCCATTGCGGCATATATGGAATTGTCGGCAGCAATTTCCAGATCAGCGGCCCGGTCGGAGGAGGCACCCAGTCCGTTTCCCAGCACCTTGGTCCATGTAGCTCCCCCATCGGCCGAGCGGAACACCCCGCCGGAGCCGCTTGCGGCGGATCGGGTGGCTGCATACACATGTCCGGTAACCGGATGGACAACAATTTTTTGAACATATTGAAAGTCAGGATTGCCCACGGTAGAAGCCAGTGCCGACCAGGTGGCGCCGCCATTGGTGGACTTGAAAATGCCATCGCCCCGGATGGCGTCAAAATTGTACCAACCTTCTCCCGTGCCGGCATACAATACCTGCGGATTCAGCGGGTCGGCAGCCAACGTGCTGATGGCCAGATTGGCCATCAGATCGTCCACCGGCACCCAAACCGGCTTGGCGGCCGTAATGTCATTGGTTTTCCAAATACCGCCGCCTACTCCTCCGGCAAATACGGCCTTACCTGTGGGATCATTAGGGTCAAACAAAACAGCCCGCGTCCGCCCCGAAACATTGTCGGGACCCCGTTCCGTCCAGACGATACCCGGAATTGCATCCCGCACAGCCGATTGCTGCAACTGACGGGTATATTCCAGAGCATAAGCCAGGCGTTCGCGCGGCACATAGCCAAGCGCCACATCCTTGGTCATCTCGGTCTCAAACCGGGCATACAGGGCCGGCCCTTCATCCGGCAACTGATGTTCGGATTCCTTCTTGGATAGTTTGTGAGGAAGGTCAGAGCTGCGAAAAGTACACGATACTGTGTAAGCGGCAATTGCAAGAAGAAACCATGGGCGTAATTGTTGCATCGGACCCTGCAACAAGCAGTAAGCAAATTTAATTAAATAATGCAAAGCTGAAATACTGCCGCATGCGAGATTCATGCAGTTTCGAAGGGCAGCCGGTAGCGGTCAGTACGACCAGAGGTCGTGCTCAAAGTTGAAGATATCGGCCTTGATGCGGTCCGATTCGCGCAGGGCATCCACGCCGGTAGCGTAATCCTGAATACGGCGGTCAAAGACATTGGATTCCTTGATGATGATGCTGGAGAACAGGCGCATTTCCAAGACATCTTCCCAGCTCCAGCGCTGGCTGTCGTTTCGGGGATTGAAAGCTTCCGCACGTGCCAGAATGGGCCGGCAGGCAGGATAGTACACCCAGAAGATCGGGTATGAAATCTGTGCGCCTTCGTCAAAGTACAGCGGAGCAATACCCATAATGCGCACCATCATCTGAGACGATTTTTTATTGAAAAACCAATCTTCCTTTATTCGGTAGGAACGTACCAGATTGGGATTGAACAGGCGTTCCACCACCGTATCCTTAATGTAGTTTCCTTCCAGGTCAGAAATCGGAATGGTATCGAAACCAGCGCCCCGCTGACGCACCTGTTCGGGCGTGAGGGGTGTTCGGAACTGGTCATCATCGTAAACCTGGATTTCTCCGGAAAGAGCTGCATCGCGCAAAACGGCAACCAGCGGTTTGAGTTTGCTCCAGTCCAATCCTTCGTAACGGAAGGGCAGGTTCATCTTTTCGTTTACATCAATAAGCCGCCAGATGCGCTTGTGCCAATACACATCGTTTTCGCTGACGTAGTCGTAGGGCAACGGTTCGCGCTCTACTACGGCCACCTGGGTATAAAACAGGTCGCGCGGCTGGGTCTCTGTGGTCTGGGCATGCAGGCCAATGGACTGGACGACAAGGAAGAGGAACAAAACAGCGCGACGCATCAACATAACCTGAATGTTTTAAGTGATTTCAATGGGAATGGAATTCAGACTGCGGGTGGTGCCATCAGGCCCTTTGGCCTTGATGCTGCGAAAAATAAACGTATCGCCGGGTTTGCAGTTGGAAATAAATTCAGCTACCTTCCCTGAAAACCGCGCCCCTGCTGCCTTTTCAATTTTGGGGTCCTGCCGGCGGGGGATATACACCACTTCGTAGGATGTAACCTCAAATTTTACGCCCTGGAAGTAAAAGTCTTTCAGAACGGCGCCGATACCCTGAGCCACCCGTAGCGTAGAGGCCGGCATTTTGCCTTCCGAAACGCCGTTGATCTGCGCCTGCGGGTCGGGAATGCGCTTAACCACAAATTCCTGTGTGCCGATTTGCCGCACGCCACCTTCGGTCTGCACCGAAACGTTGATGTTCACCTTTTTACCTACCAGGGATGCATCCATTATGGCGTCGTATTTCCCCGGAGATTTTTTCTGAAACTCCCCTGCCGTTACAGAAGCCTGCACCTTATCGGCCGGAAAGCCGGGCACGGAAACGGAAAACGGGTTGGGAATACCGGCATAAATGATGTTCAGATTTTCCGAAGCGATAACGGCTGCCCCTTTGGCGGTCTGAAATTCGGCTTCAAACGGATAAAACCGCGGATTGCCGTCAGGGCCCTGCACCTCCACCGCCCCGCTATACTTTTGAATGCCTTCGCCGGTGGCGATCATCTCCAGCCGACCCATGCCGTATGAAACCGGTATGGGCGTTCCGCCGCCGATCACGGGATTCTGGGTGAGCTCAAGGAAATTACCATCGGCATCTTTTTTGGCAATGTTATAGTCCAGCGGTCCCTTCCATACCTTGGGATTAACGGTGCTGCTGTAGGCTGCAACAAAAATATCGGCCTTATAGGGCTGACCGGCCATTACATAACTCGATGCCGCTATGACTTTGGCCTGAATTTTATCCACGACAACAATGTCGGCTTTGATTTTCTGATACAGATAATCAATAATAAGACTTTCGGAGTTGCGAATGTCGTTCTGGAATTTGTTGAGCAGGGTAACGGCTGCTATGGTAGGCACCAGCTCAAAATTCATTTCGGCCCAATTTTTCAGAACCCCATCCTTTTTTTCCTTGGGATCTTCCGCTTCCAGAGGCATTTGCACTTCCAGTTCCTTTTTTGCTACTGGGTCCTCTACCAAGGCCAGCAGGTCGGCCCGCAACTTGTTGATATCAGCCTGTAGCTGGTGACCTTTTTTATTGACCACCATGACATTGGTAGCCACATCCAGGTTGCGGTCATCAAACATTTCGGCCTTTTTGAGTTGCTCGGAGATAGGGGCATCGGTGACTTCCACCTTTTTCCGGGTGCCTTTTTCTACCAACCCTCCTGATTTGACAATGATTTCTTTTTTCAGCTCCTCAATTTTATTGAACAGATCGTCGGAAAGCTTTTTGGCGATCATGGCTTTGTCCATGAGCGGCCGCGTGCGTTCCGGATCGTTTTGCATTTGCTTTTCAAAAGCAGCGAAAGTCTTGTCGTTCTTGCTGTTGATGGCCTCAACCGAGTCGCTGATGCCGGAATTGACCACGTGAAAGGCATGAAGAATTTCTGCTGATACGTTAAGCGCCAACAAAGCCGTCAAAACCAGATACATGAGGTTAATCATGATCTGACGGGGCTCCTTGGGGATCGACATGGCTTTATTACTGGTTAGAAGTGAAGACTTTTTCTTGCTCCGATCAACTATTGCGACCCATGGTCATTGCCGACAGCATGTTGCCGTAAATCTGATTGAGGCTGGACAGGTTTTTGGCCAGCTCAGCAATTTCCGCCCGGTAGCGCTGCGTATCGCTCACGGATTCATTCAAGTTGACCATGGCCTGCGACAGGGAGCCATAGAACTTGTTCATGGCCTTCAGGTGGTTGTTGGTATCCTGAAGTTCCAGTTCGTAAATGGCATTGAGCTGAGCCAGGTTTTTGGATACCTGTTGCACCTGCTCGTGGTAGTTGCGGGTTTCGTGGGTGGCTTCGCCCAGCAACTTGGCTGCCTCGGTAGCATTGGTGTAGGCCACTTTCATTTCAGCCAGAGAGGCGGCTGCCTGACGGGCTTTTTCCGAAAAGTCATTGGTGGCAAACTGGGCATCAGAAAGGTCTCGCAACTGGTTAATGCTTTCACCCAGGCGTCGGAGGTTATCGCCCAGTCGCTTGATGAGTTCAGGTTCCACATTTTGCTCGGCCATCGCCCGATCCAGCTGCTGGGTCAGCGTACCGTGGGCATGGGTCTCCTTGAGCATTTGCAGTTCCTCCTCATCAGGGGCAATATCCAGCTCGGGATACAGCTTTTCCCAGTAGTAATCTTTATGTGGAGGCAGAATCCCCAGCAAAGCGAAGATGAAGGCTTCCGTACACATGCCGATGATCAGCATGGTGCCGGCTCCTTCCCAGTGCTGCAATTTGAACAAAGCGCCCAACAGCACGATGGAGGCGCCCAGACCAATGATGAGGTTCTTTACGCGCTTTCCGCGTTCGGATTCAAAGAAACGAACGATCTTTTTCATTGTTTATTCAAGTCTTGAATGGTGCTTTACTCAGGTTGGCGGGTAGGTTCATTACCGGTCGTCAATGGATCTACCCAGGAAGGTCAATACATTGCGGAAGCCGATCCAGCTTTTGGCCGAATCCTGAAACTCCCACGTTCGGGTGCCGGTCTGGCAGAAGTAAGCTACGTCCTTCCAGGAACCGCCACGAACGACTTTTCGTTTCATGGTTATCGGATCATCCGGTTTGGCATCGTACCGGTAATCCGGATTCAGATCATGGAAGAACGAATATGCATTTTCAGAAAAGGCCGTTGAGGTCCACTCGGCGACATTACCGGCCATGCAGTAAATGCCGTAATCGTTGGGGAAATAGGCATCTACCTTAACGGTGTACATGCCGCCATCATCAGGGTAGTTGCCACGACCGGGTTTAAAGTTGGCCAGAATACAACCTTTCTTGTTGCGCATATATGGCCCGCCCCAGGGGTAGGGGGCAATTTCACGGTCGCCCCGGGCAGCATATTCCCATTCGCTTTCGGTGGGCAAACGGAATTCATCTTCCATAACAAGCCCGTTGGCTACCCGCCAATCGTTGTAAAAGCGCGACCGCCATTTGCTGAATGCCATGGCCTGCTTCCAGGTAACCCCCACCACGGGATAGTTATCGAAAGCCGGATGCCAGAAGTAGTTACGAGTGAAAGGTTCGTTGTAGGAGTACAGAAAGTCGTGAACCCAGCACAGCGTGTCGGGATAAACGTTGATCACTTCCGACTTGATGACCAACGTGCGGTCAAAGTCATTGCCTTCGGCCTGGCCGTATTTGTTGTTGACGTCGCGCGCGGCTTCCTTAAAGTCAACCCAGTAGTACACGTAATTGAGCTGACGCACGTCAATTTCCTTACGGCCCAGGATGCGCTGGTCTTCCGGGTAGTACATGGAAGCCAGTTGCTCCTGAATTTCCGGATCTTCCCAGTCAATGCGCATGCGCCAGTTGACGATAGGCTCTCCGGTTTCTGCTTTTTCCGTCATGTAATCACCGCCCAGAATGGTATGAGCTATCGAATCGCGCACCCACTCCACGAACTGACGGTATTCGTTGTTGGTGATTTCGGTTTCATCAATAAAAAATCCCTGAATGGAAACCTGCTTGGCCCGCTGAATGAGCAGGTTGCTGATGTCTTCATCGCTTTGTCCGATGTGCAGGGTTCCGCTCTTGACATACACCATGCCGTACGGAATGGTTACGGACCAATACGGTCGGTTAAGCGAGCCCAGCAACTGCCCTTCATAGCCGCCCCGACAGGCAGCCAGCAGCATCATGCCCGACAGCACAATTCCGATGCTACGCAACTTCATACCGGAAGAGGGCTTTGAAACGAGTGAGCCCGTAAAAGTAAAAAACTTCCGTAACGGTGCAAACGCCATTAAAATTTTTGGATCGGGTGTTTTAGCCGATAACCGAGTCATCCCTTTAGACGTTTGGGAAGGCATTATGTTTCAATGCCGATTAAAACCGGGTGTTGTAAATGGTTTTGCCGGGCAGCGGTGGGCGCAGCAGTTGCAGGCGGTAACTCAGGAACAGCTCATGCGATCCCTGAGATACCGTGCGCACCGCTGACCGGGGATAATCGTAGGAGTATCCCATACGCAGACGCGGGTTGAGCTGCAGGCCTAACCAGGCCATGAACGCATCAGCCGTGGTGCTGTTGTAGCCGCGAAGGCCGGCGCCGGCCCAGAACTGGTTGCGATAGATCAGCGAAGCTCCGGCTTCTGCCTGAAGAGCAGTCTTGCTGTAAAGCACCTGGGCAACGGGTTCCAACATCATCTGCCTGCTCAGCGGAACAGTAACGCCAAACTGACCGACATATTGCCTGGTGTTTCGATACAAAGCCGTCTGACTGCTGCCCTCAAGCGCCAGTTGACTTTGCAACAAATGAGCAGCACTCAATCCTACCACCCAACGCGGATGCACCAGGCACATTCCGGCAGTCAGGTCAGCTGCCAGATCACCAGCGCCTGCTGAGGGCAACACCGGATCGTTGTGGTCGATGCCGCCGAGGTAGTTGCCTTCCGGAGCGCGTAGCTTATTGCCTTGCAGTCCTGCCTGCACAAGCTCTGCAGACAGTCCGGCGGCCACCACAGTGGCACCCAGGCGCCTTTGATAACTGTAACTCAAAGAAGCCGCTGTCAGCCTGAGGGCACCACTGAGTTCGTTGTGCAGCAGAATACCTGCACCTCCATTCAACAGGGTAAGTGGAGCATGAGCCGACAGGTACTGGCTGAGCGGGTGGCCCGGCATGCCTACCCATTGGGCCCGGGCATGGGCTGTGAGATGCAAATACGCACCGATGCCACCAAAAGCAGGATTGGCAGCATATCGATGATGGGCCAGTTGGGTGAGCGGAGGCAACTGCTGCGCCGTGGCTAAGACCACTGCCACTTGGGCAACACCGAGTAAAATGAGCCAACGTGAAGCAAACCCCTGAAGGGCAGGCATGATGTGTAAAAGAACATCATCGGCCCGACAAAGGCAAATGCCAGAGGAGAAAGAGCTTAATGAACCTGAGTCAGAAAATGATCCAGAGCCATAGCCATGGAGGGCAGTTCCGGCGTCGGAGCCATTACGGCTACTTCCAGACCGGCATTCTGAGCAGCCTGAACGGTGGGCGCTCCGTAGGCTCCGATCAGCAGATTGCGCTGTTTGAACCCGGGCACCTTTTGCTGCAACACTTCCACCCCTATGGGAGCAAAAAACACCAGCATCTGATGACGTCGCAGTTCCTGCTCTTTGATTTCGGCCGGTACGGTACGAAACAGCACGACTTCAGAAAACTCGTATTGCTTGGAGCGGAAATGCCTGGCGATATCGGGCCGGTGATGATCGGCGCAGGTGATCAGGTAACGATCGTTATCGTGATGCTTGTCGATCTGATGCAGCAGGGTTTCCAACTTACCGTCGCCGTAAAACACTTTTCGTTTCCGATACAAAATGTATTTCTGAAGATATAATGCAATGGCTTCGGTCATGCAATAGTAACGGCATTCAGCCGACAGCTTCAGCCGCATATCGTCGCAGATCTTAAAGTATTGATCTACCAGGCTGCGACTGGTGAAGATCACGGCCGTATGCTGTTCGGGATAAATCCGTTGACGGCGCACGTCGCGGCAGGTGAGCGGCTCCAGGTGAATAAACGGTTTGAATTCAATATGGATATTGTGCTTTCTGGCCAGTTCCGTGTACGGGTTTCGGTCGGTTTCGGGACGCACCTGAGTCAGCAGAATGGACGTAACCTGAATCCGGCTATGGCCCTGTCTGCCATTCACCGCTTTCTTTCCGGTGGTGGCGTTGCGCTTTTTGCCGGTTATGGGTTCAGACGGTTCTTTCATACGGTTTTTATCGGTCAACGCTAAGTCCTGCCGCATTGAGGAAAATCCGCACTAACACCAGCAATGGGGCGATTTCCAGAGCGCAAAGGTACAGTAAAAAAAGAAGCGGCCGCTGCAACAGCAACGGGGAACCCACCGACAATCCCTTGGCCATCCGCACCACGAACAAGACGATGAGCACGCCATACGACACGTAATAAGCGACGTGCTGAACCGGTTCAGTGGCAAATGCCATCACAATGATCAGGGGAAACAACAACAGACCGGCCACCCGAAGCAATTGAAATTCATAGTATAGAAAAAAACGTAAGGGCCGCGCATCCGGAAGGGCCACTGCTGCCAGTTGAATGAAAAAATATCGTGCCGCCAGCAAAGCTGTAATTGCGGCCAAGCCCATCAACACCACCTGCCATAAAGCATCCGGCGGAATGCGATACAGCCTGCCAGCCAGAAGGGCGATGTACAACGAGGCGACGATTACAGCAAAGCCATTGAGCAAAACCCATCCAAACGGTATGCCCACACTGAGCTCACGAAGCAACTGCTGGTTATAGCCCCAACGGCGCCAAACCCAGGCAAGCTCATTGAGTTCGTTTGGGTAGGCCATTCGGATAAAAGCCAGCAGGCCGGCCAGAGCGAGCAACGTCCAGAACAAGGCGTCCTGAGCATGTCGGCTTGCAGGAATACCTTTTGCCCGGCTGTGGACCACTAGCGTGGGCCATGTGCCCTGCATGGCTTCTGCAAAAGCTGTGTTGGCTTCATGCGAAAAGGGAAAACGAGCAGACAAGCTTTCGGCTACCAGCGGCATGCCGAAAAACAAAACATGAAGAAAAAACAACAACCGAACAGCAGACCGGGTCACTCCGCTTAAAAGTAGTTGATGTATCCAAAATGAATTTTTGCGAAACGAAACTGAATGGGATTATCCAATTGACGACCCAGGGCATAACTGACGGCAAAAACGCCTCCCTTGGTGTCAAAGCTCATTCCGGCACCCAATCCCAGAGGCCAGTCGCGCAGCACAGGTTGCATCAACTGGTTTTCTATCCATGCGCCGTCCACAAATGCATAGAGATAGGAACGGCCGGCCAGCAGCAGGCGATACTCAGCCGACAGCAAATGATACTGCGAAGCATACACCGACTGCTCGTCAAACCCACGAAGCAACTGAAAACCCCCGATGCGATACAGGTCGCTGAGCAAATAGTACGGTGTATACAGTAACGCACCGGCATAAAGCAGGCGCAAAGCCTGCCGGTTGAAAACCGGCAGGATGAGCTCCACGTTACCCTGGGCAGCCAAACGAAACTGGCGGTCCGGAAGGGAATCGTACAAAGAAGCAAAAAGAAAGTCGGGCTGTTCGGGATCCGTCAGTTGGGTGATGGCCGGATTGGGCACAATCTTACGATTTCCTGCTTCTCCCGAAAGCTGCACGCTCCAGCCCCAACGGCCGGCATCGCCGCTGCTTTGGCGGTGATGCCATTCGCCTCCTAACAGGTTTTCGCGGCTGTCCAGATGCGTGGGCAACTGCTTGCTGCGTACTACCTGAAGGCTGTCAAAGGAAACCATATTTACCACATAGCGACCGGCAAAAAACCGCATGTAGCGATTAGCCGCCATCAAATACCGGATTCCTCCCTTGTAACGAACATCCACATACAGGGAATCGTTGCGCAACAACTGAAACGAACCTTCCACGGCAAAGGGCAGCCGGAACGGGTAGGGATAATCGGCGCCAAGAAACACCTGGGCCGAGCGGGCATTGAGGCGGCTGAACGTAAAGCGAAGCTGTTCACCTCTTCCAAAAGCATTTTTCAGATCCAGATCGCCCTCACCGGTCAGCAGCAATTTGCCTGCAGGCTGGGCATTAGGCAGCAGGCCTAAAATGAAATGAAGGCGGGAGGCATTGCGGCGTTGAAGCGGCAACGATAGGGTGGCCCGGTCGTTGGCAAAAGTTACCTGAGGTGAACCGGTTAGAGCGACAAAAGGCAACTGCTGCAGACGGGGAGCCGCCTGCCGAAGAAGCGATTCATCGTAGGGCGCTGGCAGGTGCAGCCCCAGGTATCCCTGCAGAAAAGCGGTTGACAAACGGGCATCGCCCCGCACCTGAATGCTGTCAATGAGCACTTGTTGATGGAGCTTCAGCGAAAGAGCAGCCTGCAGGCGGTTGCTATCCGCCTTCAGGCTGTCCAGGCGTAGCACGGCAAACGGATAACCGTTGTTCTCGCAGTAGGTGATCAGCTGGTTCAGCAACTGCTGCAGGCGGGCGGCAGACACCGGTTGTCCGCGAAAATCCTGATCGCGGAATCCGGAGCGGCGCAGCATGAGGGGGTCCACGTTGCCACGTCGCAGTGCAACCCATTCCCAACGATTACCCAGATGCATGTCAATAACCAACTTTGTCGTGTCGCGATGCCGGACTTCATAGGATGCCTCAAGATAGCCGGCATCATACAGCCGGTTCAACAGCCGTTGCACTTCTTTGTGCCGGCTGAGCGTGTCGTTGAATTCCCTTTTATAGGAAAACTGTCTGACCAGCAACAGGCTATCTTTAGGTGGTGCAGAAACATGCAGCCGCTGAATGGTCTGGGCCTGCGCAGCCGGAACCTTCACCAACCAACCGGCGACCAACAGTACAGGCAGTAGCAGATTTCGTCGGCTAACCGCAAGGCCAAAGGTCATATGCAACAAAATTCCTCATATTTCTGATGGCAGGCATTTACGTACACATTCCCTTTTGCCGTCAGGCCTGCTCGTATTGCAACTTTTATTTCACCACTTCGCAGCGGATGCGCAATGAACTGGTGGATGCCCTAGTTCAGGAGGCTGCTCTGCAGCAGTCGTATCTGGAACCCGGCGAGGTGGAAACAGTGTATTTGGGCGGTGGCACTCCATCATTGCTCACCGGCGAGACTTTGCAGCGGTTGTTTGATGCTTTATTCCGTCATTTCCCCATCCGTGAGAATGCAGAAATTACCCTGGAAGCAAATCCCGATGACCTGACAGAAGAAAAAATCCGCGAACTGCGCACCCTGCCGGTGAACCGGCTCAGTATCGGCATCCAGTCGTTTGATGATTCTACATTGAAAGAGCTTAACCGCAGCCACACGGCCGAGCAGGCGGTAGCTGCGGTGAAACGTGTCCAGGATGCCGGATTTCAGAACATCAACGTGGACTTGCTTTACGGCCTTCCCGAACTGTCCATACCCAAATGGCGGGAAACTTTGCAGCGGGCGTTGGAACTTCAGGTAACACATCTGAGTTGCTATGCCCTGACGGTGGAACCGCGCACCGCTCTGGCGTACCGGCAGGCTGCGGGACGCTGGAAACCGGCCGATGACGAACTGGCAGCCCGGCATCTGGAATACCTGATGAAGGCCATGCGTCAGGCCGGATGGTTGCATTATGAAATTTCTAATTTTTCCTGTTCCCCGCAATACATCAGCCGGCACAACAGCTCCTATTGGCTGGGAACACCCTACCTGGGCCTGGGTCCTTCTGCTCATTCATACAACGGACATTCGCGCCAATGGAACGTTTCAGACGTGCGCCGTTATGTGCAAGCCATCGCTGCAGGACGCATTCCCTGCGAAAAAGAAATCCTACATCCGCATCAACGCATCAGCGAACAACTGCTGACCCGTCTGCGCACTGTATGGGGCTTCTCTTTGCAGGATGTGCCAGAGGATGAGCGAAAAAAAATGGAAATGCGCTTCGTGCCCTGGGTTCAAGGGGGCTGGCTGATTAAGGATCAGGATGTGCTGTATCTGACCGACAGAGGAAAACTCATTGCCGACCGAATTATTCTGGACCTGATGCCTGATGTGCCTGATGATTTCTGATCCGTTCTGCTATCCCAGGCTAATGCGCAACGACCACGCGGCGATTGATGGTGCGATCGGACAGGATGGCCTGCACCACATAAACGCCCGAAGGCAACAAATCGCCATGAGGTCCCACGGCTTGCCAGTCAAACTCATGCGTCCCAGCCTCCAATGTGCCATCAAACAAAGTTGCTGCCGGCATTCCGTTAGGCTGAAATACTGAAACGCGTACCCGCTCGGTTTGCCTGATGTTTAGACTTATTGTTCCCCTTGAGTGGAGGGGAGAGGGATAAACCTGAAGGGTCGGTTCAGCCATTGGGTTCCCCGCTTGAACATTTTGTGCTTTGACACACGGGCCAACAGTCTGCGTGCTGATGTTGACAACCAGGGTGTTTCCGGTTTTCAGGAATTTGACATTGGGAATGGTGACCGGACCGCCGGTATAAACCAGACTGCCGGAACCAATGATGGCATTGTTGTTATCGAAGTTGGTCCAGACCAGGGTTTGGCCAACGAGCGGCTTAAACTGCTGCGTGCGACGAAGCACCACATCGGCACGGCAGGAATCAAACTGGCGGGCGTCAGCCACACCGCCTACATAAAGGGTGCGCAAATAGCAGTAAATGCTATACGTGCAGGCGTTATCCACGATACTGGTGTAGTCCCAATCCATATACGCATTGTAAGCGCCGTAAGGATCTCCGTCGGAAGCATTGCCATTCCCCGGATTGTGGTTGCTGGTGCTGTAGCGGAAAGCCGGATACGACCTGTTGTTGGCAAAGCGCAAAAAGTCGGGAAACGTTTCGGCGTCAGTGAAATCCGCCTTTTTTCCATTGTGTTTGCGCCGATCCCAGTACCACAAACCGCCGTGAGGATAGCGGTTCAGCGTGTCGTACCATTTGATACTGCCCACCCAACCGATTTTGGTGTCATCGCGTCCATGAATGCCCTGTCCAAAAGGAATGTGGGCATTACGGTGCATGTTGTAGTAGGTACGGGAATCGGTAAAATCCCAAATAAGGATGGAATCGTTGGTGCCGGGATAGGTAACATCAGTGGGCAGGTCGCTGCTGGCCTTGCAAAACGTGTATTCCCTGCGGTCGCCGCTGACGGTTTTATAGAAAACCGGAGCAACGATCACGTAAAAAGCAGAGACCAAGTCAGGATTGTTCAAGGCAGTGATCATGGCGCCAAAACCGTTATGCGACTTGCCCCGCATATAAACGCGATTACTGTCTACCCCCGGCTGGCGCCTGGCCCATAGCAGGATTTCGCGCAGGCGCTTCTGGGTGAAGGTATGCACCACTCCGCTGGTCACTTTCGGATTGAGCGAATTCTGAACATACATATTGTAGCTGTTGTTATATCCGATCCAATAGGTATTGCTTCCATTAGGCATCCAGTCGTCGGGTTGCAGCATGTTGCAGTTGGTGCACAGGTCGTCGGGGATTTTTTTTATCGGGCTTTGGTCAGCGAAATTGACAAACAGGGGCTGACCTTCGGTATTGCCTCGCTTCTGCAGCGTGAACATGTAGCCGTAGCTGCCCACGTTGTTGAACGCCGGCCACAGCGGAGTGCTGTAATTATCTCCCCATACGACGTATTCATAACTGATGTCGCCATTGCTCTGGTTGGTAATGGTTTGCAGCACGGGTTGCGGTTTGGCTACATATTCCTGAACTCCGTTAATCAACGAGTTGACTCCGGGCAAAATGGTTTTGTCTTCGATGCCGGTATTCAGATCGGTAACCGTGATGGCATAATAAAAGATGCCATCGGATGTGGTGGTAGCTACGTAAAGTCCCCGGTCAGAAGCCAGCGCGGCCTGTCCTTCCGTAATAACAAGGAAAAAATCTTTATTCTTTAAAGTGCTTTTGCGAACATTTTTTCCTGAATGATCCCGGACAAAACCACGATAGGTGCTGCTGGTGAGCTGCGCGGAACTGGTGATCGGATCTGTTGAACGATATAGGTTGTACTGCAGGTTGACAGCAGCGGGATTTTTCCATGTAAGAAAAACCTGACCAAAACGATAAAAGGCTGACAGCTCGCTTACTGTGTAAGCCGCAAGCCAAAACGGCTTCCACACCAGGAAAACAGCAGAAACGCAGAAAGCAAAAAAACCAGATTTACATCGGCGGAGCAGCAGTATGCGGGGCAGGAACAGTGAGAGGGTCGGCATGGGCTAAAATGGGGGTTGGAGGGAAAAGGAAACAAAGCTGAGGCAACATGGCGGATGTTTTCATCTGAATCAACCCGCTCTGTTTTGGGCGAGGCCATGTAAGGTAAAAAAATCCCTTTGGAAAGACGAGTGGAAAGCGACATGCTGTTTCTATCCAAGCAAAACAGCACGAGCAGATGAGCGCCGCTGTCCAGCAACCAATGGCCTGGAAGCTCAAGTAAAAAACAGAGAAAAGGTTGAAAGCCAAAAGGTTCATGGAATAATTGTCCGGGCTTTTACGAAAAAGGAGGCGCGGGGTTGCAATTTACGCGCCGCAGCCCGGCTTAAACTGTAGGAGCTTTGGCTTCTTCACCAAAAAACGGGCGAAGCAGTTTAATCTCGTTGCGATACAAAATCAACTGATGCATGTTTTCAAACTGTTTCAATATCCGGGAAATCACCACGCGTGTGGTGCCCAGATCGGAGGCAATCTGCTGATGCGAAACTTTAATTACGCTGCTATGGGCATGCCGGCTTTTGTCCAGCAGGTAGTTTTTCACCCGCTGATCCAGATGACCGAAAGCGATGAGATCAATGGATTGCAGTAATTCGTTAAACCGTTGCATAAATCCGTCAAAGATGTACGACCGCCAGGAGGGATAGGTACATATCCATTCATCCAACTTGGCATGAGGGATGGTGATGAGCTGGCCGTCTTCTTCAGCAATCGCTTTTACTTCGCTTTTGCGGGCATGCATGCAGCAGCTGTAGGCCATGCTGCAGCTGTCCGTAGCCGACAGATAATAAAGCAGAATTTCTTTTCCTGATTTATCCAGCCTGTACACCTTAACTGTTCCGCTGAGAATTATAGGCATAGCGCGGATGTACTTGCCGTAATCCATAATCACTTCGCCCTCGCGGAACTCCCGTATTTCGCCGCACTCCAGCAAATCCCGAAGCAGCGGTTCTTCAAATATCCCTTTAAACCTGGCAGTAACTAATTCCTGCATTATCGGTGAGCTCGCTCAAATATACCGTTTGCAAAATATCATATTTACTGCCCTGCTTGGGCATCCGCAGAAAAAGTGTTTTCAG
Source organism: Chitinophagales bacterium (assembly GCA_025057275.1). Taxonomy (GTDB): domain Bacteria; phylum Bacteroidota; class Bacteroidia; order Chitinophagales; family UBA10324; genus JANWXQ01. Next base: position 48,754 of record JANWXQ010000028.1, read on the forward strand.
AGTTTAACAAATTGTTGCTCCAGCCAGCCGCTCGCTGCAGGGCAGCATTAGCCCAAGACTCAGAAACCTGATTTGATGTAGCTCCACCCTTCGTCCTGACGTTTGGCAATATGCAGAATGGCCGAAGGCACAAAGCCCACATCGCTCAGTATTTGCTCTTTGGAAACCTTGCGCTCTTTCATGGAAAATTCGCAGGCGCTGAATTGTACACCCCGGGCATGAAATTGCTTGATGCGATCGGCAACGACGGAATGCTGCTGATGCACCATATCTAAGCCAGGTCCGTGACAAACCACCTCAATGCGTACATCAGGCTGAAGGCTGGTAATGTTTCCCAACTGCCGCATCAGCGCTTTATGCGCCAGCGTGTCGCCGGTCATCATCTGAAATACGATACGCGGAGGTTGTTGCGCGGTTTGTGCCACGGCAAAACCAGCCGCCAGAAGCAGAAGTAAAACACTAAACGTTCGTTTCATGACAAGGAATTTTTTTATCGGAACTGATAAGGCACACCGGTAACCTGAGTGAGCAGCGTTGCCGGAGCATCCAAAGCTATGGCATTGCGGCGAGGCTCCGGCGTTACGGGGGAATGCTCTTTCAGGTAGTCGCGCATGACATCGTGAAGGGTATGTGGCCATAACCGGGGTTCCTGCACGTTGCTGATGCGACACAGCACGGTGTCGGGATCACCTTCGCGTTCGCAGGCGGCAATCGTGTAGTTGCGATCTTCCTGCAACGGAGCACCGCCTATGGTAACTTCCTGCACGCGTCTGCCTTTTTCCCCAAAGGCATAAAAGCGCACCTGCATGCCGTCAAACTTTACTAGCCAGCCCCCGAAGCGTTCTGATGCATCGCGGGCAAAAACATTGTTCAGTTCTTTCTCCAGCCAATCCCGCAACTGCTTTCCGGTAACGCGGGCTGTTTTTACCGGACTGTCCACGGGCAGCATATCGTACAGGTAACCGTTGGTGATAGGGATGTGTCCGGTGTGGTCCCGGGTGCTGCGCGGCGGACAGAAACGAAAGCCGTTTGACAGAACCACATCCACCTCAGGCAAGCGCCAGCGCAGGGCATCGAGGATGAGCGTATCTATCGGGTTTTCAATAACAAAATACCGATACAGCGGTATGGTGCTGTAGCCCACCACCTGATGTATGCGGTTGCGAAAAGGTTTTTCTACCTGATCAATAAGGGACACCAGAGTACGGTCAGCACTGTAGGCAGAAGGGCTTATCTCCAGCAACCGATATGCGTCGTGAACAACTTTTCCATCTTCAACAGAAAGCTGCAATTCGCCAACAAACGAGCCAAAGGCGCCGGGTTCCACCACCTTAGCATAAGTGCAGGATATGGGTTCCCGCACCCGCTCGTGGGTATCGCCGCCCAGAATGTAATCCACCCCTTTGCAGGCTTCCTGATTGGCCAGATGAATTTGTTGCGAAAGGCCCAGATGAGCCAGGACAATGACGAAAGCGCATTGCTCCTGCTCGCGCAAAACCGAAACGTAATAGGCCAGATTGTCTTCCGGCTTGCTGTAGATAATCCCTTTGCTGTAACTAGGCGATTGCCGCAGCGGCACCAGGGGATCGGTGTACCCCAAAAATCCGATTTTCACTCCATTGACGGTCCATACGTAGTACGGCGGAAAAATCAGTTCTCCTTTTGTGCCATTGCCCTGATCATGATACATATTGGCGCACACCTTGGGCGCCCATAAGGAACCCAGCAGGCGCTGCATGTTTTTTTTGTAGTAGATCACTTCCCAGTTGCCGGGCAGGTAGAGATCATAACCCAGATTGTTAAGCAGGGGAAGCAGGGCAGCACCCTGGGTTTCCACGCTGAGCTGGCTGCCCTGAAACATATCGCCGGTGTCCGTGATAAACGTTAGCGGATTTTTTTTGCGGTAGCGTCGGAAGAACGTTGCCAGATGGGCATATCCGCCTGCCTTGCGAAAAACGGTCTTGTTCTGTTCCCAGAACAACTCATCGTGAGGATGAATCTGACAATGAACATCAGTGGTCTGCAGAATGGATACGGTAAACCGTCCGGGCCTGGGCACCACAGGGGGGGAGACCGGTAGGGTTTGTGTGTCAAGGGCCAAGGTTCGGGTAGGTCCTGCCGTCAGCAGGCCGGCTCCGCTAGCAAGGGCAAGGGTCTGCAGAAATTTTCGTCGGCTGTTGGCTTCCATGCTCTGATTCGTTTCGCAGCTTATTTCCCGCCCGGCTTGGCAGCGGTTGCAGCGAGAGCCTCACGTTTCTTCCGTTCCTCCTCAATGGGCTTCCACGGGCCGTATTTGTGTTGCTCTTCACTGAAGGAATCTGCATAAGGCCCAAAAGGATGATCTATCGGTTTTTTGGATATATCCGGCCAATCATGGGGAACAGGCAAATGCGGCCTGGGCTGAGAATTAACGTACGCTGCTACATCGTAAGCCTCTTCATCGGTTAACAAAGGATTTTTAAAGGTGGCTCCCAGAGGCATATTGTTTTTCACAAACTTGGCAAAATGGGTAATGCGGTACAGTCCGGCTGCATCGTTATAGCTGTTCGGACCCCATAGCGGCGGATAAATGTATTCGGTGCTATCGGCATTGAGCAGGCCACTGCCGTCGGCCTGATGACAGCTCTGGCATTTGGCAACGTAGACCTCTTTACCGCGCTTCGGATCGGCGGCACGATCCAGAAAAGCCAAATCTTTCAATCCGGAACCTTCTGCGCGCTTACCTTTTTCCACGTTGCTGCCCAGGAATTCTATGTAGGCTTTAATGGCCTGCATCTCGCGTCCCAGGGTGTCCAGGGGTTTTCCATTCAGGCTGCGCTGAATGCAGTCATTGACCCGCTTGTAGATGTTTTCAATGCTGCCGCTGCGCGGACGGAATTTGGGATAGGTGGATGCGACGGAACCGTAGTTGTTTCCCCAGGGGCGGGTACCGGCGTCCAGATGACAGTTCTGGCAATTCATGCCATTGGTCATTTGCATGACCGAACCTTTCGGGCCCAGATACCGCGAGGTATGTGCAATCAGTTCACGGCCATAGGTTACCAGTTTCTTGTGCTCTTCATCAGCAATTTCGGAAAGATCAGGAGCGCGCCACAAAGAAGGATCATCAAAAAGATCGGCAGAAAGCAGCGAAGCTTCAGCCACTGCAGAGCCGGTTTGTTCCGTCACGGGAACCGAAGTGAAGTAGCCTTTATTCCAGCTCATGACCAATGCTGCAAAACCGATAATGAACGTTACAATCAACACATGAAGACTGCGTTGCAGGCTGCGTAACGTTTGTTCGTTAAATGACTGTCGCCGTTCCATCGCGTTTCTTTATTAGGGGAATGTAAATGCGATCAGTGGGGCAGATAATTCTTAATCAGCCCGTAAACAAAAGTGCCCAGCAGGGCGAATGCAAATACAATCAGAAAAGACAAATAGCCATAGCCGATATTAACCACTACAGGTCCGGGGCAGGCTCCGCTCAGGGCCCAGCCCAGGCCAAATAAGGTGCCCCCCAGCACATAACGAAACACACTTTTTTCTTTCGGATAAAATACAATGGGATTGGCGCGGTAATCGCGGAGCCCCAAGCGCTTGATCAGGTACACTCCGGCCGTTCCGAGTGTAACGGCAACACCGATAATGCCATACATGTGGAACGAATGAAACCGGAACATTTCCTGAATCCGGTACCATGACATGGCCTCCGATTTCACCATCACCACACCGAATAGGACGCCGAGCACAAGAAACGGTAGCTGCTTCATAGCCTTAAGCAATTATTATTATTTGAAAATCCAGGCAAAAAACACATGCGTCATCAGCAGGCCGCCGATAAAAAAGCCGACCACAGCCAGCAGCGACGGCCATTGCAGATTTGACAGGCCGCTGATGGCATGTCCGGACGTACAGCCGCCGGCATAGCGGGCACCGAAGCCGACCAGAAAACCGCCCAACGCAAGCAACCAGAACGTACCGGAGGCTACGGCCTGCCAGCTAAACAACTCTGCCGGCTGCATGGCCGATGGTGCAGAAAAGCCATAGGCTTTCAACTCCGAAACCGTTGCCGGCGACAGCGCCACGGCGGGGTCTTTCGTCAGGAACTGTGCGGCAATAAAGCCGCCCACCAGCGCTCCGGCCATGAACATCAGATTCCAGATTTGACTCTTCCAGTCAAAATCAAAAAACTTCACATGCCGCCCGGCGCCGGCCATAGCGCACAGCGTGCGCAGGTTGGAGGAGAAGCCAAAACTTCTTCCGAAATACACCAGCAACAGCATAATGGCGGCTATCAGGGCTCCGCTCAGCCACCACGGCCAGGGTTGATACAGCCAGTTCATCGCAGGAGGGTTTTAGGTTTTAGTTCAGGTGAAACGAAACAATGGGCTTGTATAAGTGATTGATCAGCTTTTCGGTTACGCTGCTGTGCAGCAAGCCGCTTTTGCCATGGGTACCGATAAAAATCAGATCCATGTTGCGCATCTGATTGAAATGCACGACGCCTTGCTCCACGTCGCGGTCGTGAATGAGGTGCGCTGAAAACGACGGCAGTTCATTCATTTCGGCAAACTGGCGGGCATTTTGTTCAAAAACAGCCTGCTCCTGCTCTGCATTACCGGATGTGATTTGCAGCAAATGAAGATTTGCGCCAAAAGCAGTGAGCATGCGGCGGAGCAGATCCAGGCACAGCTTTTCCGGCTTGCGGAAATCGTGGATCAGCAGAATATCGCGGATTACCAGTTCCGAGCGGTCGCACATCAGCGACAGCACGGGCACGCGGCAGCGGCGGGCCACGTTTTGGGTTTCCGATCCCGAAAACTTTTCGCGCAGGCCCCAGGCGCCCTTGGTGCCCATGACAATCAGGTCAACTCCGTTGCGTTCGGCAAACGTTACGATTGCATCGGTGAGCTTACCTGCCAGCAGGTGCGTGTGAATGTGCATGCCGTAGCGCCGGGTCAGGTCCTGCATTTTGCCGGAGGCAATATCAAGCTGCTGTTGCACGAATCCAGGGTCAATTTCGCCGCAGGTCTGGAACGTGCCATCGGGATGCAGTGTTACGGTGTCGGGCAGGTTGAGCACATGAAGCACATGCACCTCCAAAGGCATCTTTTCTTCCAGCTTGCGGGTCATCAGGTAAGCATAATCGGCCTGCACCGAAAAGTCGGTGGGGATTAACACGCGCAACACAGATTCCATAGCAAGTTCTCTTAACTGATTTTGAACCTTTCCGCGAACCGTAGGCCTCAGGGCAGCCGATTACTTCAGTAAGGCCGCAACATCTTCCCAGGTGCCTCCGTTGAAAACATTGCGAATGCCATTCTGTTCCAGAAAGGCTTTTGCCTGACCGCTGCGGTTGCCGCTTCGGCAAAACACCACGATGTTTTCTTTGTTACGGAAGTCATCCACACGCTGAGGCACCGTGTCCAGGGGAATGTTGACTGCACCGGGCACGCTGCCGGTGGCAAATTCCTCAGGCGTGCGCACATCTACCAGAAACGCGCCGTTGCGCACAACGGCTTTCAGCTCTTCGGAAGCGGGCGAAGCCCCACCAAACAGATTGTGTAAGAAATTCATGGTTAGTTGAATTTAGGATCAGCGTTTTCGTTTGATCAGTTCGTTCAAAGATTGGTCTTTTACCTTAGGCAATAGGCTACAAAAGTTACACAGCGGCCTCAGGTCCAAAACAGCTCTTTCAGAATGATGTAGACGCCGACGACCAGCACAAACCAGCCAAATGCCGGTTTCAGCTGATCGCCGGAAATCCGGCGCGACAGCGTGGCGCCGATAAAAATGCCGACAACGGCAAAGACCGATACCTGCAACAGGAAGAACCAGTCTATGGGTTGATGGCCTATTTCTCCGATAAATCCGATAAGCGATTTGGCCGCAATGATGACCAGTGACGTGCCCACTGCTTCTTTCATGGGAAGTTTCCCCAATACCACTAAGGCAGGAATAATCAGAAAGCCTCCGCCGGCGCCTACCATGCCGGTGAGGATGCCGACCACTGTACCTTCCAGCATAACCAAACCGTAACGGAAAGGCCGGTCGCTTTCCGGCTTCGGCCCGGAACCGGCCGGGCTCTTGCGGATCATGCTTACCGAAGCAGCTATCATCAGCACGGCAAACAACACCATGAGCAGAATGCGCTTGGTTACCTCAAAGTCGCCGATGCTGAACACCACATCCGGTATGGCCGGAACCAGCCAGGCCCGTGTAGCAAAGACTGCTGCAATGCTGGGCAGGCCAAACACTACAGCCGTCCGCACATTCACCAGGTTCTTAAAGAAATACGTGCCTGAGCCTATGGCGCTGGTCAGCCCTACGATAAACAATGAATAACCCGTTGCCGGAACGGCATCTATGCCGAACAGATACACCAGGACGGGCACCGTGAGGATACTGCCACCCCCGCCAATGAGGCCCAGCGAAACCCCAATAAGCACTGAGGCCAGATAGCCTGCAACTTCCATAGCCTGAGGAGGGTTTATTTCTGCGTTGGGTACAACCGGATTAGTTAGCGGGTCAGGGGCAGCCCCTTATTGACCCATTCGTTGATGCCACCGGAAAAGTTGCGCACGTTGGTGTAGCCATGGGCAGCCAGCAACGAATAGCCGATGGAAGCCCGGTCACCACCCTGGCAGTGAATGATTACCGGACGGGTTCGGCTCACCCGCTCCAAACACAGCGGCAGGTCGCCGACAAACACATGATCTGCACCCTGAATATGGCCCGATTGGTATTCTACGGCACCTCGCAGGTCCACCACCTGAATGTTGTTGGCTTCCTGCAGCTTACGCAATTCGTTTGCATCAATCAGGTTAACCTGCTGTAGCGTTCCTCCTGCTTTTGTGTAGGGTTCGGTGGAAGGAATGTAGCCCAGCACGTGGTCCAGGCCAATGCGCATGAGCTTACGCATCAGGTCGTCGTGGCGATCAGGAGCGGCTAGCAAAACGAACGGCTTGTCGTACGACAAAAACCAGCCTGCCCAGGTCGCAAACGAATTATTGCCCTGAATGTTGAGACTGCCCGGAATAAAACCGCGGGCAAATTCGGCTTTGTCGCGGGTGTCCACCAACGGAGTGCCCTGTCGGAGCAACTCCATGATCTGGTCGCTGACGTCTTTGAGGCGGGGCACCTCCGTCAGCAGCGGCCGGTTAACCTTATTCAGTTTTTTCATCATGGCAAAATACCGGGGCGGTTCCGGCTGGTCGGTCAGCAGATAGTTGATGAAGCCTTCTTTATCGTTGGCAAAGCGAAACGCCCAGTTGGCAATTTTCTCGTAGCCTACTGTAGAGCTCGGTACGGCGCCAAGGGCTTTACCGCAGGCAGAGCCAGATCCGTGACCCGGCCATACCTGCACGTAATCGGGAAGTGCCGCAAATTTTTTCAGCGACTCAAACATTTGCTCCGCGCCCTTTTCCTGTGTGCCTTTGAATCCAGCTGCTTTTTCCAGCAGGTCAGGGCGACCCACATCGCCGACAAAAACAAAATCTCCCGTAAAGATCATCACCGGCTTGTCGCTGGCCGGTGTGTCGGTGAGCAGAAAACTGATGCTTTCCGGTGTGTGACCCGGAGTGTGCATGACCTGAATTTTGAGATTTCCTACCATGATTACATCACCGTCGCGCAACGGATGGTGAGGAAATTCATAGCTCCAGTCGGAGCCCCCTTCCGCTGACAGATACAATTCAGCACCGGTAAGCGCTGCCAGCTCACGGGAACCGGTTAAAAAATCGGCATGGATATGGGTTTCGAAAACATGGGTAATCCGCAATTTATTGGCTTGAGCAATTTCCAGATAGGTGTCCACGTCGCGCTTGGGATCAATGACTGCGGCCACACCTGCCTTCTGGCAGCCGATTACGTAACTGGCCTGAGCCAGCGTTTTGTCGTACACATGCTGAAAAAACATGAATCAGGATTTTGAGGTTAAACCAGAATTTCAGGGGCAAAGGTCACCATTTTCCTGACGGCTGCACGGATACATTTGTTACTCTATCAGGGGTTCGGTTACCCTGTTATTGTGTTCTCCCGCTTACCGGATGGTTCTGTAAAGCCAATCCATAACTGAAAAAAAAGCAAACACATCAGCGCTTCAATGTTTTTCCGGCCGCAGGTGAGGAAAAAAGATTACATCCTGAATAGCAGGTGCATTGGCCAGCAGCATGACCAGCCTGTCTATACCGATGCCCACTCCTGCTGTAGGAGGCATGCCGTATTCCAACGCCCGCAGAAAATCCTCATCCAATTGCATGGCTTCGGGGTCGCCACGACGGCCCAGCTCCAGTTGCTCCTCAAAGCGGCGACGCTGATCGAGCGGATCGTTGAGCTCGGTGAAGGCATTGCACAGCTCCTTGCCGTTGCAGATGACTTCAAAACGTTCCACCAGTCCGGGCCGGCTTCGATGCCGGCGCGCCAACGGCGACATTTCCACCGGATAATCGGTAATGAAAGTGGGTTGAATCAGATGCGGTTCACAAAGCGTGCTGAACAGTTCATCAATGATTTTGCCACGCCCGGCCGTTTCATCCAAGGAAACACCGAACTCGCGGGCAGTAGCGCGCAAGGCCGCATCGTCCATGTCGGCAATTTGCCTGCCGGTGCGTTGCGCCAAGGCATCCAACAACGGAAGGCGCGGCCACGGCCGGCGAAAGTCAATGCGTTGGGATCCTACCGTTACCTGCGTGCTGCCGTGCAATTCCATGACTACCTGCTCCAGCATTTCCTCCACCAGATCCATCATCCACACATAATCTTTAAACGCCACATAGAGCTCCAGCATGGTGAATTCGGGATTGTGGTAACGGTCCATGCCTTCATTGCGGAAGTCTTTGGCAAATTCAAAAACACCGTTTAGTCCGCCGACAATAAGTCGCTTGAGGTAGAGTTCGTTGGCTATGCGCAGGTAAAGTTTCATGTCCAACGCATGGTGATGCGTGACAAAAGGCCGGGCCAGTGCCCCGCCATAGATGGGTTGCAGTATGGGTGTTTCTACTTCCAGGTAGCCCCGTTGCAACAAGAAGCTGCGCATGCTTTGCACAATCTGCGAGCGCTGCAGGAACACGCGGCGGCTTTCCGGATTGATGATCAGATCCACATACCGCTGCCGGTAGCGGAATTCCGGGTCGGTTACTTCATCGTATAGCTGACCTTCCTTTTCCTTCACAACCGGAAGCGGCCGCAAGGCTTTACTCAACAACTTCAGCGTGCGGGCATGGATGCTGATCTCGCCTGTGCGCGTGCGGAAGACTTCGCCGGAAACCCCGATGATATCTCCCAGGTCGAGTAACTTTTTCCAGACCACTTCATAAAGCGAAGCATTTCCGTCCTGCATCAGATCGTCGCGCTTCAGATAAATCTGAATGCGTCCTTTGGCATCCTGAAGGGTACAGAATGAAGCTCCCCCCATGATGCGGCGGGCCATAATGCGTCCGGCTACGGCAACGGTCATTCCGGCAAAAGCCTGTTCGTTTGCTTCAAAACCGGAAACGATATCGGCCGACCAGTGGGTTACTTCAAAATCTCCGGGCGGATAAGGGTCCACCCCCATGGCTTCCAGTTGTTGCCGGGCCTCACGGCGCAACCGCTCCTGTTCGCTCAACGCTTCCTGCTCGTGCATGGGACGAAGATAGCAACGCCGAAAGGGCCGGTCGTGGAACCGGAAGCGCTATACAGCGTTAGCTCAAGCACGGCAATCTAGCTTAGGGAGAGCGGCTTTTTCCAGTCTGCCTTTCCTTAACAAACTTTGAAGCAGTGATTCAGAACATCACCCTGCAGCGCATCATCACCGTGGCCAGCTTTATACTGTTGGCAGGTAAGGGAATAGCCTACAGTTTGACCCACTCCAATGCCGTGCTGTCCGATGCGCTGGAAAGCCTGGTAAATGTGGCTGCCGCACTTTTTGGATTGTTCAGTCTTCAACTTTCTGCACGGCCGCGCGACAGCAATCATCCCTACGGACACGGAAAGATTGAATTTCTTTCAGCCGGGATAGAAGGCAGCCTGATTCTGTTTGCCGGCGTAATTATTGTGCTCAAGGCAACATACAACTTCTTCCGCCCGCAGCATCTGGCCGCTTTGGATTATGGCATCCTCATACTGGCCAGCACCGGTCTGGTGAATTACATTCTGGGTAACCTGGCCGTGCGTCGCGGAAAGCTTACGCACAGTCCTGCCCTGTTGGGCAGCGGCCGCCATCTGCAGTCGGATGCCTTTTCCACACTGGGCGTTTTGATCGCCATGTCGCTGTTGTATTTCTTTCCATATCACTGGTTAGACAACAGCGTGGCCATTCTGTTCGGCATCATCATTGCCTTCATGGGGTTTCGTGTTATCCGTACGGCAGTGGCCGGCATCATGGATGAGGCCGACATGGAATTGCTGGGACACATGATACATTTTGTGAACAATAACCGACGGCCTGCCTGGGTGGATCTGCACAACATGCGGGTGATCAAATACGGACCAGTTCTGCATGTGGACTGCCATCTGACGCTGCCCTGGTATTACAGCGTGGCACAAGCCCATGAAGAAGTCGGTGAATTGCGCAACGTCATGGAGAAATCGGTGAAAAATCCCGTGGAGTTTTTTATTCACTCCGATGCCTGTGTGCCGCCTGACCAATGCCGCATCTGTTCCCTGGGCGACTGCGCCCATCGCCGGCAGCCGATGACTTATCGTCAGGAATGGACCCTGGAAAGCACCCTGGCCGACCGGAAGCACGGCACTTAACCACTCAGCAACAGCTTCCAGGCTTCGCGCACACGGCTTTCGGCGAGCAAACGCTTCGCTGCCAGGTGACACTGATACTGGAATGATTCGGCATCGTTGCCAAAGCGACGGCGCAGTTCATCCAGCAGAGGTTCTACCGTCACGTCCTGAAGATCTTCTGCAGTAGGCAGCCGCTCCACATTGGCCAGCAGCCCCAGGTCGTTTCCGGAAAGCACTACCGAATTCCGGATTGCTTCGGGCAAACCGTCTAAGCCCAGAGCAGGCTGATCCGTCGGCTTAGGCACGCGAAACAAGGCTGCTCCGGAAGCCCGGCAATAAAAATCCTGCCCCATGCGCGCTACCAGATCCAGCTTGTGGGGATCTATGCGGCCCTGTGCATCCAGCACCCGATCGGCAATATGCATGAGCAAAACTTCACATATAACCAGATTGGCTCCTCCGCCCTGTTCGCCCATGGATTTAATCTCCACCACCTTGCATTCCATGTGCACCGGCGACTCCGCCACCCGCCAGGGCCGCACCCGCAGCGAGGGCAACTTGCTGAAGCCCGCTTTTACGAACTCATCGATTCCTTTGGGATATTCGCTGCTGGCTACGTTGGCCTGCTGCACCATGTCGTAGGTAACCACATTGATGACCACCTCCGGCACTTCCCGAACATTGTCCAGCGTGTTTTTTACGGTGTTATCCCTTACCCGGCGGGCAGGTGAAAACACCAGCGTCACCGGCCGGCTGCCAAAAGCATTAAAAAAACTAAACGGGGAAAGGTTGGCATTTCCTGCAGCGTCCACCGTGCTGGCAAATGCTATCGGCCGGGGGGCCACGGCAGACAGCAGATAGCCGTGCATGCGCGGCACCGGCACTTCAGCCGGATCAACGATAAGCATCCTGTACGAGCTGGGCACGAAGTTAGGGATCAGAAAAACGGTAAATCCGACCCCCGCTACCGCACAGAAAGCCGCCGTTGCTCGTCAGCGCAATACCATTGAGATCCACCTGGCCGGAAAAGGCTACTCTCTTCCAACTGGTGCCGCCATCAGTGGTTTTCAGAAAGCAGCCTTTCGGGCCGATGGCATAGCCACGCATGCGGTCGCGAAAAGCGATGCGGTTCAGATGCACCTGGGGCAATAGCAAACTGTTGCCGTTGCGTATGCGCTTCCAGCTTTTCCCCCCGTCCACCGTTTTCCACACCGATCCCTGAAAGCCGGCAACATATCCCACCGAGGGCTCCGGAAAGGAGAACGAAACAAAAAAATCGCCATGGGCATTGCTGTATTGCCAGCTGCTTCCTGAATCCGTTGTGTACATCACCAGCCCGTAGCCGGCAACCAGCCCGTATTGTGCCGAAAAAAAATGCACGTCCCTGAGTTCGACATCAAAGGTGTCTGCAATCCAGTTGGCTCCTCCGTCCGTGGAAAAATGCAGCACGCCGGTGGTAAACCCTTCTCCGCCGCAGGCCCAGCCATGCCGGGCATCATAGAAATGGAAATCCAAGACAGGATCCCACAAATAAGGTTGATTGGTAACCCAGGAACTGCCGCTGTTTTCGCTTCGGTAAATGAGTCCGTCGTAATTGGACATCACCAGCGTATCGGCCGAAAATAACCAGAGTCCGTACAACTTTTTTTTCAATTCAATAGTTTGAACGGGCGCCCACGAACGGCCGGCATCGGTGCTGCGCAGCAGCAAACCTAGATCGTAGCGCGAACCGCCGCAGGCATAAATCACCGAATCACCGGCAACAGCAATGGCTTCCAGATCCAGCGTGGTAGGGCTTTCCAACTCTTCTACCTGCATATCGGTTTTCGGCATCTGACAGGCCATGAGGCCGGACAGCAACAACAAGGCAACGGCGACGGGCAATTTCATGGATCGTTCAACCTGATTGAACGGCATGCAAAGCCGTGAGCATCCTACGGCATACCTCTGCGATTTGCTCTCCGGTAATGGTCAGGGGCGGCGCCAGGCGTATGCAATGGGGAGCAAACAGAAACCAGTCCACAGCCAGGCCTTGCTCCAGACAGGCCTGCACGGCCCTGCGGCAGATGGTCTCATCGCCCAGGTCAACAGCCATCAGCAGGCCTTCCGCCCGTACTTCACGGATCAACGGATGGTTCAACTGCGAAACAAAAAACTGACTTTTTGCTTTCACCTCCTCTATTAAACGATTGTTCAAAAGAAATTCCAGAGCTGCCAGTCCGGCCGCACAACTGAGCGGATGGCCGCCGAACGTAGTGATATGTCCTAATGCAGGCCGAACGCTGAGCGTCTGCATTTGTTCATAGCCGGAAACAAATGCACCCAAAGGCAGACCTCCACCCAGGGCTTTGGCCAGTATCAGCACATCAGGAACGATTTCGTAGCGCTGAAAACAAAACAAATGGCCGGTGCGACCCATGCCGGTCTGACATTCATCAAAAACCAGGAGGGCTCCCGTTTGCGTGCACCGCCGGCGCAATGCCTGTAAGAACGATTCCGTGCCGGCAATCACACCTGCCTCAGCCTGCACCGGCTCAACAAACACGGCAGCAGTCTGTGGCCCGATGTGTTCCAGGCCCGATATGTCATTGTACGGCAGCAGGTGACAGCCCGGAATCAACGGACGAAAAGCATTGCGCAACGATTCATCACCCAATATACTGAGCGCCCCCTGCGTGCTGCCGTGATAGCAACGGTAAAACGACACGATTTCGGTGCGTCCGGTAAAACGTTTGGCCAGTTTCATCGCGCCTTCCACCGCTTCGCTGCCCGAATTGGTGAAATAGACCGTTTGCAACGACCGGGGCAGTAATGCGGCCAGGCGCATCGCATAGCGGACCTGCGGGGCCAACAGGTATTCGCCATAAACCATGACGTGCAGATGCTGCTGCAGTTGCTGGTTTATGGCAGCAAGTACGGCAGGATTTCCATGTCCCAGGTGGCTGACGGAAATTCCGGATATCAGGTCTACATAAGCTTTTCCTGAAGCATCGAAAAGAAAAATGTCGCGGGCAGAAACAATGTTCAGCAACAGAGGCTGCTGCGACGTAGGAGCAAGATGCCGCAGGAAAGCTTCCCGCAAGTCGGTCATCACGGCCAAAGTTAGCCGCTCGCTGATGGTGCTTTCGGCGTAATCTTGCCGGGTGAACCTGTTGATTTATGGCCTGAACTACGTGCCCGCCGTGCGGGTACAGATGCAGGACGACGAACGGCTTGTATTGGAAAGCATAAGAAATCCGGTCTGGAATCCGGTTTTCACCGTCGGCACTATCAGCTTTGTTTTGTCCATGACGCTTCGGGGCTTTTTCGACCAGCATTATGCTACGCCGGTGCTGGGCATTTCTGCCTTTGTCTTGTTTTATGGCGTATGGATTCTTTCGGCAACCGGCCTGGTAGTGATGGATCGTCCCAGCAGCACCATTTATTTTGTTTATCGGCATCTGGGCTATCTGCAAAAAGTTTATACCGTGCCCATTCGTTCCGTCGATGCCGTGTGCCTGCAGCAAAACAACCGCCGCCTGCGCTTTTATCTGCTGCGCGACGACGGAACCCGTATGGCGGTGGGGCATTCGAAAGATGCGGCGCTGCTGGAAGCTACTGCCCGACAGTCGGCATCGTTTCTGCAGGTGCCCTTGCAGACAGCTTCCACAACATAGCAATTCGGGTACGGGACACTACCTTTGCCTCCCTCCGGTGGGGTAGCTCAGTTGGTAGAGCAACGGACTGAAAATCCGTGTGTCGCCAGTTCGATTCTGGCCCTCACCACTTCAGATCAGGCCGTGCGGCGCACCGCCTTTTTCCTTTCTGCCCTGCTGCGATTTTTTTCCTGTCGCTCGTAATAAGCACACCATGCGGTTAACGGGCATCGGCTGCATAAAGGCTTTCTGGCCTTGCAGACATAGCGACCGTGCAAAATCAGCCAGTGATGAGCGCGCCCTCTGAGCGATTCGGGAATGTAGCGGGTTAGTTGTTTTTCTGCCTGCAACGGGTTCCGCGCCCCGACGGTAAGCCCGATGCGCCGGGCAACCCGAAACACATGCGTGTCCACCGCCAGGGTTGGCTGCTGAAACACGGCCGAAGCAATAACGTTGGCGGTTTTGCGTCCTACGCCAGGCAGCTTAACCAGCTCTGCCGGATCAGCAGGCACCTGGCCTCCGTAGTGTTGCATCAGCATGCGGGCCATGGCCACCAGATGGCGGCTCTTGCTGTTCGGATAACTGATACTGCGAATCAGTCGGTACACATCGTGTTCGGAGGCTTTAGCGAGGGCAGCAGCATCCGGATAATGGCGGAACAGTTCCGGAGTGGTCAGGTTGACGCGCTTGTCGGTGCATTGGGCCGAAAGGATGACGGCCACCAGCAGCTGAAACGGCGTTTCATAACGCAGTTCCGTGTCGGCATGCGGCTGATGACGAAGGAAATAATCCAAAACGCCCTCAAAGCGCTCCCTGCGGTTCACGCCTCAAATGTAGCCGCCTGATGTGTTCAGGCATGCTCCAGAGCCGTCTGCCTGCTGTAGGCCAGCACCAGTTGAACGGAAGTTTCGCTGGGGCCGTCAGGAACCTGCCTGAGTTCTTCAATCGTCTGCTGAAGCCGGTTCAGCTCCTCCTGTCGGGCCGGATGTTCCTGCAGCCACTGGCGGAACGCATGGGCTTCTTCGGAGGGCATTTCATGGAACAAAAAGCGAATCAGGTCGTTGGGTGTAAAAGTTGGATCCATCTAACGGGTTTTGTGAGTCATTTGCCCACTAAAACGCCGTCACCGCCCTGCTTCGTATGAAAGCCCCGAAAAAATTAAAGCGACAGCTTCAGCTGCTTTTTCAGCTTGCGCAGGTTGATCAAGGCATAGCGCATGCGGCCCAGTGCCGTATTAATGCTCACCCCGGTAAGCTCGGCTATTTCCTTAAAGCTCAGATCAGCCCAGATGCGCAGGATGACCACCTCGCGTTGTTCGGCAGGCAGCCGCTCCACCAGTTCGCGCACGGCCTGATGCGATTGTGTTTTCATCAGCTCCCGATCGGCCGCAGGCCCGCTGAGGTTCAATACCTCAAACAGATCGTAACCGTCGGTGGTTACCACAGCCGGCGTACGCTGCGTCTTGCGGTAGTAGTCGATGCAGCGGTTGTGGGCAATCCGCAAAATCCAGGGTAGAAATTTACCTTCCTCCTGGTAGGCTCCTGCCCTCAGTTTGCGGATGGCTTTCATGAAAGTATCCTGAAAAAGATCCTCAGCCAGATAGCGGTCGCGAACGAACATGTAAATAGCTCCAAACACCCGCTGCCGGTGCCGCCGGATCAGAAGTTCCAGCGCGGCTTCATCACCCTGAACATACTGCCTGACCAGTTGTTCATCAGAAACTTGCTTGTGTTCCATAGACGTTTACTGTTTTTTGGGTTAACAAAATGTTCCGGCTTCGGATTGACTCCTGAATGCCGTAGAACGAGTAAACGTCTCTGCGCTAGGCGATAGGTTTTGGTTTTCGTTATGGACGAAGCGACACCACTCCTGCAACAGGAATCATGCCGTTTCTATCCGGATTTAAAGTAGAATTGCAACCGTTACAAAAAGCGTTTGAGTAACTCTGTGCCGATAGGTTGCCTTGAGGTTGTGTTGTACAAAGATGCAAATTTTTCAGGAAATACCACCTGATGGAGAAAATTTTTATTAAGGGAGCAAGAACCCACAACCTCAAGTCGGTGGATGTGGAAATACCGCGGAACCGGCTGGTGGTCGTTACCGGCGTCAGCGGCTCGGGCAAATCATCGCTCACCATGGACACCCTCTATGCCGAAGGGCAGCGCCGCTACGTGGAATCGCTCAGTGCCTATGCCCGCCAGTTTCTGAACCGTATGACCAAACCCGACGTGGATTACATCAAGGGCATATCGCCGGCCATAGCCATAGAACAACGCGCCTCGGCGCGAACCACCCGCTCCACCGTTGGCACATTAACGGAAATCTATGATTTCCTCCGCCTGTTGTTTGCCCGTGCAGGGAAAATCATTTCACCCGTTTCCGGCAGGGAAGTCCGCCGCCACACCATCAGCGACGTTATCGATACCACAGCCTCATGGAAGCCCGGAACCCTGGTGCTGGTATTGGCTCCGGTAGGTAAACCATTCACCGATAAGGACCCGGCATCCATCAGGCAATGGCTGGCCTATGTAGAGCAGCGCGGATTTCGCCGGCTCTTTCTCCATAACGCTGTTCATTCACTGGCTGAGCTGGCTCAGGTTTCAGATAAGTTGCTGGTTAAGCAGTTCGCTTCGGCGCAGATGCCTGCCTTAGTCCTGGACCGCATCGTCCTTCAGGATGATGAAGACACCCGAAAACGCCTGGCCGATTCCGTTCAACTCGCTTTTCAGGAAGGCGATGGCTCTTGTCAGCTTTACTCGGAAGACTATGGCCTGCTCTCTTTCAGCAATCGTCTGGAAGCTGATGGCATGTTATTCGACGAGCCTACCCCCCAGTTGTTCCATTTCAACAATCCCTATGGCGCCTGCAAAACCTGCGAAGGCTTTGGCACCGTTATCGGCATTGATGAACACCTGGTCATTCCCAACCGCAAATTGTCCGTTTACGAAGGGGCGGTGGCCTGCTGGAACGGTGAAAAGCTCAGCGAGTGGAAAGAGGATTTTATCCGCCGGGCCCGGGCTAACGGCTTTCCGGTTCACCGGCCGGTGAAAGACCTGACTGCCGCGCAATGGCGCCTGCTGTGGGAAGGAAATCCGAAAACCGAAACCGCCGGCATTAACGATTTCTTCCGTTTTGTGGAAACCCAGACGTACAAGATTCAGTACCGGGTGTTGCTGGCCCGCTACCGGGGAAAAACCACCTGCCCGGATTGCGGCGGCAGCCGCCTGCGTAAGGAAGCGCAGTACGTTCAGGTGAACGGTCGCAGTATTGCCGACCTGGTGCACCTGCAGGTCAGCGAACTGGCTGACTGGATGAATGGGTTGCAGCTCAGCGAACGCGACCTGCAGATTGCCGGCCGCGTTCTGGACGAACTGCGCCGGCGCCTGCGCGTCATGAACGATGTCGGACTGGGTTACCTGACCCTTAACCGTCTCTCCTCTACGCTGTCCGGAGGCGAACTGCAGCGCATTCACCTGACCCGCATTCTGGGCAGCAACCTCACTTCTTCCCTTTATGTTTTGGACGAACCCAGCATCGGGCTGCACCCGCGCGACACGCATTTGCTCATCGGCGTGTTGCGTCAGCTGCGCGACCTGGGCAACACCGTTGTGGTGGTGGAGCACGATGAAGAAATCATGCGCAGCGCCGACCATCTCATTGACATGGGCCCTCTGGCGGGTCTGGAGGGCGGCCAGGTGCTGTACTGCGGCCCGTTTAGCGGGTTCGAGCAAAGCGCAGATACACTGACGGCGCAGTACCTGCAGGGTCGTAAACAGATCGCCGTGCCGCCACGCCGGCGAAAATCCGTGCATGCCCTCCGGCTCAGGGGCGTTACGGCCAACAACCTGAAGGACCTTTCGGTGACCATTCCGCTGAACGTGCTTACGGTGGTAACCGGCGTCAGCGGTTCGGGGAAAAGCACGCTGATTTCAGATGTGCTTTATCCGCTGCTGCGCCAGCATCTGGAAGGCCTTGCACCGTCGGGCCGCCAGCTTGGCGAACTGACTGGCGACCTGCACCGCATCGAACAGGTGGAACTGGTGGACCAGAATCCGCTGGGCAAATCCAGCCGGAGCAATCCGGTTACTTTTGTTGGGGCCTACGATTGCATCCGTGACTTATTTGCCCGCCAGCCATTGGCGCGCCAAAAAGGCTTTCTGCCTCGTCACTTTTCGTTCAACGTGGAGGGCGGGCGCTGCGAGAGCTGCAAGGGAGAAGGAGAGGTGGTGGTGGAAATGCAGTTTCTGGCCGATGTGCATCTGCGCTGCGAGGAATGCGGCGGCAAACGGTTTCGTGACGAGATCCTGGAAGTTACTTTCCGGGAAAAAAACATCGCCGATGTATTGGAACTTACCGTAGATGAAGCACTGGAACTGTTTTGGGATGAAGAGCGCATTGTGCAGCACCTGCTTCCCTTGCAGCAGGCGGGCATGGGATACGTCCGGTTGGGGCAATCGTCGGCCACTTTAAGCGGCGGCGAGGCCCAGCGCGTCAAGCTGGCTTCTTTTTTGGGAAAAGGCAGTCGCCCGTCGCCCACCCTCTTCCTCTTTGACGAGCCCACTACCGGATTGCATTTTCACGATATTCAAAAACTGCTGGTGGCCTTTGACCGCCTGCTGGAGCAGGGCCACACCATCGTGGTCATTGAACACCATCTGGACGTCATCAAATGCGCCGACCACGTCATTGACTTGGGTCCTGAAGGTGGCGATGCCGGAGGCTATCTGGTCTATGAAGGCCCGCCGGAACAACTGCCGGAAGTGCCCCATAGCCACACCGGCCGCTTTCTGAAAGAAAAGTTGACGCCGGCTAACGTCCTGTAAATTTCGGTTTGCGTTTTTCCAGAAAGGCCTGGGTTCCCTCACGAAAATCTTCCGTTTCCATGCAGGCGGCAAACTCGGATACTTCACGTTCAAATCCATTGCGGTTTCCGGCCACAGCCTCGTGCACGCAGGATAAAATGCGCCGGACAACCAACGGCGATTTTTCGGCAATCCGCAGCAGCAAAGCGCGGCTGCGGGGAATGAGCTCCTCAGAAGGCACCACGTGATTGACCAGCCCATACTCCAAGGCTTGCTGAGCAGAAATCATATCGGCCGTTAGCAGCAACTCCAGGGCCCGTGCCTTTCCCACCAGGGCCGGCAGCCGCTGAGTACCTCCATAGCCCGGAATGATGCCCAGGTTGATTTCCGGCTGGCCAAAGCGGGCGCTCTCCGAAGCAATCCGCAGGTGGCAGGCCATAGCCAGTTCGCAACCGCCGCCCAATGCAAAGCCGTTCACGGCAGCAATCACCGGCAGCGACAGCCGCTCGATGCGGTCAAAAACCCGATGACCGTTTCGGCTCATGGCCTCAGCCTGTTGGCTGGTGTAGCCGGCAAATTCGCTGATGTCGGCTCCCGCAACAAAGGCCTTGTTTCCTGCACCGGTGAGGATCAGGCCGCGCACCGACTCATCACGCTCTGCGGTATCCAGCAATTCATCCAGCTCCTGAAACACCTGTTGGTTCAGCGCATTCAGCTTTTCCGGGCGGTTAATGGTAGCTACCAGTATGCCATCCGACTGATCAATAAGTATGGTTTTCATGGGTAAAAAGGTTAATGGTTCATGCTGATCGGCAGGATCAGGGCTTTCGATGCTTCCGCACCCAATCGGTGAGGTAATCCACGATTTCCTGAGTTGGTGTGCCGGGAGGAAACAAACGGCCAACCCCGATAGCGTGAAGTTTTTTCATGTCTTCTTCCGGAATGATGCCGCCGCCGGTAAGCAGCACATCGTGAAGTCCTTTTTCCTGCATCAGGGTGATGAGGCGGGGAAAAACGGTCATGTGGGCGCCGCTCAAGATCGAAACGCCGATAACGTCCACATCCTCTTGCAGGGCAGCCTGCACCACCATTTCGGGAGTGTTGCGCAATCCGGTGTAAATAACCTCCATACCGGCATCGCGTAAGGTAGCCGCAATCACCTTGGCCCCCCGGTCATGACCGTCCAGGCCCACCTTAGCAACCAGTACACGAATCGGACGGTTCACGCCGCAGAATTTACATCATTCCCCATGCCGGTTCTTTTCCCGACGCAAAGAAAAAAAGCTATATACACCGGATTCATGTGTTCACCTTTGGATTATCAATGGATGTAAAAACATGCAAAGCGGCCTGCAGTCGCTGGCTCACTTCTTCCTTTCCCAAAACAGCCATGATGTCGGCCACGGAAGGTCCCTGATTTACACCAAGCAACGCCAACCGCAAGGCAGGCAATACAGCACCGGCCTTCAGGCCATGCTGAGCCAGAAAATTTTTGAGCAATTCTTCCAGTTTGGTCTTGGAAAAATCGCTTTGCCGATCCAGGGCTTGCAACAATTCCGGCAACCATAGATTAACCTGCCCTTTGTCGTGCTGTTGCACCCACTCTTTCGGTAATACCGGCCGTTCAAAAAATGGCCGCCCTGCATCACGGAATTCCTCCAGAAGGCTACACCGCTGTTTGAGTAAATCGCAGACCTGAACCAGGTAATCCCAGGATACTCCTTGCGGATAGAACTCCGGGAACTGCTGCCACAACCGGGCCACCTCCTCTCCCGGCAAACGCTTCAGATACTCGTGGTTGAACCAACGGGCCTTTTCAAAGTCAAATCGTGCGCCGGACTTGTGAATGTGTTCCAGACTGAAATCGTGAATCAGCTCGTAAAGCTCAAACAGTTCCTGATTGCCGCTAGGATGCCAGCCCAGCAAGGCAAGAAAATTGATCACTGCTTCAGGCAGAAAACCCCGCTCTCTGTAGCCCGGGCTGGTTTGTCCGGTTTCCGGGTCGGTCCAGGCCAGAGGAAAAACAGGGAATCCCAGCCGGTCGCCATCGCGCTTGCTCAGCTTTCCGGTGCCTTCCGGTTTGAGCAACAGCGGCAGGTGAGCAAATTGCGGCATCTGCGATTCCCAGCCGAAGAAGCGGTACAACAGCACATGCAGCGGTGTGGACGACAGCCATTCTTCCCCACGAATCACATGGGTGATGTTCATCAGGTGATCATCCACTACGTTGGCCAGGTGATAGGTGGGCCAGCCATCGGATTTGAACAATACCTTATCATCCAACTGGCGACTGTGAACGGAAATGGTACCGCGAATGCGGTCAACAAACTGAATTTCCTCATCCTGGGGAATCAGGGCCCGGATCACATAAGGCTGCCCGGAAGCAATGCGCTGCTGCACCTCGTCAGCCGAAAGGGTCAGCGAATTGATCATACGGTTGCGCGTAGTCGCATCGTATTGCTGCAGGTCACTGCCCTGCTGAGATAACTCCCTGCGTAACGCTTCCAGTTGCTCAGCCGTATCAAATGCATAATAGGCATGGCCGCGCTCTACCAGCAGTTGTGCATAATGACGGTAGAGGTGAAGCCGCTCCGATTGCCGGTAGGGGCCGCAGGGGCCTCCAATATCCGGACCTTCATCGTAATGCAGTTGGCACCACCGAAGCGAATCCAGAATGTATTGTTCTGCCCCGGGCACCAGCCGGTTGCGGTCCGTGTCTTCAATGCGCAACAGAAATGCTCCGTTGTGCTTTCGGGCAAACAGGAAGTTGTAGAGCGCCGTGCGCAACCCACCGATGTGCAAGGGGCCGGTAGGGCTGGGGGCAAAACGCACGCGAACACCGCTTTCCATGGCGCAAACAAAGGTAGCCACCACCGCTGCAACCGGAGGCCGGAGTAAATTTTAGCTGCCTGCAGACAACGCTTGCCGGAAGAAATTCATCTTAACCTGAAAGGGTCAATCGTGTACTGGGTTAAAACGCCTGTGCTGCTGCGACGTCTCTGTTCCGGTTACTGGTGGCAAATGCCCACAGCCAGTCGTGAGCTGTTTCTGACCTTTGATGATGGCCCTACTCCGTTTCTGACGGAAGAGGTTTTGCAAACCTTGCAGGCCTTTCAGGCTCAGGCCACCTTCTTTTTGGTGGGAAATAATGCTGAACGATACCCCGATCTGGTGAAAAAAATCCGCGAAGGCCATCATTCCATAGGCAATCATACCTATCATCATTTGAACGGATGGACTACCCCTGCTTCAGCTTACCTGAGCGACATTCATCGCTGCAGTGAGTTAGTCCCGGCTGTATTGTTCCGCCCGCCCTATGGACTGATTACCCGTCGGCAGGCGCGCGAAGCCTCCCGGCGGTACCAGATCGTCATGTGGGATGTGCTCAGCGGTGACTTTGACCATCACCTGCCTCGCGAAAAATGTCTGCACAATGTCATGGATTATGCTGCGCCGGGCAGCATCATTGTCTTTCACGACAGCATAAAAGCTGCTGACCGCATGCTGTACGCTCTGCCTCGTGTGCTGGATTATTTCGCCAGTCGCAGGTACCGCTTCTCCGCACTGCCCATGCCCGCTTCCCGCCCATCTATCTTCGCAGGTGCTTAACCGACCTGTGCTTACCGACACCCACTGTCATCTCTATCTGCCGGACTTCGATGCAGACCGTGATGCGATGATTCAGCGCGCCATAGAGGCAGGTATCACCCGGTTCGTATTACCTAACATTGATCTGAAATCCGTTGATGCACTCACCCGACTGTGCAGACAATATCCGAATCATTGTTTTCCCCTGATCGGTTTGCACCCCTGTTCGGTTGATGACTCCTGGCAACAGCAAAGCAGCCGAATCGGCGATTACCTGAAGCATTCCCCGGTGCAGTGGTACGGCATCGGCGAAACCGGGCTGGACTACTATTGGAGCCGGCAGTGGATCGCGCAGCAGAAGCAAAATCTGGAGCAGCACATCCGCTGGGCCAAGTCGTACCGGCTTCCCCTCATACTCCATAGCCGCAACGCAGTTGACGACTGCATCGAAATGGTTAGCCTGCATCGCCATCCCGACCTGAAGGGCATTTTTCACTGTTTTTCCGGAAGCCTGCAACAGGCGGAGCGTATCGTGGAAGCAGGCTTTCTGCTGGGTATCGGTGGCGTGGTCACCTTTCCCAAGGGAAATCTGGATCAGGTGCTGCCTCACATTCCCCTGGATTGCATCGTGCTGGAAACCGATTCTCCCTATCTGGCTCCTGTGCCTCATCGCGGCAAACGCAACGAAAGCAGCTACCTAATCCTCATTGCCCAACGGGTAGCTGAGCTATACCGTGTTACGCCGGAGCAAGTGGCGGAACGAACCACTGCCAATGCCTGCCGTCTCTTTGGTTTTCCCTTTTGATGAAGGCGCCTTTTTGCTGACCTTTGCTGCCGGCTTCAGGTTGGAATCCATTTCCGCCTCCGAGGGAGAGATGTCCGAGTGGTTTAAGGAGCACGCCTGGAGAGCGTGTATTCGCCAAAAGCGAATCGAGGGTTCGAATCCCTCTCTCTCCGCCACTGCAACCGCCTGCACGGTCCGTTTACCCTTCGTCTCGTAGGGAAAGCAAAATTTCCTCCCTGAACCTGTCGGGGGTGGCTTTATTTTTGCATGGCCGGAAAAAAACCGATGAACATGAAGTTGTTGCTGTTCGCTGCCGCCGTTGTTTGTGTTGCCTCTTCGGTTACCGCTCAGGAAATCATCCGGGGGATTCCTGCCCATCAAACCGTATCGGTAGTAAAAAAAAGCAGCCGGACGCCCACGTTGCACCTGCACGATGGCTCACTGCTAACAGTCAGCTACCGTGAAACGCCCGGTTTTCGGGTAGTGTGGACCAAAAATGCCAAGACCTTCGTTCTGGCCGATTCTATAACCCATGCCCTGATGGTGCAGGCTGCCGAAACCGACATAGATGGTGACGGAAAACGCGAAATCATCATCATAAAAAAAATCACCGACGACAACCTGGAAGCCACGGTATTTCGCAAACCGGAATTTGAAACCTACTATCAGCTCTGGAGCACCTTCACCGGAGTGGCTGCCGTGGAGTTTCCCGGGGATAACACCGTAAAAATTTATGACCTCAACGACAAGGCAGGCCACTATCGTTTTGATCGTAACGGCAAGCTCGTTGCCTTACCATGACCGCAAGGGCCCTTAAGGTTAGTTATGAGGAGAGATGGCAGAGTGGTTGAATGCGGCAGACTCGAAATCTGTTGTCCTGGGTTTCCGGGACCGGGGGTTCGAATCCCTCTCTCTCCGCTCAATGACCGGTTATCCGAAATACGCCACCGGGTAAAAGCAACACAGCATACTCAACGAACAGCCCGTGTGATTCAAGACTCATGCTGCGCCTTGCCGGCCCTCAGGGCTGCCCTGCCCCGTTTTACCTTGACTCATGCCCCCCATGCTGCTCACTGAAAAAAAACAGCACCTGTATCCTGCGCTGCAGCAGTACGTTGCCGCCCGACTGAAGGAGCTGAATTCCTTGCCGCAGCAAAGAACAGATTTGCTTCAACCTATTGCGGACTACTTAAAGCAACAACAACTCCATCGCCGAAAGTTGCAGCTTTTGTTTGCCTGCACGCACAATGCGCGGCGCAGCATGCTCAGCCAGTTGTGGGCTCAGACGGCAGCCAGCGTTATGGGCATAAAGAACTTCCGATCGTTTTCAGCCGGAACGCAGGCTACGGCGTTGCATCCCAACACGGTCGCCGCTATGCAGCGGGCCGGTTTCAAAGTGTCCACCACCATGGACGGGCACAACCCTATTTACAATGCCAGCTATAGCCCCACAGCTCCATCCCTGTTGTTGTATTCCAAAACAGTGGAAAAGGGCTTTTTGCCTCAGGGACATTTTGCTGCAGTCCTTACCTGCTCACAGGAAGCGGAATCCTGCCCGGTCATACCCGGGGCCGATGCCTGTTTCCCTCTAACCTACACGGACCCCGGCTCGGCCGATAACACCCCGCAGGCTGACGAAGCCTACGATGCTGTCAGCAGGCAGATTGCCGTAGAAATGCTTTGGCTGTTTCAGCGGCTGCGCGCCTGAGGGCTTACTCAATGCCTCCGATCAAATCTCGGATGCTTTGCACATTGGCCCGCTGCTGTTCCAACTCGCGGTTCACCCGTTCCTGATTTTCCGCGTTGCTCCTAAGATCGTTTTCTGCCTTGCTGATGGTTTCCTGACAATCGCGGATGGTTTTTTCCAGCGACGATTTTTCTTTCACCAGATTATCCAGCTCCCGCTGTTTGGCGTCTAACTGTTTCTGGGCATTTGCCAAACGCTCATTGAGTGCAAGCACCGATTGGTTGCGGTCGAATTCACGCACCAATCCACTGGCCACATAGTACTGTTCCTGATTACGCTCGGAAGAAACGTTCCCTTCCGGAGTGATAAAGGCAATCTGCAGCCGGGTGCCTTCGTTGGCATCAAGAACCTGCGCCAGTACGTCTACCGGTCGGGCGGAAATCTGACCGATGGAAACATTGTTAAATGTCATGACCCCTTTTTTTGAGCTGCCCTTTGCATTACACCGTTTCTGCATGAACTGCATAAATTCCTTTTCCACCACCTTCTTGTCGGCATAAGGCATGGTTACCTCAAGCCCTTTATGCTCCACTTTATCAATAGAGAACGTACTTTCTGAAATCTCAATCTTTCTGGGGGGCTGCTGGGCCAACAAGGCAAAAGGCAGGCTAAACACGAGGATCAACAACGTTAGGCGAGCAAAAAGTGAGTTCATAGGACGTGAAATTTCTGCTATACTAATTTCCGCCAGAGAATGCTGATGTGGTATTTATACGACACCTTATACGACACCCCTTGCTTTGAGGGTTCCGGCTTGTTTGCAAGCACCTTTTTCCATTAACCTGCTCTGTGCATGGGGGCGTGCTCCGGCACCACAGAAGTGTACAAAAAGGAATGCTGCTAATCGTGGCAATCGCTTAGGGCGCCTGCCGGCCTGCCCTGCCTCCAGGCCTGATCCATCGCTTCGAGCCGAAGCCGCAACTCTTCGGGCATGGGCTCATCAGCCAGTTCGGCAAGCGATGGCTGACCGGCATTCACCCAGGCCGTATACCAGAAACTACCGATGCGCAAAATGGCCTGCCGCATCCGCCGTTCCTGCATGCGATTCAGCATTTCCTGATACGCTGCAGCAAAAGGCCGCGAATAGGTGCGGATGCTTTGGTTGTTGCGCATTTCAAAAGTAAATTTTTCATCTGCCGGAAAGCGCTCCGTAAGCTGACGCTCCAGCGCCAGCACGCTGTCTACCATCGATGCGCTCTCCAGCACCACGTTCCAGATTTCCCGCGAAGGATTGACCAGGTAGGTGGCTTTGCCTACGAAGTAATCGTATTCTTCCCCGAACAATTCGGGAATGCGCGATTCCCAAAAGCCGTGGATGCCGCGTTGCCCCGTCTGCTGTCCGTTGTAATTGCTCGTGCAATGCAAAGGCACATGGGCATCAGCAATGTAATGACCCAGGTCGGCAGAATGTGCCAGGATAGCCCACTTTTTTTTCTCCCGGAAAGCTTTGGTTAGCTGCCTGAGCTCCAGAAGCACATGCCAGGGAACGATACCATGTTTTTTTAATGTGTCTTCCGTGTATTTGCTGACCGCTTCGTACCAGTTGCGCGGAAGCGAATCAAAAGGATAGCTTCCGTATCGGTCCAGATCAATGTAATGCCGCGGCGCTTCTTCCGGATCGCTGTAACGCCGTTTATCGGGATCTACGGCATGTTCACTGACCCAGTCTATGTGCTTTTTGTAAAAAACCAACATTCCCGGCGGAAGCGTATAAACCGCCACGCGGTTGATGCGTCGGTGCGCCCAAAATCCCCAGGCATAGGCAGCCACCATCCCTGCCCATTCAATTGCCAGCACGATGAGCAGCGTAGCTGTCCAGAGCTTGTAGGATCTCACCGTCGCAAAGGTGCGCTTCATCCCGCAAGCAGCCATTTTATTTTGTAGTAAGATAAAAAACGTTCATTCCACCCCGGCAATACCGCCGGAAACAATGAATTTCATGGCGTCGGCTGCATTAAAATCCGGCAAAGGCGTTATGTTCTGTCGCGGCACCAGATACAGATTGCCGCTGAAATTGTAGCTGTGCGGAAAATAAACCGCTACCATATCCTTGATGCCTATGGAAGCCAGATCGCTCTTGGTAATGAACCCCAGTTTCTGAATGCCGGCCTCCGCAAACAACAAGACCATAACCGGCTCGGTAAACAACCGCTTCTTGTTGTCGCCCACAAAGGCGGAAATAAGGTCGCGAATGGATGTGTAAACCAGCTTGGTCAGCGTATTTCGGCTAAGCAATTCCTCCATCCAATCCATGAGAAACTGAAACAGGAACAGCTTGGTCAGGAATCCGATAAAGGCAATAAAAGCAATCAGCAGCAGAATTCCCGCTCCGGGAAAAAGCCGCGGAAAAATGTTGTCCAGCAGCGTATCTGCCCAATGCAAAAACAGATATATGGCATAAACCGTAATGAAAATGGGAGCCAGAAACAGCAATCCCCGTAAAAAATAGTTGAGCAACGTCCGGTAAACGTCTTTCAATGAGTAACGCATGAGCTTTCGGATTTGCCCATAAAATTAACCGACGCCCTGCGGCGCATCGGGCATGGGAGCTGTTGATCCCTGTTTATCTTGCACGGAAATTTGCCATCCATGCAGTTCCGGTTTACCGAAGAGCATGAAATGATCCGACAGGCGGCCCGGGATTTTGCCCAAAAGGAGTTGCTGCCCGGTGTCATCGAACGCGACGAGTTACAGCAATTTCCCGAAGAACAGGTACTCCGCCTGGCAGATCTGGGCTTCCTGGGCATGATGGTTTCCCCGCAATACGGCGGCAGCGGCCTGGATACCATTTCCTACGTGCTTGCCATGGAAGAAATCTCCAAAGTGGATGCCTCCACTTCCGTGGTCATGTCGGTAAATAACTCACTGGTTTGTTGGGGATTGGAAACTTTTGGTACGGAAGCTCAAAAAGAAAAATACCTGAAACCGCTGGCCCGCGGCAAGAAGGACGACAAGCTTTACATCGGCGCTTTTTGCCTGAGCGAACCCGAAGCCGGCAGCGATGCCACCAGCCAGCGCACTACGGCCGAAGACAGGGGCGATCATTACGTTCTCAACGGCACGAAAAACTGGATCACCAACGGTGGCAAAGCCTCGGTCTATCTGGTTATGGCGCAGACTGACCCGGCCAAAAAAAGCAAAGGCATCAATGCCCTGATCGTAGAACGCAACAGCAAAGGGCTCACCGTTGGGGCTAAGGAAAACAAGTTAGGCATTCGTGGAAGCGATACGCATTCCATCATGTTCCAGGATGTAATCGTACCCAAAGAAAACCGCATTGGCGACGATGGCTTTGGCTTCAAGTTCGCCATGAAAACGCTTTCCGGCGGCCGCATTGGCATTGCCGCCCAGGCCCTCGGCATAGCTTCAGGAGCCTACGAGCTGGCCCTGCAGTATGCCAAACAACGCAAGGCCTTTGGTGTGGAAATCAGCCAGCATCAGGCCATTCAGTTTAAATTGGCCGATATGGCCACCGAAATTGAGGCCGCCCGATTGCTTACCCTGAAAGCGGCCTGGGAAAAAGACCAGCACCTGGATTACACCCTTTCAGCCTCCATGGCCAAAGTGTTTGCTTCCGAAGTGGCCATGCGCACCACGATAGAAGCCGTACAAATCCATGGTGGTTACGGCTACGTCAAGGAATATCATGTAGAGCGGCTGATGCGCGATGCCAAAATCACCCAGATCTACGAGGGAACTTCTGAAGTGCAACGCATCGTCATTTCCAGGAGCATTCTGAAATAAGCGCTACAGCATCCCCGCATCAGCAAAGCTGAAATAACTCTTGCCGGCCACGATGAGGTGATCCAGCACCTTAATTTCCAGTGTTTCGCCCCCCTGTTTCATCTTTCGCGTCAGCTCCACATCAGCGCTGCTGGGCTGCAGGTTTCCGGAAGGATGATTGTGCGCAAGAATCACCGCCGTGGCCTTTACTTTAAGCGCCTGCTCAAAAACCTTTCGCACATCGGCCACCGTGCCCGTAAGACCGCCGATGCTTACCTGATAGAGCTCCAGCATCCGGTGATTTTGATTGAGCAGAAGCGCCCAGAACTCTTCATGCACTTTATCGGCCAGATGCGGAGCCAGCAGTTCAAATGCCGACCGGCTGTCGCTGACCTGCTGGCGTTTGCGTGGTGCCGCTGCCCGCTGCCTGCGCCCCAGTTCCAGCGCCGCCACAATACCTATGGCTTTGGTCGTTCCAATGCCGCTGATGTTGAGCTGAACCAGATCGGCCACGCTCATGCGCGCCAGCAGGTCCAGATCGTGATCCACCCTGGCCAGCAACTGCCGCGCGGAATCTACAGCCGTGTGCGCCTGCGTTCCGGTGCGCAACAAAATGGCAATCAGCTCGGCATCGCTGAGAGCGCTTACTCCCTTTAGTAAAAGCTTCTCCCTCGGGCGGTCTTCTTCGGCCCAGCTTTTTATGCCCGATTGCTGCGAATACATTGCTGGCTTTTTCATGAAAGCATACAATAGGATCGGAAATTTACGAACGGAACCAACAAGCCGATGGACGAAAACAAAAAAAGCGACCCTTTCGGATCGCTTGAAGCCCGTCAGTTCGCCAGAACCTACTTTAATGCCGCAACCCGGCGCATGAGCTTGCTTTTCAGATTGGCGGCTTTTTTCCAGTGAATCACCCCCCGCTTGGCTTGTTTGTCCACCAGGGAAATCACTTCGGGCAGTTGTGCAGCAGCTTCCTCCTTCTGCTTGATCTGCCGCAGCCGGCGTACGGCATTGCGCATGGTCTTTCCTTGCAGGCGATTGCGCTCCCTTCTGCGGGCTGTTTGCCGAACCGATTTTTGTGCGCTTTTTGTATTGGCCATAAAATGCAATGGGCGGCAAAGATAGGCCGCTGCCTGATTTGCGGCAATCCCTCTAGCCGGATTTTCTGCTACTTTCGTCCAAACCCCGCGCCATGCCAGAATTCAGCAAAATAGTCGCCGTTTCCGGCTTGCCCGGCCTGTACGAACTGGTTTCTTCACGCAGCAACGGCGCTATCGTCCGCAACCTGCAGGACGGCAGGTCTCAGTTCGTTTCCGGCCGTACCCAGTCGGTTTTGGCTTTGGAAAACGTGGCCATCTTTCTTCATGGCGACAACAGCATGCCCGTGCGGGAGGTGCTTTACCGCATGCAACAGCAGGAATCCCAAAACCCTGCCCCCGACCCTCAGGCAGACCCCGCTGCTTTGGAAAACTATTTGTCCGTCGTCGTGCCCGACTACGACCGGCGCCGGGTTCACCACAGCGACATGCGTCGCCTGCTGCGATGGTACCATTTGCTCAAACAACACCATCTGATTCCCCCACCGGAGCCCCAGCCGGAGGCTGCCGGCGATTCAGCCGAAACAAAAGCCTAACTGCCGATCATAATCGGCATCACCAGCATAAGCAAATCTTCATAGTCTTTCTGCTGGGCGGGGGTGATTACGCAGGCGCGCGAGGGCGTGCTCATGCGCATCACCACTTCGTCTTCATTTAATGCCGTCAGTATTTCGGTAAGAAACTTTCCATTAAACGAAATCTCCATAGGTTCTCCGGAATACCTGCACGACAGGGTTTCCGAACCCTCATTGCTGAAATCAATATCGCGCGCCGTGATTTGCAGCGAGGAGCCGGAAAGCTGAAAGGTGGTTTGGTACGAAGATTTGCTGCTCAGAATAATCAGCCGGCGCAGCGATTGCAGCAGATCGGCACTGCTTACGGTCAGCTGGTTGGGATTTTCTGTTGGAATTACGGCATTGTAATCTGGATAACGGGCATCAATCAACCGGCAGATCAGCCGAACCTGGTCAAAGGCAAAAAAAGCATTGGAATTGTTGTACGAAAGCCGCACTTGCGTTTCTTCCGAAGGCAGGGCATGTGCCAGCAACTGCAAGGCCTTGCGCGGCACAATCAGCGAAGCAGCTTTTGGACTTTTGATGTCCTGCCGCCGATACCGCACCAGCCGATGGGCATCGGTGGCCACAAACGTTGTGCCTTCGCCACCCAGCTCCATGTTCACACCCATCATGGCCGGCCTCATATCGTCGGTGCTCACGGCAAATAATGTTTTGTTGATGGCATTGGCCAGCACCGACGATGCCATCTTTAACTCCCGGGCTTCCTCGGCTGTGGGAATACGCGGAAAATCTTCGCCGTTTTCTCCGGCCAGCCGGTATTTGCCGCGCTCGCTGGTAATTTCAACCGAGTAATTGTCGGTGTTGACCTTTAGGGTGATGGGTTGCTCCGGCAACGCTTTAAGAAAATCCAGCATCAGTCGGGCAGGAACGGCAATACGGCAGCTGCCGGTTCCGTCCACTTCCACGGTGGCGGACATAGACGTTTCCAGATCCGTGGCATGTGCAGTCAGTTGTCCTCCTTCAACCTCAAAAAGAAAATCTTCCAATATGGGTAGCACCGT
Source organism: Chitinophagales bacterium (assembly GCA_025057275.1). GTDB lineage: Bacteria > Bacteroidota > Bacteroidia > Chitinophagales > UBA10324 > JANWXQ01. The sequence goes on from JANWXQ010000028.1 coordinate 80,410, forward strand.
ATTGGAACTCACTACTCCACCGATTAGCTGCAGCTTTTTCAATAGCACTCCCGACGAAACAATGAACTTCATAACCGCCAATGCTTGATCTTCGGCGAAAGATACACCTTTTGAAAAAAAGCCGGCCGGGCCTGATCCGCCCTTTGGCGTTCGTAATTTCTCAGGTTTTTAATCGCCTTTGGATACATTTGAAAAGCCCTAACCGCTAATGAAACGTTCCCATCTTTTTCGCCGCAAGTCGGTTTCTTATCTGTTGCAACAGGTAGCGTCCGGTGCCTCCGAAGCCGACCAGACTCGCTTGTCGCGACATCTTCGGGCCCGTGACCTCGTTGCCTTTGGCATAGCGGCCATCATCGGTGCAGGTGTGTTCAGCACCATCGGCAGCGCAAGCTCCCAGGGCGGGCCTGGCGTGGTGTTGCTGTTCATCTTTACGGCCCTGGCTTGCAGCTTTGCCGGTTTTGCTTATGCAGAATTTGCTTCATTGGTGCCTGTTTCAGGAAGTGCTTACACCTACAGCTATGTGGCTTTTGGTGAACTGATTGCCTGGTTTATTGGCTGGGCCTTGATTATGGAATACTCTGTGGGCAACGTTACGGTGGCGGTTTCCTGGTCAGACTACTTCACCACGCTGCTGGAAAAAATAAGGCTACCCGGTCTGTGGCCTGAAGGCATTCACGTTCCTGCCTGGGCCAGCATGGATTACCTTTCAGCCCGTCGCGGCTTTGCTGAAGCCAGCGCTTTGCTGGCACAGGGCATTCCCCAGGCCGAACTCACCCAGTTTCAGAAAACCGCCTATGCTGCCTGGCAACAGGCACCGCAACTGGGTGGCTGGCGCCTCATCGCTGACCTGCCTGCTATCATCATCGTTCTGCTCATCACCCGACTGATTTATGTGGGTATCCGCGAAACGCGCAATGCCAGCAACATTATGGTTGCCATTAAGCTGGCTGTAGTGATCCTGGTTATTGTGGTAGGCGCCTTTTTTGTGGATGCTTCGAACTGGAGCCCCTTCTTACCCAACGGCATCGGCGGCGTTCTGGCCGGCGTTTCGGCCGTGTTTTTTGCCTACATCGGTTTTGATGCCATCAGCACCACGGCAGAAGAATGCGTCAACCCCGAACGTGACCTGCCGAAAGGCATCATTGGTGCTATTGTCATTTGCACCATTTTGTACATTCTCGTGGCCCTTGTGCTCACCGGCATGGTACCGTTTGCCCAGCTCAACGTGGGCGACCCGCTGGCTTTTGTCTTTGAGCAGGTAAATCTACCCTGGTTCTCCGGCATCATTGCCGTAAGCGCCGTGGTGGCCATGGCCAGTGTGCTGCTGGTCTTTCAGATGGGGCAGCCCCGCATCTGGATGGCCATGAGCCGCGACGGACTGTTGCCCGAACGCTTCGCCCGCATTCATCCCCGATTCAAGACGCCGTCTTTTGCCACCCTAACCACCATGTGGGCTGTGGTTATCCCTACACTGTTCATTCCCAGCGATGTGGTGCTGGATCTGTGTTCTATGGGAACGCTGTTTGCTTTCGTGCTCGTTTGCGGGGGAGTGCTCATGCTGCAAAACGACCCTGATCGCCCTGCCGGCCGCTTCCGCACCCCGTACATCAACGGCCGCTACATAATGCCTGTCCTCTTCATCACAGCAGCCCTGCTGACCTACCGTTACGCGCCCGAATGGTGCAAATCCCTGCTGAACTGGAATTCGTATAATGATTTTTTTCATAGCTTACCTCACTGGCTTTTTGTTGGGGTAACCCTGGCCCTGACCGTCTTGTCCTACAGGTATCGCCTGAGCCTGATTCCGGTGTTGGGCTTAATCTTCTGTCTGTATATGATGGTTCAGATTCAGGCCAAAAGCTGGCTGGGCTTTCTCCTCTGGCTCGTGGCGGGGTTAACCATCTATTTTTCGTATGGATTCTTCCACAGTAAGCTGCGCCATGCTGACCCTGCTTTGGATGCGGTCGCAAGGAAATCCGGCTGATTTTTCGGTGAATCCGTTTTCTACCGTTGCTCTTTCATGCCCCGGTTGGCCAGCTGTCCGCAGGCAGCATCTATGTCGCGCCCTCGGCTGTGCCTGACGGTGGCTGCAATACCGTACCGCTCCAAAAACTCCTGAAACCGTTTCACCGTCACCGCATCAGATCCCCGAAACGACAGCCCCGGCACCTCGTTGTATTCTATGAGATTCACATGAACCCCGGGTAGTTGCCTGGCCAGCTTCAGTAATCGTCGGGCATCTTCCATGGTGTCGTTAAAACCGGCAAACAAAATGTACTCCAGCGAAATGCGACTGCCGCTGCGCTCATGATAATAGCGGAGGGCAGCAATCAGGGATTCCAATTGGTTTTCTTCATTGATCGGCATAATCCGGTTGCGCTGCTCATCGGTAGTGGCATGCAGCGACAAAGCCAGACGCACGCGCACGCCGTCGTCCGCCAGGCGCCGCATGAGTTTGGCAATGCCGGCCGTAGATACCGTGATGCGTCTGGGAGACAGCGCAAGTCCATCCGGTGCAGTGAGCATTTCCAGCGACCGGACTACCTCGCGGTAATTCAGCAGAGGTTCCCCCATACCCATGTACACGACATTGGTCAGCGACGTTCCGGCAGCCTGCAAGGCTTCTTTGCGCAGCAGCAATACCTGTTCCACTATTTCATCGCTGGAAAGGTTGCGCTGCCGCCCCATGCGACCCGTAGCACAGAAAGCACACGTCAGCGAACAACCTACCTGAGAGGAAACACAGGCAGTGACTCGACCCTCCGAAAAAATCAGTACCCCCTCTATCCGGAAGCCTTCATGGGTTACAAACCGCAACTTGATGGTTTGATCCCTGCTCTGCTGCCTTTGGTTAATGCTGAGCGGAGCAAACAGAAACTGCTCTGCAAGCTTCTGCCGCAGCTTCATAGGCACATTGCTCATCTCGGAAAACGATACAGCCCCCTTTTGCCAAAGCCATTCCTGAATCTGGCCGGCCCGATAGGCAGGTTCGCCCTGCTCCTTCAGCCATTGCTCCAGTTGCCCGCGGGTGAGCTGCCGTAAATTCCGCTTCAAACCGCTCATAAAGCGAAATTACCGACCGGCCAGCATGCGGCCTTCATTGGCCACCACCAGGTCAGGCAACCTAACCTCATCGCATTGCCTTAATTTTCGAACTTATGCTGGAATACCTGAAACTGCAGGACCTGCTTTTTCTGGACATTGAAACGGTGCCGGCCTTCGCCGAATTTGAGCAGCTTCCCGAACCCCTTCAACCTTTGTTCCTGAAAAAAACCGAACGGCTGCGCGGCAGCGACGAGTCCGATGCCGATCATTACTTCAACACTGCTGGCATCTATGCCGAATTCGGTAAAGTGATCTGCATTTCGCTGGGCGCATTTAAGCAGGAAAACGGAACCTATTACCTCAAGATCAAAACGTGTTCAGGGGATGATGAGAAAGGCATTTTGCAGGATTTCCTTCAGATCATTACTCGTGAAAGCGCTGCAGGAAAAAAGTTTTGCGGCCACAACATCCGCGAGTTTGACATTCCTTTTCTCTGCCGCCGCATGCTCATACAGGGGATTGCTTTGCCGGAAGTACTGGATTTTTCTGGGAAAAAACCATGGGAAGTACAGGTAGTGGATACCCTCCAGCTGTGGTCGTTTGGCGATAAAAAACATTTTACCTCTCTCAAACTGCTCGCCCTGTTGCTCGGCATTGATTCTCCTAAAGAAGAAATGGAAGGAAAAGATGTGGGAAGGGTCTATTGGAAAGAGCGAAACCTGCCCCGCATCGTGGAATACTGCGAAAAAGACGTGATAACCGTGGCCCAGCTCATCCTTCGCTTCAAGGGCATGCCCCTGTTGCGTCCGGAACAAATATCCCCTTCGCGTTAAATTGGCATGCTGAATCAAATGGTCCGTTGCACACACATTATTTTTTCTTAGCATTTCTTATTTCCTGCCTTCCTCCGGCACAGGCTGCAAATTATTATCTGTCCGCATCCGGCAATGATGCAGCCAGCGGCACCAGCCCCAACGATGCCTGGCGCTCACTGGCAAAACTGAATACCGTGGTCTTGTACCCCGGCGACAGCGTCTTTTTTGCCTGCGGCAGCATTTTCGAGGGTCAGCTATTCCTCAACTATAGCGGATCGGAAAATGCCCCCATCTATCTCGGTCCCTACGGCAATGGTACGCTTCCGGTTCTTTCCGGAACGATTTCGCTTAACGGCTGGACTCTGCATGCTCCGAACATCTATAAAACTGCCGTTGCTTCCTTCGTTGCACAGGTATTGATCAACCAGCAGCGCGCTACCTGCGCCCGCTTTCCCAACAGCGGATTCCTGCGCATGACCACCACTTTTGGCGATTCCGCCTTTTCCTGCTCTTCCCTGAACCAACCCGAAGGCCACTGGAATGGTGCCTCGGCACGGTTCCGGCTGACGCCGGCCAGGTGGTTCTCAGCACCCGTTGCCGAGTTTCTCCATCCCCTGCAGGCTGAACCCTTAATCAAACTTTCTGCATTTACTCCGGCTCCCCTTTACGCCAACAGTGCATTTTATCTGGACAACCATTACGCTGCAATGGATACCAGCGGAGAATGGTATTACGACCCGGCAAATACCACCCTCTACCTGTTCAGCCCTACTGACCCTGACGGATCGCTTCATGTTGCTGCGTCGGTATTCGCCTACGGCCTCGTGGTTACCGCAGGAGTAACGCATGTACATATAAACCGATTGCATGTTGCGGGCCAGCAGGTTGCCGGCATCTGGCTGCAACCCGGTGCTGCCCACATTCAGGTCACCGGTTGCCACTTCACCAGCCAACTGGCTTATGGCCTGCGCGCTGAATCGTCCACCACTCATGTTGCCCTGGACAGTTGCCTTTTTGAGGATATTGCCGGCATTGCCGTTTCACTCTACCAGGCCCAGCACCCCGTCATCCGGCATGGCCGCTTTCAGCGCATCGGCCTCACTCCCGGCTGGGGCTCAAATGCCGATAATGTGCTTTCTGCACTGGAATGTGCCGGCTGCGACTCGGCATGGATCCAATACAACCGCATGGACAGCATCGGCAACATGGGGCTGTACGCCGGTCTGAATCATTCCCTGGTGTATCGCAACATTTTTCATCAAACCCTGCTGTGGACCAACCAGGTGGGCGCCGTTTATGTTTACGCTACAAATGAAAAAAATAACTTATTAGAAAACAACATCGTTACAAGCGTTCCCGGAGAGTCCTCCTACTTTTCATTTGGACAGCCTGCGGTCGCCGGTTTTTTTCTGGACGGCCCGGTCTCCAACTGGACCCTTTCCGGCAACACCATAACCTATGCCGATTTCGGCATCCGCCTTTCCCGAGGCGCCACCGGCACCCTGATGCGCAACAACCTGATCTATGCCTGCCGTAGCAGCCAACTGCTGATTCAGGAAGGCGAACAACCCGGACTTACTTCCGGACATAAACTTTTTTCCAATGTATTTTTTGCCCTCAACCCGTCAACCGATGTGGTTCGCCTGGAATCTCCGTTTCCCGGCTTTATGCCCCTTATTGCGGACAGCAACCGGTATTGGAATCCCTATCGCTATGTGTTTCTGTTGCAAACCACGCCGCCACCGGGCCCGGATTTCCCCCGTTATTTCACCCTGCCTATGTGGCAGCAGCACAGTGGAATGGATGCAGCTTCTAATCAGAGCTATTTGTACCGCACCCGCTACCGGATTTTGGATACCCTGTCTTCCGAACTCATCACCAATGGCCACTTTACTTCCAATTTTGACGGATGGACCAATGAACATCCCGCTCTGCTGAGTATGCTGCTGGATAACTCCACTCCCCTGGATTTTGGTTGCCTCAAACTTGCTTTTATCAGTTCCGCTACGGACACCTTTTCTGGTGTAAAAAACAAATCCTTCCCTACCGACTCCGGCACCTACTATGCTCTTCACATCAGCACCGTAGGCAACAGGCATGGATCCCTGCTGGTTAAAATCAAAAACGACATTCCTCCCTATTACTACCTCACCCCACCTGTTCCTGTTCCTTTTGGCCCCGAACGTTTGAACTGTGAATTTGTCTTTGCCGCTGATAACGGTTTTGACAAAACCCGGTTTTCCATAGAGCTGTCCTCAGCAGATTCCCTCGTCTGGTTGGACAACATTTCTATGCATAATGTCAATGTAGCCGGGCATCGTCCCGAATCGTTTTTCCGGTTGTTTGTTAATGAAACCGACCAGGCCCAGGAATTCCTGCTCGGGGACACGCTTTTCTACGATCTCGATCAACAACCCGTCACCCAGTCCGTAAGCGTTCCTCCTTATTCGGGTATCGTATTGATTTTCGATAGTTCACTCATCAATGCCGTCAGTTATTCCACCGACTCATTTTTTTTCTCGGCCTGGCCAAATCCTGCCCGGGCAGGTCAATCAGTACGGCTGAGTCGTGTGGCTGACGGGCAACCTGCCGAACTGATCGGCTACGACCTGCTGGGCCGGCCTGCATGGTACCAACGTTGGCCGGCAGGTCAAGCAACTCTTCACATGGAACTGCCCCGGTGGCTTTCTTCAGGCTGTTATGTATTGCTGATCAGGCAGACCGATACGTCTGCTGCCCTGCGGCTTATCGTACAATAGTCTGCCGGTTCATCGCCGTTTTTTTATGCGCTGCTCCACCCTGCGCGCCCGCTGCTCCACCTGTTGCCGTAGTTCCTCCTTGTACGCTAAGACCTTTTCCTGAAGGGCCTTATCTGCAGCCGATAACATCTGTACGGCCAAAAGGCCGGCATTGTGAGCCCCGTTGATAGCTACCGTGGCTACCGGAACCCCTGCCGGCATCTGAACGATGGAATACAACGAATCCACACCCCTCAGCGCCCGGCTTTCCACCGGCACCCCGATTACCGGCAGCGGACTTAGTGAGGCTACCATTCCCGGCAGGTGAGCAGCCCCCCCGGCCCCGGCAATGATCACTTTCAGGCCGCGCTCATGTGCCTTCACAGCATAATCCACCATGCGATGCGGTGTTCGGTGTGCGCTGACTACTGTCAATTCATACCCCACGCCAAACCGGTCCAGCACTGCTGCGGCATCCTGCATCACTTCCAGATCGCTGTCCGAACCCATGATGATGCCTACCAGTTTCTGTTTACTCATTGGAGAAAGGTTTAATAACACAATGCGGGCGTACGGCAGCAGCCTTCTGCAACGCTTTTTCCACGCTGTCTGCCAACACCGTTACGTGCCCTAACTTACGCATGGGCCTTGACTCCTTCTTGCCATACATATGCACATACACGCCTTCCATGTTCAGCGCCTTGTCGTATCCTGCAAAATCATAAGGGCCGCTGAATCCTTCCGGACCCAACAGATTGATCATAACAGCCGGACAAAGCAGCCCGGTGCTGCCTAACGGCCACCCGAGCAGAATGCGCAGCAACTGCTCATACTGCGACGTGTAACAGGCTTCCAGCGTATGATGTCCGCTGTTGTGCGGCCTCGGCGCAATTTCATTCACCAGCACCCGTCCGCTGCGGTCTAAAAACAATTCCACCGCATACAATCCCGGCGACCCAAATGCCCGCACCGTTTCCACAGCCAAGGCTACGGCCTGTTGTTCTGTGCCGGCATCGATCTGCGCCGGACACAACAACTGGGTAACCAGATTGGCCCGGGGATCAAACTGCATTTCCACTACCGGATAGGCAATCATTTCTCCGCTTCCACTGCGACCTACAATCACCGATAGCTCCTTATCGCATTCCACGTATTCTTCCAATACAGCAGGCACATCAAAAGCATCTTCAACAAGGTGCAGCTCATTACTCCTGACCACAGCCACCCCGCGTCCGTCGTAGCCATGTCGTCGGGTCTTGACCACAAATCGCTCCCACCGTTTAGCCGTTGCAATTCCTTTCCAGTCGGATTTTCCGTCCGCCAGCACAAAATCTGCTGTGGCCAGGCCGTGCTGTCGCAAAAATTCCTTTTGCTTGCCTTTATCCTGGACCACTTCCAGAACGCGTGCAGATGGAATCAACCGGACCTTGCCCTCCTGCTCCAGACGAATCAACGGCTCAAGAAAAATGTGCTCAATCTCATAGGTCAGCAGGTCAGCCCGCCGGGCCAGCTCCACCAACGTCGCTTCTTTTGCAATGCTTCCGATAACGTGATCATGAGCAATCAGCGCTGCCGGACAATCCGGATCGGCATCGGCAATCACGCATCGCACCGAATACCGCAAGGCCTCTTCTATAAACATCCTGCCCAACTGGCCACCGCCGATAATGCCGATGCATCGGTGCATGTTCCGTATGGGTTATCGGCACGAAGATAACCGGACGCCTTGCCTGCATGTAGTGCCCCGGCAGCATCTGCTTCCCTCAACGGAAAGCATCAGCCGCCGCCAGCAGCACAACAGCATGAGCGACAATGCCCTCTCCCTTTCCGACAAAGCCCAGCCCTTCACCCGTGGTCGCCTTAATGGACACCCGCTCGGGTAATACCTGCATGACCTCAGCCAGTCGCTGCCGCATGGCCGCAACGTATGGAGCAATCCGCGGCGCTTCCGCCACCACCACACAGTCCGCATTTACGACCTGATATCCGGCTTCCCTTACCATCGTACAAACCCGGGTCAACAACACCATGCTATCTGCTCCGGCATAGCGGGCATCGGTGTTGGGAAAGTGTTGACCGATATCTCCCAGACCGGCAGCGCCGAGCAATGCATCGCATAAAGCATGCGCCAGCACATCGGCATCGGAATGGCCTTCCGGTCCGGCCTCAGAGGGAATTTGCACGCCGCCCAGAATACAGGGACGACCTGCTACCATCCGGTGCACATCATACCCCAGACCAACGCGAAAAGGCGTATTCATGAAGGAACTGCCCCCAACTTTTATGGGCCGGAATCAAGGCTGCGGAGCCGCCGCTCTCAATCCTCTTCCTCTTGTGCGACTTCGCGCTTGCCAAATGCGTCAAAATCAAAATACAGCGTAAAGCGCAACGTGTTATCCAGCGGACTGTTCTGACTGGACGTTGGTACCAGATAAGAAAAATTCAGCCCGAACACGTTGTATTTTATACCCAGACCGGCAGTAATAAACTTACGGGCCCCCTTGGTGTCGTGCTCGAAGAAATAACCGCCCCGAACACTGAAGATCTCCTTGTACCAGTATTCCATGCCGGCTGAAATCGTGATTTCGTGCAGCTCCTCCTGCAAGCCTCCCTCAGCATCGGTAAACGACCCGAAAATGCCCTGGGCGATAGTCTTGGTCCGGTAGTTGCCCAACGAGTCCGGCGTAGGCACCAGCAGCTTGTTCAAATCCAGCGCCAGCCCCAGCCTGTTGTAGTCATCAAACCGGAACCGCATGCCTCCGCCCAAACCGAGATTGGTGGGCAGAAAATCTTTGTTTTCGGCTGACTCCGTGTAAGTAATCTTATTGCCGATGTTGGCAATGGTAGCTGCCAGCGTATAATCGCCTCGGGTGTTTCCAAAGCGCGCCGGATGATTAAAGAAAAAGGAAATATCTGCCTTCACTGCCTGACCGGCCTTGATGGGCACATTGTTTACACTGAATCCCTGTGCCAGATTGGAATACACATAACCCAGGTTCACTCCGGTGGAAAAATGTTCGGAGATTTTCCGGCCGTAACCCACGTCAATACAAAATTCGTGGGGGTTAAAATCACCCAATGTGTTGCCGCTGGCATCGGTAAAGGTGATGCTGCCCAGGGAAAAATACCGTAGCCCCAGACCTACACCCTGTAATCCGTCAATTTTATACCCTACGCCCAGCGAAGCCAGGTAAATGTCGTTGACCAGCTCACGCAACCAGGGCGTGTAGGTTACTGCGGCCGAAACAGCCGGGTCCTCCGGATCAGCGGACTGGCTGGTCTGAAGAAACGGCAGCTTGGCAGTATTCCAAAAGATAGCATTTGCATCAGCGCTCATTGTCAGTCCGGCATCGCCCATAGAACCGGCACGCGCATCCGGAGCAATACGCAGGAAAGGCACGGCCGTGTTGATTACGTTCACCCGGCCGTCCAGCGAATCGGCTATGCTTTGTGCCTGAACCATACCTGTTTCCAGCGCCATCAACACAGCGCCGCATAACCAAAAGGTTGTCTTTCGCATCACAAATAGTTTAGGGGTTGACAAAGTTAAGTGTTACTTGAGCAGAACCAGTTTTTCAAATGCATGGGCTTTCTTTCCGTTACCGGTTTGCACCGTAAGCCGGTAAACGTAAACACCCTTTCCGATGGGATCACCGAATTCATCCCTGCCGTCCCAGGTAATTCCCGAAACGCGATACCCTCCGCTGCCCACCGGAATCACCGATGTGCGCAACGTTTTGACCACACGGCCCGATACCGTGTAAATCTGGATCAGCACCTCCAGCGGTTGCCCCGGCTGATTGTGCTCGAACATGAACTCCGTTCGCGTCGTGAACGGATTGGGATAGTTCAGTACATGCGACAAGGCCAGTTCGGCCGATGGGGCAACGACAAACTCCGTCGTTCCTTCCGATGAATTGTTGAACACATCCCAGGCCTTCACCCTCAGGTGATGCAACCCTTCCGTAAGCCCATACAACGGATAACGCACTTCGCCGCTGGTGTAACTGTCCAGATCAGAGGAGTAGTAATCGTTCATGACAAACGTGTTCTGCGAATCATAATCCAGTTCACCCGTTATGTCATGACCGATGCCCGTGCCCACCGTATTGATGCCGCTGCTGTCGGTTATGCGCACCAGAATCGTGGGATTTTCGTCCGTAAGACCGCCCCGAACAAAGTGAATGTCGTTCATGTACACTTCCACCTTCGGTCCGGTGACATCGGTGGGTGCATCGTCAAATACTCCGCCAATGATCAGGCTGTTGTCATATCCGCTGGCATCCCTGCTGCCCGAGATGGCGTAATAACTGCATTTTCCCGTACCGTATTGGTAGGAAATGTCTTTGGGCACGATAAAGGTAAAGGAGAACGCACCGTTGGTTACACTGGCTTTTCCGTTATAAATAACATTTTTTTGTAAATAAAAGCTTTTTACATAACTGCTGGGGTCGTTCTTGAGCGTCTGGTACTTGACGGCTTTGTCAAAAACCGTGGCATACAGCACACCGTTGAAATCGGTCATTACCTTTCCGTTAAGGTCTTGTACCTCTCCGGAAACGGTAACCCGCTGCAGCGCCCTGATGGTGTCGGCTGCTTCGCCGGAATTGCCCGTGATAACGCTGGTGGTTTTCACCCGGTAAAGGGGATAGGCCAACGTTAGCGCCGGATCCCCGATCAGCGTAAACTTCCTGTTGTTCGCTCCCTGAGCCGATGTCGCATTCTTTGCCTTACGGAACACCTCGCCCAAAGGCAACATCATCCCCTCTGCATCCGGCTTCAGCACCTCATTCATGAAGGCCTCATTCATTTCGGCATTTGCCGATGAATACACCAGCCGGCAGGTGGTTACCAAGGCTATGGCCCCACCGTCTTCCTTAAGCGCCAGCAACTCGCCGGCCGAAACAATGGTGGGATCATCGTATCGCGTGAATTCGCACGTGGCCGTTACAAACAAAGGCAAACGGTCTTTGTTGCTCAGCGACTGCATGTCCGACATGGTCAGCACCCGCTCATGCGCCCATCCGGCCTCGCCGCCATGCCCGATGTAATTGATCAGCAGCGCCCCGCTGTTCAATCGGTTTACAATGGCTGCCTGGGCATCCGGATAGCGCTTCCCGCCGGGCACCGAAATCTGCTTGTAGGCGTCCAGGTAAATCTTGTCCACGTTATACACCGGATGCTGAAATCCCACTTGCCCCGTCAGATTTTCGGCATCGTTGATGTGTACATTGCTGTCTTCATCGTCAGCAACAAAACAGATCCAGTTTCGCCAATTCCCCTGCGAGGCTTCCGAACGGTAGTGTTCCATTTTGGACAAAACGGCTAAGGCTTCCTCGTTGGTTTTGGCCGGAATCCGTCCAATGGCAATATCCAGCTGCGCATACGAATCCAACATATTTCCGCCTTCGTTGTCGTCAAGAAAACCATAGAAATCATCCGAAACAAAGGAGCTGACGGGACTGACCGAATTCAGGTTTTGATACGTAGGCACCAGGCTTTTCCGCGATGGATCAATCCCCTTGTTGTCGTATGACCCGTCACCCAATAGCAACAGATACTTCGGCATTTTGTTTTGATCACCCTGCGCCCGCTTATAAAACATGCGCACAAAATCCCGGATGGCTCCGATATCGGCATGACCCGACGAAAACTCATTGTAAATCTGGCTTAGCGGGGCTACAATGGTGGTCAGCCCATGCTCCCGTTGATGGAATGCCGCAAATGCCTGGGCCGCCTCCATAAAGCCATCGGGTGCAATGATAATCATGTCGGCTGCCGCCAGACCGTGCAAATCCTGATTGGCTACGGGCCCCAGAATAACAGGCTCCTGACCATCGCCCGGGCCCAGCACAATAAACTCCTTCAATGTATCTGTGGCCACCGTAAACCAAAGGGTCGTTCCGCTTTCAACTACTTCCTGGCGCACCGGCACCAGCGGATGAGTGATGTCCCAAACCTGCAACCCGCTGACGGCATTGCCCAGCTCAAACCGCGACCAGGTGCCTGCACCCCGGGCTTGCAGGTTTCGGAAAGCCATAGCCGTTCCTGTCCATTCCAGCCGTCGTTCGGCATTAACCTGCAGATAGTTCAGCCATCCCTTGGCATCCGAAGCCGTGCGCACGAAACGTACGGTAATGGGCACATCGTCAACGCTGGGCACAAACTCACCATAAGCGGTTACATCGGCTCCCAGCGGACACGTGTATTCCCCGCAAACCTTGGGAATGGTAACAGCCGCAACGACACTGTTGTTATACCGCAACTCTACGGCATTGCTCGCATAGATGCTTTTGCCCATAAAACCCAACATCACCTTTACCGGTGTTCCGGCAACCCGGTTGGGAAACGAAAACGTGAACGTCTGTTCCGGCTGAAATTCAAAAGGCTCTCCGTAAAAAGTGCGCCCGCTGGCCAGAAAGTTCTCCAGATCTTTTTCATGAACGGCATAATCGTGAAACGTATTGAAAATGCCCGTCGGTGTGGTTGCTGCAGAAGGTTGGAAGCCGATGCGCTTTCCCTGGCCGGGAGCAGTGGTAAGAAAATAGCAGATGGTATCGGTGTATGCATGGCGCACATGCACAAAACGATTGGCTACGGTGTCGGCATACCAGCGATCCGGCCCTTGTCCGTAAAAAAGCATGTAATCCCCCTCGTCAAACCGGCCGTCCGACTCCCCGAAAACATATATTGCATTTTCAAATAAGTCATCATGACGAAATCCGGAATTCGCTTCCGGAATCATGTTGCCTCCGTTGCCGTAAATCCGCAGCGTGCGCGGATCCAGGTTACTGACGTCTATGCCCAGCCGTTGAAGAAACGAGCGATCCAGGCGGTATATGCCATCGCGGACAATCCCTAACTTGTACCACATGCCGCTGCTCAGCACCGAATGGTCGGCGTACTGATCCCGAACCTGTGCCGAAGCAGGCAACGAACGGACCGTCACATCCAGGCGAAACGACGTCAGCCGCTCGGCTTCGCCGGTAACGGGATGGCGTCGAAACGGCAATACGGTGATGACTGCAACAGCCCGACCCCGTTCATATCCCTTGCCATACACCACCACAGCTTCCGAACCCACCGCCTTAGGCAAATCCATACGGCTTTGGAAAGCCTCATACGCTGCATCGGTAAGTTGAACGGAGACTTCCCCATCACCATGCAGGGGCATAACAGTCCGATATACGGGCAAATAACCGAACCGCTCCTCATCGTAAGAACAACCCTTGAAATGCATCACCTGCCGCAGCCGGAAATCCGAAAACGACATTTTCTTGAGGCTGTCAGACCAAATCAGCCGAACCATCGTTGTCTGCATGGATTGACCCGCTGCTCCCATACTCAGGAAACAGAATACCATGGCCATCCCCTTGCGGCAAAGCAGACGCATCATGGTGCGGGCAATTGCGGTAAACGATTCAAATTTCAGAATATTGCAGCGAGTAGCGGTCTAAGCAATAATTCCGGATTTTCTGAACAGATGCGCGGGTCAAAAGTACGCCTTTTTTTGTTGGCTGCCGTTGGCGCCGCACAAATTCTGAGCGCTCAGGACCTGGAGTTTAGCCAGGTGTACAACATGCCCGTTTACGAAAATCCCGCTTTTGCCGGATCCGAAATCGGCCCCCGCTTTAGTCTGGCACACCGCAACCAGTGGGCCGGACTAAACAATGCCTACCTGTCTTTTGCCGCTGCCTACGATCAGTGGGCCCAGGCGCTTTCCGGCGGCATTGGCCTCATGGCCGTTGCCGACCTGCAGGCCGATGGCCTGTACCAACGCAACTCCTTG
>JANWXQ010000054.1 GCA_025057275.1 Chitinophagales bacterium
GGTCGTTTTTTTTCCTCACCCCCCTGAAAGGGGAGGCGCCAATTCCTTGGCGCTGCATGTAGCCCCTAAACGGAGGAGGAAGGATGGATAGCCATTACAGGGGAGACGGATCCGTAAAAGGCGGGCGGGTCAGCCGAAAAGGGGCTTAAAAAAATTTGCCGGTATTGTTTTTTCGTTGCGGGGAAGCTATTTTTCCCAAAAATTTTTACCCATGAGAACAAAAATTCCTCCATTGATCCTGCTGTGTATTGCCCTGGCAAGCACAGCAATGGCCCAAACGTTTTCCATAGTAGGAACGGGCACAACATCCAACACCAGTTCAGGTTACCCGGCGCCTTTCGGAAACTTTTACTATGGTGCACGCCATCAGTTTTTTGTGACGGCAGCGCAACTGAGTGCAGCAGGCATCCCTGCAGGGGCCAGCATTCAGTCGCTGGGCTTTAATGTGACGGCTACAAACTTCGCTGCAACGCATAACAGCTTTCAAATTCTTGTATATACGACCACATTGACCAATCCCATTTCAACGGCCTGGTTTACCTCCCCTATGCCTGCAGCTTCTACCACTCCGGTGAATCACCTGCCGGTTGTAGGGTGGAATCAGTTTTCGTTTACCACACCGTTTATCTGGAATGGTACGGACAACCTGATTATAGAAACGTGCTTCCAAAACACCAGTTGGACAGCCAATGCCTCTACGCAGTGGACGACGACACTAAGCGGGGCCACGTTTTCGCGATGGTATCGGGCTGATGCCGCAGGAGTATGCGCAAGCACATTGAGCAGCGGCACGAGCACCACAATACGGCCCAACATGCGGATCGGCTGGGTACCAGCAACTCCTTGCGCCGGGCCGATCACTCCGGGCAGCACGCTGTCAACGGCCAATCCGGTATGCTCGGGAGCCAGCTTTACGCTAAGCATGAGCTCGCCGCCGACGGGAGTCGGCCTGACCTATCAGTGGCAGTCGTCGCCGGATGGCATGACCTGGAGCAACATTTCGGGTGCGACCAACGCCACTTATACGACCAATCAGACTACGGCCACGTGGTATCAGTGTGTGGTGACGTGCACGGCCGACATGTCGACGGGCACTTCGACACCGCTGCAGGTGACGATGGCATCATTCCTGAGCTGCTACTGCATACCGGTTTATTCTACAGGTAGCGGTTTTGGTGATTACATTAATTCTGTCGTACTCAACGGTTCCGGCAGCAATGTGATCAACAATGTAACGGGACCC
>JANWXQ010000079.1 GCA_025057275.1 Chitinophagales bacterium
GGGACGTGTGATTGGCTTTGGCGGAAGGTTGTTGCGCAAATCTGACTCGGCCCCCAAATACCTCAATTCTCCGGAATCAGAAATTTATGTAAAGAGTCGCACGCTTTATGGCCTTCACCTGGCCCGCAGGGCCATTATCCAAGCCGATAATTGTTACCTGGCCGAGGGGTACATGGATGTCATTGCCCTCCATGAATCGGGCATTGAGAATGTGGTGGCTTCCAGCGGCACTTCGCTCACAGAGGAACAGATTAAACTGCTGCGCCGCTTTACCAACAAAGTGACTCTCCTCTACGACGGCGACCGGGCGGGCATTCTGGCAGCCTTGCGCGGGGCCGACCTGATGCTGGAAAAGGGATTACAGGTGCGGTTGGTGTTACTGCCCGAAGGCGAGGATCCGGATTCCTTCTCGCGGAAAGTGGGGGCCGCAGCTTTTGCCGCCTTTCTAGAGGCCGAGGCCCGCGATATCGTGGGCTTCAAGGCCTCCCTCCTGCTGGAACAGGCGGGCAGGGATCCCTTGCGCAGAGCCGAAGCCTTGCGCAGCGTGGTACAAAGCATTGCCCGTATCCCCGACAGCTTTGCGCGCAATGAACTGGCGATCCATCTGGCGCGCATGGCTGAGATGGAAGAGCGCACGGTGCTTTATGAGCTGCACAGGGCCCGCCGCGCTTTCCTGGAGCAATTCACTCCTGGTGCTACTTCTGAAATCCGCGTCACCACTAGCCAAACCGAAGCCAAAGCCAGCGCGGCAGGAACGGCTGAGAGTGATTTTCCAGAAGAGCGGGCTTTATTAAGATGGCTCATTTTGTATGGCCGGGAGCCTATGCAGTACTACGCGGCCCACAATGCTCTCGGAGTTGAGGTGTGCCATCGGACTTCTGTGTGGAAGTTCGTGCGGCAAAGCCTCTCTGCTGATAATTACACATTCCTATGTCCAGAAGGAGAAGTAACTATAGGCCTTCTGGAAAGCTACTACGAACAAAACCTGACAGAAGAATCGGCTTTTGAATACCTGAAAAACCGGTTGCCAGAAGAGGCAAAAGAAACCATCATCCGCTTGTGTGCGGACGCTTATGATACAGTGAGTGAGGGTTGGAACAAGCGTTTTGGCGTGGAAGTGACTCATGAAAAAGACTT
>JANWXQ010000091.1 GCA_025057275.1 Chitinophagales bacterium
CACCAACCGCGCCCGCGCAAACCGTCCCGGCCACGTCACCACCGGCTTGCCATAGGCCATTGCTTCAAAGAACGAATTGCCCGAACCGAAGTGAATTGGGTCTAACACCACGTCAAAATGCACCATGAGCCCCAAAAATAGCTCTAGGGGTACCTCAGGAACAAAACATACCCGCTCTAGTAGAATCGGTGCAGTCTCAGCCCAGCGCTGTTTCAGTCGCTCTGTCAACTTTCCGTAGTCAATAAGCACAATGTGCCCCTTGGGGTCCCCTTCGGCAATGGCTGCAAGCACCGCATCGAAGTCCGGATGGAACTTGAACGGAGTTTGTGGGCAGCTGTAGAGCGTACCTGTTTCGGGCAAACCTAGGGTCGAGCGAGGGGGAATTTCGCTCGGGGCTGGCAGCGTAAAGAACTGGTAGCAAAAAGGCAAGCGGGGCATGCGAATCAAATGCTCCGTGTAGTGGGCTTCTGCGCCTTCCGGCTCCATCGGGGCATCTCCCCCGATGTAGTAATCCAGGGTGTCAATGCCAGTGGTGTCAGGGTGGCCGTAGGTCACACACTGCACTGGTGCTAGGCGCGCCATCGCCAGCAGGTAGGTGTCCAGCGTCATTCCAATGTCGGGATAAAAAAGCACATCCAATTCCAATTGGGCTATCTGCTGGTGCCAATTACTCAGGTCGCCCTCGAGTGCAACAACCTGGTCGCTGGCTTTTTCTAACATGCGGCTAATACCATCTCGTTGCCCGCCAGGTGCAAAAATCAAAAACACTTCAAACCGCTGCCGGTCCAATTCACAGATGAATGACTGATACAGCTTGCTGATGGTATGCATCCGAAAGTGGGCCGAACAAAATCCCACCCGTATGCGCCGCTGGGTTGGCATTTGCCACTGGGCGATGTGAGGAGCGGTGTAGTTGACGGACGGGACTTTGGCACGCACTAAACAGCTCAACGCTTCCAGCAAAAGGCGGTCCGATTCATCGTGGTAGGCTAAGAAGAAGTTGCCAGGCTTACTTTCCCACCAGTTCAGATGCCCCTCCATGCCCATGAGAACTTCCATCCCCTGCTGAAAACGGTTGCGCCAGTTGGCAATGTCTTCACGAGACATCATCACAGCAGGCATACCCAACCAGTAGGCCCAGCGGTTGGCAAGGGGATTGTCACCGTTGGCTAGCGCTTGGTCGAGTAGGGCTAAGGCTTCTTCGTAATCATCTTGCTGACAGAGAATCAAAGCAAGGTGCTGCTGTAGTTTTGGGTCACGTGGCCGATATTCCAATGCTTTCCTAGCCCACCGCTCCGCTTCAGAATAGTGCCTTCGATTATTGTAATGAGCATATATCGTCTGCATCGTTTCCACATCATCGGGTTTCAGGGCCAGCACCTTTTCCAGGATTTCTAGCCCTTCCGGCTCGCGCCCCAGCTTCAGAAGAATCTGACCCAATGGGCGTAGCACATCCGGATTATCGGGCATTTTGTCTTGCAGTTTCCTAGCCCACTTTTCCGCTTCTTCCCATCGCTCCTGACGCGCGTAGTGATCCGCAAGCGCTTGCATCGTTTCCACATCATCGGGTTTCAGGGCCAGCACCTTTTCCAGGATTTCTAGCCCTTCCGGCTCGCGCCCCAGCTTCAGAAGAATCTGACCCAACGGGCGTAGCACATCCGGATTATCGG
>JANWXQ010000018.1 GCA_025057275.1 Chitinophagales bacterium
CATTAAGCTTCGCAATAATGCGACGAAGACGACGCAGACGTTTACCAGCACGACGAATGTCTTTACAGCTACGGGCCTCACTCCATGTACGTCGTATAAATTCCGAGTTAAAGCCAAGTGCAGCGCCACCAATACCTTCACCGCCTTTTCATCCTGGTATAATTTCTCTACCGGCGGAACCACCTGCCGTACCGAAATGCTTGCCGGTATCCCTGCCTGGCAGGAAGGCTTGATCTGCTATCCAAATCCGGCCGATGACCTTTTGAATGTTCGGATGAAGGCAGACGATGAACAGAAGGCGCAGCTGTATCTGATCGATGGTGCCGGCCGCATCGTCCATGAGCAAGCGCTTATCCTTAAAGCCGGAAGCAACTTGCTTCAGTTGGACCTTTCACCCTTTCCGCCAGGCCTTTATTTTATCCGACTGATCGGTGATGAAACCGTTTTGACCCACCGCATCACCATCAGCCGATAGCGTTTCATTGTTTTTCTTTTAATGCATTCTTTAATACCATCACTTCATTTTCTATACGTTCAAGTTGATGATATAACGCATCCTGATGCAGTTGCTGCTCGGGTACCTCGCTGCTGATGTAGTTGCAGAACTGCCAGATTTCTAGTACATCGGATGCTTCCACTTCATAAGGCGGATAAGCGGGATTGAGGGAATGTAAAACGAATCGGCGACGCCGGCGCAGTTCGTTGTGTACCACCTTGAATACAATGCCGTCTTCGCGCAGCAGCAACACACAGGGCGTGCGGTCTTTGATACGGTACCAGTCCTGCACGAATTCCCCTATGACCCAGCTTTTATCGCCAATAGGAAGCATGGAATCGCCGGAAATCTGAAACATGCGGTATTTGCGGTCACTCAGCAAAATGGGCAACTGAAAAACCGGCAGCTTGCGGATGAATTCCGGATCGGCATAACCCTGGCGGTATCCGGCTTTTGCTTTAAGCGGAACTACTTCAATGTTTTCGCGGTTTGCAGCGTCTACCGTAGTTGCCAGCACTCGTAGT
>JANWXQ010000049.1 GCA_025057275.1 Chitinophagales bacterium
TCTGTGCGCTGCCGGCGGCAGCATTACGCTGAAGGCCAACGGCACGGCCTACACTTATCAGTGGAAGAAGGACGGCAATTACACGGGTCAGACCACGAAGTTCATCACGGTGAATACGCCGGGTAACTATACGGTAGAAGTAACCAACAGCAACGGTTGCACCAAGGAGTCGGCTACGGTAACTATTACCACATCGTGCCGTCTGGATGCTGCATTGGCTGCTTCGTTCAGTCTGTATCCGAACCCGACGGATGGTAATCAGGTGTTCCTCAGCGGCCGGATGGGCAGCGATGAGCCGGTGACCATCACGGTAAGCACGTTGCTGGGTCAGGAAGTGCTGCGTACGGTAGTGAACAGTGAAGGCGGTATGCTGCAGACGACCCTGAGCCTGCCTGGCGATCTGGCCAGTGGCACGTATGTGGTGAAGCTGGTGAGCGGATCGAGCACGATCACGCGCAACCTGGTAGTGCAGCGTTAATCGTTGCAGCGCGCAAGCAACAAAGGCGACCCGGTGGGTCGCCTTTGTTGTTTTCAAGCTCTGCATCGAGCGCATGAACCAGCATCGCTTTGCCCCGCAGCAGGATAATTACACAGGCGGTAGCTATGTTTCAGAGGGACGTATCAGGGTAGTCAATGAAGCGAGTGCTTTGCGCCGTGGGCAGAGCTTTTCATGCCTGACGATTAGCGCCAACAGGGCAGAGAAAATTTTGCGAAAAAAAATTTTTCCGTTTCGAACGAAAACGAGCTTAACTATATTTATAGTCCCAAAGTTTACTCCCATGAGGCACAAAAATCCACTTCTTTCAGCTGCTTTTTTGCTGTTCTGTCTTGAAGCCTTTGCCCAGAACTTTTCGATTATCGGAACGGGCACAACAGCCAACACCAGTACAAGTTATCCGGCGCCATTCGGAAACTTTTACTGGGGTGCACGCCATCAGTTTTTTGTGACGGCAGCGCAACTGAGTGCAGCAGGCATCCCTGCAGGGGCCAGCATTCAGTCGCTGGGCTTTAATGTGACGGCTACAAACGGCGCTGGAACGCATAACAGCTTTCAAATTCTTGTATATAAGACCACATCGACCAATCCCATTTCAACGGCCTGGTTTTCCGGTACGCCTGCAGCTTCTACCACTCCGGTGAATCACCTGCCGGTTGTAGGGTGGAATCAGTTTTCGTTCAATACGCCGTTTACATGGTACGGAGAAAACCTGATTATAGAAACGTGCTTCAATAACAGCAGTTATACATGGAATGCGTCGACGCAGTGGACGACGACACTAAGCGGGGCCACGTTTTCGCGATGGTATCGGGCTGATGCCGCAGGAGTATGCGCAAGCATAGCGACCACCGGCACAAGCACTACCACACGGCCCAACATGCGCATCGGGTGGGTTGCAGCAACGCCATGTGCCGGGCCGATCAATCCGGGCAACACGCTGTCAACGGCCAATCCGGTATGTTCGGGAGCAAACTTTACGCTGAGCATGAGCTCGCCGCCGACGAGCAGCGGGATCACCTTCCAGTGGCAGTCGTCGCCGGATGGCATGACCTGGAGCAACATTGCGGGTGCGACCAATGCCACATATACGACGAGCCAGACCACGGCCACGTGGTATCAGTGCGTGGTCACCTGCACGAACGATGCTTCGACGGGCACTTCCACGCCGCTACAGGTGACGATGGCGTCGTTTCTGAGCTGTTATTGTACGCCTTCTTACACCACCGGTACGGGCGCCGGGGATTATATCTCGCTGGTGCAGCTTAACGGATCGGTGGGTTCGATCAACAACAGCACGGGAGGATCTACTGCTCCCTATTATACCTATTATGCTCCGGGACCCAACACCACGACGACCTTGTATCCCGGATTAAGCTATACGATAACAATGGCTCCGGGCACGTGGTCCGGTTCGGGTAATAACCTGTTTGCGTGGATTGATTACGACCAAAGCGGCAGTTTTACCGCGGGTGAACAAATTGCCGTGCTGCTGAATCTGCCGGCCCTGACTCCGGGTAATGTAACGTTTACCGTTCCGTTCACCGCTCTTACCGGAACGACGCGATTACGGGTAAGGGAAGTCTATGCCAATACGGCTGCTGATCCGTGCCTGACCTACACCTACGGAGAAACCGAGGACTACGACATTACCATAGCCGTACCGGTAGGATGCTTTGGCATGCCCAATCCGGGCAATACGGTAGCCTCAGCCAATCCAGCCTGCCCCAATGTGAATTTTACCTTAAGCCTTCAAAACCCGCCTTCAGAGAGTGCGCTAGCGTTCCAGTGGCAGTCGTCATTGGACGGAGTGACGTTCAGTGACATTGCAGGTGCGACCAATCCGACTTTAACGATTTCGCAGAATGTGGTTACGTGGTATCAATGCGTGGTGACGTGCACGAACACCAATCAGACGGCGATCTCCACGCCGTTGCAGGTAACGCTGGCCGATCCGTGTTTCTGCAATCCGTATTGTGCGGTAACCAACGCGGGAAGCGCCTGCATTACCAATGTGACTCTGAACACGCTGAACAACACCACACCGGGTTGCGAGGGAGCAGGAAACTATAATTTTCAGAGTGCGACGACCACGCTGGTTGCCGGAGGTGCCTACACGTTTTCCATCACCACCGATGGCAATGCCATTACGTCGGTATGGTTTGATTGGAACAACGATGGGATTTTCTCGCCTTCGGAGTGGTATCAGCCCTACACAAGTGGGACGTCGGGATCGATCACGATCTTAGTACCGGTGAGCAGTTACGTAGGAAATGTGCGTATGCGCGTACGTAGCCGGCTGAGCGGCAACCCCAACGGGCCGGGAGATGCGTGCCTGATCATGGGATCGGGAGAAACCGAAGATTACTGCATTCAGGTGGTAGCTCCTGTTGGCTGCAGCGGAATGCCCAATCCGGGCAATACGCTGGCCAGCAGCAACCCGGCATGCCCGGGCGTAAACTTTACGCTCAGCCTGCAAAATCCACCCAGTGAAGGAGGCCTGACCTTCCAGTGGCAATCGTCATCGGATGGTATCACGTTCACGGACATAGCAGGGGCTACCAACTTTACCCACGTCACATCGCAAACGACGGTTACGTGGTATCAGTGCGTGGTTACCTGCACCAATACGGGTGATGTGGCCATAAGTAACCCCGTGCAGGTGACGTTGGGCGATCCGTGTTTGTGCAATCCATATTGTTCAGTAACGAATGCGGGTACGGCGTGCATTACGAACGTGACGTTGCACACGCTAAATAACACGACGCCTGGTTGCCAGGGAGCAGGAAACTATAATTTCCAAAGTGCGACAACCACACTGGCAACGGGCATAAGCTATACATTTTCCATTACCACTGACGGTAATGCGATTACCTCAGTATGGTTTGACTGGAACAACGATGGGATTTTCTCGCCGACGGAGTGGTACCAGCCCTACACGAGCGGGACTTCGGGTTCGATTACGATAACCGTACCGATGAGCAGTTACCTGGGTAATGTGCGCATGCGGGTACGCAGCCGGTTAAGCGGAAACCCGAACGGGCCGGGTGATGCATGCCTGATTATGGGATCGGGAGAAACCGAGGATTACTGTATCCTGGTTGTTGCGGGCACGTCATGCAGCGGCATGCCGAACCCGGGCAATACGTTGAGCACGCAGAATCCGGTGTGTGTTGGAGAGAACTTTACGTTAAGCCTGCAGAATCCGCCTTCGGAACTGGGGCTGACATTCCAGTGGCAATCGTCGGGGGATGGGATTGTCTTTACGGATATAGCCGGGGCGACCAATCCTACCTACACCACTACACAAAGCAGCGCTACGTGGTATCAGTGCGTGGTGACGTGCACCAATACGGGAGATGTGGCGATTTCGACGCCAATCCAGATCACGATGGACAACTTTTTGGGATGCTATTGCATACCGACGTACACGAGCGGCACAGGCGCGGGCGATTACATATCGTTTGTTGAGCTGATTGGTGATGTGGGAAGCATATCGAATGCCACGGGCGGGGCACCATCACCTTACTACACATTCTATCCACCGGGACCTGGAACCACGACGCAGCTATCGGCTTCGTTGTCATACACGTTGACGCTGGCACCAGGCACATGGTCCGGCAGCGGAAACAACCTGTTTGCCTGGATTGACTTTAACCAGAACGGCACGTTTGAAGCCAGCGAACAGATAGCGGCCATTCTGAATCAGCCAGCCATGACCCCTGCCAGTGTGACGTTCACTGTGCCGGTGCTGGCAGCATCGGGAACGACCATGCTGCGGGTGCGGGAAATTTATGCTGCCACGGTAGGTGATCCTTGTGCTTCGGCCGGATTCGGAGAAACCGAAGATTACTATGTAACTATTGTACCTGCCACACCGTGCTCCGGCCTGCCCAATCCGGGCAATACGCTTGCTTCGGCCAATCCGGTATGCGCGGGAGTGAATTTCACGTTAAGCCTGCAGAACCCGCCGAGCGAAAGCGGACTGACGTTTCAGTGGCAGTCGTCGGCAGATGGGATTGTGTTCACAAACATTTTGGGGGCTACCAATCCAACGTTGACCATTTCTCAAAGTGCAGCAACATGGTATCAATGCGTGGTAACGTGTACGAACACGAATGATGTTGCGAATAGCGCTCCGATTTTGGTAAGCATGCAGGCGCCGACAAATTGCTATTGCACGCCGACGTACACAGTCGGAACGGGTGCCGGTGATTACATTTCGTATGTAGAGCTGATAGGCGATGCGGGAGGCATTACGAATAGCACGGGAGCGTCTTCTGCGCCTTACTATACGTTTTATGCACCTGGAGCTGGAACGACAACGACGCTGACGGGTGGCTTGAACTACACGATTACGTTGGCTCCGGGCACCTGGAGCGGATCAGGCAATAACCTGTTTGCATGGATTGACTTCAATCAGGACGGAGACTTTTACGACAGCGGCGAGCTGATTGCGTCCTTCTTTAACATTCCGGCTCTCACCAATGCCAGCACGACGTTTACCGTACCGTTCAGTGCGGTCAACGGCAATACGCGGCTGCGTGTTCGGGAAATGTACGCTGCTACGGCCGGCGATCCGTGCGCTAACCATTCTTTCGGCGAAACGGAAGATTACGTCATCACCATTGCACCGGCTGATCCGTCGTTCACCGGATTGCCTACCGACATGTGTATTGATGCTTCGCCGGTGCAATTGTTCCCGGCCAACCCGACGGCTACGTTCAGCGGGCCTGGCGTAATTTTCTTCGGCGGTGACTGGTACTTCGATCCGGCCTCTGCCGGCGTAGGCACACATACGATCACGTGCACGGTAGGTTCACAATCGAGCTCGCAGAATGTGACCGTACACCCTCTGCCGGTTGTGACGATGTGCGGCATAGGTCCTTTCTGTGATGTAGATGCCCCTGTAGCATTGACATGCGGCACGCCGGCCGGAGGCATATATCTGGGAGCAGGCGTTTACGATGACGGAATGGGTAACTATTACTTCGATCCTGCCACAGCGGGTCCAGGCACGCATGTCGTCATTTACCTGTACACTGACGCCTATGGCTGCAGCGGTTTTGACTTTACGCAGGTAGATGTGAATGCCTCGTCGGTGTGGTATGCTGATGCAGACGGGGATGGCTACGGAGACAACGGCAGCAGTGTAGCTGCCTGTGCCCAGCCCAGTGGATATGTTGCGGACAATACCGATTGCAACGACAACAATGCCAGCGTCAATCCGGGAGTTGCTGAAGTGTGCTACAACGGCATTGACGATAACTGCAACGGTCAGGTGGATGAAAACGACGTAACGGCCACGGTGTCGCCGGCAGGCCCGATGAGCGTTTGCGGCGGTGTGCCGGTTACCTTGTCGGCTGTTGCATCCGGGCCGGGCACGATAACCTATCAATGGTATCGCGGTCTGACGGCACAAAGCGGAGCTACCAGCGCCAGCTACACCACTACGAAGAAGGGTACGTTCTATGTAGCCGTGAGCAACGGCATTTGCACCACCATTTCCAATCTGGTGAGCATCAGCCGGATTCCGGCACCGCCGGCCAACATCACCAACGTGACGGGCACCAACGATCTGTGCGCTGCCGGCGGCAGCATTACGCTGAAGGCCAACGGCACGGCCTACACTTATCAGTGGAAGAAGGACGGCAATTACACGGGTCAGACCACGAAGTT
>JANWXQ010000076.1 GCA_025057275.1 Chitinophagales bacterium
GCATCTCCCTGGGTGAAGCCATTGTTTTCATCCCACATGTAGATGACATTGGGGAAGGAGGAACTGCCGTAGGCCTGCTGCTGGGTCCAGGTTTGGCCGCCATTGCTGGTATGCCACAGGCCGCCGCCCAGAAAGTTTCCGCCGTTTTTGTAAAACACACCCCAGGCCTTACTGCTGCTGACCGCTGACAAACAAGACCAATTGTTGTTGTTGGGCGGCCCGGTTACCTTGCCGGCCTTCCAGGTGGTACCTCCGTTGGTGGTCACAGTAAAATCGCGAACCGTTTGGTTGGTGTTGACGCCGTTGTAGGCAGTGGCCCATGCTGTCGTCTTGTCGATGATCACAATCTGATTGATGCCCCTGGAGGTAGCAGCAAAACCGGAGGCCTGCTCTATCCATTGGGCATGAGCGGCCAACCATCCGCAGGCAAAAAAGGTTAGCAGTAAGGTTTTGTTCATAACTGATTTTTTCAGGTTTTTGTTTACGCAAGTTTAGGCAAAAAAATCTTCATCAGACCCACAAGGAACAAATCTTTACAATGCCGTTAATTTTGGTTTCTTAGCGATCATTTGACCCGTTTGGCTTGACCATCACATCTCAACTGTTGCAGGATGCCGTGGATGCGCTATACCGCCTGCCCGGCATCGGAAGAAAAACGGCCTTACGCCTGGCGCTGCATCTGTTGCGTCAGCCCGCCGAGGCAACCGAGCAACTCACCGGAGCCCTGGCCCGTTTGCGTAAAGAAGCACGTTTTTGCAGCCGCTGCCATAACCTGGCCGACACAGATTTGTGTGGCATCTGTCAAAATCGCGCTCGCGATGCGTCGTTAATCTGTGTGGTGGAAACCATTCGCGACGTCATGGCAATTGAGTTTACTCAGCAATACACAGGCACCTACCACGTGCTGGGCGGCGTCATCAGCCCGTTGGATGGCATTGGTCCTGACGACCTGAACGTGGAGTCGCTGCTGGTGCGCTGTGCTTCGGGAGCGATTCGCGAAGTGATTATGGCCCTCAATCCGACACTTGAGGGCGACACTACCGTTTTTTATCTGAGCCGAAGGCTGGAAGGCCTGCCCGTAAAGATTACCACCATTGCCCGGGGCATTGCCATTGGCTCCGAGCTGGAATACACCGACGATGTAACGCTGGCCCGCAGTATTGCCGGCCGCTTGCCGTATCAGCCTCAGCAGGAACCTTAAGCAAGTAAACTCTATGGAGGCCCCGGTCCGCTCTTCCGTATCAACGCCGGCAGTTGTCCTGGCCGGCGATGGAAACAGGCCGGCAGAAACCGGCTTGCGCCTGTCGGTGATCATCGTCAATTACAACGTCCGCGTGTTTCTGGAACAATCCCTGCGTTCCGTACAAAAAGCCCTGCACCAGCTGCCGGCCGAAATCATAGTCGTGGATAACCATTCGGTAGATGGCAGCGTGCTGATGCTGCGTGAACGCTTTCCGCAGGTCAGGCTGCTGGTCAACGAACACAACGTGGGTTTCGCCCGCGCCAACAATCAGGCCCTGCAAATTGCGCGTGGCGAATACGTGCTGCTGCTCAATCCCGACACCGTTCTGGAAGAAGATACATTAGAGAAATGTATATCCTTCATGGACGAACATCCGGAAGCCGGTGCCGTGGGCGTCAAAATGCTGGATGGCAAAGGCAATTTTCTTCCTGAATCCAAAAGAGGCTTTCCCACCCCATTCGTGGCCTTTTGCAAACTGACAGGCCTGTCGCGCCTTTTTCCTTCCTCCCGCCTGTTCAACCGGTACTATCTCGGGCATCTTTCTGCTGATCAGATCCATGAAGTGGATGTGCTTAGTGGTGCATTCCTTTTTATTCGCCGGGCCGCATTGGATAAAGCCGGCCCGCTGGATGAAGCCTTTTTTATGTACGGCGAAGACATCGACCTTTCCTATCGCATTACCTTAGCAGGATACAAAAACTACTATCTATCAGAAACGCAAATTCTACACTATAAAGGCGAGAGTACCAAAAAAAGTAGTGTTAACTATGTAGTGGTATTTTATGATGCCATGCTCATTTTTGCCAAAAAGCACTTTGATAATCAATATTCCAAGCTTTTTAGAACATTTATCAAAACTGCTGTGTATGGGCGGGCTTTTTTGGCTTTATTACGGCGCTTTTGGGATAAGTTCGGATTAGCTATAATAGACCTGTTAGTAATGTTACTAGTAGTTTTGTTGGTCAAAGACTAT
>JANWXQ010000099.1 GCA_025057275.1 Chitinophagales bacterium
ACGCTGGCCCGAAGCATTGCCGGCCGCTTGCCGTATCAGCCTCAGCAGGAACCCTAAACAGGTAAACCCCATGGAGGCCCCGGTCCGCTCTTCCGTATCCGCGCCGGCAGTTGTCCTGGCCGGCGATGGAAACAGGCCGGCAGAAACCGGCTTGCGCCTGTCGGTGATCATCGTCAATTACAACGTCCGCGTATTTCTGGAACAATCCCTGCGTTCCGTACAAAAAGCCCTGCACCAGCTGCCGGCCGAAATCATTGTCGTGGATAACCATTCGGTGGATGGCAGCGTGCAGATGCTGCGCGAACGCTTTCCGCAGGTCAGGCTGCTGGTCAACGAACGCAACGTGGGCTTTGCCCGCGCCAACAACCAAGCCCTGCAAATTGCGCGTGGCGAATACGTGCTGCTGCTCAATCCCGACACCGTTCTGGAAGAAGATACATTAGAGAAATGTATATCCTTCATGGACGAACATCCGGAAGCGGGCGCCGTGGGCGTCAAAATGCTGGATGGCAAAGGCAATTTTCTTCCCGAATCCAAAAGAGGTTTTCCCACCCCGTTCGTGGCCTTCTGCAAACTGACAGGCCTGTCGCGCCTCTTTCCTTACTCCCGCCTGTTCAACCGGTACTATCTCGGGCATCTTTCTGCTGATCAGATCCATGAAGTGGATGTACTTAGTGGTGCATTCCTTTTTATGCGTCGGGCCGCATTGGATAAGGCCGGTCCGCTGGATGAAGCCTTTTTCATGTACGGCGAAGACATCGACCTGTCGTACCGCCTGCAACAGGCCGGCTACAAAAACTACTATCTGCCTACTGCCCGCATCATTCACTACAAAGGCGAAAGCACACGCCGCGGCTCGCTCAATTATGTGCGCATGTTCTATCAGGCCATGATTGTTTTTGCCAACAAGCATTTTGGACACAGCTCGGCCGCTTATGTGTTCCTGCTGCGCATGGCCATCTATCTGCGGGCTGCCCTTTCTATCTGCTCGCGGTTGCTGCGACGGCTGGCTCTCCCTGTGGCCGACGCAGCCATCATCTATGGCGGCATGCTGGTGATCAAAACATACTGGGAAACCCATGTAAAGGCTGCCGAGAATTTGCGTTACCCGGATGAGTATTTGTACATCGTCATGCCGGTTTATGTGCTGTTCTGGATTGGAGGTATTGCATTGAGCGGCGGTTACGGCCGCAGTGCTTCGCCCCTGCTGGTGGCGCGTGGTTTGTTCTGGGGCACGCTGGCCATTGCCGCCATCTATGCTTTTCTGCCCGAAACGCTTCGTTACTCCCGTGCACAGATTCTCCTGGGCTTTGCCTGGGCAGCCTTCAGCACCCTGCTGCTGCGCATGCTGCTTCACCTGTTGCATTACGGCAACCTGCGCGTTGGTGAAGCGCCGGAGAAAAAAACACTCATTGTCGGCGAGGGGGAAGAAGCTGACCGCGTGGCCGCCTTACTGCATCTGGCCCGCGTGCCGCACAACCTGATCGGCTATGTGTCGCCGCATAACGGCAGCTCCTTTTCGCCGCGTCATCTGGGCAGTATCAGCCAGCTGGCCGATATCGTAGCCGTATTTCGCGCCGATGAAATCATTTTTTGCGGCAAAGACATCAGTACTCAGGCCATTATGGAATGGATGACGCGACTGGGACCTTCGCTGGAATACAAAATCGTGCCGCAGGATTCCCTGACCGTTATCGGTTCCAACAGCAGCACACGCCGCGGGGAACTGTATGCCATTGACATCAGGCTGGGCATTGACAGCAATTCGGCCCGCAGAAGTAAGCGTCTGCTCGATCTTACCGTATCCGTTCTGCTGTTGCTGCTTTTTCCGCTCATGGCCCTGCTGACCGGAAGCCCCAGACAACTCCTGACCCACCTTGTGCTGGTCCTTCGCGGCCAGCGCACCTGGGTGGGTTACGGCGGCATGCCTTCTGCCTATGCGCATTTACCGCGCATCAAGCCCGGAATCTTCACTACGTTGGACGTCTTGCCCCGGGCAGCTCAACTGGATGAACAGGCCATCCACCGGTTGAATTTTCTGTACGCCAAAGATTATAACGTAGGCCAGGATCTGGCTGTGCTGCTGCGCAACTGGAAAAGACTGGGCCAAAAACGACCGGAATAACATAAAATTCAACAGGAAGTCAAGCTTTAAGAAGAAAACTTTTTATGTTTTAATTCGTTCAAGCATAAAATCGGTGAGGGCTGGTGCAAATCCACCACCTGATGCAGGAAATGGCCGGATGACCCTTTCCCGTGGCCTGGCAGGCTTGACTTACATTTAGAACAAATTGAAAACAGTAGCCGCTCTGCTCGTTTGCCTGTTGCTGGGCCTGCCGGCTCAGGCGCAGAAGCCTTTGCGCATCAAGTTTACTGATCCGGGGGTGTTTGGGGTTGGCATTCGCACCGCAGCAGGGCTGAGCATCAGCGACTCGGCGCTGCGGGTAAGTGAAGGAGGCGGGGTGCAGGCCCGCCTGATGGTGCTGCAGCGGCTCAACACCGAATGGTATGCCGAATGGCTGCGGGGAGGCTTCAGCGATGCTGCTTACCGCACCGATGTCCATCTGGGGCTCAACACGTTGCTTTATTTTCAGCGGCGTCTGCAACGGGTGGCCCCCTTTGTGCTCACCGGCATAGCCGCCGATGCCCTGACCCTGCATAACCGGCTTACCGCCCGCCACCGAACCAGCAGCTGGACCACCGCCCTGCAGGGAGGTATCGGCTTTCACATCAACCTGACCTGGCGCAGCGACCTGACCGTGTCTGCTGCCTACCAGCATCATCTGAGCCATCAGGCCATACTGCAAACCGAGGAAAGCATTTTAGCGCAGGTGCCCCGAAGCGGCCGCACGGGCGACGGCCATCTGCTGGTTACCCTCAGCATGAATTATAAAATAACCGATTTATGGAAAACATTAAAATTCCGCTGATTGTTTTAACTCTGGCTATGCTGATGCAACAGGCCGACGGCCAGAATTTCCGGCCACGCCCGTTTGTGAATAAGCGGCTGATGGAATTGAGCGTGGGCTTCACTGGTGGCATACATGTGTTCGAGCCGGTTCAATCCATGTACCTGAACGGCGCCTTCGCCTATTGCATGGAAAACCAGATTGCCGTGCGGGCTGACTACTTCCTGTTTATTCCTGATCCCAATTTCCGCGGGCAGTTGGACCGGAACAGCAGCTTACTGGCCGGCGGCGAATTTCATTTTCCGCATGGCAGGCTGGATCTTTCGCTGTTGCTTCAGCCGGGCGTGGCCTTTTGTTTTCTGGAGGTGCCGGGATCGCTGCAGCGCACCCGCGCCGAACCGATTGTACGTTTGGGTGCGGAAACCACGTATTATCTGCTGAACAATGCGCATGTGTTCGTCAATGCTTCCTATTTGCGGGGCAACTACTATTTGGAAGGATCCGAACCGTACCGACTGGATGAATTGCGGATAACCGCCGGTTTAGGCATTCAGATTTTTGTCAACCACACGCCGGTGTTTCAGCGCAAAGTGGTCAAGTTTTAGTGCCGCTGCAGGCTGCTCAGTGCACGATGAGCGTTTCCTGCACCAGATGCCCGCCCTGCTGTACGGAAACGATGTAAGCGCCGGCCGGCCAGCCGCGGGTGTCCAGCGGCAGCAGAAATTCCCTTCGCCCTTCAACCACCTGGTGCATCATCACCTGCCCCGTTGTGTTGAGAATACGCAGAATGAGGTTGCCTTCCTTTCCGGTTATACAATGAATGCGTTGCTCGCCGCTGCCCGGATTGGGGAAAACGCTGAGCAGCATGAGGGACTGGTTTGCCTCCTGGCTGAGACGTTGCACGTTGCTCAGGCTGCACGTCATGGCTGGGTTGAGGCTGTTATCCCCGTAATAGGCACGCCAGAACGCTAATTTGTTACGGTAAACCTGCACGCTGTCGGCGTAAAGGGGATTATTGATCTGGTTGGTGTTTTCCTTTTTGTCGTTGTTCAAATCAAAAAACTCTTCCGTGGTTTGCGTGCAGTTGTACATGATGTATTTGGCGTTGAGGGTGCGCACGGCACGGATGTCGGGCACGCACTCCTTATTGAAAAACTGATACATCATTTCGGTGCGGTCTACTGTGCCATCCATCAGATCCAGCAGCGATATGCCCTGCATACCGTAGGTCTGCGGTATGCCGGCAAAATCCAGGATGGTGGGAGCTATATCAATGTTAAGGGCCAGATCTTTTTTGATCACTTTACCGGCATTGATCAATGGCGGATACCGGATAAACAAGGGCACTTTGATGGATTCTTCATATGCCAGTCGTTTTTCCAATAGATCATGTTCGCCCATAAGATAGCCATTATCGCTGGTGAAAATGATGAGGGTACTGTCCATGATGCCTTCAGCCTGGAGCGTATTCCAAAGGTCGCCGATGCGGGTTTCCAGTCCCTGCAGCAGCTCAAAGTAACCGCGGTAGTTGTCTACCAGCTTGGGAGTATCGGGGGCTGAATGGCACGTATAAAGAAATTCAGGATAATTCGTCGTGTATTTGGAATAGTTGGAAGGAATGGGCATATCGTACCCATCAAACAGGCCATCATCCGCGCTACGGGGCACGTAGGGGGTATGGGGCACGCGATAGCCCAGCCAGAGGAAAAAGGGTTTGTCTTTGGGACGCCGCTGAATAAAGCGAATGGCGCTGTCGGTGGTAATGTCGGTTTGATGCGGGGCCAGTTTTTTGTACACCCCATTGTAGTTCCACTTGGCGTTGAAGTAATCTTTCTTATCGCATTGCAGCCAGTAGTCGTAACCCGGTTGGGGAGTTTCACTGATGTGCCATTTGCCGATCAGCCCGTTGTAGTAACCGTAGCTTTTCAAAATCTGAGGCAGGGTAGTCAGCGTGATCGTGTCCGGGATGTTGTTCTGCGGATTGTCCGTCACCCCGTGAACATGGGGATAAACGCCGGTAACGATGCTGGCCCGGCTGGGCGCACACATGCTTAACACGGGAAAGCTGAGTCTGAAGTTGGCGCCTTCGTTGGCGATACGGGAGATGTTGGGTGTTGGAAAGAAAGTAGGCCCGCCGGTTACGTCATAAGTATCGTAACGGGCATCGTCAATGATGATAAGCAGCACATTTTTTCCTTTCACGTTGGGTGCTGCAGCCAGCGTGGTGAAGTTGGCTACTTTGGAAAACGAAGAGTTGTTTCCCGAGCCGCATTTGCTCTGCACCTTGACCTGATACGGGGTTTGCGGTTGCAGACCGGTTAACGTATGCGAGGTTGCGCTGATGTTGTTGACGGTGCTCCAAGAAGAAGTTCCGCTTTTTCGCCATTTGAGCTTAAAGCTGTTTTCGCCGCAAGGCGCCAGCCAAGAAACGGTAGCCGAACTGCTGGTAATGTTTTGTACGCTGACCTGCTGGGGCTTGGAGCAAGACGAAGTGGTGGAGTTTAGCGAGGGCGTGGAAGTTCCGCTGCTTCCGTTGCTGCAGCGTGCGGCCAATTTGGCTTTATAGCTGGTGTTGGATGGTAATCCGCCCAATACGTAGCTGGTCACATTGCCCAAGTCAATAACTGTCCAGGAAGAAGCACTGGACAATTTGTAGCGGAGTTCGTATCCGCTGGCCCCGACAACGGCATTCCACGAATAGGTGATGGAGCAACTGGAGGGCTCAGCTGAGAATCCCGTAGGCGTACCCAGGCTGCATTGGGCCAAACTGATTTCGGTTTGTACCATCCACAGGCAAAGGGCTGCTGCTATTACGGATTTTTTCATCAGAAAAAAAATGAGTGTGTAACCGGCTGCAAATTAGCGCAAAACTGCCAAGCCATCAAATTAGCGGATGACCACCTAACTGTCAAGGAGGGGTATTGATGCCCACCGTTGTTGCCGTGGTGTTGTTCAGAGCTGTTTGCTCGAAGCTGTGCTTTTAGAAAACAATTTCTGGTTTCGCCCACAACAAGATCTTCCCAAAAAGGCAGCCCGACCTCAACCAGCCGGCATAGCACGCTAAGGAACCTGAAACGTATGCTGTAGGGCATGGCTCCCTTGTTGCACTGTAGCCAAATAAGTGCCGGCAGGCCATTCAAGCGTGTTGAGCGGCAGCAAAAATTCCC
>JANWXQ010000013.1 GCA_025057275.1 Chitinophagales bacterium
GGACGTATGCTACAATGGCTGGATACTGCTCCCCATACCAGCATCACCCTGGACGTAAGCAACCTACCGGCAGGCATATACTTTGTGGAAATCCAGACCGGCAGCCGCAGCACGGCGCACAAGTTGGTGAAGGAGTAGCCATGCTTGCAGGAGTTTTTCCTCGTAAGTAACATTCAACTAAGCAGTCGCAAGATTCACAAAAAGGAATACAATCCGGTTCTGGAGTCAGACCGGCTTCATCTGCTATTAAAAAAGGATTGATAACCTCCGCCCTACTTCACCTCCAGCACCTCCACATCCAAGATGAGGATGCTGTTGGGCGGAATGGTGCCGGCGCTGTGATAGGTTAGAACTCCCAGGCAGTTATTCGCCTTCAGTTTATTTCGGAGAATACGGCGAATTGACCTAAACGGCATCACGGATTGGCAAGAACTTCTTCTGGTCAAGAATTGCGAAAATGCTTCTCAGCAAATAACTATGATAAAAGCCAAGTACATATTTCCGTTTGCTGTCTTGTTCCCTTATGAGCATTTTTTTGTCTAAAAGCTTCCTTATCTGGCGGGAAACTTCCGCGTTTGTCTTTCCCTGAAAAAATTCTTTGAAGTCGGCAGCTTTTATTACCTGCTTTTCAATGGTTTTTCTGAGCATATTCGCTTCAACGTGTGTTATGTATTTCCGCTCAAGTGCATGGGTGATTGCCGGCAACAGAATTTCCTTTTTGAGATAACTATAATCCAATAGCTTATCAATTTTTTCCAATTCCACTTTTAGCCCGCTCAGAACATATTCCACCCACTTCAGAATACCTTCATCGGTCCCTTTGTCTGCTTCTGCGAGAAAGGTGTAGTAATCATTTCTGTTTCCGCAAAACACGGCGGTGGGATTAATTATTCTTCCCTTATGAACATGGAAGCCGGCTTTAACCAACATTGCATAGGTAAGCAGGCGAACAGTTCTGCCGTTTCCATTTGCAAAAGGATGAATCCAGACAAAGCGATGATGTGCAATGGCTGCCTTAAGCAAATCATATTTAGAGGGATCTATTCTGTTGATGAAACCAAAAAATTCTTCCATATAATCAGGCACCCTGATCCAGTCGGGCGGAATGTGATTAGACCCACGAATGTTCAAATTCATTCTTCTAAACTCCCCTGGGGTTCGGTCGCCTTCGCCATCCGGCGGCGGTCTTAAACCATCAACCACCAATTTGTGCAACTCACTAATAAAAGCCCTGTCTATGGCACTTCCCATTATAGTGGATTCAACAAAATCCATTGCCTTTTCTACATTCTGAAGTTCTCTAATGCTTTGAGGAACAGTTTTATTCCCTGATAGTTTGGTTTCAATATATTCCGCAAGTGTGGTGTTATTACCTTCTATTCTTGCAGAACCAATGCTTTCAAGCGTATGAAAAATATGCTTTAGCTGAAAAAACACCATGGGATGGGTGGTGCCCTTAAGTGGCTTCCTTCGCAAATAATCCAGCTCAATGATGCGATCAGTTACCTCCGAGTTGAACGCTGGCTCAACCAGCCTCAAAGGCTGATGAATGAATTTCGGCTCCGTCATCCCGATCCAATTTACTGAAAATTGACAAAGCAACTTCAAAATAATTAACTCTGCTAACTCTTTATCTTCTTAAAATCAATGCTTTAGAAAAACGCCCCGATTGGCGACAATTAACAAAGCGGATTAAAAATTTTTGCACCTCCATACTGTTCCACGCCAATGCATGAACACAGCATGCACTTTTCTGGCGTCTTTACAGAAGCCTAAGTCTGGAGTCAGAGGTTTGTAAAAAAGCATGGCACACAAGCCGTATGCGGCAACATCTTGGCCAGGCAAAAGAGGCCAAAAGCCTGCAACCTGAATGACAAAATATGATTCGTTAGGGCCTCTGCGAGGCTGCTCACTGCCATCGACAACAAGACGCAAACGATAGAAAGCTACTTCACCTCCAGCACCTCCACATCAAAGATGAGGATGCTGTTGGGCGGAATGGTGCCGGCGCCACGTTCGCCATAGCCCAGCACTGAAGGAATAATCAACGTGCCTTTGCCTCCGGCATGAAACAGCGCAATGCCTTCATCCCAACCTTTGATTACCTGCCGGGCACCCAGTTGAAAGGTGAACGGTTCGCGACCGGGCTGTCTGGAGGAATCAAAAACGCGTCCGTCCAGCAGCCGGCCGGTGTAATGAACGGTAACCTTTTTTCCGGCTAAAGCCTTCGGCCCGCTGCCCTGCTCCTGAATGAGATAATAAAGGCCTGACGCCGTGCGGTTGGCGGTCAGGTTATTGCGTTTGAGGTAATCTTCTATCTGCAGGCTCTCGGATTCCAACCTGCGGGCTGCCTCTTCGGCCCGACGGCGTTCAAATTCTTCCTTGGAGGTAACGTCGATCACTTTAACTTTTACTTTAATGAATTCACCGCTCCGGGCAAAGGGCGGCCATTCGTTCTGGCTTTTAAACACGGAATCGGTGGGCAGCAGGATAACGGCGCTGTCGCCGGGGCCCAGCAGGGCAAATACTTCCATGGGATCGCCCGGATAGGTAGGCGGTTCCACGGTAAGCTGCAGCGGACCGATCTGGGAATCGTAAGTGGAAAACAGCACGGAATCCTTCATGGTGCTGTAAACGGCATTCAGCTTCATGATGTCGCTCTGGCGGGCCTTGGCTTTTCCCCCATCTACCACCATTTTCACAAACAGACCGCGCGGCGTACGGATAAAACCGTCAGGCGCCTGCTGCGCCTGGGCCTGGGCAGCCAACAGAACAGCCGACAAAAGCACTACAAACCGTGACACGTTTTAGCGTATGATGTCCAGACATTCAATTTCAAAAACAAGCGGCTCATTAGGCCCGATTACGCCACCGGAGCCCCTTTCGCCGTAAGCCAGACGGGAAGGAATGAGCAACAGTCCTTTGCCGCCCTTGCGGAAATGTGTTAATCCCTCATCCCAACCGGCAATCACCTGGCCGGAGCCAATGCGGAACTCAAACGGATCGCGTCCCGGATTGCGGCTGGAGTCAAATACGGTTCCGTCCAGCAGTTTACCGGTGTAGTGCACCCGTACGCTGTTTCCGCTGGCGGCAACAGGGCCGCTACCTTCCCGCTCCATGGCCACATACAGGCCGCTTTCGGTGCGCTTCGCATTGATATTGTTTTTCTTCATGTATTCCACCAGCCGCTGCTCTTCCTGCGCCAGTTGTTCATTGGCACGGGCCTGCCGGAGGCTGTCGTAGCGGCTGGCCGGCATCAGATCCAGAACTTCCACATGCAGCCACATCTTGTCGTTGGGTTTCATGTTGGGGGGCAGGTGGGTGCGGTAAATGGTTTGTGCTTCCACCTGACACTTGGCGCTGTCGCCTACGCCAAGCAGGGTAAATACCTCCCAGGGATCTCCCGGATAAATCGGCCGTGCCACCAGACTGATCAGGGGCTGGCCGCTGATGCGACTGTCAAACAACAGCGAATCGGCGGCATTGCGCCACTGAACGTTGTACGTAACGTAATCGCCGGGCTGGGCCTTGGGATTGCCTGCATCGTGTAAAATCACGTAACGAAGACCGTTCTGCGTTTTCTGCAGGCCCTCCTCGGACTGGCAGGCTGCCAGCACAAGGATCCCACCCAGGAACAGCAGCCGTTTCATGGTTGGTATTGCGCTAGATTGAGGCCGGCGAAGATAGCCACTAATTGTTCAACGGTTTGCCGTACGGGCAGCAGTGAGTTACCGCCGGCTGCATTAAAATGCCCGCCACCGCCGAAATGTTCCCTGCAGATTTTTTCAACAGAAAAATTGCCCTTAGAGCGCATGGATAACCTGGAACCTGTACCATTGGGAGTAACCAGCACCGACACCACGATATCGGTTATCAGCAAGGGATAGTTCACCAGTCCTTCGGTATCACCGGGCTGCACCTGAAAACGAAGCATGTCCTCCGGCTCCAGGGCGATGATACCTACCGGCAGATGTTCGGGCAACAGCATGCGGTGCTCCAGACTGAAGCGAAACAAATTCATACGCCGGCGGCTGAAGTTTTCGTATAACCGGCTGTACACGACCGTATGGTCAACACCCCTTTCCAGCAAATCCGCAGCCATGCGATGCACGGCAGGTGTAGTCGTAGGTATTCGGAACCGATCGGTGTCGGTCAGCAGGCCGGCATAAAGACAGGTTGCCACGTTGTGGTCTATACGCTGCCGCTCGCCCAAAGCATCTATGAAGCGGTAAACCATCTCGCAGGTGGAAGAAGCCGTGGCATCGGTAAAAGAAAACGAGAAGACGTCTTCCGGGTTCAGGTGATGGTCAATAAGCACTTTCGGTGCCGCCGACCGGGCAATACGCAGGCCCAGGTCGCCGTTACGGTAAAGCTGATTAAAATCCATACAGAAAAACAAGGTGGCCTCGTCCACCAAACGGCCGGCTGTTTCCGGCTGTTCCGGTTCTACCAGCACCTGCTCACAGGCCGGCAGCCAGCTCAGGTATTCGGGAAAAGGCGTCGGCGAAATGACCACGCAACGATGACCGAGGGATGTAAGAAAATGATAGATAGCCAGCGAGGAGCCCAAAGCATCACCGTCAGGTCGCTGATGAGTGGTAATGACAATTCGTTGAACGGAATGCAGCAGCCCTCTGACTGCTTCAATAGCCTGCATCGGCAACAAAGTTAGTGCCGGCATGTTTGCTGCCGTGATGCCGCCTACATTTGCAGCCGCCCGAAACAATCAAACCGAAATCAAACCGCTATGCCATCCTCCTTTACCCTCACCCTCATCAAACCCGATGCCGTAGCAGCAGGCCACACCGGCAAGATCCTTCAGCACATTTGCCAAGCGGGTTTTCGCATTACAGCCATGAAAATGGTGCACCTCAGTGAGCAACAGGCCGGCCAGTTTTATGCCGTGCATCGTGAACGACCGTTTTACAGCGATCTGGTGCGCTTCATGACGTCAGGCCCTGTGGTGGCTGCTGTCGTGTCAGGGGAAAATGCTGTGGAACGCTTCCGTGAGCTGATCGGCGCCACCAACCCTGCCCAGGCCGCTGAAGGCACCATCCGCAAACTTTTTGGCCAGTCGGTAGAACGCAATGCCGTTCATGGCAGCGACTCAGAGGCTAATGCCGAGCGCGAAGCTGCATTCTTCTTTTCCGAACTGGAGCGCTTTAATCTGTAGGCGGCCCATAGCGGCCTGAAGCGAGCAGCGTCAACGTGCACGCCTCCACAACCTCTGTTCCGACTTGCTGCATCAAGGCGGCCAATTCTTCGTTTTCTGTCCCCGGATTAAAGATGACCCGCATGGGGCGTAACCGCAGCAGGTAGGCATAATATGCTTTTTGCCGTTCGGCATTGAGGTAAAGGGTTACGGTGTGTACGCCGCTCAACGCCGGCATGCCCGTTACGATAGGAACAGCATCCACCCATCCCGCTCTGTTACCCAGCGCAACTACCGGATACCCTGCAGCCACCAAGTGTTGAACGGCCAGATTGGCAAAGCGCTGACGCCTGGCAGAGACGCCGATGACCACGGTAAGCCATTTGTTAACATTTTTTCCACCAGGCTCGCCATGCGCTACTTGTTTGGTTACGATCACACCTTAACCTGCTTAGCCTTTTTGAAGAACTGCCAAAACTATCCACCTTTGAAACACCGCCCGAAACGATTTCGTAATACGCCTTGAAAACACCAGTTTATTTAACCCCCAGTTGTATGATTCCTGTCATTTCTGCCGATCAGATTCCGCAAGAGCTGCTGTGTAAGGAAGATGTTTTTGCCGATCAGGCTTTGAGGCGAAAACGCATTCAGCAATTGCAACAGGCGGCACGTCGCAACCGTATGTTTTACAGTAAGGCCATCATCTGTTTTGAAACCCTTAGCGGGCCGAAACAGGTGTGTGCGCATATCTGGGAAGTGACCGATACCTACCTGATCCTGAAAGGTGGCA
This sequence comes from Chitinophagales bacterium, assembly GCA_025057275.1. GTDB lineage: Bacteria > Bacteroidota > Bacteroidia > Chitinophagales > UBA10324 > JANWXQ01. The sequence goes on from JANWXQ010000013.1 coordinate 5,943, forward strand.
TCAACCTTCCCATAGCCTGCGTGCGTGAAGTAAGCATCAGCGATAACTGAAGTTACGGCAGGACAACAGCATTCAGAACAGCATGCTCAACGGATGCTGCAGGAAGGATTTTACCGTCTGCAGAAATCGGGCCCCTGTAGCACCATCCACCACGCGGTGATCGCAGGAAAGCGTAACCTTCATCACCGATGCCACCCGAACCTGCTGGTCAGCCACTACGGGAACTTGCTTGACCTTGCCTACAGCCAGAATGCAGGAATCCGGTGGGTTAATGATGGCTGTGAACTCGTCTATGTCCAGCATGCCGAGGTTGCTGACGGTAAAGGTGTTGCCCGCCATTTCATCGGGTTGGAGCTTTTTCTCCCTGGCCCTGGCTGAAAGCTCGCGGATTTCTTTACTGATTTGAGCCAGTCCCTTGCGGTCGGCGTGGCGTACCACAGGCACCAGCAATCCGTCGTCCACCGCTACGGCTACACCAATATGCACATGGTCGTAGTAACGGATGACGGTCTGGCCGCCGGCATCGGCTATCCAACTGGAATTCACTGCCGGATGCCGCGTGAGCGCCATAGCCACGGCTTTAACGATGATGTCGTTGATGGAAATTTTTATGTCAGGGTTGATTCGCAACAGTTCCTCCCGGTCGGCCAGGCAGCGGTCCATTTCAATTTCGGAAGTGAGGTAGAAATGCGGTGCCGTGAACATGCTTTCGCCCAGGCGGCGCGCAATGGTTTTGCGCATCTGACTGATGGGTACGTCGCGGAACGACTCACCACCTGAAGCGGCAACCGGAGTTACTGGTTGGGTGGAGATGTAGTGCTCCACGTCGCGTTTGATGATGCGGCCGTCGTCACCGGTGCCCCGGAGGGCCGTAAGGGGTACTCCGGCTTCTGCTGCCAGTCGCCTGGCCAGCGGTGAAGCCTTGACTCTTCCTGAGACAACCGGTGTTTCGGCAGTTGCCTTTTCTGCCGGTAACTCCGTTGGCGCCGGACGCTCGCCGTTGCTAGGCGCCACCGAAACGGATGGCGCTGCCGGAGTTTCCGATTTTTTCTCCTGCTGGGCCGAAGCAGCGCCACTGAGTCCGCTGAGCAACGGCTGAATGTCCTCACCCGGCTTGCCAAGAATGGCGATGACGGCATCCACCTTTACGGTTTCACCTTTTTGGGCGCCAATGTGAAGCAGGGTGCCCTGCTGAAAACTTTCAAATTCCATGACGGCTTTGTCGGTTTCAATCTCAGCCAGCACCTCGCCGGGCTTTACCGTATCGCCCACCTGTTTATGCCAGGCTACGATTACGCCTTCCGTCATCGTATCGCTCATCTTGGGCATGCGCACCACTTCAGCCATATTCATTCAATTGCCGGGTAAAAATACACAGCGCAACACAGGCCTCTCAATAATCCAGTTCCAGTTGCAGTTCATCCTTCAGGCGGCGCAGCAGTGGATACTTTTCGGCTAAAGCCGCAAATTTTTCCTGAGGGGTGAATGGAGTTTTCTTTCCCGAAACGGTTGTCGGCTCCTGCTCTACTTCCACCCGCATCTCTATGTTTTTTCTTCCCAACTGATCGCAAAAGAATTTACGGATTGGCTCTAGTTCCGATCGGATGGCCTGTGCCTGAATGTCGTTTGCCATCCGAAAGCGAATCACATGGCCGTTAACTACCTGAGGGGGAAAAGCATCAAGAAACTTCAGCACTCCAGGTGATAGCTGATCGTGCAGATGCACCAGCATCAGCTTGCGAATGGCATCGAAGGCCGCCGGATCTATTGGTTCAGTTTCCGCAGCAGTCACCAGGTTATCTATGGGAGCTTGCTGGTTTTCCGCCTGCTTTCGAAGCATGTCCAGCGTAGGGATGGGCAGCCGGCTTGCCGTTGCTGTGGTGGCGTCAGCCGGTTGCGACGTAGTGGCTATGGGGGCTGCAGAAGGTTGCTCCGAAGCCGCTTCGCTCAGGTCATTTTTTTTTTCGGCAACCGATGCCCGGTTACCGCTAGCAGGCGCTTCCGTTACGGCCGGCAAAAAGCACAACCGCAGCACCAGCAATTCAGCCTGCAGGCGCTTGTTGCGGCTGTCGCGCAACTGATATTCGGCTTCAGCCGTCAGGCTGAGCGCCGACAGCAAAAAGGGCATCGGAACCAAGGCGGCCTGACGGATGTAGCGCTGCTGAACCGCAGGGCTGAACTGCAGCAGGTGATGTGTTTCTGCATCGCGGGCCACCAGCAGTTCACGAAAATGTTCGGCCAGCCCCTGAAGAAAATAAGCAGGTTCAAACCCTCCCTGCAAGATCTGATGAACCACCTTCAGGGCTGCTGCCGAATCGCCGCTCAAAAACAAATCCGTAAGCTGGAAGTAGTAATCGTAATCGAGGACGTTGAGCACTTCCGCTACATCGGCATACCGCAATTTGCCGCCGCCAAAAACGCTCAAGCGGTCAAACATGGACAAGGCATCGCGCATGGCCCCGTCGGCCTTTTGTGCAATAAGGTGCAGTGCATCAGCGTCGGCTTCAATGTGTTCGGTTTGCGCAATTTCCGACAGTTGCGCCACCATATCGGAAACCGTTATCCGGTGAAAATCAAAAATCTGACACCGGCTTAAAATAGTGGGCAGAATCCGGTGTTTTTCCGTGGTGGCCAGAATAAAAATGGCATGGGCCGGCGGTTCTTCCAATGTTTTCAGAAAAGCGTTAAAGGCCTGCTGCGATAACATATGCACTTCATCAATAATGTAAATTTTTTTCTTTCCATATTGGGGCACGTACCGCACCTGCTCAATTAGCGCTCGGATGTCATCTACGGAATTGTTGCTGGCGGCATCCAGCTCAAAAATGTTCATGGATGTATTGCCGACAAATGCCACACAGGAGGCACATTGATTGCAGGGCTCCCCGCCGGCTTCCGGCCGCTCGCAGTTGACGGCCATGGCCAGAATGCGGGCACAGGTAGTTTTGCCCACTCCGCGTGGTCCGCAGAACAGATAGGCCTGCGCAACCTTGCCCGTTACCAAAGCGTTTTTCAGTGTGGCCGTCACCTGCGGCTGACCCAGCACGTCGGCAAAACGGAGCGGACGGTATTTGCGCGCCGAAACCAGAAAGCCTTCTGTAGTCATACACCTGTGCAAACAAAGATTGCAAACAATCCGCTAACCGCCGGATAGCCCACTGATGCGTCAGCGGGCCTGATAATGCTCTGCCAATGCATCCAAAATGCTGATGATTATGGTCAGCACAATGGAAAAGCCCAGAGCTGCCCAAAAGGATTTTACCTCGAAACCGGGCACAATGGCGCCCGCCAGCATGATCACCAGAGCATTGATCACCAGCAAAAACAACCCAAAAGTCATAATGGTTACAGGCAGCGTCAGGATGATCAGAAAAGGCTTGACCAACGTGTTGAGCAACAGCAGGACGGCAGCAATCAGAATAGCCCAACCCGGAGCTTCCACGTTGATGCCGGGAATGAGGTAGGCTGTAATCAGAATGGCCAGACCTTTGGCGAGGAGGCGTAAAACAAAGTTCATGGCACAAAGTAAAAAATGCAGAAGGCTATGTGCCATAGCCTTGTGGAAACTCTTGAAAGCTGTCTGCTGACCAATGGCGGCCATCAATTAGATTTGCGTTCATCTTAAGAAAACCATGTTCCTTCAGCGCATCCTCCCTGTCCTGCTGGTCGTTCAGGGCTATTGGACCTTCGGCCAAAGCATTTCCACCGGAACCATAAGCGGCAGTCCGTTTTGCGGCGGCGCAGGCATTAGCGTGCCCTTCACTGTAAGCGGCACCTTTAACAGTGGAAATGTCTTTTCAGCCCAGCTTTCCGACCATAAAGGTTCTTTTGCCAATCCGGTGGTTATCGGCACATTGGCAGGCACCGGATCAGGAACCATATCGGCTGTGCTGCCATTGGGTAGCAAATCCGGAACGAAATACCGCATCCGTGTGGTATCCTCGTCGCCTGCCGTGACCGGAACGGATAACGGAAAAAATCTGAAAATCAACCCCAAGCCAAAAAACACTCAAGCCACCAACATTTCGGCTTGTGCCGTAACGCTCACCTGGGGCGCTCAGAGCAATGCATCATCCTACAAGGTGCGCTATAAGAAGTCCAGCGATGCCAGTTACAGCAGCGTTGTGGACGTAGGCAATGTGACGTCTTACACGTTTACCGGACTGAAGGCCAATACCAGTTACGAGTTTAATGTGCGTAGCGTTTGTTCCAACGGAGAACTCAGTGACTGGGCTAAAGAAAAGAATGTACTGACCGGGCCGGTCGCTGTTCCTACAGGTGCAGTTGTCTATCCCGGTGTAGCTATTGCCACCTTAGACTGGAACGACATGCCCTGTGCTGCCAGCTACCGAACCCGATACCGCATTATCGGCGACCCTACCTGGTCGTATAAAACATCCACAGCCAGTACCGTAGTGCTTACCGGATTGTGGCCGGCCACAGATTATGAAGCCCAGATAGCCACCATCACCGCTACCAACGACTCTTCCGCTTATGGAGTCTTGTTGCAGTGGAACATGGATTACCGCCTTGCAGCTTCAGCACAACCGACTCCGCTGATCAACAACCCTGTTCAAGACGTCCTGGAATTGTCATTGGATGGCTTTGCGCCTCAGGCACCAGTTGATTTCACGTTGTTGGATGCCGCAGGCCGAACTGTCTTAAAACGGACCTTACCGGCAGTGCCACAACTTTCCCTTTCTGTGCATAACCTGCCGGCCGGATATTACCGCTTAATCATGACCGACGGCCAGCAGATGCTTCAAGCTCCGATGGTCAAACAATGACCACCGGCGAAAGTTGGCCATAGTCCCGTACCTTTGACCGGCCTTCAGGTTCAGGAAATTATACAAACGCTTTAACATTAAAATGATTCCACGTTTATTGATTAGCGCTTTTCTACTTATCGGATACAAACTTCCTTTATCCGCTCAGTTTATTTACATCTCTCCTATTCCCGGTTCCAAATACCACAACCGGCAGGCTACCATCATCCTGAAAACCGGCGATTCCATGGACGTTTCTTCCCTGACCCCGGATCGGGTTTCCATTGTGGGAAGCAAAAGCGGAACACACAGTTGCCGGGTAGTGCTGGCCGACGACGGCAAAACCATTGTCATTTATCCCATACCTGAATTTGTTGGCAGCGAACGGGTGGATGTAACCATTGCCGACGGATTCCGGAAACGCAACGGCACCATGGTCAAAGGAGTCTCTTTTTACTTTGAAACCCATAAGGACTGGACGCCGCAGGAACTGGAAGGCATTCGGAAGGCGCTGGAGTTCAGCAAGCAGCAGGCTTATGGTATAGACGGTCTTTCCGGTTCCGAACCCACAGCCTCGATCCGCAATGTTTGCTACCAGATCGCCAAGCCCGAAATACTCACCAACACGTCCAATGCCTGGGATGCCCATGTCTTTTATTACAATTTCCGTACAACCAACCCCCTGTGTTTTGCCCGAACCATTATTGAAAACGACGGCGACACGCTATTCTTCCGTCAGGATAACAATCAGGGCGTAGGTTTCAGCATTGCCTCCAACGGCTATCTGATTTACCACCATGACATTACCGTTGACTGGCGGATGGCCGATTCCAGCTACAACGAGATTGCCAGCTTTCAGTTAGGCAATGGCTACGTGGCCGATGAGCACGACTTTGACATTTTTCCCAACGGCCGTCGCCTGATGCTGGCCTACGACACCCAAATTGGTATCAACCTCAGCTCGCTTGCGCCCGGAAAAGACTCTATGAATGTTATTGGCCTTATCGTTCAGGAACTGGATGCCAGCAACAACGTCTTGTTCGAATGGCGCAGCTGGGATCATCTGGAATTCGATGATGCCATGTTCTGGATTCAGAACAGCCTGATGAATTTACCCAACGGAGGCACCTACGATTGGGTGCACGGCAATTCGGTGCGCTACTTTGAAGACACCGCCCTGCTGGTATCTTGCCGCCATACCAGTTCCATTATGAAAATCAGCCTGAATACCGGAAAAATCATCTGGGAATTTGGAGGGGAAAACAACGACTGGGTTATTTTGAATGATCCTGATGCGTTTACTGCTGCAGACGGCAACACCTATTACTTCAGTGGCCAGCACGATGCCCACATCCTACCCAATGGAAATCTCCTGATGTTTAACAACGATAATAACCTGCTGCCTGCCCAATCCGGAGCTAAGGAATATCACCTGAATCAGAGCACTATGACGGCTACCCTGGTCTGGCGCTATGTGCATCCGCCCTACAACGGCGCCAATATGATTTCCAATGCCATGGGAAATGCCCAGCGCCTGCCCAACGGCAATACCTTCATTAACTGGGGGCTGATTGCCAATGTGTCGCAACAGTTTCCGAAAATGACGGAGGTGGACCCTGCCGGCAACATTGTCTGGGAGTTCCGTTGGGATGCTGACACGATTAACTACAGCACCTACCGCGGCCGCAAGTATGAGTGGCGGCGCTGTAATCTGATTCCCCCGGACTCCTACGTGCTGGACAGCGTAACCAACTACTCTGCCCAATTGATGTGGGAGGGACATTCCAAAATTTCATCTTACACGCTGCGCTACCGCCCATGTGGTACTTCCAGTTGGACGACTGTTACGCTGACTACGAATTATTATGAACTCACCAACCTGACGCCCGGCACGTGCTACGAATGGCAGGTACAGGCCAACTGTTCGCTGTACAATGAATCGGCGCCCTGGGGACCCCTGCAACAGTTTGTCACGCTGAACCTTTCTGCCCCGGAAGCCCCTTCAGGACCATTTCAGGCTGCCTACGTACTGCCTAATCCTGTTCACGATCAGGGCCAGCTCTTTCTTCTGTTGTCAGCAGATGTTCCTCTTCAGATCACGGTAACTGATGCCGTCGGCAGCCAGCTGTGGCAAAAATCGTTGCCGGGTATTTCCGGGCTGCAAACCATCAATCTGCCGGCGCGTCAGTGGGCGAAAGGCGCATATTGGCTTCAGATTCGTTGTCCTGAACAGGTGCGAACGCTGAAGCTACTGCGCCAATAGGCTTCCGCACCTGTATCGCTCTTGCATGTGCCGGGCTACACCGGTTAGGGTTTTTGTTGATAAATACCCAAAAAGTGGTATTCTCTGACCAAGACTTTCTTGTTTTTTTCAACCCTTAAAAATTTATAAGCCAGATCCATTTATGAAAAGTTTTTACCTGTTCGTGCTTGTGCTGGGTGCTGGTGTTGCCGCTCAGGCCCAGTTTACCTACATTCATCCCAGGCCGGACTCCCGTTTTCATCAGCCCAAAACCAACATCATCCTGCGCGCCGGCTCTCCTTTAGATGAAGCTTCGGTGCTTAACGACAACTGGCTGATCATCACCGGCAGCAAAAGCGGTACCCACCAGTGGCGCGCCCGCCTTTCGCAAGACCGTCGTACCATCACGGTACGTACACAAGTGCCGTTCAACTATGACGAACAAGTAACGGTGGTTGTCAAATCCAGGCTGCGCAAAGCCGACGGCAGCCGCCTGGCCGGGTTGTCCTTCGCCTTCTCCACGCGCCTCGAACCCACACCGGAACAGCAGGAACGTTACCGCACCAGTCAGATCGCCCTCTATGAAAACCCCGACCGATTTTCTGCTCCTTCTTCCGAATGGGAATATGAGGTGCAACTGAAAAAAGAATTGCCTTTTGATTCGTTGGCCAACTACAGTGTTACCCAACTGGATACCACCGCTCCCGGCTACGTGTTTTTCAATTCCAAGAATCAGTTTTATGAGTCCAACTCCAACAGCGTAATCACCATCATTGAAAACAACGGGAAGCCCAAGTGGTTGCGCGATCTGGGCATCAACGGACAGGATTTCAAAATCAACCACAGCGGCTACATCACCTACTTCAACTACCTCAACAACCATTGGGTGGTATTGGATTCTAACCTCAAACCGATTGACTCCATTCAATGCAAAAACGGTTACGAGGAATACACCAACGCCCACGACATTCAGTGGTATCCCGACAATCATATTCTGCTCATGGCTTACGATAAGCAGACCATAGACATGAGTCAGGTGGTTCCCGGCGGTCATCCGCAGGCTACCGTCAAGGGATTCGTGCTGCAGGAGCTGGACGCCGACCGGGAAGTGGTTTTTGAATGGCGCAGTTGGGATCACTTCAATATTACTGATGCCGTTTCCACCGTTATCCTGACCAATGCCACGGTGGACTACTGCCACGGCAACTCCATGGAACGCGATGTGGACGGCAACATCATCCTTTCGTTTCGTCACCTGAGCGAAATCACGAAAATCAGCCGCGAAACCGGAGAAATCCTCTGGCGCATGGGCGGGGAGAACAACCAGTTTACCTTCATCAACGACACGAGCAATCCGCCGTTTTCGTATCAGCACGACGCCCGCCGTACGGCCAGCGGCACGTTGTTGCTGTACAACAACGCCAACTACATGAATCCGCAACGGAGCAACGTTAAGGAGTATCTGGTGGATGAAGTCAATAAAACGGCAACGTTGGTCTGGTATTACGAACACCCCGACGTCAACGGCCAAATGGTTTACGGCCGCGCCAGCGGCAACTCGCAACGCCTACCCAACGGCAATACGCTCATCAATTGGGGCAATCTGCCCCTGGCATCCACCGGTCTGCCCAATTTTACCGAAGTGGATTCCGCAGGAAACATATTGTGGGAATTAAAATTCGATATCCCTTCCTGGATTTCCTACCGGGCCTTTCGTTTTGAATGGGATCCCTGCTCACGGGTAACCTACCACACCATGGAAGCCATCGTGAAGTTCAATAACACCACTCTCACCTGGCAAAAGGCTATCGGTGCCCGCTCTTATGAGCTGCAATACCGCCCGGTGGGTCAAACGAACTGGACGTCCATGTACGTTACGCAGTCGCGGGTAAAGTTCAACAACCTCAGCCCCAGCACGACGTATGAGTGGCGGGTAAAAACCATCTGCGGAAACAATCCCTACCGGGAATCCGGATTTACTGACATTGCCACCTTCACTACCATGGCCCGCTTTGGAGAAACCGATCCGCAGCCCGAATTCACCCTATTTCCCAATCCGGCCAAGCACAGTCTGAATTGGAATCTGCTTGACGAACCTGACCAACCCTATCGCATTCGGATTTGTGACCTGCACGGCAAATCGGTTTTGGAAGAAGAGTTTCAGCCGGGTGATGCGCCGCATTTGCGCCTCAGCGGATTGGTAGCCGGTACCTATATGGTTTATTACCTAAGTGAAGCAGAATCCCGTTACCAGCCCCTGGTTATTGAGTAAAAGGCCCTGCTTTCTTCAGGGCGCAACAATTCCTGCTTTGCGGGCTGCCCTCCATTGAATAACCGAATACAGGACTACCGAAAGCAAGATCAGTCCCATACCCCCGTAGAACCCTGCATCCAGTTGCCGGTGCTCCCGGTAAATGATAAAAGCCAGTACAATACCGTACACCGGCTCCATGTTCAGCGACAAATTGGACATGAACGCCGACACATGACGCAATGCCTTCATGGAAAGATTGAACGGAATAACAGTACATACCACAACAAACAATACCAGCAGCACACTGTCGGATACCGATGGCACAACCCACTCTGTGCCATTCAACTTCAGATAAACAGGCATCAGTAGGGTAAGAAACAGAAACCCGCTGGTTAGTTCGTAAGTGGTTATGGTTTCCGAGTTGTAATTGGCAACCATTTGCTTGTTGAATATGGTAAACAAAGATCCCAGCAGCGACGATACCATGCCCAGAGCTATACCGGTACGCGCAAACTCGGTAAACCGGAAAATGAACAGCATGCCGGTCAGGCCGATCAGGGCCATGACCACCTGAATCCACTCCAGCGGCCTGCGCAAAATGAGCGGTTCCAGCACACTGGAAAAAACTGCAATGAGGGCCAGACAGCTCATGGCTATCGATATGTTGGAATACTTGATGGATGCATAAAAAAACAACCAATGCATCATCAGCACCAGCCCGATGCCGGCCAGTTGCCCTGTTGCCTTCGGGTTCAACCGTTGCACCGTTCCTCCAAACAGCCCTATGGCCAGCCAGATGAGTGATGTCAACCCCATGCGGTACCACACCAGCAGCCCTTCGTTAAGCGTTATGGCCTTTCCGAAAATGCCGGTAAAGCCCCAGAGAAAAATGGACAAGTGCAAATACAGGTAAGCACGGCGCATGCGGCTGCGAAAGTAGCACGCCGCATCAGTAGCCGACAGCCAGCGGAATGGTAATCACCTGATCCGTCAGATAAAGCACCAAAAGATAGATGCCGGGCGGCACCTCTGAGGTATCGAAATCAAACAACTGAGGCTGACCGCTGACCGAAAGTATGGTTGCCTTGACGGTGACGCCTGCAGGCGTCAGCATACGACAGGCAACCTGCTGAGGCTCCGCTCCAAACAAGCGTAAAGAAAAAGATCCGCCGGATGGATTCGGAAAAACCGATGCCGTAGCCCCGGTGTTGCAACGCGCAGTGATCACCGGGCTGAAAGTGGCGGTCGCGTCCCAATCCACCTGCTTGAGGCGGTAATAACTGGTTCCGGCCAACGGAGCGGTATCGCGGAAGCTGTAGCGGTTTTGCTCTGCCGATGTGCCGGCACCTTCCACCCTTCCGATCGTATAAAAAGCACTGCCATCGGCCGAGCGTTCCACTTCAAAATGACTGTTGTTGCGCTCCGAGGCGGTTACCCACTGCAATTCGACAACCCCCTGCTGACATCTTCCGTCAAAATGCTGAAGCTCCACCGGCAGAAACGTACAATCCTGAATGAGCTTCACCGTATCGGTTACCGTAAGGCAGTCGTAAATGCCGGTAAATACGTAGGTCATCGGACCTGCAGGATTGGCCACCGGGTTCAGGCAATTGGTGCAACTGAGTCCCGTTGCCGGCGTCCAGCTAACGGACTGAAAGTTGGAAGAAGCAGCAAGCGCCACCGGCGTTCCGGGGCAGAAGGTCAGGTCATTTCCTGCCGTATGCCACAATTCACAGAAGTATTGGTTGTTGTTTGCCTTTCCTGTCGCCGCCGTAATGCCGTAATAGACCATTGCATTTCCGGCAAACAGCCAGTTTACCAGATCCACGTTCAGCGATTGGATCAGATTGCAGTTGAAGTACACGTTAAGCATCATCGATGCCGGGTCCCAGGTAACCTGAACGAAATGGTAGGCATCGTCTTCCACGTTTACGCCAGGTCCTGCAACAGGAACGGCAAAAGCCAGCGTCCATGAAGGAATGCCTCCTGCATTGATCTGACAATGATCGTCCACAATGTCATTGTATTGCCACTGGCCGTTGTTGTAGGTGTCAAATTCAATGATCAGGGAAGGGGCAATGGAATCATTCCCATAGGAAGCCGAAGCATAGCCCAGGTCTGCTCCCTGATAGCCGATGGCGGCATACCCTGCGGGGTCCTGGTGAAAAACGATGGATATACCATCGGCTCCCTGATCCTTGTTTCCAAAGTTTAGCCGGTAATTGAGCCTGAAGGGCTTCGTCAGGTCCAGCAATTGATCATTCCACACCGAAGCCCGTTGCCCGTCTTTGTTTTTGGTCAGATGAAAGCAGCCTCCTCCCAGGCTGGTCGCATAGTTGAGATGCCATACCGACTGGGCACCAAGCTGACTTGCCGCCGGAACAAGCCACAAGAGCAGCCACAAGCGCTTCATAGGCTCTAACGGATAGCCTAAGATAGCGACCCACTGCATCACCGGCAAAACAGGCAGCCAAAGTGTCTGACCTTATCCACAACCCAACCGGCCGTTTACCGGCCCTACCGTTATCTTTGGCGCCCGCTCATGACGTTTTGGGACGCCATTATTCTGGCCATTGTAGAAGGCATCACCGAATACCTGCCTATATCGTCCACTGGTCATATGGTCATCACCAATGCTTTATTGGGCATTCAGCGCGATCCGTTTGCCAAAGCCTACATCATCATCATCCAGTTCGGTGCCATCCTCAGCGTGGTGGTATTGTATTGGAAACGGTTTTTTCATTTTTCTCATCTGAACGCTGCGCTGGATTTTTACGGTAAGCTGGTATTGGCCTTTCTGCCGGCGGCCGTGGTAGGCGTTTTGCTGAACGACTACATTGACCGGCTGCTGGGCAGTCCCAAAATGGTAGCTTATGCACTGGTGGCCGGAGGCATCTTTTTTCTTTTTACCGACAAAATTTTTCCCAATCAAAACCATCCCGATCGGCCGCTCACCGTTCGTATGGCTTTAGGCATAGGCATTTTTCAGATTCTTGCCTTGTTTCCCGGTGTTTCCCGGGCGGCTTCCGTCATCATTGGTGGGCTGGCCCATGGTCTGAACCGAAAGCAGGCTGCCGAGTTTTCTTTTTTTCTCGCCGTACCCACCCTGATGGGCGCTTCCGTATTTGACCTGCGCGATAACATGCATTTGTTTTCTGCTCAGCACTTTTGGCTGCTGCTCGCCGGAACAGTGGTGTCTTTTGTAGTTGCCATGTTGGCCATCAAAGCATTTATCAGCTATCTGGCCCGACATGGTCTGATGATTTTTGGTTGGTATCGTATCCTGGTTGGGGGCTCCATTCTCGTACTCAAAAAGATGGGCATTAGCCTAACCATTGTGTAATGCGTAGCGATTTGCACAATGCCCTGCTGCTGTTTGATAAGCCGGTAGGATGGACCTCTTTTGATGTGGTCAACAAGGTGCGAAAGCTGATAAAAACCAAGGTAGGGCATGCCGGTACCCTTGACCCCCTGGCATCGGGGCTGCTGTTGCTGTGCACCGGCGGCCGCTGCAAAAGCATAGAAGAACTGAAAGGTCTGGATAAAGAGTACACAGGAACGTTGGTTCTCGGAAGCGTTACGGAGTCGTATGATCTGGAAACGCCTCCGATGCCTTCAGGCCCATATGATCACTTAACGGAATCCGATCTGAAGCAGGTGATCAACCGTACGGAAGAACTGCTGTGGCAGCTGCCTCCCATGTATTCAGCAAAATATCATAAAGGAAAGCGATTATACCAACTGGCTCGAGCCGGTAAAGAAGCCGAGCGCCTCCCCCAGCAGGTGATGCTGCATCGGGCGGAATTGCTGGAGGTCCGTCTGCCCGAAGTGCGCTTTCGGCTGGTGTGCAGTAAAGGTTTCTACGTACGATCCTGGGTGCACGATTTGGGTCAGCAGCTGGGCTGCGGGGCCTACCTGAAAGCCCTGCAGCGTACCCGCGTCGGTCCGTACCTGCTCAACGATGCCTGGCAGATAACCGATTTTGTGAACTTTGTACGGGGTACAGCCCATGATCGTACACCATCAGCCGGAACAGCTTGCTGAACTGCACGGTTGCGTGCTGACCACCGGCACGTTTGACGGCGTCCATCTGGGCCATCGTAAGCTTATCGAATGCCTGGTTGATGCCGCACGACAACGGCAGGTGCCTTCCGTTCTGATCACTTTTCACCCGCATCCCCGAAAGGTGATCCGGCCCGATCAGCCGCCCCTTCCATTGCTCACAACTACTGAAGAAAAACTGGAGCTGCTCCAGCCGCTTGGTATTGATCATGTCGTCATCGTTCCCTTCACGGAAGCGTTTTCCCGAATGTCGGCTACCGAATACGTGCAACAGTTTCTGGTGCAAGGGTTTCGGCCCAGGGCCATCGTTATCGGTTACAACCACCATTTTGGCCGCCACCGCGATGGGAACAGCGATCTGTTACGAAAGCTGGCTGCCGGTTTTCATTACGAAGTCATCGAAGTAGGCCGCCAGCAGGCCGACGATGTAGAGGCCAGCTCCACACGGATTCGTCTGGCATTGCAGGAAGGCGATGTGCAACAGGCTACCCGCCTGCTTACTTATCCCTACTTCCTCAGCGGCACGGTGGTGGCCGGCGACCGTATAGGCCGACAACTGGGTTTTCCCACGGCCAATCTGGAGCCTGCTTCACCTGATAAACTCATACCCGGCGATGGCGTTTATGCCGTGCATGCCTGCATCAACCAAAGCAGCAGGCGCTATCCGGGACTGACGGCCATCGGAAAACGCCCTACCGTTAACGGCCGCACCCGCACCATTGAAACGTACCTGCTCGATTTTGACGGGCAGCTTTACGGCTGCAATCTGCGGATTGAATTCCTTCACTTCCTCCGCCCGGAACGCACCTTTCCCAATGTGGACGAGCTGGTGGCAGCGATGAAAGCCGATGAACAGGCTGCCCGCATGTTGCCGGATCTGTTCACCAGCTTAACCTGAAGGCAACGTCTTTGTTCTCAAGAAAAACCTGTTGACCACTGGGTCGTAATCAGCAAAGGAGGTTCTGGTGTACTTTTTCTGCTGGTCAGGGAATCAGAAAAAGGTCCAATGCCTGTGGTAGTGCTCATTGTACGCTTTCGCCCTTCAACGCAAAACGTAAACCGGCATAAAACATTCTGCCGCTCAGCGGTCCCCAGACAAAGCTGGCATCAAAGTACGGCCCGAAAGGATCATCAGGGGCAATGATGCGGTTCTGTTGAATCGCATTGGTCATGTTTTCTGAGCCCACATAAAATTCCCAGTTTTTCCAGGTGTGTTGCACCTGAGCAATCAGTCGCACGTACGGTTCGGAACGTTCCGGCATACGATACGGCTCCGGATTGGCCTGCGTGTCGGGAAGTCGCTGCGAACCCACCCACTGGCTGATGAATGTGCCTGACCAGCGCTTATTGGGAGTGGTGTAGTGCGCAAAAGCCACCGCCCGGTGCCTGGGGGTGTAGGGTTGCTCCCGAAGCCGGTCGCCTATGGTAAGCCGCACCTCATTGTAGCGGTAGGAAAAACGCAGTTCCAGCCCATCCATCGGACAGATGCCTATTTCTGCCTGCGCCACATGAGAGTACGATCTGCCGTTCAGGTTATAAAGACGCAGTTCGGAAGGGTTGCTATCGGCATCCACCACCACCTGATGCAGAAACTGCGTGCGGAACACGTCAACGAGAAAACTGAAATCCCGGCCAAACCAACGGGCTTCCTGCACCAACCCTATGCCTGACGTCCAGGCCTTTTCCAATTGCAGGTCGGGAGCAATGATCAGGGTGCGCGAACTGGCCAGATAGCCGCTATTGTCCATGAGCGGTTCGGCAACCCGAAAGCCGGTTCCTGTAGACAAACGCAGGGTCGTAAACGGGGCCGGCGCATAGCGCATATGAATGCGTGGGCTTACCTGCATGCCGTAGAGATTGTGCCAGTCGGCGCGCATGCCGGCAACCACAGTCCAATGTTGCTCATCGTTGTAAGTGTACTCGGCAAAAGCCCCGGGCACCGACTGCCGGCGGTCCTGCACCAGATCAGCAAATCGTTCCCGCTTGTCATCCCACAACCAGGATAAACCTGCCTTGTACTTATGCATGGTCGAGCCCAGCACCGAGGAAAAGATCAGGTTTCCAAACAACTGATTTTCCTTACCGCTGTATTGACGCAGACCATAATATCCTTGCTGATCATGAACGGTGCCGAACAGTTGCAGCCCCAGGCTTTGATACGGCTTTCCAGGAAACAGCAGCGCCGCTTTGGCAAAGGCCTCTGCGCGCCGGATCGTCATCCCTGTTCCGTAATGGAGGTCGCCCAGCTTATCGGTCTCCGGATGAAAGTGAACCGATCCGCCCCAACGGTTGTCGTAAATTCCTTTGATGCCGAACTGCACCTCCACCTGCTCGTTATGCTGCAACAGCCATCGATCCATCAACATAAGCTGCTCGCTGACGGGCTGATCCAGAAAATAATCGCCGTTTACATCCATGTGGCTGCGCATCATGGCTCCATGGGTCAGCAGCAAATGACTCAGTGAAGGAGTAACCTGCTGCCTGGTGTGCAGATTCAATTCATAGCGCTGCTCACTGTTGGCGTATCCATTAACAAAAAATACGTCTGCCGAATCCGGTCGGAACAATTCCACATTAATCTGCCCGGTGATTGCGTCGTAACCGTTGACCACGCTGCCGGTACCCTTACTGACCGAAATGGTTTTTAGCCATGTTCCCGGAAAATGGCTAAGCCCGATGGTTCCGGCCAGGCCGCGCAGCGTAGGTACTGCTTCGGTGAGGAGCTGGGCGTAGCGCCCTGCCAGGCCCAGCATACGGATCTGCCGAAAACCCGTAACGGCATCGCTGAAACTGGCATCAACTGTAGCGTTGGCCTCAAAGCTTTCCGACAGATTGCAGCATGCCGTGCTCTCTAACTGGCTGCGGGTGATAATTTCTGTAGGACGCACGTTCAATAAGGACAGCGTGGTGCTACGGTCAGCCGCGTCTACTTCCACACCAGAAAGCACATGCACTTTTCGCAACACCATTTGCACGCTGGCTGCACTCGTGGCCAGGGTATCAGGGGCATAACCTGCATGGCTGAACACCAGCAGATAGGGCGGCGAACCCAACGACGTAAGCTCAAACCGGCCGTCAGCATCGGTAAGCTGCCACAGGCCGCTGCGGGTTTCTGTAACCAAAACCCCGGACAGGGGAACCTGAATTCCCAGCGAATCGCGGCCATATACCCTGCCGCTAACTTGCTGGGCTGTGACAGCGGCTGAAAAGAAGATGAAAAAGAAAAATGTTAAAATTCTGGTTATTAAATGCATGTAAAAAAGTTTAGGGTGAAACCAAAAGGAACCATGAATCAGCGGCAATCAAATGCCGCTGCCCTAAACCCTCAGATCAAAAAACAGCAATACAAGACCTCTGGCACCCGATCTGCCGCCACACGGGCATCGTTATCGCTACCTACATCCAACAGGTCATAGGAACGACAGGTAAACCATTCAGCCAGCGGTACCGGCTGCACCATTTGCGCAGGCGGCTGGCATATTTTCTTTTCGGTAGCAGAAACAAACGTATCCTTCAGCCGCAGCAGCAGCACCTCTACATCGCAACAGGCATCGGTGCCCTCGTCGCAGCAGCTCTTGCTGGCCATCAGGGCTTCAGGCGTCAGCTTGCAGGTGTAATGCACATGCACAACCCCCACGCTGGCGGTAACAAAAACCAGCAACAGCAGCAGCGATATGTAACGACGCATCATCGTAATGCCTATGCAAAGTTAAGCCATAGTCTGCTTGTTTCGGGCCGATGAGCCGTTCCTGCCCAGTGGACAATCAGGTTTTTTTGGCTGGAAAAGCCACTATATTTGCAGGCCATTTACAAAAAGCTCCGGCTTCCGACGGTGTTAATAAACCGTAATTTATTAAACCCGACACATGAAACTTTCGCAATTCAAGTTTGACCTACCCAATTCCCTGATCGCACTGTATCCTCCCAAGAACCGCGAAGATTCGCGCCTGATGGTCATTGAGCGCAAGACGGGAAAAATCAAGCACAAGCATTTCCGCGACATTCTGCAGATTTTCAATGAAGGCGATTGCCTGGTGCTGAACAATACCCGGGTGTTTCCGGCCCGCATGTACGGGCGCAAGGAAAAAACCGGGGCCAAGATCGAAGTCTTTCTGCTGCGCGAACTCAACAGGCAGATGCGCCTCTGGGATGTGCTGGTGGACCCGGCGCGCAAAATACGGGTAGGCAACAAGTTGTATTTCGGTAATGACGGGCATCTGGTTGCCGAAGTGGTGGATAACACCACCAGCCGCGGCCGAACCATTCGCTTTCTGTACGATGGTTCCGATGAAGAGCTCCGCCAAACCCTATACGCTTTGGGGGAAACGCCCATACCCAAATACATCAAGCGAAAGCCTGAGCCCCTGGATGCCGAACGCTATCAGACTGTTTATGCCAAACACGAAGGCGCTGTGGCTGCACCCACCAGCGGCCTGCATTTCAGCCGCGAGCTGCTCAAGCGACTGGAAATAAAAGGGGTGGATCTGGCAGAAATAACCCTGCACATCGGGCTGGGGACCTTTAGGCAAATTGAGGTGGAAGACCTGAGCAAACACAAAATGGATGCTGAATATTTCAAGGTGGACGCCGCTGCCTGCTCGATCATCAATAAGGCATTGGACAACCAGAAGCGGGTTTGTGCGGTAGGAACCACCACCATGCGCGCCCTGGAGTCATCCATTTCGGCTACGCGGCGCGTGAAACCGGTAGAGGGCTGGACCAACCTGTTCATCCATCCGCCCTATGAATTCAGCATAGCCAATGCCATGATCACCAACTTCCATCTTCCCAAAACCAGTTTGCTGATTCTGGTTTGCGCTTTTTTGGGCTATGACCTTACTATGGAAGCGTACAAGCTGGCGATTAAGGAAAAATACCGTTTCGCCACCTACGGCGATGCCATGCTGATTCTTTGACCGCTGATTTTGTTATCTTGACCAACGCAATGCCGGTCGCGCGATGACCGAAAGGGACGAGTTTGTAAAATACATTCTGATCGCTGCCGGAGGTTATGGCAGTCGCATGAACACGGCCGTTCCCAAGCAATTTCTGACTTTATGCGGCAAGCCGATCATCGTTCATACCCTGCATCGCTTTCATCGCATCTGGCCTGATGCTGTCTTTGTGGTGGCCATAGCCGAAGAACATCTGGCGCAATGGAAAAAGCTGCGTCGCAAATACTGCTCGGGCCTGAATATCTCTGAAGTCAAGGGTGGCGCCACACGGTTTCATTCTATAAAAAACGGCTTGAAACGCGTCAAGGATGACGGCATTGCCATTATTCATGATGCCTGCCGGCCGTTATTCAGCCGCACCCTGCTGCTCAAGTGTCTGGCGGCTGCAGTGAAAAGCGGATCGGCCGTTCCAGCAGTGGATTTACAGGATTCCATCCGCGAAATCATGGCTTCCGGCAGCAGGCACCGGCCGCGCATGCGATACAAGCTGGTGCAAACGCCCCAATGCTTTCGCGCTCCACTCATTAAGGCTGCTTACCGGCAAACCTTTCAGAAGGAATTTACCGACGATGCTTCCGTTCTGGAAGCACATGGCGGAACGGTTCATCTGGTGGAGGGCGATCCGATAAACATCAAAATCACCACCCCTCTGGACCTGCTGGTAGCCGAAAAGCTGCTTGCTGCTTTTCCCGATCCCTGAGCTTTATGCGCATCAGCGGCTTCACCTTTATCCGCAATGGGATTTCGCTGCACTACCCGTTTCGGGAATCCATACGCTCCATGCTGCCGTTATGCGACGAAGTCGTGGTAGTGGTAGCCGACAGCACCGATGGCACGCACGAGGCGGTGGCCTCCATCGGCGATGAACGCATCCGCATCGTTGCGCATCCCTGGGATGAAACGCTGCGCCGGCAGGGCAAACTGTTGGCCCTGCTGACCAACGAAGCGCTGCGCCATATCACAGGGCAATGGGGACTGTATCTGCAATCCGATGAGGTGTTGCATGAGCGCGATCTGGAAGCGATCCGCCAGGCGGCAATTCGCTACTTGGACGACGAACAAACCGACGGGTTGCTGTTTTCGTGGTATCACTTTTTAGGGAACTACAACTACATCGCCGCGCCGGGAAGCCGTGGCGTGTATCCGCATGAAGTCCGCTTGATTAAAACCGGCAGGAGCATTTTTTCTTTCCGTGACGCCCAGGGCTTCAGGCGCCGACTGCCTGACGGAAGAGCGGTCAAATTGCGGGTGCGTGCGGTGGATGCGCACATTTATCATTACGCGAAAGTGCGCGGTCCTGAGCACGAACAGCAGCGCATTCGCATGTTTTCCCGCCTGTGGCATGACGATGACTGGATCGAACGGTATTACCGCAGCGGGGAATCGTTTCGCTATCGTTTTGCCTTTCCCCTCATTCCCTTTGAAGGCACCCATCCTGCTGTCATGCACGATCGCATTCGGGAAACCAACTGGCCGTTTGACCCCCGGCAAGCGCAGATAAAAGTTCCCTTCAAATACCGAATGCTGAACAGCCTCTACCGGTTTACCGGTTGGCGACCTTTTGAATTCCGGAACTACCGGTTGATTGCAAACAACACCTAATACTCGTCTTCATTGAAGAAAAAGTCTTCATGCGTCGGATAATCCGGCCAGATGTCTTCAATGCCTTCGTAAACCTCCGAATCATCTTCTAGCTCCTGAAGATTTTCAATCACTTCCACAGGCGCACCGGATCGGATGGCAAAGTCTATGAGCTCTTCCTTGGTTGCAGGCCAGGGAGCATCTTCCAGATAACTTGCCAGTTCAAGAGTCCAGTACATAGCTTGTGCGTTAGTCGTTCTGTTCAGGCCGCAAATCTATTTTTTTCAGCCATTCAGCAAAACATTCGTACTTGAAGTTTTCGCTCAGCCCTGCCGGCCCTGCCAGAACACTTCAGCGCTGCCGGCATCATTGCTGCATTTTCGTGCCAGAACAAATAGCAGATCAGACAACCGGTTCAAGTAGGCAAGAATCAGGGGCGGAAGGGGTTCACTCTCGTGAAGGGCTACGGCCAGCCGTTCGGCACGGCGGCAGACGCAGCGGGCCACATGAGCTGCCGAATTGGACAGATGACCTCCGGGTAAAACAAACAGCTTGAGCGGGGGCAGCTTTTCCGTCCATACATCAATCTGTTGTTCTAATTCAGTAACATCAGCTTGCGAAAGTTGAGGCATGCCGGAGAACTCTTTTCCCGGAGCGGTGGCCAGCAGCGACCCGATGACAAACAGGCGGTGTTGAATGTGGCGAAGTACTGACCGGGCTGCTTCGTCGGTCTGCAGGTCGCCAACCATACCCAACCAGGAGTTTAACTCATCTACCGTACCATAACATTCAATACGCAGGCTGTGTTTGGAAACCCGGGGTCCGCCAAAAAGCTGCGTCGTACCTGAATCGCCTTTTCGGGTGTAGATTTTCACGTTAGCGGAATTTTTGAGCAACTGGTGAACAAAGGTACATGCGGTCACCTGGCGTCCTGGCTGTAACTTTCTTGTATGGCTGACAACTGGTTTAAGGTTCTTCTTTGTGTTCTGTTGCTGGGTCTTCGGGTATTCGCTACAGGAGCACAATCGCTCAAGGGTTCTGCCCTTAACGGATCCGCTGCAGGCGGCCTTTCGGGCTTCTGGGTTTCCATGCCCGACAGCAACACGCTGGCGGTTGGCGCCCCCTATTTCGGCGCTTTGGACACCGCCGGTCAGGTTCAGGTCTGGCAATGGCAGGGTGCTGACTGGCAGCCCAAAGGACTTTCTTTGAACGGACCTCATCCGTTTAGCTGTTTTGGTGCCAGCGTCAGCATGCCCGATGCAAATACGCTGGCAGTCGGAGCACCTTACTACAGCGACTCAAACCTTTACACCGGTCTGGTTCGCGTCTTTCTCTGGAAAAACGGAAGCTGGATTCAAAAGGGTTCCGACCTTACCGGCCTCAATGATTGGGACCGGTTTGGCTATCAGCTTGACATGCCCGACAGCAACACACTGGCCGTTTCATCTCCCTTCGCTTCTTCCGGCGCGTGGCCCGGTGCGGGCATCGTGCAGGTGTACCGCTGGAACGGATTTCAATGGACGTTGAAAGGTCAGCCTCTTACCGGACAGGCTGCTGAAACCTACCTGGGCTTGTCGCTCAACATGCCAGATTCGCTTACCCTTGCCGTCGGAGCCCCATGGGCCGATCTGGGCGCGCCGCTGAGCTCCAGCGTGTCGGTATATCAATGGAACGGAACCAATTGGCAGATCAAAGGAGCGCCGTTGGTTACCAGCCAAATGCTGAGCTTTTTTGGTAACTCGGTAAGCATGCCCGATGCAGAAACGCTGGCCATCGGCGAGCCTGCTTATGGACCGTTTCAGGAAGGTCGCACCTGGATTTACCAATGGCAGGGCAATCAGTGGGTTCCGAAAGGAGCCCCGCTGATCGGCACGGCCAACGATTATTCCGGATTTTCTGTTGCTATGGCTGATTCGGAAACCATGGTTATCGGCGCACCGGGCAACTTCGTTACATTAGAAATTTTTTCCTATACCAATCCCCTGCCGGGCCGCTGTTACGTGTATCAGTGGAACGGCACGGGCTGGACGCTGCAAGGGATTGTTCCGGAAGGCGATGCGGCAGGCGACAACATGGGAACCCGCGTATCCATGCCCGACCCAAAAACTTTTGCAACCGGTTTGCCCTTTCACGATGCTGGAGGACCCGACGCCGGACAAGCCCGGGTGTACTCCGAACTGGCCGTTACCTCACAAACAAGTAAGCATCCGGCATCATGGTTGAACGTTTTTCCTAATCCGTCAGACGGCATGATCATAGTTAACCTGCAAATGGAAACAGAAGCGGCAGAGCTGACCTTGCGAAACCTGATGGGACAGGTGGTCCATCAGCAGCTGATTTGCGCTGGCAGCACGCATCGCCTGATGCTGCCTCAACAACCAGGCCTTTATCTGCTGGAGGCAGTTGGAGGGAATGGTAAAGTCCAACACGGCACGATTCTACGAAAATAAATCCCTGACGAAGCGCTTCAATTCAATGCAAAACCCTTTTCACTTAAAAGAATGAAAACATTAAAACTAAACCTAATTAGTCAAATTGTTTTAACTGTGCTGCAGGCGAACGTATTCGCTCAGGTGCAGATCGGCACTGACATAGACGGGTTGGCATCCAGTGCCTGGTAAGGCTTTGCGGTGGTTATGGCCGACTCGCGCACGATAGCTATCGGCGCGCCGTATTACGGGCCGGGGGCTTCCATAGGTCAGGTGCGCGTGCTGAAATGGGATGGCTCCGGCTGGCAGCCCAAGGGCATACCCCTGGAAGGCCCTCAGATCGGAAGCTGCTTCGGCGCCAGCATCAGCATGCCCGATACACTGACGCTGGCTATTGGTGCGCCCTATCATGACGACGTGCAGACCAATACCGGGTTGATTCGCATTTTCCACTGGAAAAACGGGGCATGGATGCAGAAAGGCACCGACCTGAAAGGATTCATGCCATGGGAACGGATGGGATATTGCGTTTCCATGCCTGATAGCAATACCGTGGCGGTTTCCTCCCCATTTGCTTCTTCCATAAGCACCTATAACGTAGGTAAGGTACAGGTGTTTCGCTGGAATGGGACCCAGTGGGTCAGTAAAGGCCCCCCCTTGTATGGAATAGTGGGTGACGGTGCATTTGGTTATTCCCTATGTATGCCCGACAGCAATACGTTAGCCGTTAGTTGTCCGTTCAGTGATATCAACATGCCCTTCAGCAGCGCCGTTACGGTTTATCAATGGAACGGCGTCAGCTGGTCGCTTCAAGGAGCTCCCATCACATCCACTTCGTATTTATCCTTCAATGGGTATTCCCTGAGCATGCCGGACGCACAAACGATTGCTGTAGGTGAACCGGCCTATGGCGTCACTTTGGAAGGGCGCGTTCGGATATTCCAATGGGATGGCAATCAATGGGTTCTTCTAGGCACTCCCATTTACGGCGCCGCCGGCGACTACGCTGGCACCTCCGTCAGCATGCCGGATGAGCTCACGGTAGCCGTGGGAGCTCCGGGCAGCCAGGTATCTCTGGAAGTTGTTCCCTACAACAGTATGGCCTTCGGCCAGAACAGCGTGTTCATTTGGGACGGAAGCAGCTGGGTCATGAAAGGCACTTCACTGACGGGCGAAGCAGCCGGTGATCATTTTGGGGCCAGCGTGCATATGCCCGATGCTGCAACGCTGGCTGTCGGCGCCCCGTTCAATGACGATGGCGGATTTGAAGCCGGCCACGTGCGTGTTTTTTCGTGGACTGCAACAGCCATTCCCCAATTGGATTTTGCTGAAGACCCTTGGGTTTTTCCTAATCCAGCTGAGGGCGTGCTTTTCGTTACCGCACCCGATCAGCTAAGCATCACGTGGCTGCGGTTAGTTCATCCTCATGGAAAAATCCTATCGCAAACGGCCATTCGTGACAACCGTTGCCAACTAACTCTGCCCCCTGATGCCGGATATTACCTTTTGGAACTGCATACTTCTGAGGGAAAAAGAATCTACAGAAAGATTTTCCGAAAATAACCTGATGAAATACCGTCAGGTTATGTGCATTCCCCGCCGGTTGCCGTTAACTTGGCAGGAACCTGGATCAATGATGTCAAAGGAAAAAGCATTATCCATCAACTGGATGCTTGCCAAAGGTGCTCTGTTGGGCTTTTTGGCTGTATTGCTGGGAGCTTCGGGCAGCCATTGGTTGGGTCACCTTTTGGATGCAGCGGAACAACGTGCCTATCAAACCGCTGTTTCATACCAGTTCTACCATGCTTTAGCCCTGCTGTTCACCGGCCTGCTCTATGCTCATGCGCGCATGGGTAGCCTGCTGGTAGCCGGATATCTTTTTGCCATCGGTACAGTTTTGTTTTCCGGAAGCATCTACCTGCTGACGCTGACGGAAAGCATGCGTTGGCTGGGACCGGTGACTCCACTGGGAGGGCTGTGTTTGATGGGAGGCTGGGCAGTGCTCCTCGTGGCGGCGATCCGTCGCTGGCGCCGGTAGTCAATCACGTATCGGTCTGGCGGACTTACCGGTTCAAACTTCTTCCACCACTTTACCCTTGCTGCGGGCCACTACCTCTTCCTGAATTGCTGCCGGTGCCGGCGCATAGTGCGAAAACTCCATGATGGAGGTGGCACGTCCGGAGGTTATCGTCCGCAAGGTGGTAACATACCCGAACATTTCGCTGAGCGGCACCTTGGCTTTGATGACCTGGGCATTGCCCTTCATTTCCATGCTTTCCAGATGGCCACGGCGGCGGTTCAGGTCGCCCACCACATCGCCGGTGTATTCCTGCGGAGTAACTACTTCCACCTTCATGATGGGTTCCAGCAGGATGGGGTTGGCTTTACGGCAGGCTTCGCGGAAAGCGTATTTGGCGCACAGCTCAAACGACATCTGGTCGGAATCCACCGGGTGAAAACCCCCGTCAAACAGACGAACCCGGAGGCTGTCCATGGGGAAACCGGCCAGCACGCCGCTGGCCATGGAGGCCTGAAAGCCTTTCTGAACAGCTGGAATAAACTCTTTGGGTACGGCACCGCCGAAAATATCGTTGACGAAAATCAAACCCTTTTCGCCTTCGGCAGCAGGACCTACCTCTACATGAATATCGGCATACTTACCCCGACCGCCGGTCTGCTTTTTAAACAGCTCACGATGCTGAACGGTTCGTGTGATGGCTTCTTTGTAGGCCACCTGGGGAGCGCCCTGATTGCAGTCCACCTTAAACTCCCGTTTCAGCCGATCCACAATAATTTCCAGATGCAATTCGCCCATTCCACTGATGACGGTCTGGCCGGTATCCTGATCCACCTTTACACGGAAGGTGGGGTCTTCTTCCGCCAGCTTGGCCAGGGCATTGCCCAGTTTGTCGACTTCAGCCTGGGTCTTGGCTTCCACAGCAATGGAAATAACGGGATCTGGAAAGTTGATGCTTTCCAGCACAATAGGATGCCGTTCATCGCACAACGTATCGCCGGTGCGGATTTCCTTAAACCCTACCGCTGCACCGATATCGCCGGCTTCAATACTGTCAATAGGGTTTTGCTTGTTGGCATGCATCTGGAAAATACGGGCAATGCGTTCCTTTTTTCCGGTTCGGGTATTCAGCACATAGGAACCTGCTGCCAGTTTGCCGGAATAAACACGGAAATACGCCAGACGACCTACAAAAGGATCGGTCGTGATCTTGAAAGCTAAAGCGGTAAACGGCTCTTTGGCATCGGCATGGCGAATGAGCTCTTCGCCGGTGTCGGGATGCAGGCCTTTCACTGCGGGTATGTCAAGCGGTGAAGGCAAAAACTTGACCACGGCATCCAGCATGGCCTGAACGCCTTTGTTCTTGAAGGCTGAACCACACAGCATGGGCACAATGGCCATGTCTATGGTAGCCTTGCGAATAGCCGCCTCCAGCTCTTCAACCGTAATGGTGCTTTCATCTTCAAAATACTTGGCCAGGATGTCGTCATCGTAATTGGCCACGGCTTCAATCAATTGTTGCCGCTGCTGATTGACAACTTCAATGAGTTCATCCGGTATAGGAACTTCCCGATAGGTCATTCCCTGGGTAGCCTCATCCCAGATAATCCCTTTCTTGGTAATCAGATCCACAACCCCTTTGAAGGAATCTTCTTCACCGATGGGCACCTGAAGGGGGACGGGATTGGCGCCGAGCTTTTCACGCACCTGACGGACGACATCAAAAAAATCGGCCCCGCTGCGATCCATTTTGTTGACGAAGCCCAGCCGCGGCACGCCATAACGGTTGGCCTGGCGCCATACCGTTTCCGACTGAGGCTCCACGCCGGCGACCGCACAAAACAAGGCCACTGCACCATCCAGCACCCGCAGCGAACGCTCCACCTCTACGGTGAAGTCCACGTGTCCGGGGGTATCAATAATGTTGATTTTGTATTCTTTGCCGTTCAATGTCCAGAAACAGCGCGTGGCCGCCGAAGTGATGGTGATGCCCCGCTCCTTTTCCTGAATCATCCAATCCATGGTGGCGCTGCCTTCATGCACTTCGCCCAGCTTGTGCGATACGCCGGTGTAATACAGAATGCGCTCTGTGGTGGTGGTTTTGCCCGCATCAATATGCGCAGCTATCCCGATGTTCCTGGTGAACGAAAGATCCTGAGCCATGTGTTGGTCGTGCTAAACGCGGAAGTGGGCAAAGGCTTTGTTAGCCTCGGCCATTTTGTGTACGTCTTCCTTCTTTTTAAATGCTGCCCCTTCGCCCTTGGAGGCGGCTATGGTTTCTGCTGCCAGTTTTTCTACCATGCTTTTTCCATTGCGCTCTTTGGCGTACAGGATCAGCCACTTGAAGGCCAGGGCCTGCCGGCGGCTGGGGCGCACTTCGGTAGGAATCTGAAAGTTGGCGCCGCCGATACGCCGGCTGCGCACTTCCACTACCGGCTGAAGGTTGTCAATGGCTTTTTTCCAGACTTCCAAGCCGTCTTCCTTACTGATTTCCTGAATACGCTCAATGGTTTGATAAAAAATCCTGCTGGCCACAGTCTTTTTTCCGCGCCGCATCAAAGCATTAACAAAACGGGCAACCTGCTCGTCGTGAAAGCGCGGATCAGGCTCTACCTGACGACGTTTGGCTCGGGTTTTTCTCATGGAAGAATCAAAATTTTTTAACCGTCAGTTTACTTTTTAGGCGCTGCTGCTTTGGCTTTTTTGGTGCCGTATTTGGAGCGGCTTTGTTTGCGGTCGGTTACGCCGGCTGTGTCCAAAGCCCCGCGAACAATGTGGTAACGGACACCCGGCAAATCCTTTACACGTCCTCCCCGAATCAGCACGATGGAGTGTTCCTGCAGATTATGACCTTCCCCCGGGATATAGCTGATGACCTCCACTCCGTTTACCAGCCGCACCTTGGCCACCTTACGCAAGGCTGAATTGGGCTTTTTCGGGGTGGTCGTGTATACGCGGGTGCAAACACCCCGTTTCTGCGGACAAGAGCCCAAAGCTCGTGATTTGCTCTTGGCCTTGATGGCTGTTCGGCCGGTACGCACCAATTGCTGAATGGTAGGCATCGGAGGCTATGAATTCGCTTTTTTGAGGCCGCAAAGGTAGCGGAAAATATCAGATCGGCAACTTTTAAGCCCTCCTGGGGCCATGAACAACCAAAACTTAACCTGACTCTTTACGCTTGCGCCACCACCACCACCCCAGGCCTGCTCCAACGAGCAACAACCAAACCACCGAGGCTGCTGTGGCAATCTTTTCTCCCAGGAAAAACGATTGCGGCTCAAAACGGAATTCGATCTGATGGCTGCCGGCAGGTACCGCCATAGCACGTAAAACATAGTTGCAACGAATATGCGGCTGTTCCTTGCCATCTATGTAAGCATTCCATCCCGGCTGATAATACACTTCAGAGAACACTGCCAGTCCGTCATGTGCATTTTGCGTTTCGTACACCAGCCGGTTGGGCTGATAATGGGTTAGGGTAATGCGTGCCGTGGTGTCTTTTTGAAACAAGGAATCAGGCAGCAGCGCCCGGAAGCGATTATCGACCAGAGCGACAGATGAGGGGTCAAACGCACGGAGGCCGTTCATTTCGGCATCGGCATTGGCAACCCAGCGCACCGAATCCACAAACCAGGCATTGCCCAGCGCATCAGCATTTTCCATGGCGCGTGGATTGCTGCGGTCGTTGGCCGAAGCAGGAACAATAAAATAACGGGCATTGAGCATGTCCACCACCTTTTTGTTGAACGGATACCCATCAGGACCTGCCTCGCCGCGCAGGGTCAACTGGTTTTCTATCAGCTCCTGATAGCGGCGCAGCTTGGCGGCATGATACCCTCCGATGGAAAAGTGGAAATACGATGTGCGCGAATCGTTCCAGGGGTCGCTGGCCAGATTGAACACACGAAAGTTTCCCGGCTGCGCCATAATCTGGCGGTCGGCTTCCGTGGGTTGAAACGGCCGGTTGTATTCTGAAGCAGAAACAAAATCGTCATTGCTCAGATAGCGCCGACCAACGGTAAACAAGTCAGCAAAAAGGGACAACGCGATCACGCCCAGCAGCAGGTTTCTCGAAAGGCTTCCCTTCAGATAAAACCACAATGCCGAGGCGACCACGGCGATAAAAAAGAACGACCGGAAAGCATCGGCGCGCAGCATGGCCTTCCGGTCTGCCACCAACGTGTTCAGCAAAGCGTCGTTGTCGGCATACGACTGATCACTGCCTCCGCTGAACGAAAACAGCGATGGACCGAACAAAGCCATTACCAACGTCAGTCCGCCTACGGCCGCTGTAGCCCACACCAGCCTTTTCCTTACGTAATCGGCAGGCCATTGCTGCCGTATGATTTGGGATAAGGCCAGCATACCCGCCAGCGGAAAAAGCAACTGGACGATGACCAGAATCATGCTGACGGTGCGAAACTTGTTGTATCCGGGAACATAATAAAAAAACAGATCCGAGAACCACATGAAATGCCGGCCCCACGAAAGCATAATGGCCAGCCCGGATGCCGCCAACAGCCACCAGCGCCACCGCGCATCCAGCAGGAACATGGCCAGCACGAACAACAGGCATATGGCCGCACCCAGATAGAACGGTCCGGAAGTAAACGGCTGGTCCCCCCAATAAAGGGGTGCCGCTTTCAGGTATTGTTCTTTCTGCCGCCCGACAATGCCGCGCTCGCTGAGAAAGTCACTGAAATGACTGTTTTCCCCTAATTGGGCATGCGATGAGCTGCCCTTAAATCCGGGAATGAGCAGCGTAAACGTTTCCAGCTTGCCGTAGCTCCAGGCAAAGGCATAGTCCTTGTCCAACCCGCCGCTGCTTTGCTTGTTGGAGGTCAACTCCGAAGGCCCTCTGATCGTGGATGGCAAATACTCGTAAGTGGACCAGAGCAACGACAAATTGGAAAGAAAAGCAAAAGCAGCAGCCAGCAACAAAACGCCCACACTGGCCAACAGCGGTTTCACCTGTTTATCCCGAATGGCAAATACCACTTCAGATATGCCATATACGATCATGGCGAGCATCAGATAATAAGTAATCTGCAAGTGATTGGCCTTGATGAGCAACGATACGGCTGCAGCCGTAAAAAGGCCGCCCCACCACCACTGCCCGCGGCGCACCATCAGAATGCCGGCTACCACCAGCGGCATCAAGGCCATGGAATGCAGCTTGGAATTATGTCCGGCTTCAAACAGCGTAAGGTTGTACGTGCTCAACCCATAGGATAAAGCTCCGGCCAGGGCCAGCCAGGGTTGCACCCGCAGGGTGAGCAATAAAATGTAAAAGCACAAAAAGGACATGAGCATCAAACGGGCAGGATGCGGGAATCCGGCCGACAACACTTTATCCAATAATCGCAGCAAATTACCGTGGTATTCCACCGAAATCTGAAAGGCCGGCATGCCGCTGAACATGGTGTTGGTCCATAGCGGATCACTGTGATATTGCTTCCGGAATTCCACAATCTCGCGCGACATGCCCTTGAAATGCACAATGTCGCCCTGTTGCAGCACCTTGTTTTCCAGTAGGGCCGGCGCAAAAAACAACAGTGTCGTCAGTACAAAAACAGCCAGCGCCACTCCATGAGGCAGCCAGAAACGCCTGCCGGTACTCTGTTCTTTAGGCCCCTCGTTGGCTTCCGCTTTTTTCATCTTCCTGATCTGTGGGGTTAAATGTAGCGGGAAAATCTGCTGCAAGTAGGCAGCGGAAGCTACATTTGTCGGCTTACCAACTGCCTGAAGAACTCATGCCACAGGATGCAGTGCTGGTCATTGGCGCCAGTGGGCAGATTGGCAGCGAACTGACCCTGGAATTACGTAAGCACTACACCACGGTAGTAGCTGCCGACTTGAAAAATCCCATTCCGGAAGTTGCCGATAGCGGTCCGTTTCTGCGTCTGGATGTACTGAACCGGTCGGGTTTG
Source organism: Chitinophagales bacterium (assembly GCA_025057275.1). GTDB lineage: Bacteria > Bacteroidota > Bacteroidia > Chitinophagales > UBA10324 > JANWXQ01. The sequence goes on from JANWXQ010000013.1 coordinate 36,179, forward strand.
GCCGACTGCATCAGCCGATATCGGATTAACCAGATTTATCATCTGGCAGCCATTTTATCGGCTACGGGAGAAAAAAATCCGGAGCTGGCCTGGCGGGTGAACATGAAAGGCCTGCGCAATGTGCTGGACTGCAGCCTGCAGATGAATGTTCAAAAACTTTTTTGGCCCTCTACCATTGCGGTGTTTGGCCCCAACAGTCCCAAGCAACGTACGCCGCAATGGACTGTTATGGAGCCCAACACCATTTACGGCATCAGCAAACTGGCCGGCGAACGCTGGTGCGATTATTACTTTCAGAAAAAAAACCTGGATGTGCGCAGCCTGCGCTACCCCGGCCTGATCAGCTACAAGGCCCCTGGCGGTGGCGGCACCACCGACTATGCCATCGACATTTTTTTTGAAGCCGTTCGTCACCGACGTTTTACCTGCTTTCTGAAAGCCGACACCCGTCTGCCCATGATGTATATGCCGGATGCCATCCGGGCTACCCTTTTGCTTATGGAAGCTCCGGCTGACCGCATCACCGTGCGTTCATCGTATAACATTGCTGCAATTGATTTCACTCCGGCCGAAATTGCCGAAGCCATTCGTAAACACATTGCCGATTTTGTTATTGATTACCAACCCGATTTCCGGCAGCAAATCGCCGAAAGCTGGCCCGAAAGCATAGACGATTCGGTGGCCCGCCGCGATTGGGGTTGGATGCCCAGCTATAACCTGGAGGCCCTTACCACCGACATGCTGGCTCACATTGCCGCCTGATGCCGCTGCCGCATCACTTCGTATAGCAGCATGGCCGCTGCCACCGAAACATTGTACGAATCAAAAGGCCGCCGCATCGGCAGGCTCAGCCGCACCTCGGCCAGCTTTAATAAGGACGGGCCGATGCCTTCTCCTTCCGAACCAACGATCAATGCCAACGGACCCGTAAGGGAAACCTGGTCGGGCAGCAGGCCCTGCCGCGCTTCCGCGGCAGCGATTTTAATGCCTTGTAGTTTCATCTGCTCCACGGCTTGGGAAAGGCTGGCCACACGGCTGACGCTCAAATGCAGCAAAGCTCCGGCCGAAGCCTTCACCGCCTCGCTATGCAAGGCTGCCGTTTCGCGATGCGGCACCAACAGGCCATGCACGCCGGCTATCCAGGCCGTGCGCGCAATGGCACCCAGATTGCGAACATCGGTGATGCGGTCGCAAACGAGCAATAGCGGATCTTCCCCGCTTTCGTAGGCACGCTGAACCACTTCCTCCCAACTGCAATAAGGCACCGGCGAAAGGATAGCCACCACGCCCTGATGGGCTTTGCCATAGCGGGCCAGCTTCTGTTCGGGAACCGGCACTACGGGTATGCCGGCCTGACGGGCACGGCGGCTCAACTGATCGATACGCGCATTGCGGTAACCCGAGCGCACATACAAACGTTCCAGGCTGCGGCCGCTGTCCAATGCCTCAGCTACCGCATTGATGCCACATACCTGCAGTGGAAAGGGACCATCCGGCAATGCTGAACGACGGGATTCCGACACCGTTTAATTCTCCTCACGCGGAGTGTAGAAACTGACGTACCGGTTGAACGCCGACTCGGCCTGTTGACGAAGACTTTCGTCGTTGTACTCGCGGGCCGTCTGCAAGGCATTGTTGAGCACGTAAATGCCTTCGTTGATCTCGTCGGTCCAGGACCGGCGATACCGGGGCTCCAGCCCGGTGTAGTAACGCAGCTGATCGCTGTAAACCTCTACGCAGCGCTTCATGATTTCAGATCCTTTTTCAACAGCACCGGCATCGAAATAGGCCCGGGCAATGGCTACGTGATAGATGGAAAAAGGAACATTCTCTTCCGGAAGCACTTCCAGGCATTTATCCAGCACGGCAATGGCCGAATCTTTTTTGCCTTCGCTGATCAGGGCATTGGCCAGCCGGGTAAAGTTGCTGCGCAGGTTGCTGATCATGCGGTTGATGTTTTCGTCCAGATAAACGCGGTGTTTGTCCACCCCGCCCCATTTGAATTTATTCATAATATTTTCATACATGATATCGGTTTGCACGCCGCCGGGAAAAGGATCATCACTGGTTTTGGTGACGTAAGGCACCACGCGGTAAGTGAGTCCTTCCTGCTGCAGGTAATTGTTTAACCCCAGATATGCACTGCTCTGTACGGAGATGGCAAAGTAGATGGGACGTTTCCACAGATTGCTTCGAAGGATTTCCAGGGTCAGCAAATCGTTCTTAAGCAGCGTGTTCTTGTTCAGGCGCCAACGGATGCGGTCTACGATTTTGGCGGTATCGCGCACATGAACCACACCGGCTTCCAAAACTGCTTTCTTATCCACGGCAATTTCCAGATTCTTGGCCGGCAAATAATTCATGCGCTGACCACCCATATCCAACTGACGCCGCGGGTCATCGCTGAAAATAAAATCCAGAACGGCATTCAGGCTGTAGTACTGATCCTGATCAATGGCGCGGTTCTCGTAATAACGTACATAGTCGCGCGTGGAGCCCCGGTAAGCAGCGCTGTCCACGCCGATCAGCACAGGATCGCTCTGGTTCACACGGCGGCGCAGCTGATCGATGTACCAATCGACCCCCAGCAGACTCAAGTTCACAATGCGCACATCCGGCCGGATGCCTTCCACCTCCTGCGCATACCAAAGGGGGTAGGTATCGTTGTCGCCCTGTGTAAAAAGGATGGCATTGGGAGCGCAGGATTCCAGGTAATTGCTGCCCATGTCGCGGGCTGTATGGCGATGACTGCGGTCGTGATCGTCCCAATTCTGCCAACCCATCAGCATAGGCGCCACACCGGCCAGCAACGTTGCGGCAACAGGAGCCTTCCAGCCCGCAAGTCGCCTCTGCAGTTGTTCCCAGAGCCACAGCACCGACATGCCCAGCCAAATGCAGAAAGCCCAAACCGAACCCACATAGGCGTAGTCGCGCTCGCGTGGTTGCAGCGGCGTCTGGTTCAGATAAATAACAATCGCTAAACCGGTAAAGAAAAACAGCAGCAAAACCACCCAGGCATCGTATTTGCTTTTTCGGAAGTGATACACCATGCCGATGATACCCAGTAAAAAGGGAATCAGGAAATAGCGGTTGTTGGCGCGGTTTTCACTGAGGGGATAAGGCAAATTGCTTTGGTTACCCAGCATGGCATTATCCAGAAAGGCAAAACCGGTCTTCCAGTTGCCGTAACGGATGTCGCCATGTCCCTGGATATCGTTTTGTCGTCCTGAGAAATTCCACATAAAATACCTCCAATACATAAAGCCGATCTGGTAGGTGAAGAAGAAATTCAGATTGTCGCGAAAAGTGGGTTTATCGCCTTCTTTGAGATTCAGCCACTGACGATAAAAATCAATATGCGTCGGATCGTCATTGTCCCATATGCGGGGAAACAACATTTTTTCACTGCTTTCATATAAGAATTTCGGCTTACGGCCCAGTTCTTCGTATTTACCGGTCTGCGTATTTCGGAAATAACGCATCTCTCCGGTTTCGTAATCCACATCGTAAGGGCGGGAGGCAAAGGTTTGACCGTACAGCAAGGGCCGGTCGCCGTATTGCTCCCGGTTCAAATAGCTGAGCAGCGTAATCGGGTTGCTGGGATTCCCCATATTGATGGAAGGATTGGCCTGAGCCCGCAGCACCACCATCAGATATGTGGAATAACCCAGGACGATAAACAGCAACGAAAGGGTCGCCGTATTGAGCACATACTTCTGATGGCGATGCGAATACCAAAGACCCAGCACAATCAATCCGGCCAGCAGCAGCATGAAAAACAACACACCGCTATTGAACGGAAGCCCGAACGAATTGACAAACAAAATATCAAACTTGGCGCTGAGGTTGGGTATTTGCGGAATGATGCCGTATTGAATAAACCCTAATACCAGCACGCCGATCAAAAAGGCCTTCAGCGAACCAAACCAGGTAGGCTGGTGGGTTTTTCGGAAATAATACACCATGGCAATTGCAGGAATCACCAGCAGCCCGAGCAAATGCACCCCTACCACCAAACCCATCATGTATGCAATAAAAAGCAGCCAGCGGTCCGCAAAGGGTTCATCAGCATGCTGATCCCATTTCAAAATAGCCCAAAACACCAGGGCAGTAAAGAAGGAAGAAAGCGCGTAAACCTCTCCTTCAACGGCCGAAAACCAGAACGAATCGGCAAAGCCATTGGCCAAAGCGCCTACCAGACCTGCCCCGATCACGGCCACTATTTGTTCGTTGGTCAGTTCTTCCCGCTTGACCGCCAAAAGCTTTAGTGCAAGCGCTGTAATGCTCCAGAACAGAAACAGGTTTGTAAGGGCTGAAACCACACCGGAAAAAAAGTTTACGCTGAGCGCCACATAACTTGCCGAGGGCGCCAGCAGCGTAATCAGATGAGCCAATATGACAAACAAAGGCGCACCCGGCGAATGAGGCACCTGCAATTTGTAGGCACAGGAAATAAACTCACCGCAATCCCAGAAACTGCCGCTGGGCTCTGCAGTAAGCCAGTAAACGGCAGTGGTAAACACAAAAACAGCCCAACCAGCGGCGTTGTTGATCCAATTGAAACGGGGCATAAAGAAGAAGATCGCTTTGGCGAACGTCGGGCAAATATAGCAACGGCCCCTTGCCCTGTCCGGAACGTTGGTTCAGAGGAGGTTTGGGCATGCACCCCCTGACGCCTAATTTTGTGGCTGCCATTGACCCGTAGTGTAACTGGCAACACGTCTGATTTTGGTTCAGAAGACTTCTGGTTCGAGCCCAGACGGGTCAACAACCGCAAAAGCGATATTGATTAAATTTTTTTATTCCTGTTTTTGCAGTAATGCATCCGGAGTTGGTCTGGAATGAAAAGTTGCAGTCCGTCAACTCCTACCCTGCATGGTGCGCATGAGCATATCTTCCTAAGCAAATCCTACGACAGTACGGTTTACACCGCTCGCTAAGGTCTCTCTCGCTTCAGGAGGATCCTAACTGCCTATTGAGTGTTGGCGAGCTCCAGCATTCCGGTAAACGTTCCTGCATCAGAACCCGCAGTGAGCAGGTACATGCCCTGAGGTAACTGCGGGAGCGACCAGGGAACTGCCATGCCACATGGAATGGTTGTCGTGGCAATCATGCGGCCTGAAAGGTCATGCAAACGGACCTCTGCATGACTACCCGGGGCGCCGGGAACCGTAACGTACACCCAGCCAGAGGCCGGATTGGGGAACACGGCAAAGGCAGCGGCGTCAATGGGAGGCAAAGTGGCTGTGGAAACGTTGATATTGATTTTATCTACGTATAAATTGTTTTCATAATCGGTGGTATTGCGGAATTTCAACAACACATTGTTGTAGGAGGCAAAAGGTGTCAAATCTACAAGCTCCAGTCGCCAATGGTTGGGGCTGCTGGGTTTGAATTCCACCTGGGAATACGGCGGGGTGATGGTGGTCAGGTTGGTGCTCCATTTTTTATATACCACCTGCCAGCTGGCTCCGCAGTCGGTGGACAACAGAACCGTCAGCGTATCGGAATAATTGGTGGAGTTATTGGGATTGGTGTACAGCCGATAAGCCACATAAAAAGTCAGTTTGGGCGCATTCAGGGTAGTCAAATCGAGGCTGGGTAGTAACAACTCGTCTACTTCCCCGTTTTGAGAATAATCGTAATTGCGCACATATGCCGAATTGCTGCTGTTATACCCCAACGTGCTTTGCTGCCACGTGTAACCGTTATCGGGATTGATCACCTGCCAGCCTGCCGGCGGAAAGGTGCCTGAGGCAAACTCCTCGGTCAGCGGCAAGGCCTGGCCCTGAAGGCTGACCTGAACCGTTTGGCTGTACGTGTCGTTATTCGGATAACCGTCTGTTCCCCCATTGGGTTGAGCGGTGTAAGCCGTTAGGGTGTTAGCGCCATTGTTGAGGTTAACTGAAGGCAGGGTTACCGTCACGGTGTCGGTGGGCAGCAGGATGCCGTTCCAGGTATACACGGCCGGCGTGCCGCCATTTACGGCATAGTGGATGTCAAACGAGTACAGCGTATCCAGTCCAAAGTTTTTGACCACCACCACCGGCTCAAACGAAGTAGCACAGATTGTGCCTCCCTCCATGTAAATGACGCCGGCATCCAGGTCAGCCAGTGGCAGACAAGCATCGGAGTTGAGCAGGAAGGAAAGAAAATTGTTGAACGCAGTCAGCATGCGGTCCTTCTGCCCCAAGGTGAACAGATTCATACAGGCATCGTCGGTGTAATCCATGTAGTTCATAAACATATCTCCATTGGGCCCGTTGTTGCAGGAAATCTGCGGAAAGCTGGGGCAACCATAGGTTTCATTAGCCTGATTGGGCGTATCGGCTACCAGATCCGAACCGGTGCAGGCATTTCCGTCATCGCCCCAGATATGCTCCAGGTTCAGGCAGTGACCGATTTCGTGCGTGGTGGTGCGTCCCTTATCGTAAGGGGGATCTAATGTGCCAACCCGGCCAAAATATTTGTAGCCGATAACCACACCAAAGGTTTCATCAATGCTGAAGGAAGGAGGAACCGCATAGCCGAGCAAACCAAAGGACAGGTTGCACACCCAGATGTTGAAATAGCGTTTCACGTCCCAGGCATCGGCACCTCCCTGAGCAGTGTATTTGACCTGATCGTCGAGGCCAAAACTGGATTTGGTGGTCATCACCCGATTGATGCCGTTGGTGGGCTTGCCTTCGGGATCGCGCTGGGCCAAACAAAATTCTATTTCACAATCGGCAGCCAAAGGTTTGAAGGCAGCAGGGGTGTTGACCGTATCTGCATTCAGGCGGCGAAAATCTTCGTTGAGCACCTCAATCTGACTGATCACCTGCTCATCGCTGATATTTTGTGCTGCTGTTTTATAGACCACGTGCACCACCACAGGAATGGTGATGACGGTGCGGGATTGCGACGAAGAATTATTTTGCTGATGCTGCTGCGAAATCGCTCGAGATTCTTGCACCAATCGTGCAAACTGCGGATCCTGCTGCATGCGCCACCGAATGTATTCCGAAGTACCGCAGGTGCGCTGGGCCCAGGCTGCCCAGCTGAAAAGCAACAAGGCACACGTAAGTAGTAAAAGTCTTGGACTCATGGAAAAGGTTATTGAATAAATCCCGTCAAAGGTAAGGTTTTGCCTGCCTGCCTGCATCCCTTCAGCTTATGAAGGCTATCTGTTTAGATTTCGGCTATCTTTGCGCCCCCGCAGGCCGGCTATGGAATCGCAGGTGCGCATTTTTTCCAATACCAGCAGCCAGGATCTGGCCGAGCGCATTGCCCGTGCATACGGAGTGGAACTGGGCAAGCGGGAGTTGCGGCGCTTTAATGACGGCGAAATGTGTCCCGTCATCCTGGAATCCATTCGCGGCGATTATGTGTTCATCATTCAGTCCGGTTTTGCCCCTGCCGACAACCTGCTGGAACTCCTGCTGATGATTGACAGTGCACGACGTGCTTCTGCCCATTACATCACGGCAGTGATTCCTTATTTTGGTTACGCACGTCAGGACCGCAAGGATCGCCCCCGAGTGCCCATTGCAGCCAAGCTCATTGCCAACCTGCTTACGGCTGCGGGTGCCGACCGGGTCATGACCATGGACCTGCATGCCCCGCAGATCCAGGGCTTCTTTGATATACCGGTAGACCATCTGGAAAGCACTACCATTTTTTATCCCTATCTCAAAGAACTGGCCCTACCCAACATGACCTTTGCCGCTCCCGACGTGGGGGGTGTTAACCGCGCCCGCATGTATGCCATGCACTTCAACAAGGAAATGGTGATCTGCGATAAGTACCGCAAACGTCCCGGCGAAGTCAGTTCCATGGCACTTATCGGCGATGTTACCGACCGCAACGTCATTATTGTGGACGATATCATCGACACCGCCCAAACCCTGTGCAATGCAGCCCAATTGATCATGGAGCGGGGCGCCCGCAGCGTCCGTGCCCTTATCACGCATCCTGTCTTGTCGGGCCCGGCTTACGAAAACATTGATCAATCCATGCTGACGGAAGTGGTGGTCTGCGACACCATTCCGTTAAGAAAGAAAAGCGATAAAATCAAAGTACTCAGTGCCGATAAGTTGTTTGCCACGGCCATCCGAAACATGTACGAACACAAATCCATAACTTCTTTGTTCATCAATTAGCCCAGCATTTATGAAATCCATTGTCATCGAAGGAACCCTCCGCCAGCAGAAAGGAAGCCGTCAGGTCAGCCGATTGCGCTCCCAGGGGCTGGTCCCCTGCAATCTGTATGGTGCCGGCCGCAACATTCTGTTTGCTGCCCCCGCTGCTGCTTTCCGCGAACTGGTGTACACTCCGGAATTCTACACGGCCACCATCCGTATCAACGGCGAAGAATATTCCGCCATATTGCAGGAAGTGCAGTTTCATCCCGTAACCGATCAGTTGCTTCATCTGGATTTCCGCATGCTGGATCCGAACAAGAAGATCGTGCTGGAACTGCCCATTCGAATCGAAGGCACCGCAGCGGGAACCCGTGAGGGCGGCAAACTGCAGCAGCGGTTGAAAAAACTCAAAGTACGCCTGTTCCCCAAAGACCTTGTGGAACACATCACCGTTGACGTGACTTCGCTGAATCTGGGAAAAAGCATTCGGGTGGGCGATCTGAAAATGGAAGGCATCGAGTTTCTCAATGCCCCGCATCTGCCGGTAGTTACCGTGCGCGTGCCGCGCGCCGCTAAGGAAGAAACTCCGGCCGCTGCTGCATCATCTGCTGAAGCCGCACCTGCTGCAGAAAAAGCACCGGCCAAATCGTAACACCTCGCGCCAGCGCCACTGCCTAACCGTGAACCATGACCTTTTTGATTGCCGGCCTGGGCAACATTGGTCAGGAATATCTCAACAGCCGGCACAACATCGGCTTTTTGATTGCCGATGCCTGGGTGCAGCGCCACCGATCTGCATTTGAAAATGATACGCTGGCCTTGCATGCCCGCTTGATGGTGCGCGACCGGCAGGTTCATGTGATTAAGCCCACTACCTACATGAACCGCAGCGGCCGGGCCGTGCGCTACTGGCAACAGCAGCTTCAGGTACCGCTCAACCAGCTCCTTGTTGTGGTTGACGACCTGGCCTTACCCTTTGGCACCCTGCGGCTTCGCTCCAAAGGCAGTGACGGTCAGCATAACGGACTGACTTCCGTACAACAGGAACTGCAAACCACAGCCTATCCCCGGCTTCGGGTGGGTATCGGCAGCGATTTTCCAAAAGGCCAGCAGGTGAACTATGTCTTGGGCAACTGGTCGCCCGAACAACAAATACAGTTGCCTCATCTGTTGACAACCTGTTGCGACGTGCTGGACAGTTTTGTCTGGTGGGGCCTGGAGAAAACGATGAATCGCTTCAACCGCAGGCCTAAGCCACCGGCATCCGAAAATGCGCAGTCCCCGTCATCCTGATTTTTTTACATGAAAATTATTTGTGTTGCAAGAAATTATGCTGCTCATGCCCGTGAGCTGAACAACGATCTGCCGCAGCAACCCGTTCTTTTTCTGAAACCCGACACCGCCCTCAAGCGCAAAAACCTGCCCTTCTTTCTTCCTGACTTCTCCTCCAACATTCACTATGAAACCGAATTGGTGTTCCGCATTTGCAAGACTGGCAAAAACATAGAAGAGCGCTTCGCCATGCGCTATGTGGATCAGGTTACCGTGGGCATTGACTTCACTGCCCGCGACCTGCAGGAGCAACAAAAACGGTTGGGACTTCCCTGGGAAATTGCCAAGGCTTTTGATGGTTCGGCCTGCATAGGTGACTGGAGGCCATTGAAACAACTCGGAAATACCGGTTCTCTCAATTTTCACCTGACCTTGAATGACCGCATCGTGCAACGCGGAACGGCAGCGGACATGATCTTTCCCGTCAGCCGGTTGATTGCTTATGCTTCCCGGTTCTTTTTGCTATTGGAGGGCGACCTGCTGTTTACCGGTACACCGGAAGGAGTAGGATCCGTTCAGCCTAACGACGTGTTACGAGGCTACCTCAATGAAGAGCCCGTGCTGGAGTGTCGGGTGAAATAGGTTATACCACACCGGAGCGGCTAACAGGCGTTTATTGCCTGCACCAGACCCCCGTCTAAATTTGCGTCGCCCCGATGAATACGCAATTGCTGCTGCGCGCTTATGAGTTAATGTGTTGTGTCAAATACATGGCACACACTTATGATGAGAACCGATCCATCTGCAAATACGTGCATAGCACCTCGCGCGGCCACGAAGCCATTCAGTTGGCTACAGGGCTGCAGCTTCGCCCGTACGACTATCTGGGCGTTTACTACCGTGATGAAAGCCTGCTGCTGGCGCTGGGCTTCAGCCCTTACGAACTCATGCTGCAACTCATCGGCAAGCGTGACGACCCCTTCAGCGGCGGACGCGAATACTACGCGCATCCCAGTTTCCGCAGCGACGGCGTTAAGCCCACCGTATTGCACCATTCCAGTGCAACCGGCATGCAGGCCATACCGCTTACCGGTGCCGCTCAGGGCGTGCAGTATCTGGAACGCAAAGGATTGCTACAAGCCCCGGAACCCCCAGTGGTGGTGTGCTCGCTGGGTGACGGCAGTGTTACCGAAGGCGAAGTGAGCGAAGCCTGGCAGTTTGCCGTACTCAAGCAGCTGCCCATCCTCTATCTGGTGCAGGACAATGGCTGGAGCATATCCGTATCGCGAGAGGAAATGCGCGCCATGGATGCCTATGAATTCGCAGCAGGCTTTAAAGGCCTTCACCGCCTCCAGGTAGATGGCAGCGACTTTATAGCTTCTTTCTCCTGCATCCAGGAAGCGATTCAATACGTGCGCCGCCAGCGTCGCCCGGTGCTTGTGCATGCCACCGTCCCTTTGCTGAACCACCATACCTCCGGAGTACGCAAAGAAATGTACCGCTCAGCCGAAGACCTGGCCGAACATGCCCAGCGCGACCCGCTGCCCAAACTGCGCAATCACCTCATCCATCAGTTGGGCATTGTTGAGGAAATTCTTGATGAGTTGGAAGAACAGGCACGCCTGCGCGTTGCCGCCGACTTTGAACGGGCAGTGGCTGCCCCTGAGCCGGAACCCGGAACTGTATTGGATTTTGAATTCGTGCCAACTCCGGTAACCGAAGAAAAAGGCGTGCGCATGCCGGCCGGCGGCAGCCGCGTCATGATGGTGGACGCCGCCCTCCATGCCATGGAAGAAATTCTGCGAAAACATCCGGAAGCCATCTTCTTTGGTCAGGATGTGGGCCGGCGCCTGGGTGGCGTGTTCCGGGAAGCGGCTACTCTGGCCGAAAAATTTGGAGATGACCGCGTTTTTAACACGGCCATACAGGAAGCCTACATCGTAGGTTCTACAGCCGGATTATCAGCCGTAGGCGTCAGACCCATCGTAGAAATTCAGTTTGCTGATTATCAGTTCCCGGCCATCAATCAACTGATTACAGAAATCGCTAAATCCTGTTACCTGACGCAGGGAAAATTTCCCGTAGGCATGGTGCTGCGCATCCCCATTGGCGCCTACGGCGGCGGCGGCCCGTATCACAGCGGCTGTCACGAATCCGTGCTGCTTCCCCAGCGGGGCATTAAGATCTGTTATCCGTCCAATGCCGCCGACCTCAAAGGCCTGCTTAAGGCGGCTTTCTACGACCCGAACCCTGTGGTCGTGTATGAGCATAAGGGTTTGTACTGGAGCAAAAATGCCGGCACCGACGAGGCCCGCACCATAGAACCCGATGAAGACTACATCATTCCGCTGGGAAAAGCCCGCATTGCCCTCGCTGCGGATCCCCAACAAACCGAGGAGGGTAATTCGGTGCTGGTGGTTACCTATGGCATGGGGGTGTATTGGGCCCTGCATGCTGCCAAAGCATTTCCCGGCTCGGTGGAAATCATAGACCTGCGCACGCTCTATCCGCTGGACGAAGCGCTGATCTTTGAGCGTGTTCAGCTGCATGGCAAATGTCTGGTGCTTACCGAAGAAACGATCACCAATTCCTTTGCGCAGGCGCTTAGCGGCCGCATTGCGGCAGCCTGTTTCCCTTATTTGGATGCTCCGGTACAGTTTCTCGGCTCGCTGCCCGTTCCGGCGATTCCCCTGAACCTGACCCTGGAACAGGCTGTTTTGCCCTCTACTGAAAAGGTGGCCACTGCCATTGAGGCATTGCTTCGCCAGTAAGCAAAGAAGCATGCCTTCATACTACGTATTATAGAAATAAAAATGTTATTCCAGCACTGGAATCCCGGAATCTAAACGTTAACTTCGGAAGCCTGCTTCAGCGTATGCCCACCTCGAAAGCCAACGAACAGGAACTATCTACACAAAAGCATTTAGAAAAAACCACGCGGCGAACCTTGCAGGATTGGATAACCCTGTTGCAGCATCGCGGGCCCCAACAAAAGAAAGAGCAGGAAGCTTGGCTTCAGGTAAAGCATCACCTCAGTGCGCCGCTGGCCAAATTTGTTGTCCGGCAATACGAGCGGCAAAATCCTGTCCTGCATAGTGCGGTGGTCAACCGCTTGTTTTCGGGAGAAAAGCGATTTCTGCGCCCCATTCACGATAAACTGCTTCAGCAAATCCGTCATTGGCCGCATTTGTCAGTACGCGTCAACTCATCCTACATCTCGCTGCGCAACAGTCGCCAGTTTGCCACCCTGCGCGTCACCAAGGAAGGTCTCATCGTTTCGCTGAAAAAATGCCCCAGGGTGCATTTTAGGGGAAAAAACATTTGTAAAACTGTAGACCCCCTGAGCGGCGCTGTATGTTACAAAATCACCTTGCTCGACGAATCCGACGTCAGTGCCGAACTGATACGCGCTCTTCAGGCCTGTTACAAGGCCGGAGCTAAAGATTGAGAAAAGCAGACTCCGCCTTCCGACACCTCCAGACGCGCCCAATGCCCCATGATCACTGCCACATTGCCTGCTTCATGTCCGGCAGGAAAGCCAAAGCATAGCGGATAGCCGTATGCCACCACATGGCGTCGGACGATTTCGTAGGCGCTTTCGCCGAAGGGGTTCTGAGGGTCTTTGTTGTGCATGTCGGTAAAATGACCCACTACCAGGCCGGCCAGCCGGTCCAATGCACCGGCACGTCGCAGAGCCAGCATCATCCGATCCACGTGATACAAATGTTCATCCACATCTTCCAGCAAAAGAATGGTGCCGGTGGTGTCGGGAAACGAGCGGCTGCCCAACAGGCTGTACAGAACGGACAGGTTACCCCCGCAAACCATTCCTTGCGCAGTGCCCAAACGGTTGCATTCATGCGGCGGCAACCGGTAGCTTAACGACGTACCGCAAAGCACATTCCTCAAGCTTTCCAACGATTCCGTTGAGACACGTAACCAATCCACTGCCATGACACTGTGAAGGGTTGCTACATCAAGAGACTGAAAAACATGAGCATGAAGCACGGTAAGATCGCTATAGCCGCATAACCACTTGGGGCGTTTCCTGAACTGCGACCAATCCAAATCGTCCACGATGCGGGCCGTGCCATAGCCGCCACGGGCAAACAAAACCGCATGCAGGTCATTCCGGTCAAGCGCCTGCTGCAGATCACGGCGGCGCAGTGCATCGTCACCGGCAAACTGAAAATGTTTCGCACCGATGGTTTCACCCAAAACCACTTCCCAGCCCCAACCGCTGATGGTGCGGATGGCAGGCTCCACTTCGGCCATCGTTATGGCCCGTGCCGGAGCCACCAATGCTATTCGGGCGCCTGATGGAAGCGGTTCCGGCAGCATTCGGTTCGGTACAGGCATAGGCTATCTTAGCGGGCCGACCTCATGCGCCGGCCGCTGTGAAGAAACAAAAAAGATACCTCGTTACGGCTGCCCTGCCTTATGCCAACGGCGGCATTCATCTGGGGCATCTGGCCGGAGCCTACCTGCCGGCAGACATCTACGTTCGCTACCGCAGGCAATGCGGCGACGATGTCTTGTTCATTTGCGGCAGCGACGAGCACGGTGTGCCCATCACCCTGGGAGCCCGTAAGGAAGGGATTTCGCCCCAGCAGTTCGTTGACAAATACCACGAACTGATGAAGCGCAGTTTCTCCGACTTCGGCATTGCGTTTGACATTTATTCCCGAACCACTTTGCCCCTGCATCACCAGACCTCCAGGGAATTTTTTCTTAACTTATATAATAAAAATATATTCATAGAAGAAACTACGGAACAGTATTATGATGAGCAGGAACACCTGTTTCTGGCCGACCGGTACATTCAGGGAATCTGTCCGCGCTGCGGATACGACAAAGCCTACGGCGATCAGTGCGAGCGTTGCGGTAGTTCGTTAACCCCGCGCGACTTGCTTCAGCCCGTTTCCACGCTGAGCGGTAAACCGCCTGTACTGCGCCAGACGCGCCATTGGCACCTGCCCCTGCAGCGCTATGAAAACTGGTTGCGCCAATGGATCCTGCACGACCACGCCCATGACTGGAAGGCCAATGTGCTGGGCCAGTGCAAGTCATGGCTGGACAGCGGACTGCAGCCCCGCGCCATGACGCGCGACCTGGACTGGGGCGTGCCCGTTCCGTTGCCTGACGCCGAAGGAAAAGTGCTCTATGTCTGGTTTGACGCACCCATCGGATACATCAGTGCCACCAAAGAACTGCGGCCCGATGACTGGCAGCGCTACTGGCAGGATCAGGATACCCAACTGATCCATTTTATCGGTAAGGACAACATCGTTTTTCATTGCATCATTTTTCCGGTTTTGCTTTACGCGCATGGTGGTTACGTGCTGCCGGCTCAGGTGCCGGCCAATGAATTTCTTAATTTGGAAGGAGAAAAACTATCCACCTCACGCAACTGGGCCATCTGGCTGCATGACTATCTGGCGGATTTGCCTGATCGAAAGGACGAACTGCGTTATGTGCTCACTGCCCTTATGCCGGAAACCTCGGACAGCGACTTCACCTGGAAGGAATATCAGGCGCGCATCAACAACGAGCTGGTAGCCGTACTCGGCAACTTCGTAAACCGTGTCCTGGTACTGTGCAAAAAACATGCAGGTCTTCAGGTGCCAACTCCCGGTTCGTTGAACCCTTTGGACGAAAAGTACCTCAACGAAGTTCAAAGCCTGCCCTCTCTGGTTGCTGCCCACTTGGAACGGTTCCGGTTCCGAGATGCGCAAAATGCCATGATGGAGGTCGCACGCCTGGGCAACCGGTATCTGGCCGAAACCGAACCCTGGAAGGAATCCGACCCGCAGCGCGTAGCTACGGTTTTGTACACAGCCATACAACTGGTTGCCTGCATTGCCGTAGTTGCTGAGCCGTTTCTTCCCCAAACTGCAGAAAATATTCGCGCCATGCTGCGCTGGGATCAACGCTACTCCCTCCAGCAAATTGCCTTTCCGCTGCTACGTGCCGGTCATCCATTGGCTGAACCCCGCCTGCTGTTCCGAAAATTTGAAGACGAAGAGGCTGAGCGCCAACGAAACAAACTCTTCCAAAGCCAGTCCACCCTGCCTGCTCAAATCCAAGAACCCATGAACCTTTGTACTTACGAGGATTTTTCCAAGCTGGAGTTGCGCGTCGGTACCGTAAAGGCCGCTTCCGTGGTGCCCAAAGCAGACAAGCTGTTGCAGCTTACTGTGGACCTGGGCAACGAGCGGCGCACCATTGTTTCCGGTATTGCTCAGCATTTTTCACCCGAGCAACTTATTGGCCGACAGGTATGCGTAGTGGTGAATCTGGTTCCGCGCACCATTCGCGGCATTGAGTCGCAGGGCATGATCCTCACTGCCGAAGGTGCTGATGGTAGCCTCAGCCTGCTGCAACCCGCCGAAAGCGTACCTGCAGGAGCTATGATTCGCTGATCCCGTTCACCCTCTAAAAGAAAAAGGGACGGCAAGCCGTCCCCCGTAGTCCCGACAGGAATCGAACCTGTATCTTAAGATCCGGAATCTCACGTACTATCCATTGTACTACGGGACCGTAGGCAAAATTACCGCTCGGCAGGTTTCAAAACTACGGAGCCATAAGGGGGCAAACTCAGATAGCTACGGTTCAGGCTGGTTCCGGCATGCGAACAGAAGAACAAATCAAATTTTTTTTCCAGCCATTTCACTGCGAGTCGCCTGCGCTGACCGGAAAGGTTGTGCAGCACCAGGAAACGCTGCTGCCGGTAGCATCGTTCATAGGCCAGCAGGGATTCATGATGAACCTCCATGGGGATGAACTTGCCGCAACCCAGGGCCGGATTGTTGCGGCGCAGGGCAATGAGCCGTCGGTAGCCCTGGAGCAGCGATGACGGCCTGCGGTACTGTTCCCAGGCAGGAACCACCGTTCGCCGAGTGCTATAGCGCGGCCGCTGCCAGTGAGTTTGACCTTCATCATCCGGTTCACGCGACCAGATAAACGGTTCACGCAGATGCGGATCGGGCTTTCGGCCTCTCATGCCAATTTCTTCACCATAATACAGAAAAGGAACACCGGGCAACGTCAATAGAATGCAGGCCGCCAGCCGCATTTTGTCAATGTTATGGCGCAGAACACTGAAGATGCGGGGCATGTCGTGGTTGGAAAGAAAAACCCCCTGCAAAAAAGGCTGCCTCCACTCCGAATACTGATGCTCCATTTCCGCAATCCGATGCGCCAGACGGGAATGGCGTTCTTCCAGCAACGCCTGCTGCACGGCTTCGGCAAGTTCGAAATTGAACACGCCGTCCAATGCCTGCAGGTAAGGCGCATGGTTGCTGACGCGGTTCCAGCATTCTCCGATGAGAATAGCCTGGGGATTGACCTTACGCACAGCAGCAGCAAAAGCCTTCCACCAACGAACATTGGCCTGCGTTTGATCGGAAGGATAGATGTGTTGTGCTGCATCCAGCCGAAAGCCGTCTATGCCGGTCTGTCTCAGCCACCAACAGGCCGCCTCGGTAATAAGCCTGCGCACCTGCGGGTGATCAAAGTTCAGGTCAGGCATAGTCCGGCTGAAGCAGGCATAATATTTTTCTTTATCTGTATCAGCGCCGGATGGCAAATGCCACTGCCCTTCTACCGGCTTCTGCGGCGTTGCATCCCACAGATAAAAATTCCGGTACGGCCCCTTGTGGTGTAATGCATTGACAAACCACGGATGACGCCAACTCGTGTGATTGGCCACCCAATCCATGAGCACCAGGATATCGTGCCGGTGGGCCTCCTCTACCAGCCGACAGAAATCGGTCAGGGTGCCGTACTGCGGATCAATGGCACACAAATCCACGGGATCGTATTTGTGGTAGGAAGGCGCAGGGAAAAAAGGCGTAATCCAGATGCCGCCAATGCCGAGATGCGCCAGATAGGGAAGACTGAGGCGAATGCCGTTTAGATCGCCAATGCCGTCTCCGTTGCTGTCGCGAAAGGAGCGGATGAAAATCTGGTAAAACGTCCGCTGCTGTAAATCGGCATAGTCAGGACCCGCGGCCACCATGTGGACTCCGGTTGCCGCCGGTCACTCCGACCACATGCCCGACATGCATCAGATCAATACCCCGGATTTTGTTGCAGGTTGAGGTTGGCGATCACGTCCGGGGCAGCCAGCGGAAACAGTTTGAGGTGGTCGCTGACGGCCGTGCCGTATTTCACCCCTCCCTTCCAGGGCCACAAATAACTGCCCGAGGTGAAGTGACCGTACCGGATCAAATCGGTGCGGCGTGTGGCTTCCCAATAGAGCTCCCGGCCCCGTTCGTCCAGAATAAAATCCAGGTTGATGGAAGAAACGTTGTTGCTGCTGTTGCCGTAGGCGCGTTCACGCAACTGATTGATGTAGCCAACGGCCATGCCCAGATCGCCGCCGCTGCCACCGCGCAGCACTGCTTCAGCATACATCAGGTAGGCATCAGCCAGGCGGTACAACGGATAGTCGGTGTCCACAAAATTGCCGGTGGCATCTTTTCCGGGCTGGCCATCGCTGGTAATGTTTTTCCATTTGGTGATACCCAGTCCATCCTTAAAGTTGGAAATGCTGTTGATGACGAGGTTTTGTCCTTTGGAATAGAGGAAGTTGCGGCCGTCCAGTGTGTCGCCGCGCGGATTGTCTTTGGTGGAGCCAAACAAGGCAGCAAAGCCGAAGCCGGGGATGGTGTCAGAGGTCGTGCGGTAGCCGGCCCATCCGCCGTTGATGCCAAAGTCGGCGGGATTCATACTGCCGCCAACGGGCGCATGCGTCAGGAAGGTGGTGCCACCGTATGTCTGTGTGTATAGGCCGTCAAAAGTGATGGGAAAGATGATTTCATTGGATTTGTGGTTGTCGGCACGGAACAGGTTGCCGTAAACGGGTTCCAGACTGTAGGCTCCGCTTTCAATAACTTTTTTGCAATAAGTAATGCAGTCGGTGTAACGATTCTGGTTCACATACACTTCGGCATTCAGGTACAAACGGGCCAACGTCATCCAGACGGCGGCCTGGTCGGCACGGCCGTATTCGTTCTGGCGCGGGGGCGGCAACAGGTTTTCCACTGCTTTCAACTCCGATTCCACAAACTGAAACAGTTCTGGCCTGAAGATCTGGGTAGGCAATGAGGAGCCCGGGCGGTCGGCTTCAGTGATGAAGGGCACGTTACCGAACAGGTCCAAAGCGTGATAATAGACCAGAGCCCGGATGAAGCGGGCTTCGGCGCGATAGCCACGGATCTGTTCCTTTTCGGCTTCGGAAAAGCCGCGCTCGGCAAGTTTTTCTTCCGATGCTTCGCGCAAGAACTCATTGCACAACGGAATCGTAAAGAAAATCCGGTAGTACATGGCCTTGGTGAAGGAGTTTTCTGCCGACCACGACATGTTGTGCAGCTCGGGAATGCCCGGATCATTCCAGGCGCATACCGCTTCATCGGTGGGCAATTCCTGCAGATTCCAGTAAACGCGTATGTAATTAGAAAAACCTTCATCAATGCCGCTGATGTCGGGTTGACCGGCCGGACCCTGATTACCGGTGGTAGAAAAACCGGCGTATATCTTGGCCAGCACATGCAGGTAATTCTTGGCCGTGTCGTACAACGTAGCGGAGTTCAGCCCGTAAAAGGGTTGCCGGTCCAGATCCTTGAGGCAGGAACTCAACAGCAAGGCACCGCTCAGCAACAACGCAACAGGCAAAAAAGTCTTTTTCATGACGAAACTTTTTAAAGGTTCAGACTGAGGTTAACGGAGTAAATGCGCGGCCTTGGGTAGATGTTGTTGTCAATGCCGCCGACCACTTCCGGATCAATGCCGCTGTAGCCGGTCAGCACAAACACATTCTGAACAGTGGCCGCAACGTTCATCCACAATTTGTCCTTAATCACTTCACCAATCTGATATCCGATGGTTAGGTAATCCATACGAAGGAAGCTGGCATTTTCTACATAGTAATCTGACTGAAACTGGTAGATCGGATTTTTCTGAAACAACGTGTTGTAGTAGTCCTGCACCAGGTTGTTGATGTAATTCTTGGATCCATCCACAAAAGCATAGGTGCCGCGTTCGGAATTCACGTTGTTGTAGACATAGTTGCCCAGGCTGGCCCGCAGGCCGAGACTGGCCGTCCAGCGCTTGTAGCTGGCATTGGTGCTGAACCCGAAAAACCAGTCGGGCGCAGGGTCTTCATAACGATAGCGGTCATCGGGGGTAATCTTTCCGTCGCCGTTCCGGTCACGAAAAGCTGCCGTATCGGCGATGGCATTTCCGGTTGGTACCACCGGCTTGCCGTTTTCATCATATAACTGTTCGAACACATAAAACGAAAACACCGGATAACCAACCGAATGGATTTGGATCGTGTTACCGATGCCACCGGCAATGCCGCCGACGAGAATGCCGATGTTGGTGGTGTCAGGCACCTTGGTCAGCTTGGTAACGGTATTCACATTGTGTGTGGCATTGAAGCCAAACTCCCATTTCCAGTCGCGCTGATCCACCGGAACAAAATTGAGGGCCAGCTCAATGCCCTTGTTTTCCATGCTGCCCACATTGGTCAAAATCTGATTGGTAAAGTTGGTGCCTGCCGGAACGGGGATAACAGCCAGCAAATCGGTGGTGTTCTTAATGTAATAATCAACAGAACCGTTGATGCGGCCATTGATGAAGCCGAAATCCAGGCCAAAGTTGGTGGTGGCTGTCTGTTCCCAGCGGATGTTGGCATCGTAGCCATCGGGGCGCAGCACATAATAAAACTGATCGCCGAACTGATACTGTGCCGTGCTGGTTCCAATGGAATAATTGGCGATGTAGGGATAATCGGCAAAAATGTCCTGCTGACCGGTTACCCCCCACCCCACGCGAAGCTTGAGGTTAGAGAGGGCACCCACGTTTTGGAAGAAGGGTTCTTCGCTGATGCGCCACCCAACGGCAAAGGAGGGAAACAATCCCCAACGGGTGTCCGGGCTGAACCGCGAAGAGCCGTCATCGCGCAGGGTGGCCGTTATCAGGTAGCGCTCCAACAGGGTGTAGTTGATCCGGCCGTAGAAGGAGATTAACGTGTTCTGCGTTTTGAACGGCAGGCCTGCCGGCGTAATGGTGTCGCCCAGAGCGTTCAGATTTGGGAAAGCATCGCTGGAGGTAATCCAATCCTGATAACTGTAGCCGGCCGTTACGTCCACCTTACTGGCTGCGGCCGGAAAGTCTTTGAGGTAATTGACATAAAACTCCAGCAGTTTGTTGTTCTTTTTTGAGTTGTACTGATTGTTTACTCCCTGCTGGTAATAGGCTGAAGCTGCGGTTTCCGGAATATACACCGTTCCCTCTGAACGGCTCCAGTCGCCGCCCAGATTCAGATTGGCCCTTAACCCGTCAACCCAGGGCAGGCGATAATCCAGCTGGATGTTCCCCAGGATGCGATTGACCTGGCTTTCGTCTTCTTTCTGTTCAATAAGTCCAAGCGGATTTTTCGGCGCCAGCACGTTGGGCAAACCCGTGGAGGGGTCCAGCCATTCAAAATAACCTCCCAGATAGGAGGTATCAGCATATACCGGCTGAGTGGGATCAAAAGTTACAGCCGACCCTATGGCACCGCGGTCAGCAAAAAAATTGTTGGTAAGGTAGAACTTGCCGTTCACAAGTACCGTCAGGCTGTTATCCAGGAACGACGGCGCCAATTGCACCGTGCTGCCCATGCGGGTAAAGGCATCGCGTTTCAAAATGCCTTCGTTCCGGAAATATTCCAGATTCAACCGGTAGGGCACTTGCGGTAGCCCTCCGCTGAAGGTGAGGTTGTTGTCGGAGCCGAAGCCGAGTCGATAAATTTCCTTCTGCCAGTCGGTGGCTGCAGGGCCTAACAACGATTTTTGCTTATCGGTGCCGTTGGTCTGCACCAGCGTGCGGAATTCATCAGCTGTGAGCACCGGCGCATACTTGACAATCTGCGAAACGGAGTTGTTGGTGCTGAACACGGTGGACAGCTGCCCGTCGGCTTTTCCTTTTTTGGTGGTAATGATGATGACGCCGTTGGCTGCGCGGTTACCGTAAATAGCCGCGGCAGAAGCATCCTTTAACACAGTGATGCTCTCAATGTCGTTGGGGTTGATCAGATTCAGCGGATTGGCAGATCCGGGAATGCCGTTGTTGTCAACGGGCACGCCATCAATGACGATAAGCGGATCGTTGCTGGCATTGATGGATGTGCCGCCACGGATACGGATGCGGCTGCCGGAACCCGGCGCCCCGTCGTTGGAAACAATCTGTACCCCGGCAATTTTTCCCTGAACCAGTTGTTCCGGAGTCGGCACGATGCCGGTTGCAAAATCTTTGGTGGAAATGGCGGTAACCGAACCGGTCAGGTCTTTTACTTGTCGGGTACCGTAGCCAACAACCACTACTTCATCCAGCCCGATAAAATCCGATTGGAGGACTACGTTTGCCGTCAGAAACTGACCTGCCGACAACTGAATGCGTTGGCTGTGCTCGGCATAACCCATCATAGACACTACCAACAGATATTCTCCTGCCGGGACGGAAACAATCTGATAATTTCCTTCTTCATCGGCGCTGGCACCTAAGGAAGTGCCTTTGAGCACTATGGTGGCAAAGCCTACCGGCTGACCTTTCTCGTCTGTTATCTGTCCGCGCACGGTACCGGTCTGGGCCGATGCCGATAATGTCAGCAGGAGGCAAAAAGCAAGCAGGCCGTATCGGCCGCGGTGCAAAAAGTACATGACACAGGTGGGTTTAGCGATGGCAATAATAACAAATCTGCTTATTGCCTGCTTCCCGAAAAAAGCTATGAGCCTGCAATCAGCTTAAATACCTGACTGCTGCTTCCGCAGCGCAGCCGCAGCAAATACAAACTATCAGCGTAAAGCTCGGTTTCCACCACCTGACGCTGGCCAGGTGCCATAATGATGCGTTCCGAGCGCATGATCTTTCCTTCCAAACTAATCCAATCCAGCTCAACCTCTTGTTCCTGGTTGCTGCGATTGATCATGTAAGCGTCTTGATGCGGACCCGCCTGCTCAAAAACAATTTGATGGGCTTCATCAGCCTGAACTCCGGTAAAGCCACACGAACTGCTTCCGGCAGCGGGCGACAGATGATCATAAAAAAATGGAGTGATCAGCATCATCAGCGTGTCGTACTGCGGCGAGTTGACCGGGACGCCGTGCCCGGCATTGACAAACGGATGCAGGTAACTTTCCACCCCGTTGGCAAGCAGTTGATGATGAATGTTATAGCTGCCATGCAGGTTTACGCCGTTAAACGACAAGCCGTATACATATGGCACAATGTTGTCTGCAGTGCCATGAAACAGATAGGCGGGCTCTGTTTCGTTTTGCAGCCATGAGGTGTCGGGCATGCCACCCCAGCAGGGTACAATGGCAGAAACCGAAGAAGTAGGCCCTTCATTGCCGCTGGCCTGATCCAACGGACCAAAAGGAGTTGTATCAAAAGCCTGATCGGCTTCATCCTGATCCCAATAAGCTACCGTCAGGCAAATGGCTGCACCTGCTGAACTGCCCACCATGAAGATGGTGTTGGTATCAATACAGTAATTCAACCAGTTTTTTCGAAAAAACCGCACAGCAGACATGGCATCCTGTGTGATCTGATACACAGACTGGTAGTTGTCAACTGTATCGGGGAAAACATTGCTACCCAAACGATAATTGATGCTGGCAAATGCGTAGCCCTTTTTGGCAAAATAATTCCCCAGTTTTACCGCCCGGTTTTCGCCCTTGTCGCCGGTAGTAAAGCCGCCCGCATGCAGGTACACGATAACTGGTCTAAGGTAGTTTACCGATGCATCGGGTTCATACAGGTCCAGCTTCAGCGTGTCAACCTGATTGTTCTTAAAGAAATTCTTATTGGAACCGTAAGTGATGTCTGTGGTAATTTTTACAGTTGCATAAACGGAGTCCAGAAAAACTCCGGGCGGAGGGCCTACCTGACTGAAGAGCGGGCTGTTCCCCAATAGCATGGCAGTAATGAAGAAAACGTTAAGATGTTTCATGGCTTTACATGGTGACTTTAAAGAATGGACTTATGATCGGTGGGTTTAGTACGTTTACGGTTGAGAAAATGTTGCTTCTGCTTCGTACATCGGTGAATTTAAATGGGTGGAAATGTTGTGCCTCAAAAGTCCTGATGGCAATCCTAACGCTGCTGTTTTCCGGCACATCATGCGCATCCGCTCAGGTTTCAGACCACTCATTAGGCAATCTGAAAAAAGCGAGGCAAATATCCAGCGGACTGGAAATTTTTACTCATTTCGGCCGACTGCGAATACACATTTTTACGCACACCATACTGCGCATTGAAGCCACTGTTCAAGAATTTTCTTTTCGTTCTTATGCCGTTGTGGAACAACCGCAGCCCGTACGCTGGAATTGGAAGCAATATGCCGACTCGATTGTCGTGCAAACCGACTCCCTTAAACTGTTGGTGCACAGCCGGCCGGTTCGCCTGGCTTTTTTCTCTATTGACGGTCGTTTGCTGTTGGCCGATGACCCTGCCTTGGGTATTTCCTGGGCAGGAAATACCGCTACCGCCTACCTGCAGCTGCAACCCGACGAACGATTTGTGGGTTTGGGTGAAAAAACCGGCAACCTCAACCGTCGGGGCTCAGCCTTTGTCCACTGGAATTCCGACGTACCGGCCTATGCCCTTAACCAGGACCCCCTATATGCCTCCATCCCGTTTTATATGGGCTTTCACGACTCCCTGTGTTATGGAATTTTTCTGGATAATTCCTCCAGATCGGTGTTCAACTTTGGCGCTTCACAGCATCGCTTTACCTCCATTTCCGTTGATGACGGAAACCTGACCTACTTTTTCATCCACCGCTCCTCGCCTGCCGGCATTCTGTACGATTATACCTGGCTTACCGGCCGCATGCCCATGCCACCCAAATGGGCGCTGGGCTATCATCAGTGCCGGTGGAGTTATTATCCTGAGCAACAGGTGTTGTCGCTGGCCAATACCTTCCGTCAGCGCCGTTTTCCCTGCGACGCCATTTGGTTAGACATTCATTATATGAATGATTACAAGGTGTTTACCTGGCATCCGACCTATTTCCCCCACCCCGCCCGGATGCTCGACAGTTTGCAATCCATGGGGTTTCATACCGTTATCATTCTGGATCCCGGTATCAAAAAGGAAACCGGCTATGCGGCTTATGATGAGGGAACACAAAAGAATCTGTTCCTCACCTACCCCGACGGCCAGCCCTACCTGGGGGAAGTGTGGCCTGGCTGGTGTGCCTTTCCCGATTTCAGTAATCCCCAAACACGCCGTTGGTGGGGGGCTCAGCTAAAACCACTTGCCGATGCTGGCGTTGACGGCTGGTGGTGCGACATGAACGAAATAGCCACCTGGGGACAGAGCACGCCATTAAACGTGCGCTTTCATGGTGATGGCCTACCGTTTTCCTATCGCACCGGCAAAAACCTCTATGGTTTGTTGATGACCCGGGCTACCTACGAAGGAGCCCTGCTTGCCGCACCTGACCGCCGGCCTTTCCTGCTTACCCGTGCCGGTTTTGCCGGGCTGCAGCGCTATTCGGCCATATGGACCGGCGACAACGTTTCCGATGAACAGCATATGATGCTGGGAGTCCGCCTGCTTAATTCCCTGGGCTTAAGCGGAGTGCCCTTCTGCGGCGTTGATGTTGGCGGTTTTATCGGTACGGCCAGCCCTAACCTGATGGCTCGATGGATGAGCCTTGGCGCTTTTTCTCCATTCTTTCGTGCACACAAGGAAATCAACGGACCGGCAGCCGAACCCTGGGCCTTTAATGAAACCACCGAGCGCATAGCCCGCAGCTACACAGCTTTTCGTTACCGCCTGCTTCCCTACATCTATTCGGCATTCCGGCAGTCGGCCTTAAGTGGTTTGCCTGTGCAGCGTAGCCTGGCTTTGTATTTTCCGTTTGATGTGAAAACTTACCAACCGGATTTTCAGCATCAATATTTCTTTGGTGATGCCCTGCTGGTAGCACCCTGCCTGGCCACCCAGTCCTTTACTGCAGTTTACCTGCCTGAAGGCAAGTGGTTTGACCTGCACACTGGCATGCCTTATCAAGGCAGACAGTCAATAGTTATGCCCTCACCACCCGAGCGGCTCCCTTTGTTTGTCCGCGGAGGTTCTTTTCTGTTTCTTCAAAACGCAGTGTTGCATACCGGCCAGTCGCCGGGCGATACCTTGTTTGTGCATGCCTTTTACGGACACAGCCACAATCCTCAGCTTTACTATGAAGATGCCGGCGAAGGTATGGCCTACCTCAACGGCGACTTCTGGCAGCGCGCTTTCGCTTTGGACACCCTGTCGCACACACTGACTGTGAATGCAGTGTCTGGCACCTTCAAATCCGCCCATTCGTATATTAAGTTCTACCTGCATGGATTTCCTGAGCTATCTCGGGTTTCCGTAGGAACCACTTCCGTGCCGGTGCTTTCCGAGTCGGTACGCCTTATGGATGTTTCCGGCACTGACCGACCCATCTCCGCTGCATCTTTTACCTTACCTCATTTGCGGGAGCGCATCGAAATCCGGTGGCAAACCCAACCATGATTTAACATCTCCTCTATTTTACCTGTTGCCAATCTGCCGGAACTTTACCCGCTACCGACATGAAGCAGCTTTTCTGGTTATTCTGTTGTTTGCACCTGACCGCACAGGCTCAGGAGATCCTTTTGCAGGGCTGGTATTGGGATTATCCCAAAACCGCTCAGGGAAAATGGTGGGTAGATACCCTGGCGCAGAAAACCCGTACTCTGGCCGATGCAGGCTTTACTTCGTTATGGCTCCCCCCACTGAGCAAATCAGCCTCCGGCAGTAACAGCAATGGCTACGACATCAAGGATTATTTTGATCTGGGCATATATCCCACCAGCACACAGTTTGGCAACGAAACCCGCCTGCTGGCTTTGATTGACTCGCTGGAGAAATACGGCATTCACCCGGTCGCCGACATGATTTACAACCACCGCAACGGCGGAAAATGGGAAAACAACCCCTCGGTGGAGGGTTGGATTGAAAACTACTCCTTGGTCAAACACAATAGCGGTGATGCCTGCTACCCATCTGACCGTTTTCGCTGCATCCTGCCCATAGGGGGCACCACCGGTCTGGGTGCCGGCACCTACTATTTCAAAATCCGTTCGGCATCGCAGGCCGCTGCCTACTTCGGCAATCCCTATATTTTTCGGGTCACCACTAAAAAGGTGGGCAACTCAAGCCTTCCTGACTTAACCGAAAGTGAACCCAACGGCGGAGCAGATTGCGGTCAGCCCACCAACTTTTACGGTCTGGCCCGGAAGATGAAAGCCTCCGTAGATGCCGGCGGTTGCGGCACCGATGAATTTTATTTGACCCTGACAGCAAATGACTTTCATGCCACCGGCGACACCCTGTTCATCACCTTGTCCAACGAGAACGGAGCCTATAGCGACCACTATATCTACGGCCTGTGGTACACCGCAACCAACAGCGATATTCAAAATAAAATAATATATCAGACGGCCACTGATTTCAGCGGCCTCAAAAGCGGAAGGGGTGCCATGAATCACACGGCCTTTAAACCCAATGGCAGCCCCACCTGCCTGTGCGGCGATCTGGATGGCATGTGGTTTTATTACGATCTGGATCAAAATACTTCCTCCGTTTCCGACACGCTTCGGGTCTGGACCCGGTGGATGATGGAACAATTCGGCATGCAGGGTTTTCGTATCGATGCAGTCAAGCATTTTCCTGCCTCGTTTCTGGGCGACCTGTTGGACTACCTCTGCACACAGGGTAATTGCCCCAAACTGGTGGTGGGGGAAAGCTACGACTACGACGCCACCGTGCTTCGCAACCGTTTGGATGAAGTGTACGCCTACATGGATCAGACCACGAAAAACGCAGTGTATTATTCCTTATTTGATTTCAACCTGCAAGCCTGCCTGCGCGATGCCTGCGATGCCTTCGGCTACGATGTGCGCAATGTTTTCAACTGCGGTCTTAACAGCGTGCATTCCGTTTATCGGAAAAACATCGTTTCATTTGTCAATAACCACGATTTCCGCGAAGCTTCTCAGTCGGTAGACACCGATCCGATTCTGGCTTATGCCTACATTCTGACCAATCCTGTAGTAGGCATGCCCTGCGTGTATTGGACGGACTATTACTCAAAAAAATATCCTTCCTACACCGAAACATTCAATGCCCTGCTCCGTGCGCATTTCCGCTATGTGCAGGGGGCTCAGCATGTGGAATACCTCAACCGCTTCAATTCACCCTATCCGGTTAACTACAACAGCGGAGCGGCATCCACCACGTTGGCCTACCAGCTTTCCGGTGCCTCCAACACCTGCCTGCCCGATCGCGACGCAGTGGTGGTCATCAACTTTTCCGGCCTGCCCCTCAAGGCCCACATCACCGTCAACACCAATGCGCCCTTTCATCTCAAACCCGGTGATACGTTGACCGATATTTTGGGGTATTCAGCCTATGCGTACTCCACGGTAAATAGCAACGGGCAGTTTTATGCCGAACTGCCACCCCGCAGTTTTTCGGTATGGGCCCGGGTGAGCCCCATCAGCGAAATGCCGGAAATTGCTGCCGCCGGTCCCACAGTATTTTGTTACGGCGAATCCGTTACGCTGTTTATGAGTCAAGCGCCCGTTCCCTGTTATGATTATCGGTGGAAACGAAACGGCGCCTACATTCCCGGAGCCACTGCATCCAGCTTAAAAGTTACCGAAAGCGGTTCCTACACCTTGGAAGCCAGCTACAACGGTTCGCAAGCCATCCTTTCTCCTGCCATTGAGGTAACGGTTCAGCCGGAAAAGCCTTCCATAGTTTCCGATGGCATCGTGCTTGCCTGCACCGTTCCGGCCATGAATTATCAGTGGCTAAAAGGAAACTCTCTTGTCACCCTGGCTCCGATTGCCGGAGCCACGGCGCAGTCCTACACCCCCGAACAATCGGCCTATTATGCCGTGCAGATTACCGATGCAGACAGTTGCAGCCGTCAATCCGATCCGCTGCAGTTTTGGATGATTGGCATCGGCGCAACTGATTCAACCGGTGTTCGCGTTTTCCCCAATCCTGCCGGCGATTACCTGTGGGTGCAGCGGCCTGCTTCCGGAACCTGTAGCATAACGATTGAAAATCTGGCCGGCGCGGTGCTGCATAAGCAAACGATAACGTCAACTGTCAGCCCCCTCATGCTGAACATCAGCCGGCTGCCCGCTTCGGTGTACCGGCTCAGACTAACAGATAGCCGGAGCAGCTACATAATTGCTTTCGCCAAACAATGAAATTGCAGACCAGGCTGGCATCAGAACAGATGCGGTAAGGGGGAGCTATGGTTCCGGCAGGTTCAGGATTTCATGCCCCATTTTATCCCTTTTGGTGCGCAGGTATTCTTCGTTATACGGATTGGCACGGCTTTGCAGGGGCACTGCCTCAACGATTTCCAACCCGTAGCCTTTGAGACCTGCCCGCTTCTTAGGATTGTTGGTCAATAAGCGGATTTTGTGAACGCCCAGATCGCGCAAAATCTGAGCGCCGATTCCGTAGTCGCGTTCATCCATGCGAAAACCCAGGCTCAGGTTAGCCTCAACTGTATCCTTCCCTTCTTCCTGCAACTTGTATGCCCTCAGTTTATTCAGCAGACCTATACCTCTTCCCTCCTGATTCATGTACAACACAACACCTTTACCGGCTTCATCCACCATCTGCATGGCGTCGTGCAACTGTTCGCCGCAATCGCAGCGCAATGATCCGAACACATCTCCAGTAAGGCAACAGCTATGCACGCGAACGAGTACCGCTTCATCGGGTTCCCAGCTGCCTTTCACCAACGCCAGATGCACATAATCGGAATTGGTCTGGGCGTAGGCATGCAAACGAAAGTGCCCGTAGCGGGTAGGCATGTCCACTTCTACCTCTTTACGAATCAGCGACTCAAGCCTAAGGCGGTAAGCAATCAGATCTTTGATAGAAATCAGTTTGAGGCCAAACCGGCAGGCCACCTGGACCAGTTGCGGCAACCGGGCCATACTGCCGTCTTCATTCAAAATTTCCACCAGAACCCCTGAAGGCTCAAATCCGGCCAGGCGGGCCAGGTCAGTCGCTGCTTCCGTATGTCCGGCCCGGCGCAGCACACCCCCTTTCATGGCTTTAAGGGGAAACACATGTCCGGGTCGTGCCAGATCCTCTGGCCGGGTGCTCGGATCGATTAAGGCCTGAATGGTTACCGAACGGTCGTAGGCCGATATGCCTGTGGTAACTCCTTTTTTCTTGTAATCCACGCTTACGGTAAAGGGCGTCTGATACAAAGCGGTGTTCTCGCCCACCATCAGATGAAGCTGCAATTCGTCGCAGCGCTCCTCGGTCAGCGAACAACAGATCAGGCCTCGGCCCTCTTTACTCATGAAATTGATTACCTCCGGAGTGGCATTGCGCGATGCGGTGATGAAGTCGCCCTCGTTTTCCCGATCTTCATCGTCCACCACAATAATCAGTTTGCCGGCGCGCAAATCGGCAAGGGCTTCTTCAATAGTGTTAAAAACTACGTCTGTTCCGTTGTGGCTCATGTTACCCGCTTCGTTGTGTTGGCTTCCAGACGTGATGTGGTTTTTTGTTCAGATATTGAAAAAATCCGTTAAGCATAGCGGCATTCATCACCATGTAGTGGCTGATATACCGGAGCGCTGGAACGGAAAGACCCACCCGGCCTGCTGCCCACGACAAGGCAGGCGACAGCAATGCCAGCGTAAACAAGATGACTATCCATTGAAAGAACACGTTGCCTGAAGCCAATGCAAAACTACTGAAATACAAGGCTGCCATCAGATGCGGCGCTATCCAGCGCAGCACTTTGTGTGAGAAAAACACATAAGCCAGCGCCCCATAGCGGGGACGCAGCAAATAGCCAAAGCGCCCCAGCATCTGATAGTTGCCGGTGGCAATCCGGCTTTTACGTCGGAATTCTTCAGCGGTACTGTGGTGCACATCTTCGTAACAAACGGCTTTTGGCTCTGAGACGGCCTTTTTGCCTTTCAGCAATACAGAGACAGTAATAAAAAAATCATCCACAATCACGGCAGGGGGCACCGGCTCATACAGCTCCCTTCGGAGGGCATAGCAGCCGCCAAAGGCACCCATCATCATTCCCCAGACTTCTCCCTCGTAGAACTTCAATGCATTTTCATAACGCTGGTACAGTGATTCCTGCCTTCCGATGCGGCTGGTTGGCCCTTCCCGGCTGATGATGTGGCCACCAACCAGACCTACCTGCGGATCGCCAAAAGGCTGGATCAGTTGGCGTAATGTGGCCGGGGTAAACATCACATTGGCATCGGTCAAAACCAGAAGGGATCCGTTGGCCTGTTCTGCCAGCCGGTTGATGACGGCGGCCTTACCGCTGCGTTGCGGCATGCGCCACCACCGCAGATTCGGATACTTGTTCGCTGCTTCCTGCAGCAGTTCATCCGAACGGTCGGTGCTGGCATCGGAACCGATGAGCACCTCCAACCTGTCGGCAGGATAATCGGTTTCAAAAGTGGTTTGCAGTTTTACCTTCAGCACTTTCTCTTCGTTATACACTGCCAGCAACACACTAACCTGCGGCAAGGTGTCATCCCCCTGCACAGGCGGAGGCGACCGGCGGATAAAACGGGCCAAAACCATCAGCGACAGCGGATAAAACAAATGATGATGCAGCAGCAGCCCTGCGCAGATCCAAAATATCCAGTGAGCAATCGTCACGCCAGCAACGATTTATAAAAAAGGAGCAACTGTTCCGAAAGCCGTTCTGCATCCAGTCGTTCTTTTGCAAAAGCATGGCCACGGGCAGCGATTTGCTGCAAGCGCTCCGGTGATTGCAGCAAGTCAGAAAGGACGGATAAAAAATCGTTTTGACCGTCCGCAATCAGCACCGGATTGTCGGAAACCCGCGGCAGGCCCAGTGCGCCGGCCGGTGTGGAAACAACCACTCTTCCCAGTGCCAATGCCTCGGCAATTTTTACCCGTATGCCGCTGGCGCCCGATACAGGTACAATCAAAATGCTACCCCCTGCCATAAAGGAACGCGCATCTTCCACTTCTCCATGAAAGACGACACCTTCACCTCCCAGGTTGCGTAGCCAATCAGGGCTGTTGCGACCGGCAATGTGAAACGTCAATTGCGGAAACCTGGCCCGAATACCCGGCCAATGCTCCCTTAAAAAAAATTCTAACCCGGCTGAGTTGGGCGACCAGTCCAGACTGCCTATGAAAAACAATCGCGGTGTTTCCGGCAGCGGCGGCGGCTGGAAAGGTACCTCCACCCCTACCTCACAGACGTGCATGGGCAGGCGGCAACCCATGGCCCGGTAGGCGGCAGCATCGTCCTGTGAAATCGGCACCAGGGCATCGCAGACATTGAGGTACTTCAGCTCATGCCGGCGCAATTGCCGGGCCAGGTGCTGCAGCAATTTTCTTCGCCAGCGGCGTGGCTCGCTTGTAGCCTGCCGCTCCCAGATCTGATGCTCCACGTTATGCGAGCGCAAAACCATTTTGGCGCTGCTGTGCCGGCGGAGTTCCTTTACGTAAGGCAAAAGATAACTTCCTTCCAGCTGAATGATATCAAAGGGATGTTCCCGAACCAGATGGCGCAGCAAGTCCAAAAACCGGCGGCTGTAGAATCGCTCCACCTGCAAGGAAGAAGTCCATAGCATACTACGAAGCACCGTTGCAGGACGTATGCGCGTATCCGTTTCAACGGCATAAAACCGGGCAGTTTGTTTCCAGGCATCCGGTAACTGATAAGGGTCGGAAAAATGCTTGCGGGTGTTCAGGGCGGCAACGATCACCCCATGCCCTTTACGGGCAAAACCCTGCGTGAGGTGCCAAATGGCGATGACCTCTCCGTCGCGTGGCGGAAACGGGAATTTTTTGCACACCTGAAGAATTTGCAAAACCGCCTGATTGTGGCGCCAAAGGTAACATCAGCTGAAAGCCACCCTAAGCGACAGAAGCGTAAGTCACGTAATGATTGCCTGTGAACATTTTGTCCACATTTTAAGGAAAAAGCCTGAGATCGTTTGGTTTTATTTGCCCAGAAGTTAACTTTGAGCGAAGTTGGTTGATCCTTTGAACAACTTAAAATTCACTGAAATGATCAAACGCTTATCCCCCCTTCTAGCAAGTGCATGTATTTCTATTTGCCTGCATTCGGCCCATGGGCAAAATATACAATGGGCAAAAACCTATGGCGGAGCCAAGAAAGATAAGGGACGCGATGTCGCAATAGATGCAGCGGGCAACGTGTATTTGTCTGGCTTTTTTACCAACAAGATGACATTAGGCACCATAACCTTGAACTCGGTTGGGCCGGTAAGCAAAGAAGACATTTTTGTCGCTAAAATGGACCCTAACGGCGAGCCCATCTGGGCCCATAATTTCGGTAATGGTATTGAAAACCATTCCGATTTCCCGTTGGCTTTTCACGGCAACATGGCCGGATACACTGCCGTTACCGGTGATTTTAAAAACAATCTGTTGTTCGACGATGGCACTTTTTTGAACGGCTTCGCAGAATTCGACATGTTTCTTGCCGTTTACGACCCCGACGGCAACCTCCTGTGGGCCAAAGTCGGCGGTGGCAACGGCAACGACATCGGTACGGGCGTATTTGTTTCCGACGATAATTACATTTATTGCACGGGCAACTTTGTAGGAGATATTGATTTCTTCGGCGATTCCACGCTGGTTTGGGGCACAGCTCCAGATCATCATGTGTATGTAGCCAAGTACGACCTGGCCGGCAACCTGATTTGGCTCAACATTTTCACTTCCGAAACCAACTTTGAAGCACGCAGTATCGTATTTGACAAAAAAATGTTCGTTTATGTGGGAGGCAACTTCCGCAATTCCGTTACCTTAAGTAATGCCAACCTCACAGCCACCGGCGAGGAAGACGGCTGGCTGGCGCAGTTCGGTGTCAATGGTAATTTCTTGTGGGCTAAAAGCATAGGATCGTCCAACCCGTTGAGCAACGAATGCGTGTACAGCATGTCTTGCGATTCCAACCAGAATTTTTACCTCAGTACCATTTTTGATCAGGATCTGATCATTGATGGCAACCAGCTGTCCACAGGCTCCAGCCAGAATGTGGCCGTGGCCGCTTTTGACAAAATGGGTACCTACAAGTGGGCCAAAGCCATCAGCGGCACGCAGGGCGCACTGTTCAGTGCTCATTGTCTGGGTTTGCTATCGGAGAGCAACGTCATTTTAGCCGGTTGCTTTGCCGGTGAAGTAATTGTCGATAACACCATATCCCTGATTCCCTATGGTCCGGATCCCATTTACGCCGATGCCTTCTATGTCGGTTTTTATCCCAAGACAGGAAACGTGGCTTTTGCCGTACATGTAGGCGGGGATCTTGCCGATGCCGGACATGGACTGGCCGGCAATTACTCCGGCTATGGGTTTGCCTGTGGTCACTACAAGAACAGCGGCATCTTCGGGCCGTTCTCTTTGGTTTCCAACGGAGGAACCGATGCCTACCTGATCAAGTTCTCGCAAAACTTTGTTCCTGTTGGCGACGGAGTGGGCGGTTACAGCAGCGTCGTATTTCCCAATCCGGCTTCTTCCACGGTTTCCATTTCCATACCGCTGGATGCCCGTTTGCTGCAGATTTCCGACATAAGCGGGCGCGTGCTGATCAGTCGCGAGGTAACTCATGAAAAAATGGTGGATGTGGACGTACAGCACCTGCCTGCAGGCACTTACCTGATCCATCGCATCGGATCGGCCTCACACCACACAGCCAAACTGTTTCTGCAGCATTAATTTGCCGGCATCGCCAGCATTAGCCTACGGAACGGTAGAACCGCTCCGCAAGATCTCGGCTTCGCTGCGTGGCAAAACGGATGCTTCCCAAGCGCGCTATGGGAACAATACCCTGTATGGCATTCGTTTGAAACAACTCATCTGCCTCAAGCAGGTCCTGTACGCTGATGCGTCGCTCCTGCAGGAGCGGTCGTCGCTTCTTCAGAAAGGCGATAAGTCTGTGACGAAATATGCCAGCAATACAACCCGAACGTACCGGCGGAGTATACACCTTGTCTTTGCGGACGAGAAACACATTAGAGGTGGTTGTTTCCACTACATCGTTTTGACTGTTCAGCAGGATGGCTTCATCGCATTGTTTCTTTTCTGCATATAAAGCAGCGAGCACGTAAGGCAGGCTTCCGATCGTTTTTACGGATGAAAGGATTGAAAAATCCTTGGTCAGCTTTCGATAAATGCAGGCCGTTGCAGCCTTTACGTCGGGATCATAGAAACCCGGCAAAGGCATGACTTCCATGCAGTATTCCGCTTCCGCAGTTTGCGCCCGGTAAGCGCCTCCGCCGCTGCGAAATACCGTAAGCCGCAGGCGGGCATGATCGCCGGCATGTGTTGCGGCAGCCAATGCATGTGCCTGTTGGGTAAGTTCCGCAGCGGTCAGTTGGTCGGGCAGTTTGAGCTGCAGCGCGCGGGCGGCAACCTGCATCCGCCTCCGGTGATCCGCCAGAAAGAGAATACGACCCCGATACCATCGCATGGTTTCAAAAAATCCATCGCCGAATTTCATGGCACGATTGAGACCTGCAGGCTCAGCCTGTAGCTGACCATTCCAGATAATCAGCGACACCGCATGCCGCCTTTTACGGAATCAACAATTCGTCGCGATCGCGGTCGCTAAGCCAGCTTAGGTGATAATCGGCATCCATGAGCGGAAGGGCATCTTCGGTAAGCATTAAAGGCCGAAACGTGTCAATCATCACGGCCAGCTCACGGGTTTCTTTGGCACCGATGCTTTTCTCCACCGTCCCCGGATGCGGGCCATGCGGAATGCCACCGGGATGCAGGGTTATCATGCCTTTGGTAACATGCTTGCGACTCATGAAATCCCCATCTACATAATAAAGAATTTCATCACTGTCTACGTTGCTGTGGTTATAGGGGGCCGGAATGGCCAAAGGATGGTAATCAAAAAGTCGGGGACAAAACGAACAAACCACAAAATTTCTTCCCTCAAACGTCTGATGCACCGGTGGAGGTTGATGAATCCGGCCTGTAATGGGTTCAAAATTGTGAATGGAAAATGCCCATGGATAATGAAAACCATCCCATCCCACTACATCAAACGGATGATAACGATAGTGATAGGGATAAAGCCATTCCCCCTTTCGGATGTATATCAGAAAATCACCACTCTCATCGTGTGTTTCCAACTCCGTAGGCACCTTGATATCCCGTTCGCAATAGGGCGCATGCTCCAGTAACTGACCGAATTCGTTCAGATACCGGCGGGGCGGCACTATGGGAGAAAACGATTCGGCAATCAGCAACCTGTTATCCTCGCCATGAAAAACAAGCTGATAAATAGTGCCTCGTGGCACAATCACATAATCACCGCTTTCAAAAGGCAACAGCCCGTACATGGATTTGAGCACTCCCGATCCGACATGAATGAACAGCAGTTCATCGGCATCGGCATTTTTGTAGAAATAGCCGTTCATTGATGCTTGGGGTGCAGCCAATGCAATGCGTATGTCATCGTTAACAAGGATGTAACGACGACTTTTGAGAAAGTCTTTTTCGGGCTGCAGTTTGAATCCCTGAAAGCTGCGATGCAGCATGCGCGGCACATCAGCTATGCGAAGCGCAAGCGCCTGGGGCTCCTCAACTCCCGCTATGATGGTGGGAGGATAATGGTGATACAAAAGGGAATACACGCTGGAAAATCCTTCGGTAGAAAAAAGCTGTTCGGCGTACAAGCCGCCATTGGGTTTTCGAAACTGTGTATGACGTTTGGGTGGAATGCTGCCCAGCTTGTGATAGAACGGCATGTAACGGATTTTTCTGCGGCGAAGTTCAAAAAAGCTGTCGTTCCGGCCAATGATCTTTGACAGTTTGCCACTGCACCAGCTTGCCTATAGATTTCTTTCCATGACGTAGTTATTCCAGGGTTCAACAATGGATTGATAATTCTGCATGAATTGTTTATTTTTGCGCCTCCTACAAAACGCGGAACATGTACGCCATTGTGGACATAGCAGGGACGCAGATCAAAGCTCAGCCCGGCATGCAGGTGCTGGTCAACCGTCTCAAAGGAAATCCGGGCGATAAGATCCGTTTTGACCGCGTCCTGCTGACCGTAACCGAAGGTCAGGTAAATACGTCAGACCGGCCGGCAGTTTCCGCCACTATTCTGGAACACCTCAAGGGCGACAAGGTGATGGTCTTCAAGAAGAAGCGGCGCAAAGGCTACCGGGTAAAGCGGGGCCATCGTCAGTTGCTCACCAAAATTCAGATAGACTCCATCGGATAAAACAGAACGCCATGGCACATAAAAAAGGTGAAGGTTCATCGCGCAACGGGCGGGAATCGCATTCCAAACGACTGGGTGTCAAGCTCTACGGCGGCCAGTGGGCACGCCCGGGCAACATCATTGTGCGCCAGCGTGGCACCCGATTCTTTGCCGGCCAGGGAGTCATGATGGGAAAAGATCATACGCTGTTTGCCACCGCGGAGGGTGTGGTTTCGTTTCGCCGCCGCCTGAACCGCAACTATGTAGAGGTGTTGGCTCCGCAGTCCTGAACAGCAGTTTTGCCAATGGGTTTTAGCCTTCCCCGTGAAGGCTTTTTTCTTTTTAGAGGGAACGCTGCCGCTACCTTTACCCCGCTTTCATGATTTCGCTGCGCAGTTCCCCATATGTCTCCCTGATCATTTTTGCCGGAGCAGGTATCGTTACGGCCCTGCAACAGTGGCTGCTCACAGAGCCGGATGCTCTTTATACCCATTACAACAACTTCGTAATATTTAAAAATGCATTCTTTCATCTGTTGCAGGGTACAAACCTGTACATTCCCTATCCTGAGCAGCAGGCGGATCTCTACAAGTACAGTCCAACTTTTGCTATGGCTATGGCGCCTTTTGCCATATTGCCTGACCTGGCCGGACTGCTGGCCTGGAATCTGCTGAATGCTTGTGTATTCTGGGCCGGACTCCGTGCCGTGAGCCCATCTGTACGCATCCTGAACAGCATGGGGGCCCTCTGCCTCATTGAACTGATTACGTCGCTGCAGAACGTGCAGTCCAACGGCCTTATTGCCGGATTGTTGCTGTTGGCCTTTGCCGAAAACGAAAGCAACCGGCCTGCCCGCGCAGCCCTTTATGTTAATATTACTGCTTTTATCAAACTGTTTGGACTGGCCGCATTTGTGTTGTGGTTTTTTTCTAAGGACAAATGGAAGTTTTTTCTTTATGCTGCCGTTTCAGCCGCAGCGCTGGCTGCCATGCCGTTGCTGCTAATCTCACCGACTGAGTTGCTGCAACAGTACAGAAACTGGTGGGAGTTACTGAAATGGGATTATGCCGGTTCCCTGGGATTTTCCGTTGCAGGGTGGCTGGCCTCCTGGTTTCAACTGAATCCGCCCAAATGGATCATTACGCTAGCCGGAACCCTGCTGCTCCTCATGCCTTTGTACCGAAAGGCCTGCTATGTCATGCCCTTATTCCGGCTGTTTTATCTGTCCGCCCTCCTGTTGTGGATGGTTCTGTTCAACCATAAGGCTGAATCGTCAACGTTTATCGTAGCAGTAGCAGGCGTGGCCCTGTGGTACTTCAACCAAAGAAGAACGGCTCTCAACACCATACTTGTCGTTTTGGTCGTGCTGTTTACTATACTGAGTCCGGTGGACCTCTATCCCGAATCCTTGCGCAAAGAAGTGTTTGTTCCCTTTGTGGTCAAAGCAGTCCCCTGCCTGCTGGTGTGGTTCAAAATAATTCTGGACCTGCTTCGTCTTTCTTACTCCAAATCCGATGAGGCAAGCGGAAATCGGTCAGCAACCTCAGTGGTTCACTAAACGACTTGGGCAAATCGGCTAAAGAAATCGTTTGGGTAGCCTCGTCTCTTATATTAGCCGGCTCTGTGCGTATTGAACAATACGATTCCTTGTCCGGCATACTTAGCGTGTGGGATGCCTTATTGCCTCACAGACACCCGTTACATTCTTCCCGCCTGATTTATCTGGAACATGCTCAGTTGCCGTACGTACGGTTCCGTTATATGCTCATCTACAACGAAGACGGACACCTGGTGGCGCAGGCTTATTTTCAGCTGACGGAGTTTTTTCTGCCTCATTACCGCTATCCTCTGCTGCAGTGGGCACCGTTACGTTGGCTGGAGAAACAGCTCATGCAGCACCGCCGTCACATAGCCACTTGTGGCAATCTGTTTCAGGTAGCTGCT
>JANWXQ010000095.1 GCA_025057275.1 Chitinophagales bacterium
GTCGGCCCGCGTGCAACTGCAATTCACCAGCGCCACCGGCGAAGTGCTGAGCACCGTTGATTTAGCTGCCGGTAAGGGCACCGTGACCGTTAAGGCTCAGGACCTGCCCTCAGGCGCCTATCGCTACTCGTTGCTCGTGGATGGCAAGGTAGCAGACAGCAAGACGATGGTGAAGCAGAAGTAAGCGGAAACTCTCAAGGAGATAGACAATCCCCTGCCCCAGGCGGGGGCTTGTTTTTTATTCATGACGACAAACAATTTTTTGTTTATACAAACGTGTCACCATTTCAGTAACACAGCCATCATTCGTGCAGGGTGCGGCAGGGTGCTGTCGAAGATGACGCGCTGGTACACACCATATGAAGTATTGAAAATGGCCACCTTCGACAATGCGCAACTGCTTGCTATGAGTGGTCTGCGCAATCCCTATCCGAAGGGCCGGCTGGGCGAAATAGCAGAGGGCGCCTATGCTGATCTGATCGTGGTGGACGGCAA
Organism: Chitinophagales bacterium; assembly: GCA_025057275.1. Lineage (GTDB taxonomy): Bacteria > Bacteroidota > Bacteroidia > Chitinophagales > UBA10324 > JANWXQ01. The sequence continues at coordinate 496 of JANWXQ010000095.1, forward strand.
TCCGCTGGAAAACATTGAGCTGATAACTGACCCCCGGAAAAACTTTTTGCTGATCATGAAAAATGGCGTCATTTATCAGGACCTGCTGAGCGGACAATAGCACAATGGCCGAGATGACAGGAGAGGCTAATCCTTTTTCCGTTTAGTTTCGGCGCCAGGAGCAAGATGCGCCGCATTGCGTTACTGGGAAGCACCGGTTCCATTGGCCGGCAGGCCGTGGAAGTCATCACGGCATTTCCTGACACGCTGGCCGCGGAGGTTTTGGTGGCGCACAACAATGCAGATCTGCTTGTGCAGCAGGCATGGCAATTGCGCCCCCGGCAGGTCGTCATCGTCAATCCGAAGCATCTTGCATCTGTTCGTGAGGCGCTTGCCGGTAGTGGTATTGCTGTTGCCTGCGGTGAACAGGCTGTGCAGGAAGCGGTTCAGCAGCAGCAGGTGGATGTGGTGCTGGCCGCCATGGTTGGTTATGCCGGTCTTCAACCGGTAGTGGCAGCCATCCGGGCCGGAAAGCGCATTGCACTGGCCAATAAAGAAACCCTGGTAGTGGCCGGTGAGCTGGTTACGGACCTTGCACGGGCTCATGGTGCCGAACTCATTCCCGTGGACAGCGAGCATTCCGCCATCTTCCAATGTCTGGTAGGGGAAGAAGAACGGACGGTAACGCGTCTGATACTCACCGCTTCGGGTGGCCCTTTTCGCGGCATGACTAAGGAACAGCTCATGCACGTGAGCCGGCAGCAGGCGCTGCAACATCCCAACTGGAAAATGGGCGATAAGATCACCATTGATTCGGCTACCCTGATGAACAAAGGGCTGGAAGTCATTGAAGCGCACTGGCTGTTTGGCCTGCCCTCCAATCGCATCGAAGTCGTCATTCATCCGCAATCCATTATTCATTCGGTAGTTGAATTTTTTGATGGCAGCATGAAGGCACAATTAGGGCTTCCCGACATGCGTCTGCCCATCCAATACGCCCTGACCTATCCCCAGCGGCTGGAATCGCCCTGGCCCCGACTGGATCTGACCCGCACCGGTACGCTCACCTTCGAAGTTCCCGATAGCGGGACTTTTCGTAATCTTGCGCTGGCCTATGAAGCATTGAATCGCGGAGGAAATATGCCCTGCGTGCTGAATGCGGCCAATGAAGTGGCAGTGGAAGCTTTTCTGAACGACCGCATTTCGTTTCCGGCAATGACCACTCTCATTGAACACTGCCTCGATCGGGTGGATTTTATTGCTCATCCTTCCCTGGAAGATTATGTGGCCACCGATGCCCTTACCCGCCATCGTGCACAGGCTTTTCTGTCGTTCCGTTAAGCCGCCTGATCCATGAATGAAATCTTAATTAAAGGAGGGCAGTTGCTGCTGTCGCTTTCCATCCTGATCGTGCTGCACGAATTGGGCCATTACCTGACCGCACGCTGGTTTGGCGTGCGGGTGGAAAAATTTTATCTGTTTTTCAACCCGTGGTTCTCCCTGTTCCGGTTTCGCTATAAAGGCACGGAATACGGGCTGGGCTGGCTTCCGCTGGGCGGTTACGTTAAAATCGCCGGCATGGTAGACGAAAGCCTGGACCGCGACCAGATGAAGCGACCGCCGCAGCCCCATGAGTTCCGCAGCAAACCGCCCTGGCAGCGACTTATCATCATGTTGGGGGGCATCATCATGAATGTGTTGCTCGGTATTTTTATTTACTGGATGCTGCTGCTGGCCCGCGGCGAGCAGTACCTGCCGGTGGCCAACATGAGGTACGGCATTGCCGTGGATTCGTTGGGAGCAGCTATGGGATTTCGCGATGGCGATCGTATCCTTGCCATTGACGGTCAGCCCGCAAGCAGTTTTTCTACCGTTCCGGCCCGCATCGTGATTGACCGGGCACGAACGGTTACCGTAGAGCGGCAGGGCAGCACGGTTGACATTCCCATTAGCGATGCCGACATTGCCCGTGTGATTGATAGCCGCGATGCGGCTTCTTTCATTTCCGTGCGCTTTCCTTTTGTGGTGGAAGAGGTTTTGCCCGGCGGGCTGGCCGATCGGATGAACCTGCAACGCAACGACCTGGTGCTGGCCGTAAACGACTTGCCGGCCTTCTATTACCACGAAGTGCGCCGCTTGTTGTATCTGAGCCGCAATCAGCCGGTGTCGGTAACCATTTTGCGCAACGGTAGCCTGGTCAGGCTGGAAGGCACTTTGGGCTCCGACGGATTGTTGGGTGTTCGCCCGTATTTCTACGATCGATTTCTGAAAACAGAAACCAAAAAATATAATGTGTTTTCAGCCCTTCCCGCCGGCATCCGGAAAGCATGGCTGACGGTGGAAGGATATGTCAAACAGTTTGCCCTGATCTTTTCTCCGGAAATTCAGGGATACAAGCATTTGGGTGGCTTCATCAGCATTGCCAATGCCTTTTCCCCAGTATGGGATTGGGATGCCTTTTGGTCGTTTACGGGATTTTTGTCGCTGGTGTTGGCCTTTATGAACCTGCTGCCCATTCCGGCCCTGGATGGCGGGCACGTGCTTTTTACTTTGGTGGAAATGGTTTCACGCCGCAAGCCGGGTGAAAAGTTTCTGGAATATGCTCAGATTGCCGGAATGGTTTTTCTGCTGGCCCTAATTCTGTATGCTAACGGAAACGACATCCTGCGCATCTTTCGCTGATCATGGCGGATCGGACCGATACCAACTTTTTTGAATGGTTTGATTTGCCGGTTTCCTTCCTGTTGTCGGAAGCCGATTTGCGGGAGCGCTATCTGGAACGCAGCCGTCTTTATCATCCCGATTTCTTTGCCGGCCGCCCGCCGCAAGAGCAGCAGGAAGCGCTGCAGCGCGCTACTTTGAATACGCGGGCATACGAAACCCTTCGCGACAGCGACCGACGAATGCGCTACATACTGGAACAATTTGGCTTGCTGAAGGAGGAAGACCGCCAACAAATGCCTTCGGATTTTCTGATGGACATGATGGAGCTGAATGAAGCCGTGCAGGAAGCAGAGGGGGCAGCCCCGGAGCAACGTCAGGCGCTGCGCGATGAACTGAATCGACGCATGCAGCTTCTGGCCGCTGAAGTTGCAGACGACCTGCAGCAGTTTCGGGCTGACGACGAGCATACGCAACGCCTGTTGCGCATCCGCGATTACTACCTGAAGCGCCGCTATCTTTTGCGGCTGCAGCAAAGATTGGATAGTTTTGAAGCGACGCGGCAGTGATACTTGCCCGGGTGACGGAACTGGTAGACGTACCAGACTCAAAATCTGGCGGTGGCAACACCGTGGGGGTTCGATTCCCTTCCCGGGCACCAGAGGTTGTCTTTAGACGCTTTTATTGCTTGGCGTCTATTTTTGACGCCAATTCTCAAGAATGAACCTTCATGAATATCAGGCCAAAACACTGCTCAAACGCTATGGCGTAGTGGTGCAGGAAGGCATTGCCGTGGAAAGTGTGGACGCTGCAGTGGAAGCAGCTAAACAACTGAAAAACGAACGGCAGGCGCGTCTTTGGGTCATTAAGGCGCAGATTCATGCCGGTGGCCGGGGAAAAAGCGGCGGAGTTAAGGTGGCCGATTCGCTCGAGGCCGTTCAGCAAAAAGCCTCTGCCATTCTGGGAATGACATTGATAACACCGCAAACCGGCCCCCAGGGAAAAAAAGTGAACAAGATTCTGGTGGCCGAAGATGTGTATGACGGCGATGCCAGCCAGCGGCATGAGTATTATGTAAGCATTCTCCTGGATCGGGAAAAAAAGTGCAACGTCATCGTGTATTCGGCAGCGGGCGGAATGGACATTGAGGAAGTGGCCGAAAAACATCCGGAAGCGATCCACAAGGAATGGGTAGATCCCTTGCTGGGCCTGCAGCCGTACCAGGCCAGGAAAATTGCTTTTCGCCTCAACCTTACCGGCGATGTGCACAAAAACATGGTGCAGACCCTCACGGCGCTTTATCGGGCCTATACTGACCTGGATGCCTCGCTTATTGAAATCAACCCGTTGCTCAAAACGGCGGACAACCGGATTGTGGCGGTGGATGCCAAGGTAAAGCTGGACGACAATGCCCTGTTTCGCCATAAGGAATACGCCGATCTGCGCGACCTGAGCGAGGAAGATCCGACGGAGGTGGAAGCCAGCCGCCACAACCTCAACTTCATCAAGCTCGATGGCAATGTGGGATGTATGGTCAACGGCGCCGGTCTGGCCATGGCCACCATGGACATGATCAAGCTGGCCGGCGGCTCACCGGCGAACTTTCTGGATGTGGGGGGAACGGCCAATGCCCAGACCGTAGAAGCCGGATTCCGCATCATACTGGCTGATCCCAACGTCAAGGCTATTCTGGTGAACATTTTCGGAGGTATTGTGCGCTGCGACCGCGTGGCCCAGGGCATTATTGATGGTTACCGCAACATCGGGCAAATTCCTGTTCCTCTGATCGTACGGCTGCAAGGAACCAATGCCGATCTGGCCAAGGAGATGATCAACCAGTCGGGGCTGCAGGTGCAGGCTGCCGTCCAACTGCGCGAAGCTGCAGAACTGGTAAACCGGGTGCTAAGGCCATGAGCCGCTCAATCCTTCCGCGGTGGCTGTTCTGGGCTGTGCTGGCCCTGAGCATGCACGGTCTGGCAGCGGCGCAGGGAGGCATCATCCGCGGTGTGGTTTACGACAAAGAAGATGGCGAGCCGTTGATCTACACCAACGTGGTGTTGCTGGGCACTTCATGGGGTGCACAAACCGACGAGCAGGGGGTGTACAACATTGCCAATGTTCCACCGGGAACCTACACCCTCTGGTGCACCCAGCTGGGCTACGACACCGTTGCGGTTTCGGTGACGGTGAAAGCCAACAGCATCGTCAATCAGAAAATCTTTCTGAGCCGTATCGGCATTCAACTGGAAAACATTGATGTAACGGCTACCAAAGAAGAAAAGCAGGAGGAAACCCAGATTTCCCTGACCAAGATAACCACCCGCGACATCGAACGGATTCCGGCCGTGGGAGGCACGGCCGACCTGGCCCAATACCTGCAGGTGCTGCCCGGCGTCATCTTCACCGGTGATCAGGGTGGCGAATTGTACATCCGGGGAGGTTCTCCCATTCAAAACAAAGTGCTATTGGACGGGATGACCATTTACAATCCCTTTCACAGCATCGGATTGTTTTCGGTTTTTGAAACGGACATTATCCGCAGTGTGAATGTGTTTACCGGCGGCTTCAGTGCGGAATACGGCAACCGGCTCAGCGCCGTTCTGGACGTGGTTACCCGTGACGGCAACAAAAAGCGGTTTGCCGGGATGGCCGCAGCCAGCCCGTTTGTGGGAAGGCTGGTGCTGGAAGGGCCCATCAAAAAGCAGGATGAAACCGGAGCCGCTGCTTCCTTTCTGTTCACATCCAAAATTTCCTATTTGGATCAGACCTCACCGGTCTTGTACGGCTATGTGGACTCTGCCGGCCTGCCTTACCGGTTTCAGGATTTCTACGGCAAAGCCTCGTTTTACAGCGCAGGGGGGAGCAAGTTTAGTCTGTTCGCATTTCATTTCGGCGACCAGGTGCGCTATCGCCAGGTGTCGGACTACGACTGGGAAGAATTCGGATTCGGATTCAATTACAATCTCGTTCCCCTGGGTTCCCGCGTGCTGATCGGCGGCACATTTTCCTATTCCGATTACGCCATTCAGCTTACGGAGGCCGATGACCTGCCCCGCGAAAGCAGCATCGGCGGGTTTAACCTGATCAACGACTTTACCTATTTCATTCCGAATGGCGAAGTCAAATACGGGTTTGACATCAGCGGCGTTCGTACGCATTTGAAGTTTTTTAATGCATTAAATCTGATCATTGAACAGGACGATAACACCACTGAATTTGCCGGCTATGCGCTCGTGCGTTACGTGCTTCGGGAAAAGCTGGTGTTGGAACCCAGCCTCCGGCTCCAGTATTACTCGTCGTTGCCAGTGTTTTCTCCCGAACCCCGCCTGTCGCTGAAATACAACGTCAGCGACTGGTTGCGGGTAAAATGGGGAGCCGGCCTGTACAGCCAGAATCTGATCAGCACCAAATCGGATCAGGATGTGGTTAACCTGTTCACCGGTTATCTGACTTCGCCGCAGGGGCAATTGCTCGACCTCAACGGTGAAATCGCCAGCGATAACCTGCAACGGGCTTCACAATTGGTTTTGGGCATTGAAGCCGACCTGAACGACTACACCAATCTCACGCTGGAGCCTTATTACAAGCTGTTTTCGCGCCTGATCAACCTGAACCGCAACAAGCTCTTTCCCACCGATCCGGACTACGAAATTGAAGAGGGCAAAGCCTATGGTGTAGACGTGCTGCTGCGGTACCAGCAAAAACGCTACTACTTCTGGTTGGCTTACTCGTTAGGCTATGTTCGCCGCAACAACGGTGAACAGGAATACCCGCCGCATTACGACCGCCGCCACAACGCCAATGTCGTGGCGGCCTACAACTGGGGCAGGGAAATGAGTTGGGAATTTGCCCTGCGCTGGAATCTAGGGTCAGGCTTTCCGTTTACACTCACCCAGGGGTTTTATGAACAAATCAACTTCCTGCAGGGCATCAACACCGATTACCTCACCGCCAACGGATTGCTGGGCATTATTTACGACGACCAGCTCAACCGCGGCCGTTTGCCGTACTATCACCGGCTCGACGCCTCACTGAAAAAATCGTTTTCGCTGGGGCGGTTTACCCGCTTGGAGGCTAACGTCAGCGTAATCAATGTTTACAACCGACCCAATGTGTTTTACTTTGATCGCGTGCGGTATCAACGCGTGGATCAGTTGCCTATACTACCGAGCGCCGGTTTGTCGTTAAACTTCTGAACAAACCCAAAAATCATCTTGTGCGAAAGTGGATACAGCACCGGTAGCTCCTGTGCATATCGTTGCTGATTCACCTGCTGGGCTGCGACAAAACGAGAGATTTTTACCCGCATAAGTCTGCTCATGAATCATTTTCTGGTGGCTGTTGCCTGGATGGCAGTTCTGCATCCGGCATTTGCCCAGCTTACGGCTATTGACACCGACCCGCACCGAAATGGGGAGCAGGCGGCTGAACTGTTCTGGTTGAAAAAATACGGAATTGCTGCCCCCCTGTTTCGGGAAACCCAGCGCCAGGCAGCAGTCAACAGCCCTGATGAAGATGAGCTGGCTTTGGCTGCCCAGTATTACCGGGCTGTTTGCGCCAGGCAGCTGCACCACCCCGATGCGGAACAGGAGCTGTTGCGTGTGGCGCGGAAAAACAAATCGCCGTTGACTCGTCGGGCTGCTTTCGAACTGGCCGATGTCTATTTCAGCCGCGGCAACTACTCCAAAGCCCTTTCCTGGCTGAAGAAAGTTCGTCCGGAGGATCTGGATGAAGACGAACAGGACCGATACCGCTTTCAGATGGCTATCGGCTTCTTTCACCAGAAAGATTTTCGACAGGCCCAGCCTTTGCTGGAAAGGTTACGCAGCAAACAAGGGCCATATTATTACCCGGCCAACTATTACTATGGCTATTTGCAGTACCGGCAGGGCGCCTACAAGGAAGCAGTAGCCGCACTTCGCACAGCTGCTGAATCGCCCTATTATTCTCCTGTTGTTGCCTACTACCTGGCGAACATCGCTTTTCTCCAGCGACGCTACGATGAAGTGCTGGCACTGGCCGAACAGGCCTCGGCTTCGCCGTATGCCCGTGAATTCAACCGGTTGAAAGGCAAAGCCTATTATGCAAAAAAAGAATATGAGCGGGCGCTGCCGCTGCTGCTGAACCACTACCAACAAACGCCCAAGCTTCCCGCTGCAGACATTTACGAAGTCGCCTACTGCCAATATCAGACGGGCGACTATGCTGCAGCCATTCAAACCCTGCAACAGTTGGCCGGACTGAGTGATTCCATCGGCCAACATGCCCTTTTTCTGATCGGAGACAGTCGCCGCGCCTTGGGGCAAAAGGCCGAAGCCCGGCTGGCCTTTGAGCGGGCGGCCTCCCTCAACTCCGACCGGCGCCTGCAGCAACAGGCCTTGCTGAATTTCGCCAAGTTGTCGTACGAATTACGCTATCCCGATGCAGCCATCCGCTCCTTGCAACACTACCTGCGCCAGCAGGGGCCGGAAAGGGAAGAAGCGCAACAGTTGCTCATTCAATCTTTCCTGGCCACGTTGAATTATGGTGCTGCACTGGACGTAGCCCGGGGCATCGATCAGAAAACGGCGGAATGGCGGAAAATCTACCAGCGCATCGCTTATGCACGGGCGACGGAACTTTTTAATGAAGGGCAATACGAAGCGAGCATGGCCTTGCTGGATGAATCCCTGGCGAATCCGGTGGATCCTGCGCTGGTGGCTGGAGCGCTGTTCTGGAAAGGGGAGTGCGCTTACCGCATGAAGCGGCCGCAGGAAGCCATTGCCCTGCAGGAAGAGTTTCTGGATCAGCTTACGCACAACAAGGCTCTGCCCGCCGGGGTAAGCGCCGCCGATGCGCATTATTCCCTGGGCTACAGCAACCTGATGCTGTCGTCATACGCCAAAGCGCTTAATCATTTTCAACAGGCAACTGCACTGCTGTCGCAAAAGGCGGATGGCGCAGCCCGCTATGCCGATGCCCGCCTCCGGGTGGCCGATTGCGAGTTTGTGCTGTCACGATACGGCCAGGCACTCAATGCTTACGAACAGGTGGTGAGAGAAAAACTTCCCGGCAGCGATTATGCTTTGTTTCAGTCGGCTGTATTGCAGAGCCTGAACAACAACCGAACGGAACAAATCAGGTTATTGCGCCGGTTGATTCAAGATCACCCGAAAAGCGCCTATCTGGACGATGCCTGGTTTGAACTCGGTAATGCGCTGCTGACGGTGCCGGCCTATCAGGATGCCCTGGAAGCCTTTCAGACTGTGACCTCGAAGTATCCGCGCAGCCTTCATGTCGTGCAGTCGCGGCTCAAAATGGGATTGATTTATTTCAACATGAACCGCGAGCAGGAGGCACTGGAGCAATACCGATGGGTGTTGCAGCGCTATCCCAAGACGCCGGAAGGCAGTGCGGCCCTGAATGCCGTCAAAGAAATTTTTACCGAGCGCGCTGATGCCCAGGGTTACATGGCCTTTGTATCGTCGCTGCCGAATGTGCAGGTCAGCGATGCGGTACGCGACTCAGTAGTATATCTGTCGGCCGAAAACAAGTATTCGCGTGGCGATTGGGCCGCAGCCGTCACGGAATTTGACGCGTATGTGCAGCAGTTTCCGGATGGTATTTTTTCCGTGCCGGCTCATTTTTACCGTGCCGAATGCCTTGCCCGTCAAAACAGGTTTGTGGAGGCATTACAGGATTATGAATACGTTATCAGCCAGCCTACCGGACGGTTCACCGAAAAAGCCTTATTACAGGCTGGCCGAATCAGTTACGTGCATCTCAAGGATTACCCGCGGGCCCTGCAGCATTTTCTGACCTTAAGCCGCAACAGCGAGTTTAAGGCTGCTGGTGCCGAAGCCTCACGCGGGGCTATGTATGCAGCCTGGCAGGTAGGGGATTGGGAGGAAGTAATCCGCAGCGCCGATCGTCTGTTGCTTTTGCCGCACCTGTCAACCGATGAACGCGCCGAAGCGTTTTTTTACCGGGGTCGAGCCTATGAAAACCGGAATAACGATGCCCGTGCAGAGGAAGATTACCGCAGCGTCATGCAGCATACTTCATCCGCAACAGGGGCAGAGGCCGGCTATCGCATAGCAGAAATCTATTTCCGCAGGCAGCAACTGGAAACCGCAGAAGAACGTTGCTGGGACGTCATTCGGCTCAAACCCACCCACGATTACTGGGTGGCGCGTTCTTTTCTATTACTGGCGGCCATTTATGAGCAGCAGGGCGATCTGTTTCAGGCATCGGCAACCCTGCAAAGCCTGGTGGATCACTACAAAGGCAACGACGATATTGTGCCGGAAGCTCAGCTTCGGCTGCAGCGCATTACAGAGCGGCAGCAGCAAGGTTCCAAGCTGGACCAGGAACCGGAAATGGAATCCGTGCAACCCAAACAACCCGAATGATGAAAGGCAGCACATTCTTGGCAACAGTCCTCTCGCTGGCGGTATTTTCCCTGTCGCTGTTCGGGCAAACACTGCCCGTGGAAGAAATTGATGTGGTCAAGCAATACCGTCCGCAATTGACGGAAGCCGAAAAGATTCAATCCAGGGCTGAAGCGCCTCCACGCGATACCACCTTATATCCGATAACGTACCCGCCCTTTTCGCTGCAGTTGCCATTGCCGTTTACCCCGGCAGACGTCAAACCGCTGGCTGTTCCCAAGCCCAAGGAGGAACCGTTGCAGAACCATTTGTTCGGAGCAGGTTTCGGCACGCAGCTATGGCCCCAGCTGGCGTTGTACCTGAGTAACGGGCGCTCCTCGTCCGTTCACTATGGCCTGCAAACCCGCTATGAATCCTCTACGGCCGCGCAGATGCCGCTGCAGAAATTCAGCCGCTGGGATGCACGCCTGCACGGCACCAGTTTTTTTCAGAAAGTGGCCTTATGGGGAGAGGTGGACTTTGACCGAAACGCCTATCGCTATTATGCCTTTCCTGCCAACTACGAACTGACGGCGGAATTTCCGGACGAGGACAGCCTGCGTTCGGTTTTGTTTGGAGCCGGAATCCGCCTTGGCGTGTATAACTCGGCGCCTACGGCTGCTGACCTGGATTACGACGTGCAACTGCGTTACCGGCATCTGGAACAGCAGGCCCGCTTGATGCAGAGCGACAGCCTGTTGTTCTCCTCCTGGGATCCTCGGGAAGATGAAGTGGATCTCCAGGCTACGATAAGAAAAAAAATCAGCGAGGAACAGGTGGTGCAGGTGCACGCAACTTATCAAAATGTGGGATACCGGATGCCCCAAACGGACACAGCCCTGAGCCTGCTCACCCTCACACCGGCTTATGTGCATGCGTTCCGGTCACTGAATCTTTTTGCCGGGCTGACGGCATTTGCAGGAAACGACCTGTTCACCGTATTTCCTGCTTTGGAGCTGTCCTACCGGATTGCCGGAGATATGCTGTCGGTTTTCGGCCGCTTGGAGCGCCGGATGGACGTGCAGACTTTTCAGAAAACCATGGAAGAAAATCCTTATGTTATTTTCTTTAATCCGTTTACGTCCAAAAGCACGGATGCTGTGGCCGGAATTGCCGGTGTCTACGGCCAGCAGATGACGTACCGGCTGTTCGTGCGGCAAAGCTGGTGGAAGCATCAGGCCTTTTTCTATCCGTTCTATCAAGAACCTGTTTATTACCGCGTAGAGGCACATCCGGCGGGAAGCACGTTGGCCCTGGCCGGAGAAGTCACCTACCGCATGTCGCAGCGGCTGGCCGTTTTGTTGTCCGGAAACATCAGCCGGTGGAAGCCGGACAGCCTGGAGCATCCGGTGGGCATCGCGCCTCAGTCGGGAAAGATTGGAGTAGAATACCAGATGAAAGATAAAATCCGGCTGGATGCCACGGTCTATGCTCAGACGGGAGCCTTTACGGTAACTCCGGAAGGGGAATCCCTGCGTCTGAAGGGTTTTATTGATCCCAACCTGAAGATCACCTACAACTACCGGCCGCATCTGGCGTTTTGGGCCGCAGGATATAACCTGGCCAACATGAAGCAGCGGCAATGGTATGGCTATACGTCATACGGCATCCGTGCTGCAGCTGGTGTTTGGATCAAATTCTGATTCAGTAAAACCATTGCTGAAGATCGGCCATGGTGAGCTGCTGTTTTTGCTGGCCCGCATAATCGGCGGCGAGGGTGCCATTGCGCATGACCAGCAAGCGGTTACCATACTGAACTGCATGCTTCAGGTTATGTGTTACCATCAGGGCCGTAAGCCGTTGCCGGCTGATCAATTGATCAGCCAACTGCATCACGCTTTCTGAGGTTCGGGGATCCAAAGCCGCTGTGGGTTCATCGAGCAGCAGGAGGGTTGGTGGCGTTAACGTAGCCATCAGCAGGGAAATCGCCTGCCGCTGACCTCCGCTGAGCAGACGTACTTCCTTTTCCAGATTTTGCTCCATGCCCAACCCCAATGAGGCAACATAATCTCTGACCTCGGTGCGAAAGCCGGTCGTAATGCCCCAGCGCAGGGTTTTGGAGCGGGTTCTCAGGTAGCTGAGCCTGAAGTTATCCAGCACGGTAAGGTCGGGAGCTGTGCCCAGCAACGGATCCTGAAAGATGCGGGCAATGTAGCGGCTGCGTTTGTAATCGGGCCAGCGGGTGATGTCCTGCCCGTTAATCCGTATGCTGCCCATATGCGGCGTCAGACTTCCGGCAATCAGATTGAGCAAGGTGGTTTTTCCTGATCCGTTCGCGCCGATGAGCACTGCAAAGTCGCCAGTCCGAAGGGTCAAGCTGACCGCAGCGACAGCAAGCACCTCGGCGGGCTGATTCTTGTGAAACCAGCGGCTTAAGCGGTCAACTTCCAGCAGAGCGGTGCTCATATCTTCAAAATTTATAAATAAGATCGTTTTTGCAGTTGGGGGAGAGCGGCCACCAGCAAAACCAGCAAAGCAACAAGCGCTTTCAGCGCATTGGGATGAACGCCGGCCAGAAGGGCTCCTGCCACCAGCAGACGAAACAGCATACAGCCGCCCACGATCAGCAGCAATCGCCCCCACAGCGAAGAAGTGCCGGTGAGCCGAGCCAGGGCTTCACCGATAATGACTGAACCCAGGCCGAGAATAACTATACCGATGCCCATGTTGATGTCGGCAAACTGCTGAAACTGGCAAATCAGAAATCCACTGGCAGCAGTGTAGGCATTGGCCAGTGCCAGACCGGCCGTTTTCATAGCTGCGGTATTCACGCCGCAGGCACGCACCATGGTTTCGCTGTTTCCGGTGGCCCGCATGGCAATTCCGAAATCCGTTTTGAGCAACCACCACAGCAGCAACGTCAGCAGCAGAATAAAAATCAACATCACCAGAAACCAGTTGGTCGTTGCTACACCAGCAGTAAGCGAGTCGCTTACGGTGGGTACGTTTACCACGGGCAGATTGGAGCGCCCCATCAGCAGCAGGTTCACGGAATACAAAGCCGTCATAACCAGAATACCTGCCAGGAGGGGCTGTATGCCGAGGCGGGTATGAATCACTCCGGTAGCCGTTCCCGCCAAACCGCCGGCCAGCAGGGACATCAGGAAAGCGGAAACCCAGCCCCAGCCGTTCAGCAGGCAAAGGGCCGTTACGGCAGCGCCCAGCGTAAAGCTGCCATCGGTAGTGATGTCGGGTAGTTGAAAGATGCGCAGCGACAGGTAAATGCCCAGACCCATGGCGGAGTACCCCAGTCCTTGCACCATGGCTGCAAGCAAAAAGTCCATATCAGCGCAGCGGGATGAATTCGGGTGGAAATCCGAGATGATAGCGATGCGCCACATACGGATTATAGACCCGAACTCTTTTTGTCACAAGTTCCGGAGCAAGCCCCTGCAGGGAGCGGTTTCGGAGAAAGCGGGCAGCCTGCTGCCCGGCCTGATAGCCCCAGGCAAACAGGTCGGCACCGTAGGCAGCAACGGCGCCGGCACGAACCAGCCCGGCTTCGGAGGTGAATATGGGAACGCCGGCAGCATGGCATCGGCTGGCAATAGTGGGAAAGGAGGCGAAAACGGTATTGTCGGGCGGAGCAAAGAAGACCTGTATGCGTCTGGCCAGCAGGGCTTCCAACACCTGTTGCGTTTCTGATGAATTGTTGACGGGAAGCGCTTCCAGCTCCAGACCGAGATGCATACAGGTTTTTCGTAATGCGTCCAGCGCGTCGCGCGATTGCGGCTCGGCCTGATTGAAAATGGCCCCCACGCGGGTTACCTGCGGCATCAGTTGCCGGATCAGGGCCACCGAGGTGTCAATGTACCAGGTTTCCTCATAAACGCCGAACAGATTGGCGGGCGGCTTGCCCTGAGCATCCAGCAGGCCGGCTTTGCCCGGGCTGGGCGACACCATCATGCATACCGGAATGGTTTTCGTTTTCTGGCAGGCGGCAATCGTAGCCACCGACGGACAGGTAGCAATAAGGTCTACCTGCTGGGCGATCAGAAAATCCACGATTTGGGAGAGCGTGGGCAGATCGTTCTGGGCATTGCGGTAAATGACCCTCAAGGTTTTTTGCTGCTCACTAAAACCGCTGTCGGCCAAGGCCTGGAAGAATCCTTTTCGCGCTTCGGCCAGGGTTTCATCCACTAGGGCATCCACAAAACCAATGACCGGAGCATCATGCTTTTCCGACTGACAGCCAATCAAAAAAAAGAATAGAGAAACAGCTAACCACCGCATTGCATGGGGCTATGGCCCAAAGGTATACTGAAGGTATGGATGTCTTAAGGGGCCATCCGGCGACCCTGCCGGTCAATCACTATCGACTTGATCTGCGGCTCAGCTCCGTTTTTCTTTTCCTCTTTTACCATGACGCTGGCTTTGCCGTTGATGAACGGCAAGGCAAATTCATAGGCAGGAGCAATTACCCATTGGCCTTTTTTATCGATATAACCCCAACGCCCTTCTTCATCGGCGGCGGCAGCGAGCCCCTCACGAAAAGCTGCAGCGTCAGAGAATTTTGGGGATATGAGATATCGCCCCTGACGGTCAATGTATCCGAAGCGACCGGTTTGCGGGTCCTGTACGGCGGCCAGCCCATCGCTGAAGGTAGAGGCCTTGGCGTACTTACAGGGGATAACGACTTCTCCGCTCGCATTTACAAAACCATAATAGGAGTCTTTGACGAGAGCCAGACCTTCATGAACATTCTGGATTTCGGTATAGCGCGGGGGGATGATCCATTCGCCTGCATGATTGATGAGGCCGTAACGCAGATCGGCACCAGTGCCCAGAGCGGCAATGGCTCGACCATTGGAAAAATCTCCGACACGGGTCCAGGGATAGGTGTCGATAAGCCGGCCGCTCAGGGAAACGTAACCATAAGGGCAAGGCTCCTGGCTGCACGGAAGGCGCACGGCGGCCAATCCTTCGCTGAACAAGGCGCCCTCACGAAATCGGGCGCGGATGATGGTGTCGCGTTTTTGCAAGGAGATGTAGCCGATCAGGCCGTTGCGCTCATACTGGAAAAATTTCTGGCCCATCAGTCTGGCCTCCCGACGCAGTTCGGCGGCATAGGGGAAGTCACGATAGGTATTCAGAAAAAGCTCAATGGATTTGGGCTGCAATACAGGCACTTCAGTGGCAAGAATCTGGAGCCAGGCACGTTTTACATGTCGGCTGGTAGGGTAAGTGCGGATGAAGTTCAGATAGCTGGAAACCTTGCCATCACGGGTAATCAGTCGGTAGAGGCTGTCTTCCGCATCAGGTACATAGGGATTTTTCGGATAAGTCTTGATGAAGGCGGCATAAGCAGCAGCGTTTTTCTGCCGGACACATTCTTCAAAAAGCTTCTGTTCATAGCGTGCAGCTGCTTCAGCGGCATAAGGACTGGAAGGATAACGGTTGACAAATTCGGCCAGTGCGGCGGCAGTCTCTTGAGAGGTGTAGTGTTCGTAAAGCGAACGTTCAAAGCGATCCCGAGCATATGCAACGGTCTTCAGCTGGGGGAAATCGGCTATGAGCTTTTCGTATTGTTCGTAGCGTTGCTGTTCCAGCAATTCCGTAAACAACGCTTCGTTGTGCATTTCCCTGGCCTGAACAGCCAGAGGACTATCGCCGAAGGTGTTTAGAAAACGGTTCCAGGCCTGCGTGGTGTTTTGTCGGCGGGCCTGTTCATAGGCTTCCTGAGTGAGCCGCTCCCGAAGGCGAATCAGGTGCTGGGCATCGCAACCTGCGGCCTGTAATTGGCGCAGGTCTTTTGATTTCAAGGGCTGATGCAACAGCTTCAATGTGCGGTTCAGATAGAAGTAGGCAGAGTCCAGTTGCCTATTGTGCTGATTCAAAAAGCATAAGGTTTTTTCATAAGAGACCAAGGGCTCCTTTTTCCCTTTTTCGGTCTTCAGCAAGGAGCAATCGGAGTGGGCTGCAGGAAGTTCCCGTTCAAGGGCACCAAGTGCTACGGAAGCGTCCTGAGCGGCCAACAGCTGCGCCAGGAGCAGCAGGAGCAGGTTGGACAGAAGCAAACGCATCAGATTTCCCCGGAATTTTTCGGGGC
Source organism: Chitinophagales bacterium (assembly GCA_025057275.1). Lineage (GTDB taxonomy): Bacteria > Bacteroidota > Bacteroidia > Chitinophagales > UBA10324 > JANWXQ01. The sequence goes on from JANWXQ010000095.1 coordinate 16,594, forward strand.
CGAAGTTGCAAAAACCATAGTAGGCAAAAAAAAACGTTTTACACCGTGTGGAAAACTTTTCAGATATGGTAGGGCGTTTTTTCTGATTGCATTTTCTGACTCAACCGTTTGTATGAGCTTCATTGGCAGCCGTAGCGTTTGCTGCCTGCCAGCCCCCTGACGCTATCTTTGCGCCGTGTACCGGATCAGTTTACGTTTTGAAGAGCCGCACAAGCAGCCGGTAGTTCTGGAAGGGCAGGTGGGAGAAACCCTGCTTGAGGTGATTCTGCGAAACGATATTGAACTGCATCACAATTGCGGCGGCGTATGTGCATGCAGCACCTGCCACATCTATCTGGAAAAAGGGCAGGAACATGTGGAGGAAATGAGTGAGCGTGAGGAAGATTTTGTTGACCGGGCACGCAATCCTCGGCTGACCTCGCGATTGGCCTGCCAATGTGTATTGCAGGAAGGCAGCGGCGAACTGGCTGTCACCATTCCCGATCAGTCAGTGATTTTGGGTGAATGATGAACAAATAAATGATGTGACTATGCATGAACCTTCCATAAACTGGCCCGATTATGAAGATATCGCCATGAAGCTTTACGAACGCTTTGGCGATGAGTTCAATGAATCGCGCATATACCGCGTACGCTTTACGGACCTGATTCAATGGGTATTGGAAATTCCTTCGTTTGTCGGCAAGCGTGAGGAGTGCAATGAAGGCCATCTGGAACAGATTCAGTCGGCATGGGTATATGAGTGGCGGGCCAATCAAAAGCGCTGAATGACTGTTGCTGAACCTGCCTCCAACGTGCTGGAATTGTTGCGCCAAACCACGGCTGCCGTGTTTGACATGGACGGGGTGCTGACGGATGGAACAGTGCTCGTTACCGAAAGCGGCGAAGAATGGCGGCGCATGCATGTGCACGACGGCTATGCCCTGCAAGCAGCCCTACAGGGGGGCATGCCTGTGTTTGTTGTATCCGGAGGACATTCCGTCGGGGCAGAACTCAGGTTGCAGCGCCTGGGGATTACCGCCTGCCGAATGGGGGTTGCGGACAAAGGCCAGGCCTTGCGTGAACTGGCGCAAGCCTACAACCTGAATCTGTCCACTACGTTATACATGGGAGATGACCTGCCCGATGCCGCTGCCCTGCGGCTTTGCGGCATTCCCTGTTGTCCGGCTGATGCCGCACCGCAGATCCAGCGACTTTGCATTTATGTTTCCCGATTCAAGGGCGGGCAGGGTTGCGTTCGCGACGTGCTGGAAAAGGTGCTTACGCTGCAACACCGCTGGGCGGAACTGTAATCCGCACCCATATGGCTGTCCGGAAATGGTTTCGGCTGGTGCGTGGCAACAACCTGCTCCTTATTGCATTAACCCAGTTGCTGGTTCATTACACCCTGATTGTGCCCATCTTGAAGATGGCCGGTCTGTCGCCAACGTTGGCCAACGGTTGGGTGGCCGTTCTTGTGCTGGCTACAGTATTGGTTGCTGCCGGAGGATACATCATTAACGACTACTTTGATGTTAAAACCGATACGATCAACCGGCCCGGCCGCGTAGTCATTGACCGAAGCATTCCCAGACGTCATGCGTTGCTCTTGCATCAGATCACAACATGGGCAGGCATCGTTCTGGCCGTCGGCGTCAGCTGGAAGGTGGCTAATCTGAAGCTGGCAGGAGTATTTCTGCTGGCAGCCGCCATGCTTTGGCTGTATTCAGCCGCGTACAAACGAAAGGCGTTGGCCGGCAACATTGTTGTGGCCCTGCTCACCGCTCTGGTGGTCATTCTGCCGCCATTATACGAGCGCCAGCTTTTTCAGCCAGCCGGCGGACCGGCCATGCAGGCAGCGCGTACCATACTGATTGTGGTGTTCTGTTATTTCGTTTTTGCTTTTCTGCTTTCGCTGGTTCGCGAATGGGTTAAGGATCTACAGGACATGGAGGGCGATCGTCGCTCGGGCAGGCGTACGCTTCCGTTACTGTGGGGGCAGGTGCGGGTGCGCCAACTGAGCGTCTTGCTGCTTCTGCTTATCATGCTATTGATCGGCATTGTCCAGGGGTATCAGCTTTCCGGACGCGATTATGTTTCGGTATTTACCTTAATTGTCATGCTGCAACTGCCTCTGGCTGCTTCCGTTTATTTCCTGCTTTGGCCGCAGCGCAGCGAGCCTTACCGCCTGGTCAGTCATTTGCTCAAGTGGACCATGCTCATGGGCATTCTGACCATGCTGTATTTCTATCTGGTTACTTTGCCGAGATAGGGCTTTCGAATTCAAACAGCCGATCCAGCCAGTTCACTAAAAATGCGTTCAGTTCGCGAATGGCGCGTTCGGTTTTCCACTTGTGGCGTTGCCGGCGGCGTACACGATTGGAAACTGCACGAAGGCTCAGAAAAGGAATGCCCTCCCTGAGGCAACAATAAAAAAAAGCGGCCCCTTCCATGCTTTCCACATCGGCGTTGTATTTTTTTTTCAATAGGCTTATGGTGGACTTTTTTCCTGACGTGCGGCTAACAGTTAATCCACGCACCTGAGGCAGCCGTTGCAACAACACATCAGCAGAGTAGGGGTTGTACATCCAGCCGCCCCGAAACGGAAAGCCATCGGGATCGGCCAATTGGAGGTCAAAAACATCCAGAAAGCGACGACCGTCTTCAGCGCCCCAATCGCCATAGCGTTCGGCGATGACCTGAACGACGGAACCGGCCTTGAGCTGCCGATGAAAGGCACCGCAAATTCCTGCCTGAACCATCAGCTCGGGCGATTGTTGCAAAAGGCGCATGACCGTATAGGCTGTTGCTGTAGGACCCACTCCACTGATGTGCACCGAAACCTGCTTGCTCCAGGCCGGAGGATTGTTGCTGTTCAGATGATTCAGCAACGGGCTTACTTCAGTCTGTGTGGCGGCAATAATGCAGACCTTCATGCAACCCTGTCAAGCGCAAATATCTGCTTGACTGCCATAGCGTACTTTAGCCGGTGATGATATACCTGACGCGTCGCGAACGGTTCAATGCAGCCCATCGCCTCTTTCAGCCGGCATTGAGCGAGGAGGAAAACCAGCGGCTGTTCGGCGTTTGCGCCAATCCGAACTATCATGGCCATAATTACCAGCTTCTGGTAACCGTACGGGGCATCCCCGATGCTCGCACCGGTCTGGTGATGAACCTGAAGGAACTCAGCCAGTTGATTCGCAGCGAAATCATTGACCATCTGGATCATAAAAACCTGAACCTGGAGGTCCCTTTTCTTCAGGGCATGGTACCCAGTTGCGAAAATGTGGCGAAGGCCATTTTTCACCGGCTCCGGCCGCACCTGAAAGGATGCGAGCTGCATTGCGTCAAGCTGATTGAAACCGAAAACAACTACGTGGAATACTTTGGCGATTAGCCTGAGTCCGCAATTTTCAATGCATGGCCTTAACATATTAACCGTAAACAATCATGAGTACCATCCGATACAGCAAATCCGAACATTTTGACGATCAGCACATCAGCCGCCTGCAGTCGGACTACGAAGACATTTTGCTTGCCCTGGGGGAAGATCCGCGCAGGGAGGGCCTGGAAAAATCGCCACTGAGGGCAGCCCGGGCCCTGAGCTTCCTCACTCAGGGGTATCAAATGGATGCCGAAGCCATCCTGCGGTCGGCCATGTTTCAGGAGGAATACAGCGAAATGGTAATCATAAAAGATATTGAAATGTATTCGCTGTGTGAGCACCATTTGCTTCCGTTTTTCGGTCGCGCTCATGTGGCCTACATACCCGATCGCTACATCTGCGGGCTGAGCAAGATCTGTCGGGTGGTGGATGCATACTCCCGCCGGCTGCAGGTCCAGGAACGGCTGACGATTCAAATTCGGGACTGCATTCAGAATACCCTGCGCCCTTTGGGAGTCGCCGTGGTTATTGAGGCCAAGCACCTGTGCATGATGATGCGCGGGGTGCAAAAGCAGAACTCGGTAGCCACCACTTCAGCTTTTACGGGCGCCTTTGATCAGGAACCTACCCGGGGAGAGTTTTTGCGCCTGATTGCAGCAGACACCCTGGCCTGATGCCCGAAATTGGCCGTTGGCGCGGTTTGGGCGACGGCCCGGTGCAACCTATCTTTGCAGCGGCCTACCAGGCGGCAAAAATCAAGGAAAGTTTTAATGCGTACGGCATTCGTTTTTCCCGGGCAGGGTGCACAGTTTCCGGGAATGGGCAAAGACCTGTTTGAACAATCGGAACAGGCCGCCACGTTGTTTCGTCAGGCCGATGCCGTTCTTGGCTTTCCGTTAAGCCGGATCATGTTCGAGGGCAGCGAAGAAGACCTGCGGCAAACCAACGTTACGCAGCCGGCCATCTTTGTTCACTCTGTGGTCAAGGCCTGGACAGCAGGTGCGGATTTTTTACCGGATATGGTGGCGGGTCATTCGCTAGGCGAATTTTCCGCCTTGGTAACTGCTGGCAGTCTCTCTTTTGATGAGGGCCTTTTGCTCGTAAAGCGGCGGGCAGAAGCCATGCAGACCGCCTGTGAGGCAGTTCCTTCCACGATGGCCGCCATCATCGGCCTGCCTGACGAGAAGGTAGAGGCCATCTGCGCAGAAATCGAAGGCGTGGTGGTGCCGGCCAACTACAATTGTCCGGGTCAGCTGGTCATCAGCGGAGAATTGGAAAGTGTACGCAAAGCATGCGAACGCCTTAAGGCTGCAGGCGCGAAGCGGGCCTTGCTGTTGTCGGTCGGCGGAGCTTTTCACAGTCCGCTGATGGAGCCGGCCCGCAGGGAACTGGAAGCAGCGTTGATGACCGCCACCATTCATGCACCGCGATGCCCGGTTTATCAAAACGTGACGGCCCGTGCAGAAACGGATCCGCAGCGCATCAGAGAGAACCTCACCGCCCAGCTGACGGCACCGGTGCGCTGGACGCAGTCGGTTCAGTCCATGATTGCCGATGGCGCGTTGCGGTTTGTGGAATGCGGTCCCGGCAACGTTTTGCAGGGGCTGATTCGTAAAATTGATCCATCCGTTACCACCAGTTCGTTGTAACCGGTTTTAATCCCTGACGTATAGCAAAACCATAATGAAAGCATATCTGTATCCGGGCCAGGGTTTTCAGTACGTCGGTATGGGAAAAAGGCTGTACGACGAGCATCCGGCAGCGCGCGATCTGTTTGAATACGCCAACGAGCTGCTGGGCTTTCGCATCACCGACATCATGTTCCAGGGCCCGGAGGAAAAGCTTCTGGAAACCACTATAACCCAGAATGCCATTTTTCTGGTTTCATTGCTGCAGTCGCTGAAAGATGGTAGCCGGTTTCAGCCCGACTGCGTTGCCGGCCACAGCCTCGGGGAAACAACTGCCCTGGTGGCGTGCCAGGCGCTCAGTTTTGAGGATGGCCTTTTGCTGATGGCCGAGCGGTCGGTGGAAATGGAAAAGGCTTTTCGTGCCAAACCGGCCAAAATGGTGGCTATTCTGGGTATGAGCGATGAGCAGGTCGTGATGTGCCTGCGTCAGGTGGAGGGGCTGGTAGTTCCGGCCAACTACAATTGCCCCGGCCAACTGGTGATTGCCGGTGAAAAAGAAGCGGTTGAAGAAGCGTGCGAAATTCTCCGCCAGCACGGGGCGCGCCGACTGGTAGAGCTTAAAGTAGGTGGGGCGGTGCATTCGCCGCTCATGCAGCCAGTGGCAGACTATCTGGAAAAGAAGTTGCGGACTATTGAATTTCGCCCACCCGTTTGCCCGATTTATCCCAACGTTACCGGAAAAGCCACTACGGATGTGGAGGAAATTCGAAACTGTCTGATCCTGCAGCAGGTGAAACCGCTGTTGTGGCAACCCACCATTGAAAACATGATTTACGACGGGGTTACGGAATTTGTGGATTGCGGTCCGCCTCACGTCATCAGCGGTATGGTGCGCCGCATCAATGCCGAAGTAGCGGTTACCTCATCGGTATATGTCTGAATGGGCTGATTATGGCTTCTCCGGCAGATAGCGAAACCTGGATGACGTTGGTCGTGCAACCCAACGATACCAACCCCCTGGGAACGCTGCATGGGGGGCGGTTGATGTACTGGATGGACGAATGTTCGGCCATTGCTGCCACCAAACACAGTCGTGCGGTGGTGGTTACCGTTTCGGTAGATGGTGTTTCCTTCAAGCATGCTATTGAACTGGGCAGCGTGGTTACCATTCGTGCCCGTGTAACGCGCACCTTCCGTACTTCCATGGAGGTTTTTGTGGAAGTATGGTCGGAACACATTCCCCGAAATCTGCGCATGAAATGCAACGAGGCCTATTACACGTTTGTGGCCCTGGATGAAGCCAAACGTCCGCTGCCGGTACCTGACCTGCTGCCCACCACCGCTGAGGAACAGCGCCTGTACGATGGAGCCCTGCGACGCAGGCAGGTGCGCCTGATTCTTGCGGGTAAAATGAAAGCCGAAGATGCCAATGAATTAAAAGCGCTGTTTTTGCCGGAGAACAACACGGCAGAGCCGTAATGCGTTTCCGGACGTAACCGCTAGTAGTAAAAAGTAACGTGTTTTCTTCCTGAAGCCTGCGGTTGGAAAAACAGCCATCCCATTCGGAACAAATCCACACTTTGTTTAACTGCATCGTGAGCACTTAGCATCTTCCAGGCTTGTTGCATATCTGCCGACCAGTTGATGTCGTCTACTACCAGAATGGCCCTGGGATCTAAATGGGGAAGCATCAGGTGATAATAGTCCAAGAGGCGTTCGCTGCGGTGATCACCATCCATGAACACCAGATCGGGAACGAACGATTGAAGCACTCCGGGAAGTACTTCGCTAAACGTTCCGTTGATCATGTGAATGTTTTCTGTTTTCATCATCCGGAAGTGTTCCGATGCCAGAGCTGCAAGCTGTGGATTTCCCTCAACGGTAACGATGCGAATTCCGGAACGGACTGCGGCCAGGTAGAGGGTGGTTAAGCCGAGTGAAGTACCCAGTTCCAGAACGCGTTCACAGCGATAGTGCAGGCACAGCCGAAACAACAGCCGGGCATAGCGGGGAGGAAGTAAGCTGGTGCGCGCCACTTTGGCGACCGTCATTTTTCTTCCGGGGACGCGGCTGCCGGCACCCCAGCCCTCTGCTTCTATGGGCCGATGGTCGTTTAACAGCTGATGCCGGAGCTGCTCAATGGGTTCAAAGGCGTAAAAATGCCGGTCGTCGAAAATCTGGTGTCTGATGGCTGGCGGCCATGCTGAAGCCGATGACCTTTGGCAGATGCATCGAAACAAGTAGTCCAGGTAGCGAAACCACATGATCGCCTCAAAACAATCAAACTTAGGCAATGGCTTCAACCCAATACCTTTGCTGCGCTCCTTTCGAGGGTTGATCATGATTTCCATCCAGTCCACAACGCACCTGCTTCTGGGCACCTGGTTTTTGTTTGCCCACCCAGCCGAAGCGAGAGGTTTGAGTTCGTATGCATTTTTCTCGCATGATTCCGATGATGACACGCTGCTGCTGAAAAGTTTTATGCCGGTTCAGCAGGGAGGGTTGGGTTGTTTTACCGGCTATTACCCCATTGCAGGAGGAGGCTATGTCAGCGGCAACAACAACTACGGCGATAAAGAAAAAGCCCAGTTTTTTTCCCTGAAGGCCATGGAAAAGGCTCCGCCTGCAATGCTTAACGGCGTGCTGGCGCGCATCGCCTACAAGACGGTGGCACAGGCCGATGCAACGGCCCGTATCCTCGTGTACCGGCCGGACAGCAGCGGGTTTTCTCCGGGTGAGCTGATGGGGGCCTCCGATCCGGTCCTATTGAGCGAACTCCCCACCGATGGGCAACTCAGCAGCTTTCTCTTTGGTCAGGGATTACCCCTAAACGGGGATTCTTTTTTTGTCAGTCTGGAATTACCCACCCAGGCCGGTGATACGTTGGTGCTGCAATCCACAAACGACCTGTGCCGGCAACAGCCCCACTGGTCATGGGAACGCTGGGCTGACGGCACCTGGCATTCCTTGTTGAACTCATGGATGTTGGATATTGACCTGGCCTTGTTTCCGTTCGGAATGTTTAACCCGTTGATCGGAATGGAAGAAGCTGGTCTGTCTGTAGCGTTCCATGTCAGCTACCTGCCTGCCGCTGCTGCCGCCTTCGTTCACCTACAGCAACCCGAACCCAACGCTGAGGTTTGCGTTTTGGATGCTGCGGGTCGGTCAGTAGTGCCTGAACAAAGGCTAACCGGTCCGCTTCATGTCATAGATTGCCGAGCACTGCCGAACGGACTTTACCTGGTTAGGTTACGCAGTGCCGCCAGTCAGCAATGCCGCCCGTTAGTCATTCTGCGCTGATGGAAATTTTGGATGCTTTGTTTGCTGATTTCTACGCTTTTCCTACATTAGCTCACCTAACCGAAAAAAATCATGAAGAAATTTACTCTGCTCCTTGTTGCAGCATGGATGGTTTACGACGTTGGCTTTTCCCAGCAGGCTATGGCGCCGGTAGGTATGCCGCTGCACCGTTTGCCGCAAGTGAAATCCAGTAAGGAACAGTTGTTCCGGGAATACAGAGAACGCTTTCATTCTCCTGTTCGGGACGTCAACTGGTGGCTTTGCTATGCCTTTGACATGGATAGCCTGAACGGCTTTACGGCATCGTTAAGCGGTAATTATTTGTTTAGCGACAGCAATGTGCTCGTCAATTTTGGTGATGGTTACGGCGGAACGATTGAAGGGAATCCCTGGGTACACATGCTGGGTGATGTGCACGACCCCTTGGCCTTTGCCTTTTACGAAATCAGCGACGTCACGCTAACCAGCTCCGATCCTTATTATGTGGACAGCGGAGGCATTGTCATCGCATATTACCGAAATACCGATGCGTCCGTAGTGGACACCCTGCTGGTGTATTTCTTTGAAAGTCCGGTGGGGGGCAGCAACCTGCCGCTCTACTATTACAGCGGCAGCTTTTTCCAGCAGAACTACGGCGTTGATACCGTTTACGTTCCTTTCATTAAATACAACAAGTCGGCACACCGGCCTTCAGCAGGCAGCGCACTAAAAACGGTGAAGGTTCCGTTGTATGAAGAAGACTCCAGCTCGTTTTTCTTTTTCAAACTTTTTGACTTAAATGACCTGTTTGTTCCCGCCGACCGTAAAGTGGTAATGGCCGTTGCCTTTAAGCCCGGCTACTCGTATACAGCTTTTCAGAACATTGCCAACCAATACAATTATGTAATTTTTGCTTCATACGAAGAAAACGGCCCCCAAACCTACCAGACCTATATTCCGCAGGAATACAATGTGTCCAGCATCATTACCACCTCGGTGCGTTACGGCATAGACCCGTACGGGTACAACGGGTTGTATGTGCCATCGTATGCTTTTTATGATACCTATGGTTTTGAACGGCATCTGATTCTGTACAATGTAACCGACGAAGTAACCGGCATTGCCGATGCTTTTGACGGAGCATTAGCCGACATGCGATTGATACCCAATCCGGCATCCGGATCTACCGAATTGTATTACACCCTGCAGCATCCGGCCGCTATGCGTCTGGAGATCAGCGACGTTACGGGCCGTGTGCTGCATCAGGAAATACCAGGAACGATGGGTAAAGGCATCCAGCGCCATAATCTGTCGGTCAGTCGTTTTCCGGCCGGCATGTACTGGATCAGCCTGTATGCCGACGGCCAGCGCACGACCTTGCCGCTGGTAGTTAATCCCTGAGCTGCTGCTTTAATTCAGGACGGCAGCCACCAGCTTGCTTTGAACCGGAACCCGCCAGCCATAAGGATCTGGGCGGGTTCCGTATTTTATGCCGTCCAATTCGGCTTTTAATTGTTTCCACCAGGAGCGTTCCTCCACAGGAGGCAACTGCACCGTGTTCTGCCGGTGGCGGATTTCGGAAATGGCCACCACGCTGGCTGCCGTGCCAGTGCCAAAGGCGTCCTGCAGCCGACCTTCACGGCCGGCCTGAATCAATTCGTTGATATCAATTTTTCGCTCTTCTACCCGAATGCCTTTGTCCTTCAGCAAGGTAATCAGCGAGTCGCGGGTGACGCCCTCCAGAATAGTGCCGTCCAGTTCGGGTGTCAGAACGGTTTCGTCGATGACAAAGAACACATTCATGGTACCGATTTCCTGCACGTACCGGCGTTCGATGCCATCGAGCCAGAGCACCTGATCGTAGCCTTGTTGCAGGGCTTCCCGCAGCGGCAGCATGGTGGCTCCGTAGTTGCCGGCGGCCTTGGCATAACCGACGCCTCCGGGAAAAGCCCGCACATAGTGTTCCATTGTAAGCACCTTAACCGGACGCGAGTAATACAATCCTGCCGGTGAGGTAATGATGATGAACTTAAAAAATTCCGTTGGCCGGATGCCGATAAACCGGTCGGTGGCAAACATGAAGGGGCGCACGTACAGCGAAGCGCCTTCCTGCTGGGGAATCCAGCGTCGGTCCAGCCAGATCAACTCGTTCAAAGCATCGTGCCAGAGCGCTTCCGGAACTGTAGGCATGCCCATGCGTTCTGCCGATAGGTTAAAGCGCAGACGGTTCATTTCCGGTCGAAACAGCAGGGGAGTGCCATCGGGTCCGCGAAAGGCCTTCATGCCCTCAAAAATGATCTGACCATAATGCAGGGCAGAAGAAGCGGGACTAAACGGTAGGTTGCCGAACGGAATAATGTGACAATCCACCCAGCGGCCGTGCCGCCATTCGGCAACAAACATGTGGTCGCTGTACCATTTGCCAAACTGCAACTGATTGAAATCCACTTCGTGCAAATGGCTGACCTCGGTACGTTCAATATGAATGGGAAATTTCATGCAATGGGAGTAAGGCTAAAGTAGGAAACCTTTTTCAGGCAAGCGGCCTGTTATCTTTGAGGCCTGCATGAAGCCGCTCTTCCCTGAACCCTGGCCGCTTTTTTCTCCCGGCAAAGTTTTCATGGTTCAGGAATCGGAGCCGACGCTGCTGCAAAGATTGATGCCTGGTGAAGGGCCACTGCAACTGGCCATTTTGCTTGCCATCCCAAAAGGGCAGCAGTTGCCGGAAGAAGACCGCAACCTGTTAATCAAGACGGTGGAATGGAAAGAAGTGGCAGTAAGTGCCGCTTCCGTGCTGGTAGTAGGTATACCGTTAACAGGCGTGCGCTTTCCTACGCTTCAGCGACAGGTTCAGGCACCGCGGTGGCTGGCTTTTGGCCTCAGCCCGCTTCAGCTCGGGCTTCAGGTGCACACTCCCGGCCAGGCGCCCATTGTTTTTCGGGGAATTAAAATGGCGTTCAGCCCATCGCTGAAAGAGCTGCGTGCCCATGATCAACTGAAACGAACGTTTTTCTGGCAATGCCTGAAGCCCCTTATGCAAAGCTGAACCTTGTTTTTGCCAGCCGCAACCCGCATAAGCTTGCCGAATACCGCCTGATGGCTCCCGAGTGGCTGCATCTTCGGGCGTTGGAAAAAACAAATGCAGATATTCCGGAACCACATCATTCACTGGAAGAAAATGCCCTGGCCAAGGCTCGATTGGTGTACAATCTGATTGGGGCTGATTGTTTTGCAGACGATAGCGGCCTGGAAGTAGAAGCACTGGGAGGTGCACCCGGATATCTTTCAGCGCGTTATGCAGGAGACCATGCCACGGATCAGGAGAATTTGGATCGGCTGCTTCGGGAATTAGGACCAAATCCCAACCGCCGTGCCCGTTTTCGCACGGTTATCGCGCTGATTTGGAAGGGCAGAGAATATCAGTTTACCGGCATCCTCCCGGGATCCATTGCGCTGCGCCCTGCTGGCAGCCAGGGCTTCGGATACGATCCGGTTTTTATTCCGGAAGGACATAGTCGCACCCTTGCGCAGATGACGGTGGCAGAAAAAAATGCGCTAAGCCATCGCAGGCTATGTTTTGATCAGATGGTCATGGCTTTGCGGCAGCTGGCCTGAAGCGTTACAACATTTTTAGTATACTACCGGTTACTAAGGGATGAAAGTGGTTTCTCCTGGCCGTTTCATTCGCCTAATTTAGCACCGGATGAAACGGCCTCTTGTTCTGGCGGGTTTGTTGCAAGCGATGGCTTTTTCAGCACCAGCCCAGCACGTAGCCAATCATCAGATTCCCGTTACCAGAAGCAACAATCAGGCCTTTGCCTTTCCCTGGGTGGGCGGCCTGAACAATGCGCAGTTTTCTGAGGGCGACCTGAACAACGACGGCATCGCCGATTTATTCGTCTTTGATCGTACCGGTAACAAGGTGTTGACCTTTCTCAATGGAGGCACAGTGGGAAAAACGGATTATCAGTATGCTCCCGCTTATGAAGCAGGTTTCCCCACAATGACCGATTGGGCGTTGCTGGAAGATTATAACTGCGATAACATACCTGACATCTGGTGCTTTACCCGCGGGCCACTATCTGATCCGGGATTTGGCATTCAGGTTTATCAAGGCTATTACGACAGCAACAACCGCATTCAGTTCGTTAATGCCGACAGCCTGCTGAAGTATCCGGTAAATAGCCTGGAGGTGAATTTGTTTGTCAGCCCGATCGACATACCCGCCATTGTGGATGTCAACAACGATGGTGATAAAGACGTTTTGACCTTCCAGATCACCGGAGGCTTTTTGATGTACTTTGAAAATCTCAGCAAGGAGGGGGGGCAGGGTTGCGACACCTTGCGGTTTGTAAAAAAAGACGATTGTTGGGGTGATTTCTACGAAAGCGGCTTTTACCGGGAAGTGTCGTTGAATGAACCGTGTCCGTTCCAGCTTGGTGGCGGGGGAGGAGAGGCGGAAGCTTCCACGCGCCTGCATGCCGGCTCTACCGTCCTTGCCTGGGATTTTGATTCCAATGGCACAAAAGACGTAGTGCTCGGCGACATTTCGTTTACCAATCTGGTGTTTCTGGACAATTGCGGCACCCCTGCTGATGCCAATATGTGTGCGCAGGATACGTTATTCCCTTCGTATGATGTTTCCGCTGATGTTTTTGTATTTCCTGCTGCTTTTCTTGCCGATGTGAACAACGACGGGCTTAAAGACCTGCTGGTAACACCCAATGCAGCCGGAGGATCGGAAAACTATCACTGCGTATGGCATTACCGGAATCAGGGAACTTCCGCTAATGCCAACTTCACTTTTCAGAGCGATACCTTTTTGGTCGGCGACATGCTGGACTTTGGCGAGGGTTGTTATGCGGTATTTTTTGATGCCAACGCCGATGGATTGCTGGATATCATTGCAGCAAATCGCGGATACTTTCGTCCGGACCTTTTTCAACTGTACAGCGGCCAGATAGCATATCTGCAAAATACCGGCACCGCGCAGCAACCGGCGTTCCGCCTCGTTACCACAGACTACAGTCAGATCAGCGATTTGGGCATCACGGCTCTGGTGCCGACGTTCGGTGACCTGGATGGTGACGGCGACGCCGACCTGCTTACCGGCAAGGAAGACGGAACACTATTGTACTTTAAGAATACAGCCCAGCCCGGCGCAGCGCCCAAGTTTACTTTTCACAGCGCCATGTATGGCAACATCGATGTAGGCAATTTTAGCGCTCCCCAGCTGGTGGACGTTAATCGCGATGGTCTGCTGGATCTGGTCATAGGAGAGGAAAGCGGCAATCTGAACTATTACGAAAACACCGGTTCGGCCAGCCAACCCAAATTCACGTTGAAGACCAATTTCTTCGGTGCAGTGAAGGTTAACCTGCCCGGTTATCCCACCGGATACTCCGTGCCTTTTTTATTTGACCACAACGATGGCAATGGCTGGCAATTGCTTGTAGGAGGGGAACGGGGCACCTTGATGCACTACAAGAACATCGACGGCAATCTGGACGGTGCCTTTACTTTGGTTGACAGCGTGTATGCAGGCATTCGTGCAGGATATCGCTCCACCGTTTCTGGAGCCGATGTCAACGCCGATGGGTTGGTTGACCTGCTGGTGGGCAATTACCGCGGCGGAATGACCTTTTACGACAGCAAAATCGTATCGGTACCATTGGAGGAGGCGCCGGCTTCCGTTAAGGTTTTCCCCAATCCGGCCGGCCATCAGATTCAGATTCAGATGCCCTACTCGAACGCCCGCGTACTGCTGATGGATGCTTTAGGCAGACAGCGAAAGGAACAACTGTCGCCGGGCCAATCGCTCGGGATCGACGTTACCGACCTTCCACAGGGCTGGTACACCGTTCACGTTGTATATCCCACACAACGGTTGGTAGCTAACCTTTTGCTGGTCAAATAGCTCCTGTTGGTTTTTTTCTATCTTTAAACGCAGGTCTGTTCTGCGTACTGCGCACATGCAAAGGCCGCTGTTCCTTCTGGCGCTGTTTTTTTTGACATCGCCCATCACCTCTGCCACGCATATTGTAGGGGGAGAAATGTCTTATGAATGCCTGGGAAACAATAACTACCTGATCACGCTAAAGGTTTACCGCGACTGTTACCTCGGCCAGGCGCCGTTTGACAATCCTACCTACGTGTTTATCTACGATGGCAACGGAACGCAATATACCTACCTGAGTATTCCCTTTCCCGGGTCGGACACGTTGCCCAACAATGCCAACAATCCATGCATTATCGTTCCGCCCAACATCTGTGTGGAAGAAGCGGTCTTTCAATGGCAGGTCAACCTTCCTGCCAATGGCACCGGCTACAAGATGATTTATCAGCGTTGCTGCCGCAACAACACCATCGTTAACCTGATCAATCCGGGTGCTACCGGAGCAACGTATGAAGCTACCATGCCCGGCTCTTCATTGGCAACGTGCAACAGCAGTCCGTATTTCAACAATTTTCCCCCAACAGTCATCTGTGCCAATTATCCTTTTGTATTTGATCATTCGGCCAGCGACCCTGACGGCGATTCCCTGGTGTATGAATTGTGCTCCCCCTACGATGGAGCCACGTCGTTAAATCCATATCCCTTTCCTCCAATGGCCTATTCGTTTGTCAATTTTGCCGCTCCTTATTCGGCTACGAACCCCATGGGAGGAGCGCCTGCCATGTCTATTGATCCGGTTACCGGCTTGCTCACGGTAACCCCTACAACAATCGGTCAGTTTGTGGTGGGCGTATGCGTTTCCGAATATCGGAACGGCGTCTTGCTCAGTAAAAAGCGAAGAGATTTTCAGTTTAACGTGGCGGCCTGCACGTTGCCGGCCGTGGCCTCCATCCCTTCAGTAGCCAATACCTGCGACGATTACACATTTACGTTCCCGAACTTAAGTACGGGAGCCAACAGTTATTTCTGGGACTTTGGCGTGCCCGGTATCAACAGCGACACGTCCAACCTGTTCAGTCCCACCTTTACATATCCGGATACCGGACTTTATTACGTCACCCTAATAGCGAATCCGAACTCGCCCTGCAGCGATACGGCCACCATGAAGGTGCTGGTGTATCCCACCTTTGACGGCAACATCGTTTTTGATGACGGCTGTGTTGGTGAACCCATACAGTTTTACGATTCGTCCACGACCACCTTCGGATCGGTAACGTCATGGCTCTGGACGTTTGGCAATCTGGGAAACAGCTTTCAGCAAAACCCTGTGTTTACTTTTCCTGCCACCGGCTCCTATCAGGTAACACTGCAGGTGCAGAATTCGCTCGGATGCGTGGATACCGTAAATGCAACTATAAATATTTATCCTAAACCCGGTGCCTGGGCCGCTCCGGACACAACGATTTGCTACCTGGACACGATTCAGTTAAGCGCCAGCGGAAACGGTAATTATCAATGGTCACCTGCTTACGGACTCAGCAGTGCAACAGCAGCCCAACCGCTGGCCTCGCCGGATGTGAGCACCACCTATACGCTAACGGTTACCAATCAGTGGGGTTGTTCCGACAAGGATAGCATTTCCATTAATGTGGCAGGTCCGTTTGTTTTGCAAGTCAGCGGCGACACCGTGATTTGTCCGGGTGGAACAGCTCAGTTGACCGTATCGGGCGGAGGAACGTATTGGTGGCAGCCGGCTACAGGTTTATCGGATCCGTTTTCTGCTCATCCCACGGCAACTCCCAGCCAAACCACCATCTACCAGGTGACCACCCAATTGGGCTCCTGTGCCGATACCGCTTATGTGGCTGTGGTGATCAAACCCTTTCCCAACATAGCCGCAGGCGATGATCAGAAAATTTGTTATGGAGACAGTGTGCAAATAGAAGCCTGTTGTGCCACCCATTATCAATGGTCACCCGCCAATTGGCTCACGCAAAGCACCATTGCTGATCCGGTGGCGTTTCCGCCCATTACCACGTGGTTTTACGTGTCGGCAAAGGATACGAACAGCTGCCCGCTGACGGTAAAAGATTCGCTGCTGGTTACGGTCATCTATCCGCCGCCATTGAACAGCACGCCGGATACCGTCATGTTTCTGGGCACCTCAGCGCAGTTGTATTCCTGGGGAGCAGAATACTATGAATGGTTTCCGCCCACCTACCTGAGCGACACGGACATTCCCAACCCTTCGGTAACGCCCCTGGAATCCATTACCTACTACGTGTCGGCCATCACCGCTGACGGTTGCCGCTTGTGGGATACAATTTCCATTACCGTTTTTGAAGATCCGTATGTGGTGCTTCCCAACGCATTCACACCCAATGGCGATGGCATCAACGACCGCTTTATGCCTATCATCCTGGGCTTGTTTGAGCTGGAAGAATTCAGTGTATTCAACCGATGGGGCATACTGTTGTATTCCACCAACGATCCCAAAACAGGTTGGGATGGCACCTTTCAGGGACGAGAGGAGGAAATAGGCACCTATGTTTGTCTGGTTAAAGGCCGTTCATTGAGTACGGGCAGGCCTTATTTCTTAAAAGGAAATGTGATCTTGATCCGTTAAAACCCAATCCGAACGTTTTACATGAAAAAAAACCTTACGCTTTTCCTGCTGTCAGTAGCGGTTTTTGCAACGATGCTTCAACCGGCTGCCGCTACCCACATTGTCGGCGGTGAAATGATCTACACCTGCCTGGGGAACAATCAGTATCAGCTTACCCTTAAGGTGTACCGCGACTGTTACAACGGTCTGGCTGCTTACGACAATCCGGCATACATATTCATTTTTAATTCATCGGGCGGTCTTGTTCAAACGCTTTCCGTTCAGTTTCCCGGCTCAGATACATTGGACAACAATCCCGGTAACCCCTGCCTGATCGTACCGCCGGGCATCTGCGTGGAGGAAGCCGTTTACCAAACCACCGTTACGCTTCAACCCTCAACGGGTGGTTACTGGCTGGTGTATCAGCGTTGTTGCCGCAACGGCGCTTTAATTACTAACCTGATCAATCCGGGTAGTACAGGCGCCACCTATCTGGAAACCTTACCTGATCCCAATGTCGCCAGTTGCAACAACAGTCCGTACTTCAACAATTTTCCCCCGACGGTCATTTGCGCCAACACCGACTTTGTATTTGACCATTCGGCAACCGACCCCGACGGCGACTCACTGGTATATTCCCTGTGCGCACCGTTTGAAGGAGCCAGCACGGCCAATCCACAGCCTAGTCCGTTCAACCCGCCCGTTCCTCCCCCTTACGGTCCGGTGGTGTTTTCCAGCCCCTACAGCGCCACCAATCCGCTGGGTGGCAGCCCGCCGCTGAGTATTGATCCGGTAACCGGGCTGATGACGGGGCATCCGCAAACCGTGGGCAATTTTGTGGTGGGCGTCTGTGCCCAGGAATATCGTAATGGCGTTCTGATCGGAGAACACAAACGCGATTTTCAGTTCAATGTAACCACCTGCACTCCGGCCGTACTTGCTTCCACCCCGCCGGTGGTCAACAACTGCGCAGGCTATACAGTGACCTTCCAAAACAACAGCATTGGCGGAAACGTGTATCACTGGGACTTCGGTGTGCCGGGCATCAGCAACGACACCTCTAACCTGTTTCAGCCCACATTCACCTTTCCGGATACCGGCGTTTATACCGTTACGCTCATGGTGAATCCGGGCGCTCCCTGTGGTGACACCACCACGGCTACAGTCTATATCTATCCGACCCTGACCGGTGCCATGATTGCGCCCGATGCCTGCCAGGGCAAGTCCATTCAGTTCAGCGATGCATCGGTGGCTACTTATGGCACCATCTCTGACTGGAAATGGACCTTTGGCGATGGCAACAGTTCTTCGGTGAAAAATCCGAGTCACACCTATGCCAGTCCGGGTACTTACACGGTAACCCTGATCGTAACCACCTCCTTTGGCTGTGTGGATACGGTGAAGGAAACGGTAACCGTTTATCCCTCTCCGCAAACGAGCATTACTCCGGGGGATACGCTGATTTGTTACCTGGATGAGGTTCAGTTGTTTGCCAGTGGCAGCGGCAACTTCGTCTGGCAGCCCAACTACAACTTGACCAATCCGAATATTCCCAATCCCATCGCTTCTCCAGACGTCACCACCACGTACTATGTGATTGTTTCCAATAGCTACGGCTGCTCCGATACCGCCTCGGTAACCATCGGGGTGGTGGACACCGTTATCGTGGATGCAGGCCCTGATGTGGTGATTTGTCCCGGCGATACGGCCCAGTTGCTGGCCACGGGGCCGGGCGGCTCCTTTCAGTGGACGCCAACCTCATCCCTGAGCAATCCCAACATGGCTAATCCGCAGGCCTGGCCTTCAGTTACCACCACCTACATCGTGACCAACAAGGTAGGCTCCTGTGTCGGGTCCGATGCCGTAACGGTGTTCGTAAAGCCGCTGCCCAACATCACCGCCGGTCCCGATCAGGAAATCTGCGAGGGCGACACCGTACAGATTACCGCCCAGGGAGGTACCAGCTATTTGTGGTCGCCTGCTGCCTCGCTTTCTGACCCTACGGCAGAAAGTCCCCTGGCCTTTCCTTCGGTAACCACCACCTATGTTTTCCAGGCCACAGACTCCAATTCCTGCTACAAGGTTGTAGTTGATTCTCTTACCGTAACCGTTATTCCCGAGCCCGAGATCACCCTTACGGCCGACACCACCATTATTCTGGGAACCTGTGTGCAGCTTACTGTTTCCGGAGGAAACAGCTACCAATGGACCCCTGTTGCCGGCTTGAGCGATCCGAACATCGCCGATCCGCTGGCCTGTCCGGAAACGAGTACCACCTACTGCGTGGATGTCACCACCGGCCTGGGTTGTGTGTACCGGAAGTGTGTGGACATTACCGTGAAAAACGACCCGATAGTCACGTTTCCTTCAGCTTTTTCTCCCAACAACGACAACCGCAACGACGTCTTCCGCCCCATTGTTGTGGGGCTGGCCCGCGTTGATGCGTTTCGTGTGTACAACCGGTGGGGTGAATTGATCTGGGAGGCAGAAGGCATTGACGTCGGCGGCGGTCCTTTCCCGGCACAATACGGCTGGAATGGAACGTACAAGGGCAAGGAGCAGCCGGTGGGCGTTTATGTGTACTACCTGAAGGGATCGGCCAAAGCCACCGGAGCCCCGATTGAACTAAAGGGAAATGTGACTCTGGTGCGGTAAGCGCAGCACAGTACCTTTGCAGCCAGGCAGGCCCGGGTGGTGGAATTGGTAGACACACCATCTTGAGGGGGTGGCGCCGCGAGGCGTGCTGGTTCGAATCCAGTCCCGGGCACAACAGCAGGCTCTCCCTGCGATTTACGACCTGCGGTAGGAACGAAACAGACTCTGCCACCGCATGCGGAGCACGCCCAGCGCCGCTTCCTTTACGATGCCTTTGTTCATTTTAGACAGGCCCTCCATGCGGTCAACAAACGTTATAGGTATTTCTTTAATACGAAATCCCAGACACCAGGCGGCATATTTCATTTCAATCTGAAACGCATATCCGACAAAACGGATGCGGTTCAGATCCAACGTGTCCAATACCTGACGACGGTAGCAAACGAATCCGGCCGTAGCATCCTGAACCGGCATCCAGGTGATGAGCCGCACGTACACGGAGGCATAGTAGGAAAGCAGCACGCGATCCACCGGCCAGTTCAAAACACGGCCGCCTTTAACGTAGCGGCTGCCGATGGCCACATCATATCCGTCGCGGGCGCAGGCCTGATACAAATCGGCAACGGAACGCACGGGATGAGAAAAGTCGGCATCCATTTCAAAAATGTAATCGTAACTGCGTTCCAATGCCCAGCGGAATCCTGCAATGTAGGCGGTGCCCAATCCCTGCTTGCCGCTACGCTGCATCAGAAACAACTGATTGACATAGGTAGCCTGCAACTCCTGTACGCATAGAGCCGTCTGATCGGGCGAATCGTCATCCACTACCAAAACATGGACATCGGGGTAGCTGGCAAACAATTCCGGCAACAGCCGCCCGATGTTTTCCCGTTCGTTGTAGGTAGGAATGATGATCAGCGTGTTGGCAGCAGTCAAGTGATTTTGATTAGGGTCTGAACATGTTTGGCCGGAAGGTACAGCGCAGCAGGCTTCCACGCTGCGGGGCAGCAGGAGGGTGATTACTGCGGAAGACTGACAAATTTAGCGATGGCCTGCACATCCATACCGCCCCAGTTGCCGGAGCTCATCAGCAGAAGCACATGATGTTGCCACTGCTGTGCATGCAACAGGCTGCGCAATGCTTCGGCATCGTAAGCCACCTGCAGCCGCTCGTCAGCAAATGCCTGGCGCAGGCGCTGCAGTGAAAAGAGGGCATGGCCCTTTTTTTCCACCGTCTTGCGATCCAATAACACCACAGGGATATCGGCAGCAAGAAGGCTTTGGCCATACCGGTCAATAAACCGCTCATCCAGGCTGCTGAACGTATGCAATTCCAGACAGGCAACGAGTGTGCGGTCGGGATGCGTGTCGCGAACGGCCTGCAGCGTGGCGGCAACCTTGGAGGGGGCATGGGCAAAATCGTTATACACGATGCAGCGGCCGGAATGCGCCAATTGCTGCAGTCGTCGCTGGGCTCCGCTGAAACGCTGCAGCGATTCCAGCGCTTGGGCCAACGGTATGCCTGCAGCTACGTTACACAGCGTGGCAGCACCTAGCAGGTTTTGCATGTTGTGCTTTCCGAGCAATTGAGTGGTATAGGTTTTTCCCTCTGCGAGCAGTTTCCAGCCCGGCCAGCCCGGAACATAATCGGGAGTGTGATAAGCCTGTACGCTCAGTCGTGCAGCTTGACGTTTTGCCATGGGTTCCAGCTGCTCATCATCGGCGCAATACACCAAATGGCCGCTATCCGGTATGCTGTCCATCAGCGAAACGAAGGCGCTGCGATACGACTCCTCTGTAGGAAAAACATTCACGTGATCCCAGGATAAACCGCTGATCAGGGCGGCATGAGGGCGATAAACGAGAAACTTGGGCTGCAGGTTCACCACCGAATCCGGATATTCGTCGCCTTCAAAGATCATCCAGTCCGCATCGTCGCTGATCTGCACGGTATGCTCAAAACCGGGTACGGAAGCGCCGATCAGGTAATCAAATTTCAATCCTGCTGAGCGGAACACCTCCATGACCATGGCCGTGATCGTGGTCTTTCCATGGCTGCCGGCCACCACCAGGCGCTTTTTGTCACGGGCATGTTCATACAGAAACTGCGGATACGAAAACAGCGGAAGTCCGAGCGCTTGTGCATGCAGCAACTCCGGATTGTCTTTTTTGGCATGCATGCCTACGATGACGGCATCCAGCTGGCGGTGAATCCGCTCGGCACACCAGCCTTCGCATGCCGGCAGCAGGCCATGAGCCTGAAGCCGGGAGCGCGCCGGATCGTTTATCGCATCGTCCGATCCGCTTACCGTATGTCCTGCCCGGTGAAGAGCAATAGCCAGGCTGTGCATAACGCTCCCCCCGATAGCGATGAAGTGTACCTTCATTTTCCTCTCTTTGCCTCAGTAAAATGTTTTAGTTTTGGTAAAAATCAAAGAGGCCATTCAGCGCCTGTTCCAATTGTTCCGAACCATGAAACGAAATCAGTTCATCGTGCTTGCCGTGGCGGTTTTATTAGTTGCCTCATTGACTTCTTGTGGCACCACCAATAAGATGGGTTGCCCGGGGCAAATCAGCCAGGAGCACGTACAGCAGGACAACCGTAGTTAAGGGCGCATCTGGGGCAACGTGGGGTTGCCGCGACGGTTGCTCAGGGCTATTTGAGCCGGAAGGTGTAGGTAATGGTTCCGAATTGTTCTTCCGCTGCTTCAGGATCAGGATTAATACGCGTTTGAAGGGCGGCTTCTTCTGCCAGACGAAACAGATAGGCATCGGTAGTGGTGGATCCCCGTTGCGTGGCCTTGGCAAAAATGACAGTGCCACTGCGGTCTACCTTGATGTTGACTACCACCCGGCCGGTTTTCTGTGATTCATCCTCGATGGGTGGAAAATAAATGATGCGGCGGCCGCTCATGCCCAGCTGGGGCCCCCCGCCAGTTCCGCCTGCACCGGGTCCGCCCATGCCGGGTTGACCGCTGTAGTCGGTTCCGAACGGACTTCCTTCAGGTCGTCCCTGATCGCCGGCCTGATTGCCGGTGCCTTCCCCGGCAGAGGTAACCTGCTGGCTACCGGGATACAAAGCCTTGGGTTTGGGCGGAGTAGGTACATGACTAATTTCCTGTTGCTGCTTCGAGGCAACAGGCCTGTTTTCTTCAGGCGTTGTCGGGCGGGCCGCCTTTTTCGGCGCGGTAAGCACAGGGGCATCCTCCACGTCCTGCGTTATAGCTTCCTGCCGGTCAGGTTGCCGCACCGGAGGAGCGGCCGCCGGAGCTGACGGCGCCTGCAGCACCGCTGCCGTGCCCTGAGGCTGCACATCGCCCATTCCCACATCCACCAAACCCAGATTCAGAAAGACTCCCGATGCACTGAGCGGAGGGAACGGGGGCTTGATGATGATATACAAGAAAACCAAAAAGATGACTGCATGGACAAACAAGGCAACGGCCAGACCCAGCCAGCGCGCCCGGCGTTCGGAAGCGGCATTCGCTGCCTCGAAGGCAGGATTGATGTCCACCTGATGCTTGAGAAAATTGAAGGGATTGTAGGGGATGGCCATATAGCAGCTTAGCGCTTGGGCTGAGTGGCCAGCACCATTTTGGCTTTGAGCCTGGTGCCGATGTCGATGACATCCACCACATCCTGAATGGTGAGCAGGTGGTCCACCCGCAAAACAATGGTGGGGTCGGCCATACCGGCCAGTTTGGCGGCCAACCGGCTTTCCAGCTCCGGATAGGGCACCGGCTCGTCGTCAACGGCATAATTCAGGTTGCGGTCCACCGAGAGGGTGATCATTTTCTTGGCTACCGTTTGCTGCGTATGCTTGGCGCGCGGCAAGGTCAGCCGGATTACCGACGGGTTGATCATGGTGCTGACAATCAGAAAAAACAGCAGCAGCATGAACATGATGTCGTTCAGCGATGAAGTGGCCACTTCGGCCCGATGGCGACCGTTACGACGAAATCTCATGCGGCGGGTTCCTGAATAAGATCAACAAAGTCCACGGCGGTTTGCTCCAGGGTGTAGCTGACCCGGTCGATCATGCTGTTGAGCACCTGGTGCATGATGAAAGCAAAGATGCCGACAATAAGCCCGGCAGCTGAAGTGATCATTTTTTCATATAGACCGCCGGCAATGGCATCGATGCTGATGTTGGCTTCAACCGATATATTGTAAAAAATCCGTATTACTCCGCTGATGGTACCCACAAAACCCATCATAGGGGCCACCCCGGCAATGATGCTCAGATATTGCAGGTTTCGTTCCAGTTTGTAGATCTCCAGCCGCCCTTCATTTTCTACGGCTGACTCTACTTCCTTGATCGGCCGTCCGATGCGTTTGATCCCTTTCAGCAGCAACCGGGCAAAGGGTGAATTGGTGCTTCGGCATAAGGCTAATGCCGATTCCATTTTTCCGTTTAGCAACTGATCGCGCAAAGTGAGCATGAAATGCCGGTCAATGCGGCTGGCCCTGCTGATTACAATGTAGCGTTCAATGCTGAAGTAAACGGCCAGTATCGAAAAGATGCCGATGGGAATCATGATCCAGCCGCCTTTTACCAGCAGGCTGAGCAGGCTAAGGGAGTCCTGGGCGGGCGCGGTATTCTGAAATACGTTGGACGACAAGGTCAGACTATCTACCGCAGCCTGGGTAATTTGCAGCAACAACGTCATAAGCGGGCTTCTGAGTACAAGTGAACGTGAACCGGGGGCAGTTATTTTACCTGTTCAAAAATACCGGTAGGCCGATGGCTGATGCGGTTAACTATTCACCAAGCGGGCAGGCGGTGTAGGCATTAGCCTACACTACCATTTCACATAATAGGCTGCCAGCAACTGATGCATTTCGGAGGAAAACCGGCCGGGCTGGTCGTGGATGGCTATAGTTTGGGTTTGTATTTCCTGAGGTTTGCGACAGAACATACAGGCTATGCGGTGTGGTGGACGCCCGTGAATTGAGGCGATGAAAAGAAGGTGTTCGGCAAAGAATTGGTTGCGTGCAGCCAGGTTCATCAGTTGTTGCCGTTCATCGGCAGGCCACAACACCGCCAGCTTGCCTGATTGCGGCTGCAACAAACGGTTTGCCGCAGCAAATAATTCCTGCGGAAGAAGCGAAACCCTGTGGCGGGCCTGACGTCGCGCCGGATCAGGAGCTGCCAGGCGATGCACAAAAAACGGCGGATTGCTGATCATCAGGCTGTAGGTGCAATCAGAAGTAAACGTGCGGATGTCCGCACAATGGAGGCGAAGGCGCTCGCCCCATGGACTGTTTCGGAAATTCTCCGCTGCTTCAGCGGCGCATGGCTCATGCAACTCCACGGCATCAACAGGCAACGGACAACGTTGGGCAACCATCAGGGCCAGCAGGCCGGTGCCCGTTCCTGCATCCAGAACAGCGCCCTGACGGGGAACATCCACCCATGCTCCAAACACGCAGGCATCGGTGGTGACCTTCATGGCACAGCGTTCCTGCCTGATTGAAAATTGCTTGAAGTGAAAGACAGAGCTTCCCATGCGCTGCGGCGATCGGTTGTCAGTTCAGCATGCGCCGCAGTTTGTTTTCGTTGAGGATATGGATTTTGTTGTCTTTTACTTCAATGAGCTTTTCCGACTTGAAATCACTGAGCGTGCGAATGAGAGATTCCGTGGCAGTTCCTGCAATATGAGCCAGATCGTCGCGCGATATGGATAAAGCCGGGCGATCGGTATCGGAAGCGCGGCTTCTGTCGTAAATCAGCAATAAAGCATCGGCCACACGTTTGCGTACGGAATTATAGGCCAGCCGAAGCAGCTCTTCTTCTTTATCTGCCAGTTTACTGGCCAGCAGATGGATGAAGGTGCGGCTGATGGACGCATCGGCATAGATGAGTTGCTGAAATTCCTGACGCGGAATAAGCATCACTTCAGCCTCTTCAAGGGTTTCCGCACTTTCATCGTACGGTTTGTCTTCCAGCAAAGCCACCACACCAAAAAACTCGCCCGGAGTCAGCAAATGGGTAATGTATTCCTTGCCGTCTTCGTTCTGGCGATAAAGTTTTACCGTTCCCTTAT
This sequence comes from Chitinophagales bacterium, assembly GCA_025057275.1. Lineage (GTDB taxonomy): Bacteria > Bacteroidota > Bacteroidia > Chitinophagales > UBA10324 > JANWXQ01. The sequence continues at coordinate 42,011 of JANWXQ010000095.1, forward strand.
TCAGGTAGTACAGATAATGAGGGCGCTGGCCGGCCTCAAAAATGGTTTGCCGCTTTTTGTATTCGCGCACTTCCCGATCGGAATGGATCAATTGATCGCCGCGCAGCGCTGAAGCCTGATTGAGAAATTCCTGTATACCTTGTTTACCGCCAGCTATTGGTCTGACAGCCATTTCGGCCTTGCGCAGCCGTGTTTCTATGGCCTGAAGCAATTCGTGCTCGGAAAATGGTTTGGTCAGGTAATCGTCGGCCCCGAGTTCCATGCCCTTGCGCATGTCAGCCTTGTCGGTTTTGGCAGTTAGGAATATGAACGGGATGGTAGCTGTTTTCGGGTTGCGGCTGAGCATGTGCAACACACCGTAGCCGTCAAGCGCCGGCATCATGATGTCGCAGACGATCAGATCGGGCTGCTCGCGCAGAGCCAGATCAACTCCCTGTTTGCCGTTTTCTGCGGTGAGCACGCGGTAATGGGCCAGCTCCAGAATCTCTGCCGTGTTCTCGCGCACTTCCTGGTTGTCCTCAATAATCAGAATGGTTTTCATTTCAGTTTATAGGAATGGTGATGATGAATTCACTGCCTTTGCCTAACTGGCTGTGCACCTGAAGGGTGCCGCCCAATAGCTCAAGATATTTCTGTACGATGTGCAGACCCAAACCGGTTCCTTTGATGTGCAACACATTGGTGCCGCGGAAAAAGCGATCGCCCAGATGGGCCAAGTCCTGTTCGGAAATGCCCACGCCGGTATCGCGCACACTGACTCTGGCCTGGCTGTCGTTGACCGTGCTGCACACCGTGATGGTACCACCGGCCGGTGTGTATTTGACGGCATTACCCAACAGATTGAGCAAAACATTTTTCAGCAGGTTTACATCGGTAATTACCTGTTCAGGACCCTGATGACTGCTTTGTATGGCGGGGCCTTCTTTTGCGCTTTCCTGCAGGTCTTCAACAAGTCCGTTGATCAGCTCGCGGATATTCATAGGTTGCCGGTGGGCCGTCACACGTCCTTCTTCCAGGCGGTCAACAGAAAGAAAGTCTTCCAGCATGGCCGTCAGATGGCGAACGTTTTCGTGGATCCGCCGGATGTGTCGTAACTGCTTGTCGCGCTCGCTGGTGTTGACGTATTTCTCCAGTAATTCAATAGAGGATTGTATGGTACTCAGAGGCGTCCGGAATTCGTGGGAAGCCATGCTGATAAACCGCGACTTTAAGTCGGAGAGTTCCTTTTCCTTTTTTAGGGCTTCGGCCAGTTCCTGGCGCGACTGTTCCACCTGGTGCATAGCTTCCGTCAGTTGCTGGGTCCGTTCCTCTACCCGTTGTTCCAGTTGGGCATTGAGCCTTTGGACTTCATCGGCATACTTGCGCAAAACCTGTTGCTGATGCAGGAGGGCCTCTTCATTTTTCTTTCGGATACTGATGTCGCTGACAAAAGCCACAATGTGCGGACCATTGGGCGTCTGGTAATGCCCGAGGCTGATTTCCACAGGAAATACGGAGTTGTCTTTCCGGCGACCATAAAGATCCAAGCCGATACCCATGGGTCGGTCCTGAATGTTTTGCATGAAGTGTTGACGGTGCTTCTGATGGCGACTGATTTGCTCGTGCGGAACCAATACTTCTACAGGCTGACCTTCCAATTCCCCTTCGTTGTAGCAAAACTGTTCGCGCGCAAAACGGTTGGTAAGCAGAATGGTCCCTGAAGCATCGCAAACGATTATGCCAATGGTGGCATGATCAATAGCTGTTTTGTAGTAAGCGCTGAACCGGGCTATTTCCTGCAGCCGCTCATCCAGGTCGGCCAGAGGCAGCAACAGAACAGGAATGCGGCCATCGGTTCGGTTGGCTTCGGCCACCAGGAGAAGGGCCGGCCACGAGTCCCCGTTCAAGGCAGTGACCTGCAACACCTGCAGCGTAACATCGCGTACAAAATCTGCAGGCGATTGCACAGGTTGACTGAAAACGTGTTGCAGCGCGAAATGCTTTTCCGGATTTACCTGTTCGGCCCGGGCTTCCGGCGCATAACCCAGCAAGCGCAGACCGGCGGGGTTGATGTAATCAAACGCCTGCCGATGCAGGTCGTACCATCCGAAGAAACACCTCAACTGCCCGGAGGCAAGGCGACTGATGCCGGCAGTAAGCAGTGATGAGCTCGGCTCCATGAACAGAGGTGCTACAGGTTTGCATAAAGTTAGCTGCACCGGCGTTGTCAGGAACCTTGGCTTTTGCTGCGGCGACGATGCCGGCGTTCAAACCGGCCGGTAATGTCAAACAGTTTGATGCGGAACAGAATATCGCGGTAGGGTCCGTTTGTGTTCTGACCCGTCTGTTCCATGGGTTCGGGCTGCAGATCGCCCAACGTACGGCTAAGCAAGTTAAACGCCTTGGTGCTTTCGGGTCCCTTCAGTTCTTCAAAGTTGCCCCAGGCAATGACGCTTTTCCAGTTGTGCAGATCTTTCACTTCATCCACCTCAAAACACACCAGCGGGTTGCGTCGCATCATCTGAATTTTCATTCCTTCCTTGCTTCGGCTGTACACGTATCCTTCCTGAAAAACGTAGCTGACGGGCACCACATAGGTAATGCCGTTGTAATGGCAGCCGATACGCCCCACGCGCTGGCTGCGCAATAACGAGTCTTGTTCGGACTGACTCAGGTCGCCTATCATGCCATTGCCGCTTAGCGAAAAAACAGCTCTGAGCGGGGCCGGTGGATGAGCATCGTCAGGCGCCGGACTGATTGTTGGGGTGGCGGAATAAGAGCTCCTCACCGGGTAAGCCGGTCATTTCGGGCGCTGCTTGTTGATAACTTTATTAAATAAGTGTTGCCAAAAGGTTTCCCGCCATACTACTTTTTCGCTCTGTAAATGCTACATTTACTCACTCAAAAAACCTTTTAACTGTGGCTACAAAAAAGAAACCCGCAAAGAAAAAAGCAGCACCCAAAAAGAAAGCTGCTGCCAAGCCTAAGGCTAAAGCCAAACGCAAGCCGAATCCTGAGTTCATGAAGGCCATGACGCCATCTCCTTCGCTGGCCGCCATTGTAGGCAACAAGCCCTTGCCGCGCACGGAAGTGACCAAGCGCATTTGGGCCTACATTAAGAAAAACAAGCTTCAGGACAGCAAGAACAAGCGGCAGATCAATGCCGACGCTGCCCTGCAGGCGCTATTTGGCGGCAAGCGCTCCGTGAACATGTTCGAAATGACCAAACTGGTCAACAAGCATTTGTCTTAACAGCATTTTCCCTGAGGAAAAAGACGGACCTGACGGTTCGTCTTTTTCTTTTTCTGTAAGCTGGCTGCCAATTCATCAGCCAGTAATTTCGCCGCATGGCGGTCGCACAACAGAAACTGCCGGAACCTTCGTTGCAAACGGCGGAGGAGTTGGGACTTTCAGCAGAGGAATTCGAACGAATCCGTCAGCTTATGGGCCGTATGCCCAACTTCACCGAGCTGAGCATGTTTTCAGCGATGTGGAGCGAACATTGTTCCTACAAGAATTCCATTCTCTGGCTGAAGACGTTGCCCCGGGAAGGAGAGAGCCTCCTCACCAAGGCAGGCGATGAAAATGCCGGACTGGTGGACATCGGCGATGGCTGGGCCTGCGCTTTCAAGATCGAATCGCATAACCATCCCTCAGCTATTGAGCCCTATCAGGGCGCTGCCACAGGCGTAGGGGGCATTCACCGGGATATTTTCACCATGGGGGCTCGACCTATTGCCGCTCTTAATTCGTTGCGCTTTGGTCTGCTGACGGAAGCGCGCACGCGTTTTCTGCTTCGCGGTGTCGTTAAAGGCATAGGCGATTACGGTAATGCGTTCGGTGTGCCTACCGTTGCCGGCGAGGTGTACTTTGAACCGTGCTACCATACCAATCCGCTGGTCAATGCAATGAGCGTAGGTATAGTGCGCATCGGCCAAACGGTGTCGGCAGCGGCCAAAGGGCCGGGCAATGCCGTGTTCATCGTGGGAAGCGCTACCGGAAAAGACGGCATTCACGGCGCCAGCTTCGCCTCGCAGGACATCGGAGCGGATGCTCATGAAGATTTACCCAGCGTGCAGGTGGGTGATCCTTTCGCCGAAAAACTGCTGCTGGAAGCCAGTCTGGAGGCCATACAGACTGGAGCCATCCTTGGGATGCAGGACATGGGCGCTGCCGGCATTACCTGTTCCACATGTGAAATGAGCGCGCGTGCCGGCACCGGCATGGACATTCATTTGGACCGTGTGCCGCTCCGGCAGGCTAACATGCTTCCGTGGGAGATTCTGCTTTCCGAATCGCAGGAACGCATGCTGCTGGTGGTGCACAGCGGCAGGGAAGATGAAGTGCTGCGCATTTACGAAAAGTGGGACGTTCCCTGTGTGAAAATCGGTGAAGTGACTGACAGCGGCCGCGTCCGTTGTTTCATGCATGGCGACCTGGTGGCCGATCTGCACGCTTCCTGGCTGGTGGTAGGCGGTGGCGCTCCGCAATACGAGCGGCCGTACCATCCGGCAGCTTATCGGGAAAAACAGCAACTCTTCCGGCTGGATGCTTTACCAGTTCCGGATGATCTTAGAGCTGTTGCCATGCAGCTTGCCGCATTGCCCAACATGGCCTCCAAGCGATGGATCCGTGAGCAATACGATGACATGGTGGGTCTGGCTCATAGCAAACAAAAGGTTTGCGATGCGGCCGTATTGCGGCTTCCTGACTCGCGTCGGGGTCTTGCCGTTACTGTGGATTGCAATGCGCGCTACGTTTATGCCGATCCCTACCTGGGTGCTCAGATAGCAGTTGCCGAAGCCGCCCGTAATCTGGTATGCTCCGGAGCCAGGCCGCTGGCCATCACCAATTGCTTAAACTTTGGCAACCCGTATGATCCTGAGGTGTACTGGCAGTTTGTAGAAGCTGTTCGCGGTATGGGTGACGCCTGCCGCGCATTCCGCACACCGGTTACAGGAGGCAACGTCAGTTTCTACAACCAGTCGGAGAGCGGGCCGGTTTTCCCTACGCCCACCATAGGCATGATCGGCGTATTGGAAGATGCCGAGCGCTCCGTTCCGGCAGCATTTCAGTGCCAGAATGATCTGATTTATCTCATCGGAGAAAATCGTAACGATCTGAACTGTTCGCAGTATCTCAGCGCCATCTGTGGCGTGGAGCATTCCCCTGCGCCGTATTTTGATCTGGAGCAGGAGCTACGGGTGCAGCAAGCCGTAGCCACGTTGATTCGGAAAGACCTGCTGGCTTCGGCACACGATGTTTCGGAGGGCGGCTTGTTTGCATGCCTGCTGGAGTCTGCTTTGTGGGGAAATAAAGGTTTTGACGTGTCCACTGATCCGGAGTTGCGGCCTGATGCTTTTCTGTTTGGTGAAGCTCAGGGCCGAATCATCGTTACCGTTCGGCCCGATAAGGAGAATGAGTTTTTGCGATGTATCATGGACCTGCATGTGGAGTTTAGTTGTCTGGGGCAGGTAACGGAAGAGGCCTTAGTCATCGACCAGGTGCACTGGGGGAGCCTGCAGGAATGGCGAGATGCCTACGAAAACAGCCTGCAACGCTTGTTGGAAGCTTCTTAGTTTCGTGTTATGGGCGTGAAACCTTCTTTCGAGGGTTCTTATGGGATCGGTAACGGGAACGGCCGGGCCTTGTACCAGATGCTCAGCCTTCCGGATGCCGTGCGCCGGGTTGCGGATAAAGTGTGGGAAGGAAAACGCATCACCGTCGAAGAAGGCTTGTTGTTGTACAGCGAGGCCCCGCTGGCCGTGCTGGGAACGCTGGCAAACCACCTGCGGGAAAAACGCTTTGGAAAGAAAACCTTTTTTAACCGCAATTTTCATCTGGAACCCACCAACCGTTGCGTTTTTGACTGCAAGTTTTGTTCTTATGCCCGCAACTTTCAGCCGGCTGAGGATGCCTGGGAATTGACCGCAGAGCAGATGCTTCATGAGGTGTTGCGCCGGAAAGATCAAGGCTTTACCGAGGTGCACATCGTGGGTGGCGTTCATCCCAAAATGAGTCTGGCCTTTTTTGAGGAACTGATCAAAAACATCCGCTTGCATTGGCCGGAGTTGCATATCAAAGCCTTTACCGCCGTGGAACTGGAGTATATGTTCCGCAAGGCCAGGGTCAGCGAGGATGAAGGATTACGCAGGCTTCAGGCTGCCGGCGTGAATTCTCTGCCCGGCGGTGGGGCAGAGATTTTTCACCCCGACATCCGCAACCAGATCTGCGCCGACAAGGCCGATGCGGTGCAGTGGCTGCAGATTCACGAAACGGCGCATCGGTTGGGTATGCCGTCCAATTGCACTATGTTGTACGGTCATGTTGAAACCTATTACCACCGGCTGCATCACATGGAGCTGCTCCGGCAACTGCAGGATCGGACGGGCGGATTCAATTGTTTCATCCCGCTGAAATTCCGTAACCAGAACAATGAGATGAGCGCAGTGGCTGAAGTGCCGGTTACCGAAGATCTGCGGTGCTATGCCATGGCGCGCATATTTCTGGACAACATTCCCCACCTGAAAGCCTACTGGCCCATGATCGGCCGTCATAAGGCGCAGTTGTTGTTGTCGTTTGGCGTGGATGATCTGGACGGCACCATTGACGACACCACGCGTATTTACAGCATGGCCGGGGCCGAAGAGCAGCATCCTGCCTTGTCCACTGATGAGCTCGTAGCCCTCATCAGCGAGGCCGGATTTGAAGCCGTAGAGCGCGATTCGTTATACGGCGAATTGCGCCGGTTTGCTGCGCCGGTTAGGCCAAAGGCATATGCCTAATCACTCATGCCATGGGGCTCAAACAGGCCTTACGCAAGCTGAAGCTGCATACCATAGGCCGTGTTGACCGTGTGGATTTTCCCGAGCTTGGCTTGTACGATGTCCCTGCCAAAATTGACAGCGGCGCATACACTTCTTCCATACATTGCGAATCATTGGAAGCCTATTACGAATCCGGTGAACACCGGATCGCTTTTCGTTTGCCGGGAAGTAACCGATTGTACAGCGCAGCGGTGTATGCCAGCCGACGGGTGCGCAATAGCTTCGGACAAACCGCATATCGCTACACGATAAAAACCCCGGTGGTGCTTTTTGGCAAAGAGTATCCGGTGGAACTGGCACTGACAGACCGCTCGGCCATGAAGTATCCGGTGCTGTTGGGTCGGCAGTTGTTGAGAAACCGGTTTATCATTGATGTTACGCGCATCAATCTGTCTTTCCGCGAAAAAAGCCGCGGAAGCAACAAAAAAAAGAAGAACTGAACCCATGCGCATAGCTATTCTGTCGCGAAGCGATCGCATATACAGTACGTCGCGGTTGGTTGAAACCTGCCGGGTGAAAGGCCACGAGCCTCTGGTGCTGGATTACCGGCACTGCTATATGGCAATAGAAAAAGGCAATCCGCAGATTTTTTATCGCAGTCAGGAAGTGAAGGGAGTGGATGCCGTCATTCCGCGGATTGGTGCCTCCTTCACGTTTTACGGCACCGCTGTTGTGCGCCAATTTGAAATGCAACGGGTTTTTTCCGTTAATGAATCACAGGCCATAACGCGCAGCCGCGATAAGCTGCGTTCGCTGCAGTTGTTATCGCGTGCCGGGTTGAGCATTCCCAAAACCGTTTTTGCGCATGAAGCCCGCAATGCCGACGAGCTGATTGACCGGGTAGGTGGTCCGCCGGTAGTAGTAAAAGTGGTGCAAGGAACCCAGGGCAAGGGCGTGATCTTGGCGGAAACGCTGGCGGTGGCCCGCTCTACGATTGAAGCGCTGCGGGGGCAAAACATTGACATACTCGTTCAGCAGTTTATTCAGGATGCCCAGGGTGCTGACATTCGGGTGCTCGTGGTTGGCGGGTGCATGGTGGCCGCCATGCGGCGGGTTGGCCGTGAAGGAGAATTTCGTTCCAATCTGCACCGGGGCGGCAGGGGCGAGGCTGTGCAACTGACGGATGAGGAACGACAGTATGCCGTACAGGCTGCGGCTACTTTAGGATTGGGAGTGGCCGGCGTGGATCTGATTCGCTCGGCTCAGGGCCCGCTGGTGCTGGAAGTGAATTCCTCCCCCGGCTTAAAAGGCATTGAAGCGGCCAGCGGGGTGAACGTAGCTTCCGCCATTGTCGATTTTGCAGTGGCCAGTGCGCCGGCTGCCGATGTGCGCGATCCGATAGGGGTATAAAAAACCCGGGGCGACCCATCAGGCCGCCCCGGGAACCATGAAACACCAAATGATTATTTGGAGGCTACCACCAGATTGCAGGTGTGCACGGTGTTGCCGTCAATAACCTGAACCACATAAACGCCGTTGGTCAGATTTCCGCTATGCAGGCGGATCCGATTGCCACTGACGCTCACATCGTTCAGCTTCTGAACCACCTGGCCGCTTACCGAACTGATTGTTACATCCACCTGGGCTGAGGTGGTGTTGAATTTCACCTCATAGGCTCCGTTTACCGGATTGGGATAAACTTCTGCCTTCATAGGTGCAGCAACAACCTCGCTGATGCCGATCGGGAAATCGGTGTCACTAAACTCGATACCTTGTACGTAGTAATGTGTATGCGAGGTAACTCCATCAAACTGGCCGGAAGTGGAGAATGAAGTTGTTACCGGCACTTTGTATTTGCTGCCGTCATACAAGGCATAGTTGCCCACAAACATCCAGTAGTTATTGGCATCCAGACTGGTTCCTTCCGTGAAGTTGCGGCGGGCTGTGGTATCGCCTTTGCCTGCGCTGGTGCGCCATCCTTTGCCCCAGATGTCGGGATACAAATTGTAGGTTTCAAAATCGGGCCGCGTATCCATCCACATCAGGAAATAGGTGTCGCGATCCGGGCTTAATGCTACATTGATGCGGGCGTCCCACGTAAGCTGGTCGGCATAGGGCGTAACCGACGTAGTTACCGGACTGGCCTGAATGGTGGTCAGGTACTGCGCGTCCCAGCCGGTAGCGGTTTCGTACACATCAAAAATATGCTGCGGGTAGGTTCCGGTGTTGGCATCAACCAGGTAAAAGAGCACGGAATCGGGATGGTTGGTGTACTGACTGATGACCTGGCAAACAATGTGCAGGCGGTTGTCCTTATCCAGAAACATATCCACGGCATTGCTGGGCAGGAAGAACGGACGGTAGCTGCCGTCGGTAGAGGCAAACAGGTATTCTTCCCAGGCCGGAATGCTGCTGAAGTCTGCATTCACTTTTGTCCAAGAGTTGCCGCCATCAGTGGTTTTCATCAGAATAGGCCAGATGGGGTAGTTGCCCTGGGCCACTTGGTCGTTATCGCAGCCAATGACCATTACATAGCCGATCTGCCCATCGGGCGACCAGGCCTGATTGCCCAACGTATAAAACAACTCACCGTTTACGCCGTCATCAAATACACTGTAATCCACATCAATGATTTGATAGCTGAACGAATTGGTATTTGCGTTCCAGGTTCCTTTCATGACGAAAGCACCTCCGAAGGGTCCGCCGCTGGCATCAAAATCGTACTGGGCACCAATAGCATAAACGTTGTTGGTTGCGGTGTGAAAGTCCAGGCGGGCCATATCGTAGGCTCCGTCAAGGTGTATGTTGGCACTAACGCCGCTGATATCGGTGTTGCCGGTTTTGGCAGAGGAAAGGTAATTGGCTACCCATGCGCTTCCATCCGTAATGGGCCCTGACACGACCGCATAAGTACCCAATGGGTCGGTGTTACCGGCAGGATTGAAAATCCCGCCCTGAGGATAACGCCCACGGGGGTAAGTGGAGTTCTTGTAGGCCAAAGTCCATTTGTTGGTGGAATCCCAGGTCATGCCTCCATCGGTAGAGTAGGTCATAACGATGTCACCGCTGTTGGTGCTCTTGCTGACGTTAATGCGGTGAACAAAACCCACCATGTTCAGTTCAGGCCGGGCAACCAGGCACTGCTGTTCGGAAACCAGCAGGGTGTAGGCATTAAAGGAGCTTCCAATGGGAACCCGGTCAACCGTGCGTGTGCCAGCTGTGGCAATGCTCCCTTTGGGGTGCGACCAGTAGATCCTGTCAGTGTTTAGGGGAACCGTACGCTCCGGATCCTTAAGTCCATATTTCTGCGCAAAATCCGGTAAAGGCATTTTCATCGGAACGGTGTTGGGCGCCTGCGCCAAAACGGCACCGGCCACCACGAGGCATGAAACGGCAAGTAATAGTTTTTTCATGGTTTGGTCATTTAAATTAAACATGAGGCTATTAAGGCAAAAGTAAAACGGAATCGTTGAATCGGGAAAAAATTTCAGCGGGGGCGCCGTGATTTTTGGCATATCCATGCAACATGTTTCTTCCGCAACATAAAGATTTATTTGCGGCTGCGTTGTTTTTGTTTTTGCTTCATGCGTTGCTGTTGTTGCTTCTGCAAATGTTCCAGACGCTCCTGCCAGCGCGATTTTTTCAGCGGCCGTTTCTTGTTTTCCTGGATTTTGCGGTGGATGGCCTCTTCGTCAATAAACCAGGTTTTGATGACAAATTGCTGACCAAAAGCAAAAATGTTGCTGAGCGAGTAGTAGTAGGTGAGTCCGGCCGGAAGCGAATTAAAAAATCCCAGCAGCATGATGGGCATCAGATAGGCCATCCACTTCATGGGGCCCTGCACTCCGGCCAACTGGTTGTTGTAAACGGCGAAGGCAACCGAAGTAATCGTCATGATGATGGTAAACAGACTGACGTGGCTCCCGTAAAACGGAATGGAAAATCCCAGATCCAAAATGGAATCGTAGGTGGACAAGTCATCAGCCCACCACAGCTTTTGCTGCCGCAATTCAACAGAAAGCGGGAAGAACGTGTACATCGCCGCCAGAATGGGAAGCTGCAGCAGCAGCGGAATGCAGCCCCCGAATGGATTGACGCCGGCGCGCCGGAATAAATTCATCTGCTCCTGACCGAAGCGCGTCTGGTCATCCTTGTATTTCTCCCTGAGCTCATCTATTTCGGGCTTGAGCACCTTCATTTTGGCAGCGGAAACAAAAGAGCGATAGGTGAGGGGAAATAACAGGATCCGCAGGATAAGTGTCATGATGAGAATAATCACGCCATAATGCAGGTGATAGTTGTCCAGCCAGTTAAACAACGGAATAATGAAGAACTTGTTTAAGGGCAGGGAGATGGCACCGAACAATCCGGCTCCCAGAGGGATGATGCGTTCCAGACCCAGTCCGGTACGCTTCAGCGCCTGGTAGTTGTTGGGACCTGCATAAAAAGAAAAATCGTAGTGGACTTCAGGGGCGGGGTCGAGCGGCAGGATGAGTTCGGCACGAAGGTCTTTGACAAAGGTGTCGGTTTCGGCAAAGTTGGAGGAAATGGTTGCTTCATCACTGGGCGCATCGGTGATCAGCGTAACGTTAAAAAAGTGCGTTTTAGCCGATACCCATTGAAATTTTCCGGGCATCTGTTTTTCGCCGGTCGACCGTTCGCTGATGCCATCCACATCGCCTTCACGGGTTCGCAGATAAATCGTGCTGTTGTTGCGTTCGGTTAGCAGATCCTTTTCGGTGTGGTTGAAGCGCACCATCCAGTTGAGTTGCAGGTAAGGACTGGGGGTGCGGATCAGACTGTCCAGGCCGGACAACGTCATGCGGTACTGTACCTGCGAGCTGCCGCTGGCCAGTGAATAGCGATGCTCTATGTAACTACCGGAGGGGCCATAAGCCCGGAAGCGCACCCAGGCGCTGTCGGTGGCGGTGGCTGTCTGTGGGCCGGCCTGAATATCGTACAGCAGATCACCGGTCTGCACATTCTGATTGCCGGCCGGCAGCGTAAAACTCAGTTGGCTGTTAGGTGCTGTGAACAGAAGCAGCGGGCGCTGATCGTAGGTCTTGTAATTTTTAATTTCTACGGATACCGGATAGGCGCCCTGACTGGATAGCTGCATGCGAAGCAGCTCGTTTTCCAGTGTAACCAGACGGGGCGGTTGCATCGTATCGCCACTAAACAAAAAGGAGGCAGCGGGCTTTCGCTGCTGAGCTGCCGGTGCCGTTGTCGCCTGCTTTTGCTGTTCAAGCAATTTCTTCTCCGTGGCCTGTGCTGCTGCTATGGAGTCGGCTATGCGTTGCTGCCGTTCCAATTCTTCCGCGGAAGGAATATTGTAAAGGGTGTATGCAATAATGAGTAAGGTGATAAGCAAGAAGCCAATCACCGTATTTCTGTCCACAGCCGTTGCCAGATTAAGGCCGCAAACTTAGGTAATGCAGCGCATCTGCAGCCAAAGGAGAATTAGCTTACCGGCATGCGCAGTGCCGAACCAGAAACCGAAGGAGTCACTCCCGCATGTTGCATACTTCTGCGTGCAATAGCCGTGCGCACAAAGCGGATAAACAGCGGATGCGGATTGTCCACCGTGCTTTTGAGTTCGGGATGAAACTGTACACCTACAAACCAGGGATGATCGGTCAGTTCCATAACCTCCACCAATCCGGTTTCGGGATTGATGCCACTGGCTTTCATGCCGGCCTGCTCAAAGGCAGAGAGGTAACGGTTGTTGAACTCGTACCGATGCCGGTGCCGCTCCCGGATGCGTTCACTGCCATAGGCCTCAAACACCTTGCTGCCTTTTTCCAACAAACATTCAAAAGCCCCCAGCCGCATGGTTCCCCCTTTGGCGACGATCTGTTTTTGTTCCTCCATCATGTCGATAACCGGATGCGGCGTATCGGGGTTCATTTCAGTGGAATGGGCATCGGTGAGGCCCAACACATTCCGCGCAAATTCAACAGCAGCACACTGCAGTCCTAAGCAGATGCCAAAAAAGGGAACCTGCTGCTCCCGAGCATACTGTATGGCTGCAATTTTTCCTTCCACCCCCCGTGGTCCGAAACCCGGTGCCACCAGTATGCCGTCCAGGGACCCCAGTTGCTGCGCCACATTACCGGCATGCAGATGCTCTGAATGAATACTGACTACCTCCACATGGCAGTCGTTGGCAGCGCCGGCATGGATAAAAGATTCCCGAATGGATTTGTAGGCATCGGGCAGTTCCACGTATTTGCCCACCAGACCGATGCGGACACTGTGACTGGGATTCTGCAGTTTTTCCAGAAAACGGACCCAAGAAGCCAGATCGGGCTCGCGCACGCCCTCCAGTTGCAACCGTGCCAGAACGATGCGGTCCAGATTTTCCTTTGACATCAGCAACGGCACGCGGTATATGCTGTCGGCATCTATGGATTCAATGACTGCTTCGGGGGCCACGTTGCAGAACTGCGCCACCTTTCGGCGCACTTCCTGCGATAGCGGATATTCGGTGCGGCACACCAGCACATCGGGCTGAACGCCTTCTTCCAACAGTTCCTTTACCGAATGCTGGGTGGGTTTGGTTTTCAGCTCGCGGGCCGATTTAAGAAACGGCACCAGCGTGAGATGAATGACAATACAATTGGAGTTGCCCAGTTCGTATTTCATCTGGCGCACGGCCTCAATGTAGGGCAGCGATTCGATGTCGCCCACCGTGCCGCCGATTTCGGTGATGACAATATCGTAGTTACCTGTATTGCCCAGCAGCGTGATGCGCCGTTTGATTTCGTCAGTGATGTGGGGAATGACTTGCACCGTCTTGCCCAGATAGGCCCCCTGTCTTTCGCGCATGATCACATCCAGATAGATCCTGCCGGTGGTTACGTTATTGGCCTGTGAGGTAGGGATGTTCAGAAAACGTTCGTAATGGCCCAGATCCAAATCCGTTTCGGCGCCATCGTCCGTGACATAACATTCGCCGTGCTCATAGGGGTTCAATGTGCCCGGGTCCACATTGATGTAGGGATCCAGTTTTTGAATGGTTACCCGCAGCCCGCGGGCCTGGAGCAATTTGGCTAAGGAAGCCGAGATAATACCTTTTCCTAACGATGAGCTAACTCCTCCCGTAACAAACACATATTTACACGATGGCGCGTCCATTGGGTAAGTTACGGAAGGTAAAGGTAGGAAAAGCGTTACTGCTTGTTAGCATTAGGGCAACAGATCGTTACTGACACATGGCAGGCACACTGTCTGTTCGTTGGGTAAACAGGCCCTGCAGCTACGCTATCTTTGCGCCGGAGAGATGGCAGAGCGGTCTAATGCGGCGGTCTTGAAAACCGTTGAACCCGCAAGGGTTCCGGGGGTTCGAATCCCTCTCTCTCCGCCACTTACCCATTCCAAACAGGAAACACTTTCATAATGTGGCGAAACCACGGAGTAAACCGTCCGGGGTAACATTCTATTTCCTGCTTCAGCTCCTCCAAGGATAACCAGCGCAGTTCACTAATTTGCAGGGGGTCAGGATGCAGCGGTCCGTCGGTGCAGCCCGTAAGCACGTAATCCAGTTCGTGTTCCGTTAATCCACTGACCGGATCATAAAACCGGTAAATGACATTGCCACGCAACTGTAAAGGCACGGAGATTCCCAGTTCTTCTGTCAGGCGGCGGGCAGCACCTGCGAGCAGCGCTTCGCCCGGCTTGGGGTGGCTGCAGCAGGCATTGGTCCATAACCCGGGAAAATGGTATTTCTGCTCTGATCGCCGTTGCAACAACATTTTCCCATGGGTGTCGAACAAAAAGATGCTGAACGCCCGATGCAGCCGTCCCTGACGGTGGGCTTCCATCTTTTCCATAACCCCCAGTTCTTCATCCAGCGGGGTAACCAGCACCACCTGTTCTTCCGTCATCAGCGGCAAAGAACGGTCGTTTGGCTTTTTCTCTGGCCCGGTGGTTTTCACAGTTGCCGACATCATCCTTTTTTTGTTCTGCATGAAACTGGACCTGTTAGCGTTTGGAGCTCATCCTGACGATGTGGAATTGTCCTGCGGAGGCACATTGCTCCGTCATCTCAGCGCCGGCTACACAGTAGGCATCGTTGACCTGACTGCAGGGGAAATGGGAACCCGCGGTTCGGCAGATCAACGCCTCCAAGAAGCGGCTGCAGCAGCCAGCGTGCTCGGCATTACGGTGAGAAAGCATCTTTCGCTGCCGGATGGCCGGCTTCAATCGTCCAGTCAGGAGCAGAGAGAAGCGGTCATCCGCACGATCCGCCTGTTTCGCCCGGAAATCGTTCTGTGCAATGCGCCTGAAGACCGTCACCCGGACCATGGCCATGCTGCCGCTCTGGTGCAAGAAGCCTGTTTTCTGGCCGGCCTCCACCGGCTATCCACTGTGGATGAGCGGCATCAGCATCAGGAGCCCTGGCGCCCACGAGCCGTGTATCATTATATTCAGGATCAATGGCTGGAGCCGAACCTGCTGGTGGATGTCAGCCCGTTCTGGAAGCAGCGTATGGATGCAGTCCGATGCTATGCTTCTCAGTTTTATAACCCCAAATCGCAGGAGCCTTCAACCTACATTTCGCAGCCTGAGTTTCTCGATTCCCTGGAGTGGCGTGCCCGCCTGTTGGGCAGGCGCATAGGCGTTAGCCATGCGGAAGGTTTTATCACCCGGCGCATTCCGGCTGTGGAGCATTTCTTTGTGCTCCGGTAATATCAGCCAACCCGATGAGCGCCAAGAATTTTCTGGAAGAAATTATAGAAGCCGATCTGAAAAGCGGCAGGCATCAGCGCATTGTAACCCGTTTTCCCCCGGAACCCAACGGCTATCTGCACATTGGCCATGCCAAAAGCATACACCTCAATTTCGGACTGGCGGATAAATACGGCGGCATCACCAACCTGCGTTTTGACGACACCAATCCCACCACAGAGGAAACCGAATATGTTGAAAGCATCAAAAGAGACATCCGCTGGCTGGGGTATGAATGGGAAAATGAGTTTTATGCTTCCGATTATTTTGAACGATTGTATGAATTTGCCGAAAAGCTGATTCGCAAGGGGCTGGCGTATGTAGATGATTCCACCAGCGAAGAAATCGCTGCCATGAAGGGCACGCCCACGTCTCCGGGCATTAACAGTCCATACCGCAACCGCAGCGTGGAAGAAAATCTGGATCTGTTTCGCCGCATGCGGGCCGGCGAATTTCCGGATGGCATGCGGGTGCTCAGAGCGAAGATTGACATGGCTTCGCCCAACATGCACCTGCGGGATCCCGTCATGTACCGGATTAAGCACGAAGCCCATCACCGCACTGGCACCGATTGGTGCATTTATCCGATGTATGACTTTGCCCATGGCCAATGCGATTCGCTGGAGGGCATTACGCACAGCATCTGTACGATGGAGTTTGAAGTGCACCGTCCGTTGTATGAGTGGTTTATAGAGCAGTTGGAAATTTTTCCGTCACGTCAGTACGAATTCGCCCGATTGAATCTTTCCTACACCGTTTTGAGCAAGCGCAAGCTGCTCCAACTGGTTAATGAAGGTCATGTGAGCGGATGGGACGATCCGCGCATGCCCACTCTTTCCGGATTGCGGCGGCGCGGCTATACGCCCGAAGCCATCCGCGAGTTTTGCGAGCGGATCGGCGTGGCGCGACGCGATAATGTGGTGGATGTCGGGCTGCTGGAGTATTGCATCCGGGAAGACCTGAACCGCCGGGCCCAGCGCCGCATGGTGGTGCTTTCACCCCTGAAGCTCATTCTGACCAATTATCCGGAAGGCCAAACCGAGTGGCTGCCATTGGAAAACAACCCCGAAGATGCTTCAGCCGGCATGCGAGAGGTGCCGTTTTCCCGGGAGCTCTACATGGAACAGGAAGATTTTATGGAAATGCCGGTAAAAGGATTTCTGCGCATGGCTCCCGGGCGTTTGGTGCGACTGAAAGGAGCCTATGTGGTGCGTTGCGATGATGTGGTAAAAGACGAAAAGGGTGCAGTGGTGGCTGTGCGGGCCACTTATTTACCGGAAACCCGCAGCGGCGGCGCTTCCGAAGTGAAGGTTAAGTCCACGCTGCACTGGGTTTGCGCAGCTCATGCCGTGCCGGTAAAGGTGCTGCTGTACGATCGCTTGTTCCAGGTGGAGCATCCTGCAGCGCAGGACGAACCGTTGCATACTTTGCTGAATCCGCAGAGCCTGGCCATTGTGGAGCAAGCAATGGCAGAGCCTTCGTTACGTCAGGCAGCGCCGGGTGAGTATTTCCAGTTTCTGCGCAAAGGATACTTTACCCCTGACCTGACGACTACACCCGACAGACCAGTGTTTAACCGTACCGTTACGCTGAAAGATCACTGGGCAGCAAAGCAACCGGCCGGAGCCGGCTCATGAGTCTGCGGCCTTGGCAATGACATCGGGCACCGGCAGGCCCAACTGCCGCATGCGCTTTACCTGCTGTTTCAGTTTTACCGTATCGCCTGCCTCGTAGTACAATAAAAGCAGATTGTGGTTGCCCTGGCCATCTGCAGGATTGCGGCGCAGGTATTCCTGCAGCCATTCCATGGCCTGATTCCGGTCTTGCTTTTCAAAGGCTACATGCGCCAAATGAAAATAGCAATGGCTGTAATCGGATTTTTGGAGTTCACGAAGGAAATAAGGTTCCGATTCCAGTACCGAATCTCTGTGCTGCAGCAGCACACCCATGTAATAGTTGATGTATTTCATGGAAGAATCCATACGATAGGCGAGCCGCATCAATGAATCGGCGCGGTGCGGATCTTTTTTGTCCAGACGCGAAGCCAGCATCATTTTGGCATAAGGTTCACTGGGACTATCGGCTACGGCCTTTTCCCAGAAGGTGATCGGATCGTTGAAATAGCGGTGTCTGCTCAGGTTTACGGTAATTAAAACAGCCAGAACCACAAGCACCGTTGCAGCCGCCAGCCGGTGTCGGACCCACCGGGGCTGCAGGGCTGCAAGCGCCATCAAAATCCCGATGAGAGGAACGTACAGCCGGTGCTCCAGATCCTGATCGTTAAAGCTGAGGGGCACCAGCAGCGCCGGTATTAAAAAAATCACATAGATCATCAGACCTCCTGCTAACTGGTGCCAAAGCACCTGGCCATACTTTAGGGTCAGATACATCAGAACGGTTATCAAACCCAGTGTAATCCAGAAAGGCACCCAACTGGTGTCCTCCTGAACAGGGAATACGTTGAGCTGCACCGGAAAAAACACCTTGCCCAGGTAATGAAACAGAACCGGAAGCCGATACTGAAACGACTGCATCATCTCTGCCCAATGCATTTGCTGCGATGCCAGTGTAGCCTGCGAACGCAATCCAAACCAAATGAGTGCCGCAACCAGACCCATAGCACCGACACTCCAGGTGGTGCGATGTATGATCGGTCTTCGTAATACCAGCAACCACAATACACCTCCGGCGAGCGGCGTCAGCACCCCGCTTTCCTTGGTGAAAAAACCACCGAGCAACAGCAAAAACTGACCTGCTGCATTCAGCACCGTTGGTTTCTGCGCAAAGCGGGTAAGCAGCAACAGGTAACTAAACACAAAAACACCAAGCAGCGAATCGTTGCGGCCCGGAATCCATACCACGGCCTGAACCAATACCGGATGAACGGCAAAAACAGCAGCCAGAATCGCTGCGCCTTTAGCTCCGGCATTCACTTGAAGCAGCAACCGATAAACCAAGACCACATTAAGGGCATGAAGGACTATATTCACCCATCGCCAGCCGGCAATATCCTCTCCGGAAAGCTTGTAGTTGATCAAAAAGGAATTGAGCAGCAGGGGCCGGTAGTAGATGTCCTGGGTTTCGTGAAAAACACCGCGGCGGAAGGAGGTGATCAGATTATTCCAGCTTTGATAGTAATGGCTGATTTCTTTGATGAAAATGGAATCATCCAGCTCCGTAAAACCCAGCTTGATCGAAGGCAGATAGAGAACCACGGCCAGTGCTGCCAGTATCCATTGCATTCGGGCAGGTGACCACAGCGCCTGGTGTTGGGGCGTTTGCTGCAATGGCTTTTTTTCTTGCTTTCTTTTGGCGGCCTTCACAACAGCCCTTCGATTGCCGCACAAAGAAATAAGCTTTTTTTGCTATCATCTTCCGCAGGGAAGCTTTGCTTGCCCTGACTCAAAGGCCTGTTGCGATGCAGGATTTCTTCCTGCTGTTTTCCATGCACTATGGTTTTATCAGCTCTTGATGAACCGCCACTTAACCTCTGACCTGTTACCCTCCTGCACCGACCTGATGGAAGGAGCCATGGTGATATGGAAATGGACGATCGCTACGCAAGAAGCAAATCCCTGCTTTGTCGCAAATTCATGGTGCCGGAAAGAGATGATAATCCGATTTGCTGAGGTCCGCATGAAGCAAGTCCCGGAAAACAGCTTTGGTGTGGCAACCGCTCAAACCGTTGCCGATGAGCCATCAGGAACTCCCTACGAATTTGTTTTTTTCCTTCTAACTTTTGCCATGAAATAATCGCTTCATCGCCATTCCTAAAACCGTAAATATGAAAAAAACACTCACTCTGTTGCTGACCGGTAGCATCCTGCTGCCAGCACCGTGGCTGCATGCACAAAACGAAAATGCCCCCTGGTTGCTGGGCGCCGGCTTAAATGTGGTGGATCTTCATGCGGCAAACGGCGGCGGACTGCTAAACACCGATAATTGGAATGCTACGCCTGCCATTTCCCATCTCATGCTCGGTCGGCACCTCAATGACTTTCTTGCCGCGGACCTGCAGCTGGGGCTGGGCCGTATCGAAACCAATGCCGACGGCAACAACATTGCCGGAGAAGGTTTTTACAACGCCGATCTGAACCTGCGCCTCAAAATGGACAACGGAAAGCTGCTTAAAACCGACAGCCGCATAGGTCCCTATCTGCTGGCCGGCGTGGGAGCCAGCCAGTTGAGTGGAACCAGCCTGCGACCCAACGTGAACGGCGGACTTGGGCTGAACATCTGGCCCTGGCGCGATTTGGGTATCTACGCCCAGTCGGCTTACAACTGGGCACCGGATGCCGACGACCAGTCTATGAGCTTTTTTCAGCACTCCGCAGGCCTTAACGTACGCTTTGGCGTGAAAGACAGCGATGGTGATGGCATTGCCGATAAAGACGATGCCTGCCCACAGGAAGCGGGCCCTGTGGCCACTGCCGGTTGCCCGGATTCCGACAGCGACGGCCTGGCCGATAAATCCGACGACTGTCCCACTGCTGCCGGTCTGGCTGAGCTGAAAGGCTGCCCCGATGCCGATAAAGACGGCATCGCCGACAAGGAGGATGAATGTCCGAACAATGCCGGATCCAAAGCCTTGAAAGGATGCCCTGACCGCGATGGCGATGGCATCGCCGATAAAAACGATGCCTGCCCCGATGTGAAAGGGCTTGCAGCCTTCCGCGGCTGCCCCGACACCGATGGCGATGGCATCACCGACGCCGAAGACAAATGCCCCACCCGACGCGGAACTACAGCCCTAAAAGGCTGCCCTGATCAGGACAACGACGGTGTGGCCGATGACGATGACCGCTGCCCCACTGAACCGGGCCCAGCTTCCAATGCGGGATGTCCTGTTCCCAAAAAGGAAGAAATGGAAAAACTGACCATTGCCGCTAAAGCCATCAATTTTGAAACCGGCAGCGACAAAATCCGATCCACCTCCTTTAAGGTACTGGACGAAATCGTAGAGCTGATGAATCGTTATCCGAACACCAGGTGGAGCATAGAAGGACATACGGACAATGTGGGAGATGATGCCCGCAACCTGGATCTGTCCACGCGCAGGGCAGCATCCGTGAAGAATTACTTCATCAGCAAAGGCGTGGCTGCTGACCGTCTGCAGTCAGCCGGTTACGGTGAAACCCGACCCATAGCCGACAACAAGACGGCAGAAGGCCGTGCCCAAAACCGCCGCACGGAAATCAAGCTCATAGAACAACAATAATTGCAAACGCTGTTTTAGCGGTACATGCAAAATCACGCTCTGCAGGCTGCCCATAAGGGGTGGTCTGCAGAGTTTGCTTTGATGCGTTTTTAATGACCAACTTTTGGCATGTGAAAGCTGAATGCGGTCCTGACGTCCTGTGCTATAGGCTTTGCGCCGGTTAGCTGAAGCTTCACTTGCAGGCGCAACATGTGATAGATTCGCATCTTGCTGTTTTCCATTGGCCGAACAACCGCACTTAGCCGATTCACTGAAAAATACGGATGCTGCCCAATGGCTGCACCAAGCTGCTCCCGCACAGGCACTGCTCGTACTGCGGCCCGGGGCCACGCAGCACGAACTGTTGAAGTTTATGCTGGCCGATCTTTTTTTTCGGGAAGAGCTTGCATTAACCAATTACGAGGTCAGTCGCATTCATCCCGCCCGCCTGGCTTTTGCCCGTGTGGTAATCGGTAAGCAGTTTCAAAGCCGCAAAGCGCGACTCCATGAAATGGTAGGCCTTTTTCCTTTCTATAAGCGACCCGAAAAACGCATCGTTTTCCGCCATTGGCTGCAAATGGTGCTGCAGACGGCACGCAGTGAGGCCAACCTGAAATGGAAGCTGATGATGGATGATGCGTACATGAAAGGACTTTTCGAAAAATCGTTTTTCAACCGCTTGTTCGGTGGCATGCGTCTGTCTAAAGCGGGCAAAATGTTGCAGCAGGATATCATTCGATTGTTTAACGAAGTGGATCAGCGCCTGGCCCAGCAACTCAAAAATGACCGGCAACAGGCATTGGAGGCGTATCGTTCCCTGGGGGGCAATCTGCTGTTGTTGAATTCATTTCGTTTTGAACTGGTGGCGTTGATCGGCTCCGAATTGTCGCGTCTGGATGAAGCGCTGGAGACCGGTACTTCTGTGGTTCCGGGAACCTGAAACCTGAAATAAGAACAAAGTTTTACCCCGTATCGGAAAGCAAGAGACTGCAACCGCGCAGTTCGGCATGGTCAAGGCGCCCCCATACTTCAAAGCTGCCGTCAGCATGCAGGCAGCCGGCATCATCGGTAGCCAGAAAGCAGCAGGAATCCACATTGGCCAGATCAATGATATTTAAAGCTCCATCAGAAGGACCTTGCATGACGCGCAACGGATCGGCGGGGTCGCGGACGAGCACCTTCATCCACGGCGGGCAATAAAATCTGCCGTCCCGGATGGCATAGGCCTGCGACAATAGCTCCGTCATTCCGTATTCGCTCATGATGTATGGCAGACCAAATGCCTGCATGAGGCGCTCGTGCAATTCGGTACGGCTCAGTTCTTCGCGTTGTCCCTTCATGCCTCCTGTTTCCATAATGCGGACGCGCTGCAAAGGCATGGCATACCGCTCGGCAAAATCCAGCAGGGCAGGGGTAATGCCGAAAAGCAACCCCTCCATTCCCTCACTTTCGCAACGCTGTATGCGGCGGGCCAGTTCATTCGGCTGCCTGAGGAAAAAGCCATTGAGTGCATGGCCGGAAGCTTCAATAAGCTGCCGGGTCATGAAGACAAGCGAGGAGTGAGGCCGCTCGTCTTCATCGGGCATCAGTCCGAAGATCACCAGGTCCTGCGGCTTTCCCACAAAATGTTCAAATGCACGAAGCAACACCGTCCGGTACCAGGCTTCGCTGCGTACCAAATGACGCGAAACCTGCTGGCCGGTTGTTCCGCTAGAACGAAACTCCCGCTCCGCAGTAAAGATGCCCGTAACGACCCATTCTTGTTTGAATGCCGAAGCAGGCAGAAAAGGAATCTGGGAGAGGTCACCGACCTGTTCAGGGTGTATGCCCAGCAGATCCACAAAGCGACGATAAACCGGATTGTTCCCGTACTGATAACGAAAAAGTTCTAAAGCCAGAGCCACAAAGCCGGCCTCATCCATTTGTCCTACTTTTGATGTCAGCTCCGAATGCTCCATGCCTGCAAACGAAAATAACATACGGCCATGAGCAGGATTGCACCGGGCCTGTTTGCTCTGCTGGCTTTGTGGGCCGCCTGTATCCGGCCGCCCGACTATTCCATTGTGCCGGAAATAGCTTTGGATTCAATCAGCACGCGAACATTACGTCCCGGTCAGGATTCGCTCACCTTTGTGATCTCCTTCACCGATGGTGACGGCGACATTGGATCGGAAACGATTCCGAATTTGTTTCTGACCGACAGTCGTACCGGATACACCGACAGCGTAAAAGTTCCCTACATCACGCCCGAAGGGTCGTTGAAAGCTATTTCCGGACAAATAACCTACGTGCGTAGCCAGTTCAGTTGTATTCCCGGCAGAAAAACTGACAGTCTGTATTACACCATTTACCTGGAAGACCGGGCCGGCCATGCCAGCAACCGGATTACCACACCGGTCATTTACCTGATTTGCCCCTGATCTTTCATTGACGTCGGCGCAACCGCCTTCGCCAGGCGTCACCCGATGCGGAGGGAATTCCCTGTGCAGGATGCGCAGTTTGCCCTGTTTTTCCTTCCGCAATCAGTGCGGCCAGCAGAGCTGTGGCCGCAGCATCAGGAACATCCGCCTGAAGACATTCAGCAGAAAAATGTTCGGAAATAAAATGCGTGTCAAACCGCCCGCTGCGAAAGGCCGGGTGCTGCATCACCCATCGCCCAAAAGGCAAAGTGGTTTGCACGCCGCTGACTTCGTATTCGTCAATGGCACGAATCATGCGTGCTATGGCCGACTGGCGATCACCGGCATGCACAATGAGTTTGGCCAGCATGGGATCGTAATGAATGGGAATCTCCATGCCGGCCTCGTAGGCATCGTCCACCCGAATGCCTGGTCCCTCCGGCTTTCGGTAGGTATGCAGCGTCCCGATGTCGGGCAAAAAATGATTGGCCGGATCTTCGGCGCAAACCCTTAGCTCGATGGCATGACCATGGATGCGAAGATCCTGCTGGGAGAAGCTCAAAGGCTCGCCGCAGGCTACGCAGATCTGCTCGCGTACCAGATCCACTCCGGTAATCAGCTCGGTAACGGGATGTTCCACCTGTAACCGCGTGTTCATTTCCAGGAAGTAATACGGCATGTTGCCGGCAGCATCCGAAGCGGAAGCATCCACCAGAAACTCCACGGTACCGGCATTGGTGTAGCCGGTGGCCAGCGCCAAAGCCACTGCATCACGGCCCATGCGCTGGCGCATGGCATCCGTCAGGATGCTGCTCGGGGCTTCTTCAATCACCTTTTGATGACGCCGCTGAATGGAACATTCCCGCTCGAACAGGTAGCAGCAGTTGCCGTGCTGATCAGCTATAAGCTGAATTTCTATATGACGCGGGCTGGAAACATATTTTTCCATAAACACCGAGCCATCACCGAAAGCGGCCTGCGCTTCGCTGATGGCCCGTTGCACCTGGTCGGCAAACTGTTTTTCGTCTTCTACAAGCCGCATTCCTTTACCGCCGCCACCGGCAGAAGCCTTGATGAGTATCGGAAAGCCGATGCGTTTGGCCTCCTGCAGGGCGGCTTCCACGTCGGCAATCGGCTGTTCCGTTCCGGGCACCAGCGGTACTCCCAAGCGGCGGGCTGTGGCTTTGGCAGCCAGCTTGCTTCCCATCTGCCGCATGGCCGATGCCGGTGGTCCGATGAACAACAGGCCAGACTGCTGTACCGCTTCAGCAAAGGCAGCATTTTCCGACAGAAAACCATAGCCGGGATGGATGGCCTCAGCCCCGCACCGACAGGCCACTTCGATGATGCGATCGCCCAACAAATAGGATTGCGAGGAAGGCGGCGGACCAATGCAAAAAGCTTCGTCGGCATAGCGCACATGAAGGGCATGGCGGTCTGCTTCGGAATAAACCGCAACGGTATGCAACCCCATTTCGCGAGCCGTTCGCATGATGCGAATGGCAATTTCCCCCCGGTTGGCAACAAGCAGCTTATTCACTCCTGCGCAAGATAGTCCGGAGCGGGAGCATTCCGAAAACCGCTTGGGTGGGCTTTGTACCTTTCGGACGCTATGAATAAGCAATTGTGGGCTCTGGCCCATAAGGAATTTCTTACCGAATGGCGAAGCCGATACAGCCAGATGGGAGTTGTGTTGTATCTGGCGGCTAGCGTATTCATATTGTATCTGGGTTTGCAGCAAGCTGATGCGCGCTTATGGGTTGCTTTGTACTGGGTGGTGTTGTTTTTCACTTCCGTAACGGCTATAGCCAAAAGTTTTTTGCAGGAAAGCCGCATGCGCCTGCTGTACTACCAGTCGGTGGCATCGCCATTGGCCGTTTTTCTGGCCAAGGCGCTGTTTCACTTTGTCCAGTTGCTGGCCCTTGCGGCTTTGTGCTGGTTGCTGTTTTCCTTATTTTTTGATAATCCGATAATGCACCCTGCCCTTTTTGTGTTGATTGTAGTGAGTGGTTCGCTAACCTTCGTGCTGGCCTTTACGCTGATGTCGGCCATAGCGGCTAAAGCCGCACAGGCACTACTGATGGCCGTTTTATGCCTGCCGGTAGTGCTGCCGTCGCTTATGCTCCTTCTGCGATTATCGCATCAGGCTGCGATGGAAGGGCCTTTGGATTTTCCCTGGACGGATCTGGCCATGCTCTGGGCGCTGGATGTCATTCTGTTGCTGCTGGCCCTTATCTTGTTTCCTTACCTTTGGCGCGACTGATGCAGCAAGCTGGCGGTTTTTTCTCCGATGCCAGGTCCTTTCTTATCCGCTATGGGTGGAAACTGGCTGGTGCCTTGCTGGTGGCGTATTCGCTGGCCATGGGACTCGTCATGCAGGTGCCGCAGTTGCCTGTGCTGGGGGAAAGCATACGCAATCTGTTTTACCACGTTCCGCTGTGGTTTTCCATGACGTTTTTGCTGCTCGCTTCTGCTATCAACAGCCTTCGCTATCTGGCAACAAACCGGCCTCAATTGGATGTGCTGGCTGCCGCTCAGGTGCGCGTTGCGTTGTGGTTTGGTTTTGCCGGCCTGTTCACCGGAATGGTATGGGCGCGTACCACCTGGGGCACCTGGTGGGTAAACGATCCCAAACTGCTTGGCGCAGCAGCGGGCATCCTGTTCTATGTGGCCTACGTCGTATTGCGCAATTCCATGGATGACCTGCAGCGGAGGGCGCGCGTATCGGCGGTTGCAAACATCCTGTTTTTCTGCATGTTTATTCCAACCATTTTCATCATTCCCCGGCTGACCGATTCGTTGCATCCGGGAAGCGGAGGCAATCCGGCCTTCAATGTTTATGACCTGGACAACCGCATGCGGTGGGTGTTCTATCCAGCCGTCCTGGGATGGATTTTATTGGGCATATGGATGGCTTCGCTGTCGGCACGCTTGCAGCTTTTGCAGGCAGTGGCTGCCGGACTTTGGGATCAAGATGTGCTCACTACCGCTGTGCGCCATGAACAATAAAAGGGGTTTGGTGTTGGGCTGCTTGTGCTGGATGCTGCTGGCCATGCAGCCGGTGCATGCGCAGTCGCTGGATCACTCAGTGGCAGAATGGCTGATGCAGAACGATCGCCTCAACGCGGTAATCGTCGTTCTCCTGATTATATTTGCCGCCCTCATTGTTTTTCTCATCCGTCAGGAACAGAAAATCAGACAGCTTCAAAAAAAGATCAACAACCATCATGAGTAAAAACGGAAGCCGCACCCACCAAAGTTTTTTCCAAAATGTAGAGCGCTATTTTGACAAGGCTGCCACGTTTTTAAACTACGACAGCGGGTTGCTCAGCCAGATCAAGGCATGCAACAGCGTTTATCAGATGCGCTTTCCGGTTGTGGTGGAAGACAAAAAAAGCGGCAAGCAGAGTGTCCAGGTGATTGAAGCCTATCGCGTTCAGCATTCCCAGCATAAAGTGCCCTGCAAAGGAGGTATCCGGTATTCCATTGATGTGAATCAGGACGAGGTGATGGCCCTGGCTGCACTGATGACATACAAATGCGCCATTGTGGATGTGCCTTTTGGCGGGGCCAAAGGAGGCATTAAAATTGACAAAAAGCAATACAGTGACGATACCATTGAACGCATCACACGTCGCTACACAACTGAACTGATTAAGAAAAATTTTATTGGTGCAGCCATTGATGTGCCGGCTCCCGATTACGGCACCGGCGAACGGGAAATGAGCTGGATTGTAGATACCTACCTGGCCTTTCACCCCAACGACATCAACGCCTATGGCTGCGTTACGGGCAAACCCATTTCCCAGGGTGGCGTTCGCGGACGGAAGGAAGCTACGGGCCGCGGCGTGTATTTCGGTACCCGCGAAGCCTGCAGCTTTGAGGAGGATATGAAACGCATCGGCCTTACGCGCGGTATCGAGGGCAAACGGGTGGCCGTTCAGGGCCTTGGCAATGTGGGGTACTACTCCGCACGCTTTTTCGTGGAGGCGGGAGCCATCCTGGTTGGCGTAGCCGAAATTGACTGCGCCCTGATCAATCCCAAAGGCCTGGATCTGGAGCATATCATGCAATGGAAACAGGAGCATGGGGGATTGGTGAACTATCCTCATGCCAAGGTGATCAAGAATCCGCTGGCTGTCCTGGAAACGGATTGCGACATTCTCATTCCCGCTGCCCTGGAAAATCAGATCACTGAAGAAAACGCTCCGCGCATCAAGGCCCGAATCATTGCCGAAGGAGCTAACGGTCCCTGCACGCCGGCCGCCGAAGAAATCTTATTGAAGAAAAATGTACTGATTATACCCGATATGTACCTGAATGCCGGCGGCGTGACGGTATCCTATTTTGAATGGCTGAAAAACCTGAGCCACGTGCGCTTCGGCCGGATGGAAAAACGCTTCACCGAAAACACCAATCTGCTTTTTGTCCGGGAAATCGAACGGCTCACCGGTCAGTCCTTAGGAACCGGCGAACGAAAATTGTTGCTGGAAGGAGCTGATGAGGAAGATCTGGTGAACAGCGGTCTGGAAGATACCATGATTACTTCCTATCATGCCATCCGTGATACGATGAAGCGGAACAAAAAGATCAAGGACCTGCGAACGGCAGCTTTTGTTCTGGCCATAGATAAAGTGGCTTCCTCGTACACTACCCTGGGGATCTGGCCGTAAGGCTCTGAGGTTCTGCGATCAGCAGATATACACTTTTTCAATGATATCATTACCGAAGCGGTAAGGAATATCCGACACCGATCCGATGGGTTGAGTCAAAATGAGGTGTGCGCGCTTTCCCACCGTAATGCTGCCGACTTCTTCCTCCAGCTCCATGGCACAGGCCCCGTTGAGTGTGGCGGCATTGATGGCCTCAGCCGGCGTCATGCGCATCTGGATGCAGGCCAGGGAAAGCACAAAGCTCATGCGTCCCGAGGGCGCTGATCCCGGATTGTAATCGGTGGCCAACGCTATGGTCAGGCCGGCATCCAGCATCTGACGAACGGGAGGGTAGGGCAGACGAAGGAAAAAGGCGGCAGCCGGCAGCAGTGTGGCCATGGTGGTTGATTTCTGCAATGCCTGAATTTCTTCTTCTCCCATCTGTTCCAAATGATCTACAGAAAGCGCCTGGTTGCGCACCCCGGCCTGAACCCCTCCGCTGCGGGCAAGCTGGTTGGCGTGAATCTTAGGCTTTAGCCCGTACCTCCATCCTGCCTGAAGGATGCAGTCGGTTTCCTCAGGAGTAAAAAAACCGTTTTCGCAAAACACATCGCAGTAATCGGCCAGTTGTTCATCGGCAATCCGGGGCAACATGACGTCGGTTATCAGCCTGATATACGCCTCCCGATTCTGACGGTATTCGGCAGGCAGCGCATGAGCGCCGAGAAATGTGGCTTTGATGGGAATGGGCGCCGATTCGCGCAGCCGGCGGATTACCCGCAGCATTTTCAATTCACCTTCTACGGTCAGACCATAGCCGCTTTTGATTTCTACGGCTCCCGTCCCCTGGTTGATGATTTCTTCCAGCCGGGCCCAGGCCCGCTCATATAGCAATTCTTCAGAGGTGTCGTTTAGCTTGCGTGCTGAGTTCAGAATGCCGCCACCCTGGGCGGCAATCTGTTCGTAGCTGTACCCTTTGATTTTCAGCTCAAACTCTTCGGCCCGCCAGTCAGCAAACACCAGATGCGTGTGCGAATCGCACCAACAGGGCAACAACAGTCGGCCGGTGCAGTCGCGTTGCGGGAGAGTGGCAAAAGGCTGCAATCGGTCGGCATCTTCTTTCATGGAACCGAAAGCAGCAATGCGTCCGTTGCAAACCGCCAGCCAGGCATCGCGAAGCTGCGGCAGCTGCTGCATGGCAGCGCCCCTCAGCCGTTTTTCCGTCGGCTCACGGATACCAACCAAACTCTTGATATTTGTAAACAGCAGATCCATCCTCAATCTTTGCCGGATGCTCAAAATAACAGTTTCTCTCTTGTTCGTTCTGGTGATTCAGAAGCAATGCAGCCGCAAGGAGCTGTGCATTGATCCCAGCCGAGTGGATACCTTGCGTGCGTGCACGCGCGAATACAAGCCGGTATGTGGGTGCGACGGAAAGACCTATAGCAATCCGTGCGAAGCCGAACGATACGGTTTGTTGCGATGGACGCCGGGACCTTGCCCGGAAAAAGATCAACCCAAGTGATTCATCGGACTTTGTATTGTGGCTTCCAACAGCATCGGTCAGGTATTTCGGGTAACGACGTTTGGTGAATCGCATGGCCCGGTTATTGGCGCCGTAGTGGATGGCTGCCCGGCCGGGCTGCCATTGTCCGTCGAAGCCATTCAGCAGGACCTGAACCGCCGCCGTCCCGGTCAGTCTGCTTTAACAAGTCCGCGCAACGAAGCCGACCGCGTGCAGATCGTGTCCGGAATTTTTGAAGGGCGCACGACCGGAGCACCGATAGCCCTGCTGCTGGCCAATGAAGACATTCGTTCCGCTGATTACAACCACTTGCAGAATACGTACCGGCCATCGCATGCAGATTATACCTATGAAACCAAATACGGACTTCGTGACCATCGCGGAGGCGGACGTTCCAGCGCACGGGCCACTGCGGCTCTGGTTGCGGCAGGAGGAGTGGCCAAACAACTGCTGGCAACAGCCGACATCCGCATTGCTGCTTTTGTTACCCAGGTAGGTTCCGAGTCCGTTTCATTGCCTTTGGCGACCGACCCGCCGCAATTGGATGCCTGGTTAGCCGTCTCTGAAGCAAATGCCATTCGTTGCCCCGATGCCGAAGCAGCCGACCGCATGATTGCTTTGGTGGAAGAGGCCCGGTCGGCCGGCGACACCCTTGGCGGCATCATCACCGCAGTTATTGATCCCTGCCCTCCGGCGCTGGGAGAACCGCTTTTTGGAAAACTGCAGGCCGATTTGGCCCATGCCATGCTGTGCATCAATGCCGTTCATGGCTTTGATTATGGCAGCGGGTTTGCCGGTGCCTCCCGGTACGGCTCCGAACATAACGATGTGTTCTTCAACGACCAGGGAACCATTCGCACCCGAACCAATTACAGTGGTGGCATTCAGGGCGGCATTACGAACGGCATGCCGGTGTATTTCCGTGTGGCCTTCAAACCTGTTGCCACCCTGATGCAAGTGCAGACTTCTGTGGATCGGGAAGGCGAACCGGTAACTTTAGAGGGACGGGGACGACACGACCCCTGCGTGTTGCCAAGGGCAGTGCCCATAGTGGAAGCAGCAGCAGCTATTGTGCTGGCTGATCATTTGTTGCGCAGCAGAATGGCACGCATCTGAAGGTACGCATCACGCGTTAACGACGGAAAGGTAACCATTCATTTCACGAACATACGAAGCAGCCATCCTGGCAGCTGCTTCTGCATAATTAGCACCCGATGATGCATAAAGAACCTGCCGTGACACATTAACCAAAACAGGTCCGTCGGCGGTTAGGGCAGCCCGACAGACGTCAGGCAACGATCCTCCCTGAACTCCGACTCCGGGCACCAGCAATACATGGCGCGGCACCAAACTGCGAACGCGCTGCAGCAGTTCCGGCCGCGTGGCTCCGGCAACAAACATCAGATTATCCGGACTGCCCCACTTCTGTGCCGTCAGCAGCACTTCTTCAAAAAGATAGCGGCCATTGTCCAGCTTTTTCAGTTGAAAATCCACAGCGCCTTCGTTGGACGTCAAGGCAAGTAAAGCAGTCCATTTTCCCGGATAAGCCAGAAACGGCATGACGGAATCATGTCCCATGTAGGGGGAAACCGTAACGGCATCCACGCGAGAAGGCCTGCCTGATGGGGCAAAAAATGCTGCCGCATATTGCTCAGCACTGTTGCCGATATCGCCCCGCTTGGCATCCGCAATAAGGAAGGTATCAGAAGGAACGGTGCCGATTATCTCATGCAGCAGCGAAAAACCAGCAGGGCCCAAAGCTTCAAAAAAAGCCGTATTGACTTTGTAGGCAACAGCATAGGGCGTGGTGGCAAGCACTATGTCGTGCAGGAAGCGGTGAAGGCCTTCGGTGTTCTGGGGAAGCTGGGGCGGCAGACGCCTCAGGTCGGGATCCAGCCCCACACACAAAAAACTGCGCTTGTGGCGCATCAAGCCGATCAGTTCCTCACGGGTCATCCGGTCAAAGTACTTCCACGCCGGCTATTTCAGGATACAGCCCGCGGATGGTATCGGTCAGTCCGCTGACCACCGTTCGGGATGCCATCGGGCAGGACTCACACATACCGCTGAAGCGAAGCTGTACGATCAGGTCGTCGGTGATATTGACCAGATGAACATCCCCTTCATCGGCATGCAGGTAGGGCCGGATCGCTTCCAGCGATGCGTTGATGCGCTCCATCATTTGTTGCTTTTTCTTCCGGCTCAGCATAAAAAACTTTACGTTCAGCGGGCTCAGCTAACTGACTTCACTTTCTACGGTTTGACGCAACAAGGCATTTTGCATGGCGATCTGCCGGGCAACTTCTCCGGCCAGTTCAGCAAAGGCCCGGCGAAGATCTTCCGGCAGAGAACCATCCGGAAGATTTCCTTCATCCTCCAATTCACGCAATTGCTCTACCATCGGAATTTCTGCCAGCAAGGGCACCTGAAATTCATCCGCCAGCTTTTTGCCCCCTCCTTTTCCGAACAAATAATACCTTCTGCCGGGCAACTCGGGAGGAGCAAAAAACGACATGTTTTCCACCACACCCAGAATGGGTACCGAAATGGGTTTTATTCGAAACATAGCAGCGGCCTTACGCGCATCGGCCAATGCCACTTCCTGCGGGGTGGTGACAATGACCGCTCCGCTGAGCGGAACGGTCTGCACCAATGTCAGATGGATATCTCCTGTTCCCGGGGGCAGGTCCACGATCAGGTAATCCAGTTCACCCCAATCGCAATCGCTAACCAGTTGACGCAGCGCTGAAGAAACCATCGGTCCCCGCCAAACAACGGCCTGGGCATCCTCGATGAGCAAACCAATGGATAAAGCGCTGATACCCGCAACCGGAATGGGCTTCATGCGCAGGCCGGCTTCCAGCTCAACCACCGGGGGCCGCTGGCCTTTGATGCCCAGCATGGTGGGTACCGAAGGGCCGTAAATATCGGCATCAAGCAAACCGACCCGTGCTCCTTCATGGGCCAGTGCCAGGGCCAGATTTACGGCAACGGTAGATTTTCCGACGCCGCCCTTACCGGAGGCAATGGCCACAATGTTTTTAACCTGGGGCAAAACAGCTGTCGGTTTTCTGCCTGTTACTTCGGCGTCCACCTTGATCTGTACACTGACCTGA
Organism: Chitinophagales bacterium; assembly: GCA_025057275.1. GTDB lineage: Bacteria > Bacteroidota > Bacteroidia > Chitinophagales > UBA10324 > JANWXQ01. Next base: position 74,376 of record JANWXQ010000095.1, read on the forward strand.
TCGCCGATAAACTGCCGAATGGCATTTTCGCAGGCACGGGTCAATACCTCTTTCAACGGACAAGCCGGTGTGGTTAGCACCAACCGAAACGACACTTCATTTCCGGATACGTGCAGATCCTGAACCATATTCAAGCTGACGATGTCTTTTTTCAGATCGGGATCATCCACGTAGCTTAGTGCCCTCAGCACCGACTCCGCTGTAAACGGCAGCTTTTCCATCAGTCCTGCAAAGGTAGCGAATCAGGAGGGCGTGGCCGGTTACAGCCGGCGCAGACGCAGCAATAAGGAGTTCCCGATCACCATCAGGTCGCTAAAGGCCATGGAAAATGCTGCGATCATCGGCTGCAGGTAGCCAAAAGCGGCTATCGGAATGGCCAAGGCATTGTAAAAAAAGGCCCAGAACAGGTTTTGCCGGATGGTTCGCAAGGTCAGGCGACTGAGCTTCCAGGCATGTTCCACCCGCCGCAGATTGTTATGCAGCAGCACAATCTGGGAGGCATCTACTGCTACAGCCGTTGCGTTGCTCAATGAAATTCCCACGTCGGCAGCGGCCAGGGCCGGTGCGTCGTTGATGCCATCGCCCACCATGGCAACCAACCCATCACGTCGAAGTTTTTCTATGATTTTTAGCTTATCAGCCGGTAATACGCTACCGTAGAATTCAGAAATGCCCAAATGGTCAGCAAGCCGCCTGACGCGAAACTCATGGTCACCACTTAGCAGCACGATGCGAATGCCCTTGCTGCGCAAAAACGCCATCAGTTCACCTGCCTCCCCACGCAATTCATCCTCCAAGGCAAGCCGGCCAATCAGCTTGCCGTTTTTTAGCACCACAACATTCCAGTGGGCATCCATGGGCTCCGACACGATCCGGGGAGAACCGATTCGATATTCGTTTCCATGCTCATCGGTGCCGGCTACTTCCAGGCCTTTTTTTTCCGTTACCGTTTTCAGGTGCAGCGGCGGTGCGTCGCAAAAAAGGTTTCGCAATGAAACGGCCAGCGGATGCGTAGAATGACGCTCCAGGGCAGCCACTACGGAAGCTACTTCTTCGTTCGTTACCCCAAATGTTTCCCGGTCGGCTAACCGGAAGCCTCCCGTCGTCAAGGTTCCGGTCTTGTCAAAAACCATGGTGCGTACCTGAGCCAGAAGCTCCAGCGCATGCACACTTTTAACCAAAATTCCCATGCGTGCTGCCCTGCCCACCCCAACGGCCACGGCTGTAGGAGTAGCCAGCCCCATGGCGCAGGGACAGGCAATAACCAGCACGGCGATGGCCGGCATAAGTGCCGACTCAAAGGGCAAACCGACAATCCAATGTCCCACAACCAGGGTGCTCACAGCAATCGCCAACACTACGGGTACAAATACGGCCGTTACGCGATCCGCCTGTTTTTGTACGGTGGCCTTGGAGCGTTGTGCTTCTTCCACCGAAGCAATGATTTGCGATAAAACCGTCTCCGCACCTGTGGCTTCAGCCTGCATGCGAAGGCTGCCTTCGACCACTACGGTGCCACCAATCAGGCGGTCGCCCGCTCCTTTCTGCACCGGAGCCGATTCGCCGGTAACCATGGACTCATCCAGCAGCGCTGATCCCGAAACCACCCTGCCGTCGCAGGCGATGCGTTCCCCGCTGATCACCGACAAATAGTCGCCCCTGCGGATGTCGGAAACATCCACGGTTTCTTCCACCTCAAAGCGGGAATCGCCGAAAAATGCAATGCGCCTTGCTTTCATCGGCTGCAATCGGACCAGCTCGCGAACGGCAGAGCGCGTCTGGGCAACAGCACGTTTTTCAATGACGTTGCCTAACAATACCAGCGTGATAATGGCCGCCGCTGTTTCAAAAAACAAATACCGCTCTTCCTGCAATATGAGCGTGCCATAAATGCTGTACACAAAAGCCGATGTGCTGCCGATAAAAATGAGCACGTCCATGTTAGCCATGCCGTTCCGAGCCGCTTGCCATGCACTGCGACCGAACTGGTACCAACCGATGAGCATTACCGGTACGGTCAGGGCAAACTGGACCCAGGCTTCATGAAGGGCCTGCACCGGCAAAATCATATGCAGGAGCAGCGGTGCAGTGAACACCGCTGAGGCCAGAAACCGGCCTTCCAAAGTCAGCAACGCATGCGTTGTTCTTGATGTCTCCCCTGAAGGATGCTTCACCCGATAGCCCATGCGTAACAATCCGCGCTGAAGCATTTCAGGATCGCTGACCGTTCCTTCAAACGTTACCCGGCCGGTCAGGTAATCGGAATGCACATTCTTCATGCCTTTTTTCTGCAGATACGTGTTTATGGTGTTGGCACAACTGACGCATGTCATGCCCTCTACCTCCCACACCACACGATCGCCTGCAGCTTTTTCGGATGGGGGTGCGGCAACAGTCCGGTTATCGTTGTTGGGATGGTTCATGTCGGGTAGGCCATTAGATTTACAGTTTCATTGTCCTCATCATGAAAACAAAATCCGTTACATCCCGCCGCTCTTTTCTAAAGCAAAGTTCGGCAATGCTGGCTGTGGCCTTTCCGGCATGGCATATTAAACTTCCCTTTGTCAACCCCCAACAGGTTTCAGAGGAAGTTTCACAGTATGCTGCTCATCCGCACTTTGAACTTCCAGCCTTACCGTATTCGTATGAGGCCCTCGAGCCCCATGTGGATGCACAGACCATGCGCATCCACCACGACCGGCATCATCGTGCGTATGTGGACAACCTGAATAAAGCCATTCTCCCTGCTCCCGAGTGGCACCACAGTTCGCTGGATCATCTGATGACCAATATCAGCAAGGTGCCGGAAAACATCCGTACGGCCGTGCGCAACAACGGAGGCGGGCATTGGAACCATTCGTTCTTCTGGAAAATCATGACGCCTCAAGCCGGCGGCTCACCCTCGGGCCGCTTGCGCGAAGCCCTGATGGCCCATTGGGAAACCATGGAACGCTTTCAGGAGGCTTTTGCCAAAGCAGCGTTGAGTGTCTTTGGATCCGGATGGGCCTGGCTGATTGCGGATAACAGCGGCCGCCTCAGCATCACTACCACGCCCAATCAGGATAATCCGCTTATGGATATTGTTGCCGAGCGCGGCAAACCTGTTCTGGGAGTGGATGTCTGGGAGCATGCCTATTACCTGAAGCATCAAAATCGCCGTGCCGATTACCTGAAAGACTGGTGGAACGTAATCAACTGGCAACAGGCTATGGCCAATTATGGCTAAGCCTGATGATGAGCCAGTAAAGAAACGCCTTCATTCAGCACCGCCTATCGGCTGACAACCAGCTGACCGCGGAAGGTACTGCTTGCCGTCTGGCATTCCAGCAGGTAAGCACCCGGCGTAAGGTCATGAATCGGCATCGTGATAATCTCCCCAGTAGGAGTTTCTTCCCAGCTTTTCACGTGTTGCCCGTAAAGCGAATAGACATGAACGGCAATTGTTCCTGTGCCTGCGGGCAACTTCAGTCGGATCAGCCGGTCAGCGGGATTAGGATAAATCGTCACCTGATGAGCAGAAAGAACTGCGTTACTCACGGCCAGCGCATCGAATGCGCCGAAATAATCCACTCCGGCTTCCACCACATGACCACTGCTTTGCGCATCGCTGGTTTGGAAGCGAACGGTAACCGAACCCAGATTGGAAATGTAATCCAGCACATGCAACTCATGGTAGTTCCACTGATGCATGGGGAAATTGTTCTTGTGAATTTTTAAAGCCTGTATGCTCACCGCGCCGTCAGAGATATAAACCCGAAGCGTATCGTTCGGACTTATGCTACCGCCTCCGTTGGCGAACCAGGCAAAAAACCGGATAACCGGGTCAACATAGTCGCTCAAATCCATGGAGGGAGAGCTCAGAATCACATTGCCATTGTCCACATCGTCTTCGCCAATGGCCGTGGGGTCGCTCACATCGTTTCCGGTAACATAGCAATGATCCCCCCAATCGCCGGCGATATCAGTTTCCGGGTTAAACGGCACTCCCAGGTAATAGGTGCCTACCGGTTCAGCCCGAACCCATTTTCCTGAGGAAGCACTGCCACTGACGGTCCATCCCTGATTCACGATAAAATCGTCGTAATAGCCCTTTCGCAACGACAAGGTAACGGGCAGGGGAGCAGCATCCACGACCACGTTATTCAGGCCTTTTTCCCGGTAACCCCATTTACCGGCATAAACGGCATACGTATCATAAAAACAGAAACCAGAGAAATTGCCCGAGGCATCGGTGACAAAAGTGTAATCGTAACCAGAAGCGCTGATGAACCGAACCTGAGCCCCCTCGATGGGAAGACCGGTGGAGGAGTCCACCACCATGCCGGTTACCGGTGCAGTGGCCAACGGCATGAGGGCAACATCCAATAGGGTAGTGGTGCCAGCAGTCAGCACCACATTGTTGATTACGGCTGTCTGATAGCCGTTGCGGGACACTTCGACGGAGTAGGTGCCGCCACCGGCTAAGCCGGTCTTGTAGTAGCCGCTCAGATCACTCAACTCCGTCAAAGAAGTACCCACCACAGTAACCGATGCATTGTAAAGGGCCGCTCCACTGGATGCATCGGTGATCGTTCCTTCCAGTCGTGCAGCAGGCACGTATTGCGGCGTAAGAACAAAAAGTCCGTCTTCAATGTTGGAAGCGATGATTGTCCCGGAGGGCAGCCAGGGATAAACACCCCAGGTGCCGTTGAATCCGCTGCCCGATCCGGCATAGGTATCGTATTCAGCTACCTTCACCATGTTGGCCGGGTTGCTGACATCGTAAATGACCACCCCATCTCGGTAATAGGCAGCCACCAGAAAAGTATCGTTGTACAAATGCACGTTATGAACTATAGAACCGGTTCCCGGATGCGCCTGGGCACGGTCAATCTCAGTCACATTTCCCAGATCGCTGACGTCGTATGCCGTTATGTAGCTGTTGGTAACCTCATCGGTGGTAAAGACATAGTGGTTGTCAGAAGTGGGCCAGGCATTGTGTGTGAAATCGCCCGGCGTGGGTATATCGGCCAGAATCACCGGCGAAGCCGGATTGCTTACATCCAGGATGCGCAGAATGCCATCGTAGATTTCCGATGCCCAGAGCGTATCGCCGCGAACAAAACCATCGTGAATGTAGTGTTGGGTGTATTTGCCCAAATAGGGTGGGTTTAGCGGATCTACGCTGAGATCAAAACAGGCATATCCCTGAGCATAATCTCCACCAAAAACAAACAACCGCCCTTTCTCATCAATCCACAGCGTGTGCCCTGTGTTCTGACTTTTTCCTGTTGCATCCTGATAGACAAACTGATAGGAAGTAACGGAAGCAGGAAGGTTTTGCAAATCCACAATGAGCAGGCCATTGTCGGTTTCGTTGGTAGCATAGGCATAATGCTGCCAAACTTTAACCTCCCGCCACAGGCTGGCGGCACCGTTGTGCTTGACGTTGAACAGCACCGTGGCATTATCAGGATCGGTAACATCCACTATAGAAAGTCCCTCATAAGTACCCACCAGAGCGTATTCCCTTCCGTTACTCACGTATGCCCACAGACTGGCGCAGCTATACGGATAGGTAACCTGATCGCGAAAGGTTAAATTGAAATTTTGGGAAAATCCCGGCTTGCTGCACAGCATCACGCCCAGCAGCAGAAGAGTGTGTCTGATTGTCATTGCATCATTAACAGGCAACAAATGTAGAAATTACGTTTGGGTTAAACTTTGGACCATTTCATTAAACTACTATCCTGGAAAGATCCCTTGTATGATTTAATCCGCCATGGCCGTATCCGCTATCTTTGCGGCTGTCATGTCTTCTGTTTCGGACAGCGCTTTTACTTCGTATGAACCGACGGTTGCCCCTGTGGCGGCAACGCATATCGGCAGTCCACGTCGTTTTTTTATCGAAACCTATGGCTGTCAGATGAATTTCAACGATTCCGAGATCATAGCATCGGTGCTGTCTGCAGAGGGCTTTCAGCTCACCACCGACTGCCAGCAGGCTGATGTCGTTTTGCTCAACACCTGCAGCATTCGCGAAAATGCCGAGCAGCGCGTGCGGGCCCGTCTCAGCGAATTTCAGTCGCTCAAGCGACACAATCCCGGCGTGCTCGTCGGCATTCTGGGCTGCATGGCCGAACGCCTTAAAGCCAAACTGCTGGAAGAAGAGCACATCGTTGATCTGGTGGTTGGGCCCGATGCCTACCGCAGCCTTCCCCAACTGATTGCCCGAGCCGAAAGCGGACAGAAAGCCGTTAACGTCTTGCTTTCCCGTGAAGAAACCTATGCCGATATCAGCCCGGTGCGTCTGGCATCCAACGGCGTGACAGCATTTATCTCCATTATGCGAGGCTGCAACAACATGTGCTCATTCTGTGTGGTGCCCTTCACCCGCGGACGCGAGCGCAGCCGCCCTCCGGCTTCCATTCTCAGCGAAGCCCGCCAACTGTTTGATTCCGGCTATCGCGAAGTAACCCTGCTCGGACAAAACGTAGATTCCTACCGGTGGGAAGATCCGGCCACGCATGCTGTCGTCACGTTTGCCCAATTGCTGGATCAGGTAGCTTCCGTGCATTCCGAACTGCGCATACGATTCAGCACTTCTCATCCCAAAGACATCACCGACGACGTCCTGTCGGTTATGGCCGACCACCCCAACATCTGCCGAAACATTCATCTACCTGTGCAGTCGGGCAGTTCAGCTGTTCTGCAGCGTATGTTCCGCACGTACGATGCAGACTGGTATCGGCGTAAGGTGGACCGCATTCGCGAATACCTGCCTGACTGCGCCATTTCCACCGACATCATTGTGGGTTTCTGCGGCGAAACCGAAGACGATCACCGGCAAACCCTGGAGATGATGGACTATGTCCGCTACCATCAGGCCTTCATGTTCCGTTATTCCGAACGCCCCGGCACCTATGCCGCCCGCCATTTTCCTGACGATGTGCCCGATGCGGTCAAATCACGCCGCCTGCAGGAGGTCATCCAGTTGCAGAACGCGCATCAATTGCAGCGTAACCGGGAACAGATAGGAAAAATTCATCACGTGCTGGTGGAAGGCCCTTCCCGTCGTTCGCCGCAACAACTGGCCGGCAGAAATTCCCAAAACCAGATGATCGTCTTTGATGCCAGACAGGCCCTCAAGGGCCGCTACGTCCAGGTGAAGGCGGTTTCCTGCACCTCTGCAACCCTGATCGGAACATTATGTCCCGAACCCACCAAGCACCTGAATGATTGATGGCGACCGTCGATCTGCAATCCATTAAAAACCGGTTTAATATCATTGGCAATGCGCCGGCCCTTAACCATGCCCTCAGCATTGCCATTCAGGTGGCGCCTACCGACCTGACCACCCTGATAACCGGTGAGAGCGGGGTGGGAAAGGAGATTTTTTCGCAGGTCATCCATCAGCTTTCGGCCCGCAAACACAATCCGTTTATCGCCGTTAACTGCGGCGCCATTCCGGAAGGCACCATTGACTCGGAATTGTTCGGTCATGAAAAAGGCTCGTTTACCGGCGCTCACGAAGCCCGTAAAGGTTACTTTGAAACCGTCAACGGCGGAACCATCTTTCTGGATGAAATAGGGGAGTTGCCGCACGGCACCCAGGCCCGCCTGCTGCGGGTGTTGGAAACGCAGGAGTTTATCCGGGTCGGCTCATCCAAAGTGCAAAAAACCGATGTGCGCATCATTGCGGCCACCAATGTGAACCTGCTGGAACAGGTTAAGGCCGGTCGCTTCCGCGAAGACCTCTACTACCGCCTGAGCACAGTGCCCATACGTGTGCCGCCATTGCGTGAGCGCAAGGAAGATATCCCCTTGCTGTTCCGCCGATTTTGCATCGACTTCGCCGAAAAGTACCGCACTACGCCCGTTAGTCTGGATGAAGAAGCCAAACAGGTGCTGATGAACTACCGGTTTCCCGGAAACGTCCGTGAGCTGAAAAATCTGGCCGAACAGGTGTCGTTGCTTGCACCGCAAAAGCAGGTAAGCGCCGAAATCCTGCAGTCGTTCCTGCCCGGCGAAAGCAGCACACAGCTTCCGGCTCTCATGCCTTCAGCCCATGAACTGTCGGAGCGCGAAATACTCTACAAGGTGCTCTTTGACATGCGTCAGGACATTAACGACCTGAAAAAAATCGTGTTCGGACTTGGAGGTATTCCCGCTGAAGTGCAGCCGGTATCCCCGCCATCGTTAGCCCCTGCAGAAGAACGATCCATACTGCCGGCCAACCACAACGCCAAAGCCATAGAAGTGGAAGAAATCCGCTCGCTGCAGGAAATAGAAAAGGATGCCATCATCAAGGCCCTTCGGCGCCACAAAGGCCGGCGCAAGGATGCCGCCCGTGAACTGGGCATTTCCGACCGCACCCTGTACCGCAAGGTCAAGGAATACAAGCTTCACGATATCAAGTAATGAACTGCCTGCATTGCCGGCCAGTACTGCGGCTTATCGCTGCCTGCTTGAGCATGTTCAATGCCTCTTGCGGCATTTACTCCTTTACGGGGGCTTCTGTTCCTCCCTCGGCAAAAACGGCAACGGTACAGTTTTTCCCCAATAACGCTCCACTGGTCGTACCCGCCCTCAGTCAGCAGTTCACGGAGGCCCTGCGCAACAAAATTCAGGTAACCACCAACCTGACGTTGCTGCCCTCCGGCGGTGATCTGGAATTCAGCGGCTCCATCACCGATTACCGGATTCAGCCCCAGGCTGCATCGGCTAATGAAGTGGCTGCCGTTAACCGCCTGCTGATCACCGTGCAGGTGGATTTTCTCAACCGTGCCGACGAGTCAGGAGGCTGGTCTTCTTCGTTTACACGATTTGCCGATTACAGCAGCTCAGCCGATCTGTCGTCCGTTCAGGACCGCCTCATTTCAGAAATTGTGGACCAGCTCGTTGACGATATCTTTAACAAGGCCCTTGCCAACTGGTGACATGGATGCCCGTTTGCTCATCAGCTTGCTGGCCGATCCGGCCCGCCTGCACAGCCTGCCCGTTGAGCAGGTTCAGCAATGGGCCAGCCGTTACCCGGCTTCCTTCCTGATGAAAACATTGCTGGCCGCCCGTCTAAAAGGAACAGAAGCCTACTCTGATGCCCTGGCTACCGCTTCCCTGTTGGCTGCCGACCGCGGCCGCCTGCGCGATTTCATGGAACAGGCCGATCCGGCTGTTTGGGCCCATAGCCTGCTCGTTCCTTCTTCCATGCCCGAGAGCGGCCTTGTGCCCGATCTGACTCTGGATGATGAACCAATCGATGCCGATTTAGTCGAACCAGTTCCCGAGCAGCAATCCATCATGCTCATTGAGGAAGAATTTGCCGAAGAAGCTACCTATGAGCGGCAGGAAGAGTTGCTGCTGGTCAATGAACTGGGCGGAGGAGGTTCCGAATTTCTGCCCACCGATGTCAGCGAACAGCCCGTTGAAGATAACGGTCCCGAATACCCCGACGATGCCGAACCCCGCACCATGCTGTTGCTGGAACAACAGCCGTCAATCGATGCGGTTGCTCCTGAGCACGAAACACTGCATGATGCTGACCCTTCGCCAGTTGCCGAGGCCGTTGCAGGGCAACCCGGCCAGTTTCTGCCCGACAAGGTGATGCCTTTCCACCAATGGCTTAAGCTGTTTGCCGCCCCGCCGCAGCGCCCTGCATCAAGCACAACCCCTGCCCCCGCTGAAACGGTGTCGCCCCCTCCGGCGCAGCCTGCCGATTACCGCTTTACCCGACAGCATGAGGAAGAGCTCTTGCTCATTGATCACTTCATGTCAGGCTATCGGCAGCCCGTGCATCGAACCGCTGACGTATCCGTTGAAACGCTTTCCCGCAAAAGCGGCGAACTGCATGAAGAAATTGTCAGCGAAACGCTGGCAGCCATTTACGAAAGTCAGGGGCTGTGGGATAAGGCCATCCGGCAGTACGTCAGGCTGAGTTTGAAATTTCCTGAAAAAGTTGCGTTCTTTGCAGCCCGCATCCGCGAGCTGAAACAGAAAAAATCATAATGTACACGTTTCTGATCATTTTGATCATCATTGCCTGCATCCTGTTGATGGTGGTGGTGCTCATTCAGAACCCCAAGGGTGGTGGATTAGGCCAAACCTTTGGCGGCATGTCCAATCAGTTTTTTGGCGTGCAGCAAACCACCGATTTTCTGGAAAAGGCTTCCTGGACGCTTATGGCAGTTATCGCTGTGCTGAGCATTGCCACCTACTTTTTCCATCCCAAGCCCACCGAAAGCGGCGGTCCCCGTTCCGAACTGGAACAGGTAGATCTGGGTGGCGCCCCCGTGCTTCCTGAGCCGGAAAATGCACCGTTACCGGCGCCAGAGCAGTAG
>JANWXQ010000011.1 GCA_025057275.1 Chitinophagales bacterium
GTGGAGGTACGCGTCAGCGATTATCTGCCTCAGGCGGTGCTGGTGGAAAGCGGTCAACCTCTTGCCGGATATTTCAGCTATTGGTTCAGCTGGTATGCCGTGCATGCCGGCAACGGCCGGTTCTGGCCGGACAAGCTGTAAAGGAGATTACTGCCCCAGGTAGTTGCGCAACAGGCGGCTGCGCGAAGCTGTCCGCAGCTTATTGATGGCTTTGTCCTTGATCTGCCGGACCCGTTCGCGCGTTAAGGCAAAGCGTTCGCCAATGTCTTCCAGCGACATGGGATGTTCCACGCCGATGCCAAAGTAAAGTTTGATTACATCGCGCTGGCGTTCGGTTAATGTGTTCAGGGAACGTTCAATTTCACGACGCAGGGAATCGTTGTACGACACATGCTGGTCGGTGGCCGGACAATTGGGATTTTCCAGCACGTCAAGCAACGAATTGTCTTCGCCTTCGGCAAAGGGCGCATCTACGCTGACGTGGCGCGCGGCAATGCCCAGAGTGGTTTCTACTTCTTCGGTGGGAATTTCCAGTACAGAAGCCAGTTCATCGGGCGAGGGCTCCCGCTCAAATTCCTGCTCCAACGCAGAGAAGGCTTTGTTGATTTTGTTCAGCGAACCAACCTTGTTCAATGGCAGGCGCACGATGCGGCTTTGTTCTGCCAGCGCCTGCAAAATGGACTGACGGATCCACCAAACCGCATACGAGATGAATTTGAATCCACGGGTTTCATCGAACCGTTGGGCAGCTTTGATCAGCCCCAGATTGCCTTCATTGATCAGATCGCTGAGCGAAAGTCCCTGATTCTGGTATTGCTTGGCTACAGAAACCACAAAGCGCAAGTTGGCTTTCGTGAGCCGCTCCAGCGCCTGCTGGTCGCCCTGTTTGATTCGCTTGGCTAATTCTACTTCTTCTTCTGGAGTAAGCAGATCTACTTTTCCGATTTCCTGCAGATACTTTTCTAAAGATTGCGATTCGCGATTGGTAATGGATTTGGTGATCTTGAGCTGACGCATGGTTAAGGAGTGGTTAAAGGGTTAGGGGTGTTTTGGGTTAACGTAAGCAAATATATATGCAAGTTAAGATTGCGTACAAAGCCCTGCCCATGGCCAATAGGCCCCTTCGACAAATTCTTGTTTTGAAAGTGCGGAAACTTGTTTTATTTACGCCCGGTTACGGAATAATCCGACTGCCTATTCATGAAGAAGGCCACCGGCAATCAGAAGTTCTCCTGCGAATACGTGATCAAAACCTCGCCGGTGATCTTATGGGAAATGATCAGCTCGCCCTCCGGACTGGCCGAATGGTTTGCCAACGATGTGGACCAGCGGGGTAAAGAGTTCATTTTTACGTGGGACAGGGAATCACAGACCGCTCGTTTGGTTGGTCTGGAGGAAGAACAGTACATCCGCTTTCAATGGTTGGATAGCCCGGCCGGCGAGTTTTTTGAATTCCGTATTGACGTTACCGACATCACCAACGACACCGTACTTATCATCACGGACTTTGCCAAGCCCGGCGAACTGGAAGATGCCCGCATGCTGTGGGATCAGCAGATTCACCAGTTGAAAAAGCGCTTAGGGGTGCTCTGAGAGCAGGTTACGGGCATAGCCTTGCCATGTTTGTGCCGCAGCGTGAGGCAGGTGGTCCACCTGCTTGAGTGGCCAGCGGCGCATCAGTTTCAGAAAGTCGCGTTGCTGCAGCAAGCGCTTCATGGCTGGCAATGGGTACTGGCGAATCCGTCGCACATTATCCGGCGAAAAATCGTGCTGCCAGGGGTCCGTATGAATGCACAGGTAATCGGTTGCTGTCCATGATTTTTGGGCTTCGTTAAGCAGGCGGCGCTGGGCTTTGTCTTTGACCGGTCCTTTCAGCACCAGGGCAAACGAACAATAATGACCCCACCAGATCATGGTTCGGAAAGCAAAAATCTGTTCGTGGGAAAACAGGCGCGGAAAGTCCAGCAACAGGTACGGATAGCCGCGATAATTCTCGCCGCGGGAAATTTTTCCATAGCTGCAATCGGTTCCGGAGGGCAGGTGAAATGTTGTTTCCGCACATACCCGGGCCAGTTCATTGCGGGCAGCCTGCAGCAGCGACAACAGCTTTTCCGTAGTCCGGTGTTTTAACCGGAAGAACCGCCGTTCGTGCAAAGCGGCCAACTCCAGTGGCGAAAGGGCTAATTTTGAACGAGGGCTCATGGCATCGGGCAACGAACCGCACGCTAAAGGTAGTGCGCCGCAGCGCGGGCATTTGCTTCGCCATCTGGATGTCTATCTGCTTCGCCTTTTTGCAGGCCCCTTCGTCATCACCTTTCTGCTGACCCTATTTGTGCTCATTATGCAGTTTTTGTGGAAGTATGTGGAAGATCTGGCCGGCAAAGGACTGCCCTGGTGGGTAGTGGGTGAATTTTTGTTGTATGCAACGGCAGCTACCATGGTGCCACTGGCTTTGCCGCTGGCTACCCTGCTGGCATCCATGATGACGGTTGGGACGCTGGCCGAAAATCAGGAGCTCACCGCGCTGAAAACGTCGGGCATTTCGTTGTGGCGGGTGCTGCGCCCCCTAATGGGCCTGGCCTTGCTGATCAGCGCCGGCGCCTTGGCCTTTGCCAATTACGTTGTGCCCGTGGCTTTTCTCAGGTTTGGCGCCTTATATTACGACATCTCTCACCAGCGCCCTTCCTTCAACATCAAACCCGGCGTATTCTATCGTGAAATTGAAGGCTACAGTATTCGTATCGGCAGCAAAGGCTCCGACGGCGAAACCATCAGTGACGTTCTGGTATACGACCATACGGAAGGCAAGGCCAACGAGTCGGTAGTGAGTGCACGCCATGGCCGAATGCAGGCCACGCCGGACGGCCGCTACCTGGTGCTGGAACTTTACGATGGCTATCAATATCGAGAGCTTACCGCCAGCACCAGGTCCATGAAAGAAAATGAACACGTCCGCATTCATTTTGAGTCCTGGCGCAAGGTGTTTGACCTTTCCGATTTTGCGCTAACCCGTACCGATGCCAGTCTGTTCAAGGAAAGTTATCAGATGCAGAATTTGCGGCAGCTCTCTGCATCCATTGACACGATGCGCATGGAACTGGCCAGCGACCTCAACGAAGCGCGCGTGTTTGCGCGGCCGTATCTGGCGTTCATGCGGACCAACCTGGACAGCCTGTATCGCCATCGGGATGCTTCCCGGTTACCCGTAGCTCGTCAACCCAACGACACCCTGGCTGTGGTGATGAAGGCCGTAACCACGGCCCGCAACCTCAAGGGCTATCTGGATTACATGGCGCGCGCTCACGAGGGCAAGGGCGAATTGTTGCGTCGTTATCAGAACGAGCGGCAGCGAAAGTTCACCCTTTCGTTTGCCTGCTTTTTGCTCTTCCTCATCGGTGCTCCCCTGGGGGCCATCATCCGCAAAGGCGGCTTTGGTCTGCCTTTCGTCGTATCGGTGTTTTTCTTTATTCTCTATTACATCCTTTCGGTTGCCGGCGAAAAAATGGCTCGTGAGGGGGTGCTCACTCCCATGGCCGGCATGTGGTTTTCTGCCGTCATTGTACTGCCCTTGGCCTTCTTTCTTGTTTACAAAGCCAACAACGATTCGGCCGTGTTGCAGCTGGATGCATACCAGCGGTTATGGCGAAGGGTAACGCAGGCTATTCCGGCCTTCAGGGCGTAGCAGCCGGCGGCTGGTAGATGTGCCAGCGCAGCAGGCCATGACGGTGCAGGAAATGGCGCAGGCTCACATGCAACACGCCCAAACCGTAAACGATGCTTCTGGTGAAATTGATAGAGGAAGCCTCTTTGAAGTAGCGCGTGGGGCAGGTGATTTCTGCTATTTCAAAACCGGCCATAAACAATTGGGAGATCACCTGATTGTCGAAGACAAAATCGTCGCTGTTGGCCTGCCAGCGGATAGCGGTTAGGGCTTTTCGCGAAAAAGCCCTGTATCCCGTATGGTATTCCGATAATTTCTGTTGCAGCAGCACGTTTTGGATTAAAGTCAGCAGGCGGTTAAACACGTATTTGTATAGAGGCATGCCGCCCCTGAGCGCGCCAGTGCCCAGAATACGCGACCCCAGCACCACATCGTAAAGCCCTTCGGCAATTACGGATGCCATGGCCGGAATCAGTTTAGGGGTGTACTGATAATCGGGGTGCAGCATGATGATGATGTCGGCATTTAGCTCCAGTGCCTTGCGGTAGCAGGTTTTCTGGTTGGCGCCGTAACCCCTGTTCTGGTCATGAGCCAGAATGTGACGAATCCCCAGCTGTTGGGCCAGTGACACGGTGGCATCACTGCTGCAATCATCCACCAGTACTACCTCATCCACCAAAGGCATGGGAATCTCGCGGTAGGTAGCTTCGAGAGTGGCTTCGGCATTGTAGGCCGGCAAGACAACAACCACTTTTTTCCCGTTGATCATGATCAGACTACCAGAGTGTCTTCGGGGAAAACCGGAAGGTCCGCCAGAAACGGGTGGCCGTGTTGCAGCAGGCGAAGCACTGCCTGCCTTCCTTCTGCGCCGAGATCATCAGTGAAATCATTAACAAAAAGCGAAATGTGTTTATGGAGGATGTCATCGCTCAGTTCCCGGGCATGCTGCCGTACAAAGGGCATCACCTCCTGCTGGTGGGATCGGGCATAAACCAAGCTCTGGCGTATGGCCTGACCGATTTCGGCAAGCAGGGGTTGTGGCAAGCTGCGCAGGGCCACTATACCTCCCAGCGGCACGGGTAGGCCAAATTCTTTCTCCCATAATGCCCCCAGATCCGCTATCATCGCCAATCCGGCAGCCTCATAGGTAAAGCGGCTTTCGTGAATGAGCACTCCGGCATCGGCTTTACCGTCCTGCACTGCTTCGGAAATACGGTCGTAGGGTAAAACCAACCTGCGGCGCCACCAGGGGAAAAACAACGATAGCAACAGGTTGGCCGTGGTGTGCATGCCGGGAATGGCCACTATCGGATCCTGCCAGCCATGGTGTTGTTGGCCCTGCCGACCAACCAGCAACGGACCACAACCATAACCTAAGGCACTGCCACTGCTGAGCAAATAATAGCCGGAGGCCAGCAGGGGATAAGCGGCCATGCTTACCTTACATACGTCGGCTTTGCCGTTCAGCGCCATTTCGTTGAGGGACTCAATATCTGTCAGGACGGGTTCCCAGCTCATGCTGCACGGTATTTTGTTGTGCAGCAAGGCGTAAAACACGAACGTGTCGTTAGGGCAGGGGGAAAGGGCCAGCCGCAGCTTCACCAGGTAAAAATAGATGAGCAGACGGTTCAGCTTTTTTGCATACCTGCAAAAGCCCGTACTTTTCCCGACCATGCAGCTGATTCTTGCATCGGCTTCGCCCAGGCGCCGTGAACTTCTGCAGGCAGTGGGCATCCCCTTCCGGATACTTCCTGCTCATGTGGAAGAAACTTATCCGAGCCAACTGCCGGTTCGTCAGGTGGCCGTTTATCTGGCTGAAAAAAAAGCACGCTCTTTGATGGATCAGGTGTCCGGTCATGAAATCGTCGTAGCTGCCGACACCTGCGTCGTGCTTGGCGATACCCTTTTGGGTAAGCCTGCCGATGAACAGCAGGCCTTTCGCATGCTGCAATCGCTGTCGGGCACCACGCATGAGGTAATCACCGGTGTGGCCCTGATGCATCAGCAACGGTTACATTCTTTCTCGGAGCACACCCGGGTTACGTTTCGTTCGCTTGCGGATGAGCTCATCCGGTATTACGTGCGAATGTTTCGCCCGCTGGACAAGGCCGGCGCTTACGGCATCCAGGAGTTTATCGGCTACGTGGGAGTTGTTAGCGTTCAGGGTTGCTATTACAATGTAATGGGTCTGCCGGTAGCCCGTTTGCTGGCTGAACTGGAGACCTTTGGCATGGATTGGCGGCAGCAATTTTGTTGAGCGTCCTCCAATGTTCAGGAAGATTCACGGATGCTTGTGCATAGCGTGCGCTTGGGCTAGTACGTTGAGCATGCTAATTTTCCGGCACATGAGCAGACTGGGAGTAGCCGCCGTTTGGGGCTTGCTGTATGTTCCCGTTGCGCTTACCGCTCAGGTGGTAACGGGGTTAAAAGCAGAATACCGGCACGGTCAGATATTCATCATCTGGAATAACATTCCCGGCGTGGATAGCGGTTTTTACTATGTTTATTGTAACCCGTATCCAATTACTGCATCCAACATTCAAACCAGCACCTACCTGGGACGGGTGCCGTATAATTTTTCATTCGACTTTCGGCTTACCCAGAGTATAGCGGACAACGTTCCCCGCCGGCTGGTCATTAACGACAGTCCGCGCCAGCCCGTGCGCTTTGATCAGAACGTTTTTGTGATGACCTGTACCGAAAACAATCAAACCACCTACTTTGCCGTTCGCTGCGATTACGGTAACACCTCTCCCAACTGGATGGTTATACCGGGGGCCAATTCACTGGAAGCCGGTTTTGGGGTCAAGCAGGTGGTGGCTCCTGTTCGGGCTTATCTGCAGGAGGCCAACGTCAACTTTCCGGGCAGCAACAACGGAGAAAAAATGGATGTGTACATCCACTATGGCGGAAACCGGTCTACCATTTACTACCCTGAAATGAGCAATGAAGGCTGTCTGGCCTTCCATTTTGGCATCATCAAAAGCGGGCCGGTAAACGGCAAGAATGCCGGCTTTCTGAAGTTTCATGGCGGCAACGGCAACTTCGTCAATAATGCCATCGGTGTGGTTATTGACAGTTCCTGGAAAATTTCGTTTGACGACTGGATTCCGAACTTCAATTTTTCTTCCAGTGGATACCATACCCGTTGGTTCGGACATCACGAAAAATTTGATGTGTACAAAGCTACCGTTTTGGATCCGCCGCCGCTCAGTGGTGTGGTCAAGGCCTACACGCTTCGCCGGATCCGCTGGGAGCTGGATTGGATTCTGAGCCGCTGGCCCAATGCCATAGACTCCAATCGTCTGTATCTGATCGGAAGTTCGCAGGGAACGGCCGCCGTTTGGTCGCAGGCTTTGGTGTACCCCCACCGTTATGCCTGCGGCTCTGCCACTGACGGCAAACTGAACATGAATGCTGGCGAAGACAGCAATCCTCAGTGCAAGTACAACGAGGGGGGTACGGCCCGAACCGAAACGCGGATCTTATGGGGGCATGAAGATCAGAATAACCTCTTCACTGATTTGCCCGACCCGAATAATCCAGGTGCCATGCTGCGCATTTACGACGTCACCAATGTGGGATACATGATGGCCTTACATCAAAATCGCGGTATTCCCTACATGCAGGCACTTAACGGAAAAGAGGATGTCAACACCTGTTGGGAAGAAAAAATTGCCGTTTACGATGCGGCCAATCAAAACCGAACCGGCTCGGTGTTCTTCTGGGATCTCCGAGCTCATGGCGGCAGCGGCAACAAGGAGTGGAAACCATTGAACATTAAAAACATGCTCCGCTATGCCACCAATAAGAGCATGCCTGCTTTCAGCTTCTGCTCCTGTAACGGAAACCCCGGTGATACGTATAACCCCACTCCCCCTTACTACGATGGCGACCCTGTCGGGGCCATAAATGGGAATGTGGATTGGAATGACAAAACGCTGATTGACACAGACACCATGTGGCAGGTGCAGCTCTTTGCTTTTCAGCAACAACTGCTCTCCGGATCCTACTACCCCGGCGTCATGCCCGATGCCTGTGTGGCCGACGTAACCATTCGCAGGCCGCAACAGTTCAAAGGCTTTGCTGCAGGAACGGAACTGTGCTGGACCAACGTTTATCCCAACGGATCGCAAAGCGGAACTGTGATCGTGGAATACAACGGCACAGAAGCCAAGCCCATTACCATACCGGCAGTGCAGATTTCCACCGGCATCAGCACGCTTACTGTCAAATTGTGTGATGGACAGTTTGAGCGCCAGGCATACAGGCAAGCCGCTCCGATCAGCCTGCAGGCATTTGCTGCCCATGGCGATATCTTGGGAACAACGGTGATTTCAGATGCTGAAACGGGACATCTGTATCTTCAGGATGCGCTGGGTCGTGTTCTAAAAAAGCAGACCATTGCAGGAACTGCTCAGGCCACGCCGTTTCGCTTCGCTGCGCACGATTTGCCGGCAGGCATTTATTTTGTTCACCTGAAGGTTAAGGATCAAATGCAGGTAAAACGGGTTGTTATTCCATGAACAGCATCCGTAATTCGTATTCATGTATTTCTTAAACAGATGCTTCATCGGTTGTGCGTTTCGCTAATGCTTACAAGCCAATTGCTTGCTGAAGCAACGGCCCAAACGGTTACCAACATTTCGGCAGCCTATCGCAACGGTCAGATTTTTATCACGTGGACTAACCAGACCGGGGTGGACAGCGGCTTTTATTACGTTTATACTCATTCGGTACCTATTACCGATTCCAACTTGCAGCAATCCACCTACCTGGGTCGTGTGCCGTACAATTCCTCTTTTAATTTCCGGTTAACCTATGCTTTGCGTAACCAAAGCAACAAAGAGTATTTTGTTATTAATGATGCTCCTAAACAGATTCTGGATTCCACGCAGGGCTTTTTTGTCATGACCTGTACGCAGGCCGGTGCGCCTGCCTATTTCGCCGTGCGGTGCGACTACGGAAAGAGCGCGCCGAACTGGCAGGTGGTGCCGGGAGCCAATGCCACTATTACGCCAGTAGTGCAGCAGACCGACCCGGTGCGGGCCTATTTTGTCAGAAAAATTAAGGCCGGAGGCAAAAACGATTCCATGGAGGTTTATGTTCACTATGGTGGCCGGCAGGGTGCAGGCGATTATCCCGAAATGGCCAATGAAGGTTGCCTGGCATTTCATTTCGGTATCATTAAAAAAGGTACCGGGGGCAACCTGCCCATGTATGTGAAATTTCACGGAGGAAACGGCGATTTTATCAATGCGGCCATTCCCACCAACCTTGGAGATTGCTGGAAGGTGACAGTGGATGACTGGTTGCCGGCGTTCAAGCTAAGTCCTGAAGGAGGAAACAGTCGTTGGCTTGGTTATCACGAAGGGTTGGACGTTTATAGCCTTTCCTCCGCTTCTTTGCCACCGCAATCTGGCGTGGTCAAGGCTCACACCTTCCGTAGAGTGGAATGGACCCTCAACTGGATTATCCGCAACTGGCCCGGTGCCATTGATACGACACGCATGTACTTAAACGGCGTTTCCATGGGTTGCGGGGGCGCTTTGCTCCATGCCATGGTCCGTCCCGAACGCTACGTAGGAGCCATATTATCTGATGGAAAATTTAATATCAACTCACTGGAAGACAGCAACCCCAATTGCAAATTCAATGAAGGTAACAGCGCCCGCACTGAAGTCAGGCGCATCTGGGGTCACGAGGATTCGGTAAACCTGTTTACCGACATCTACAAACCAGACCAACCTACCGAACGTTTTCGGATTTATGATATAACCAATACTAATTATATGCTGGAGTACAACCAGTTTAAATCCATGCCCATTATCCATGCCGTTAATGGAAAAAACGATGAGCTCACGTGCTGGGAAGAAAAAGTGCAGCTTTACGCCACCGCGCAGAATTTGCGTGTAGGGGGTAATTTTTATTGGGATTTGCGGACGCACGATGGCGGCGATAGCAAATGGCCCAACCTGAAGCCCAACCGACTGGGCGCATTAACCAGCCGGTCATCGTATCCGGCCTTCAGCAACGGCGATCTCGATAGCAATCCGGGCAGTGCCTCCAACCCCAATCCGCCTTACTACAGCGGCGACGATGTGGGCAGTATAAATGGGTTCTATCAATGGGATCCGGCCTCAGTTCGCGATTCGGCTACCAGTTGGCAGGCACGAATCTGGATTGAACAGGATACCCTCAAAGACAACTCCCTGATCCCGGCTACGCTGCCGGCCTTTTCGAAGGTGGACATCACTCTTCGCCGCACACAGCAGTTTAAGGGGTTTGCTAAAAAGACCACGCTTTACTGGTGCAACATTTACAACGGGGATACCATCAAGACGGGAACGATCAAGCAGAAATACAGCGGTAAGACACCCCGGCCGTTAACCATTAAAAAAGTTAAAATCTATCCGGAGGGCAACCTAATTCGGGTACAAACCACTCCTTTCAAACGCCAGCTTTCCCTAACTGACGCGAAACCGGTAGTTGCAGCTCCTTATCCCAATCCATGTACAGAACAATTTACCGTGCTGTTGCCTCAGGCCCCCCGACTTACCCTTCAGCTCCTGTCGCTCACCGGTGTGGTAATGCTGGAACAACAGTTTTCTGGCACACAAACCGGTATGCCCCAAACGATCGAATCAGCCTGGTTGCCAGCAGGCGTTTATGTGCTTGTGCTGACGGCTGATGGATTCCGGTTCACGCAGCGTTTAGTGAAGCAGTGAGTTGCCTCAGGCGGCCAGCAGACAGGCCAGGCGATACAACAACCGGGCACCAACAATAGCATCCCAGGTGTCGTCGCTGCGCTTTTTCGCGTTTCCTACCGACACTTCATTGAGGTCGCAGCCGATAAGAGTACGTCCCGACTGCACCACCATCCAGAGCAGCGTCAAAGCCTGCTCAAACTCCAAGCCGCCGGGCACAGGAGTGCCGGTGTTGGGGCAGAGCTTTGGGTCCAGCGCATCCACATCGAAGGATACGTACACTTTTTCAGGAAGTGCATCTACCATTTGGGCGCATATGGATAGCCATGAGGATCCTCCGTACAGCCGTCTTTTCAGATCGCGGTCGTAAAAGGCGACAATGCGCCCATGGCTTTCCTGAATCCGCAGAACTTCTTCTTCACAGTAATCCCGGATGCCCACCTGAACCAGGCGGGCAATCTGCGGCAGGTGCAAGGCCTGATACATGATGCTGGCATGGGAATAGATGAACCCTTCATAGTCCTTGCGCAGGTCGCAGTGCGCATCCAGCTGAAGGATGCCGAAGCGTTCGTGGCGCTGCGCCAGGGCCTGCAGCAAGCCCAGCGGGGTGGAATGATCGCCGCCCAGCAAGACAACCTTTTTGCCTGCCTCCAGCCAGCGATCAGCATGTTGCCGGACGGTATCATGCAGCCATGCGCATCCTTCATTAATTTTTTCCAGATGCTTCTTTAGGGGCTTGCCGGTTTGGTGCAGATGGTTGATGTATTCTTCGGCCATCGGACGCAGGCGCTCGTTGCGACGTCCGATGCGTTGGTCCGGCTTCAGCAGGCAAAAACCTTTTTTCCAGGCATCGGGGAAGTCGGCATCAAAAAGATCCACCTGCAGAGAAGCACGACGGATGGCATCGGGTGCTCGGGCGGTGCCTGCGCGGTAGCTAACGGTTACTTCCCAGGGTACGGGCAAAACCACGACCGCAGCCTGTTCGGCGGAATGCGGCAGACCAAAAAGACCATCCCCCGAGGCTGCATCGTTTGGGTTAAAGGCGGATGCGTCAAGGCTCATGACAAGTCCAAAGCTACACTGTAGCAATTACCCCATGCGGGTTGTGTTGTACCTTTGCCTTGCTCCGTTGCCTCGATGAAAAAGGTGCATCTGGTCGGGCTGGTCATTATTGCCGTGGCCATCGGCTTCATCATTTCCGTTGCCGGCGATTACAGCAGTTACGAAACGTTTGAACGGGCAAAAAAAGTTCCTGAAAAAGATGTGCAGATCGTTGGCTACCTGGTAACGGATAAAGAAATGTATTACGACCCGGTAAAAGATCCCAACTATTTCACCTTTTACATGCGCGATAAGGACAGCAGCGTGCACAAGGTAATCTTATACAACAGCAAGCCGCGCGATTTTGAGCGCAGCGAGCAACTCGTAGTGACCGGCCGGATGCAGGGGGATGAATTTGTTGCCAAAAGCATTTTAATGAAATGCCCCTCCAAGTATACGGATAACGAGCTGGTGCTGAGCAAAGAAGCGCCCGCAGGCTGATGGAGGTGCACTACTTAGGAGAGCATTTGTGGGCAGGCCGCCTGGGACAGATTGCGGTCTATTCTTCCCTGATTTTTTCCTTGGCAGCGGCTATAGCTTTTTTCCGCAGGGAATACGGGCGAAGTGAGCAGGCCGGTTGGCTTCAAGCCGCCCGGATTGCGTATCTGGTTCATTTTATTGCCGTCATTGCTATTGCGGCCATCCTGTTTGTGATCATTCAGAATCATTGGTTTGAATATTACTATGCCTGGGCCCATAGCAGTCGGGAATTGCCGAAAGAGTATTTGTTGTCCTGTTTCTGGGAAGGTCAGGAAGGAAGCTTTCTGCTGTGGATGTTCTGGAATGCCGTGCTGGGCCTGGTTGTACTGTGGCGGCGCCCTCCGGCATTTTGCGGGGTGCTCGGCGTAGTGGCCCTGGTGCAGTTTTTTCTGTCCTCTATGCTCTTGGGGATTTATGTGTTCGGTTATAAAATCGGAAGCACTCCTTTTGCTTTGCTGCGCCATGAAATGCAGGATGCCCCGATTTTCCAGCGTGCCGATTACCTGAGCTTCATAGCCGATGGCAACGGTTTGAATCCCCTGCTTCAGAACTACTGGATGGTCATTCATCCGCCCGTCCTGTTTCTGGGCTTTGCCGCTTCGCTACTTCCTTTTGCCTGGGCAGCTCACGGTTTGGTGAGCCGCAACTTTACGGCCTGGGCAAAGCCGGTGCTGCCCTGGGCGCTGTTTGCTGCAGCGGCTTTGGGCACGGGCATTATGATGGGCGGCGCCTGGGCCTACGAATCGCTGACGTTTGGGGGTTATTGGGCCTGGGATCCGGTGGAAAACGCCTCGCTGGTGCCGTGGTTATTGCTCATTGCCGGCATCCATACCAATGTGGTTTTTAACCACACCGGAAGATCCCTTCGGGCAACCTTTCTGTTTTATCTGATGGGTTTCGCTCTGGTTTTGTATTCCACCTTTCTCACCCGCAGTGGAATACTGGGCGACACCTCAGTGCATGCCTTCACCGACCTGGGCATGAGTGGTCAGTTGCTCATTTACATGGCCTCTATTTCCCTACCGGCACTGGCCTTGTTGGCCTGGCATTGGCGACGAATCCCAACGGTGCAGCAGGAAGAAGAAGCCTACAGCCGCGAATTTTGGATTTTCGTCGGCACCTTGATTCTATTGTTGTCTTCCATACAAATCACCTTCAGCACTTCCATTCCTGTATGGAACAAAATTTTTGGGACCAACTGGGCCCCGCCGGCCGAGCCTATTGAGCATTACAACAAATGGCAGTTACCCATTGCCATTGTCATCCTGCTGCTTTCCGCATCGGGCTTGCTGTTGCGCTACCGCAAATCGGATGTACGGAAATTCTGGCGGCAGATGGCCTGGTTTTCCGGCATATCCGCTGTACTTGCCGGCTTGCTGGAGTGGTATTTCCGTTTTGCCAATGCTGCAGCCATTCTGTTGCTGTTTGCTTCGTTGTTTGGTGTGGTGGTTTGTGGTTTTCTGATACTGGATCACTTTAGGCGGCGCCGGACAATCAGCGGGGGATCCGTGGCGCATTTCGGCTTCGCCCTGCTGTTGCTGGGGGTATTGATTTCTTCGGCGAAAAAGGAAGTCATTTCCGTAAACCGGGGCCCCATGTCGCTCGGAAGTTCGTTTTCTGAAGAACAAAACCGAACCAACGTATTGTTGATTAAAGGCATGCCGGTAACCATGCATCGATATGTAGTTACCTACCTGGGCGACTCGGTAGCGCCTCCGAACTATTACTACAAAGTTTTATGGGAACGCTACGACACCGCCAGTGGCGCCGTCCGCGAGCAGTTTGTCTTGCTTCCCAATGCGCAGATCAATCCGCGTATGGGGTTAATTGCCAACCCCGACACCCGGCATTACTGGTACAAGGATCTGTACACGCACGTAACCTCCGTGCCCGACAAAACCAAACAGGCACAACGCAAAGAGCCGGTGTTCACCGAACATACCGTTGCCATCGGCGATACCATCCGATTGAGCCGCGCTACGCTCACCGTTGAAGGCATTGGTAGTGCCGAAAAGCGGGAAGGGCAGCAGTGGGAGGAGGGCGATCTGCCGGTGGAAGCCCGCATAACCATAAAAATGGACGACGGGCGCTGGCACAGTGCCCGGCCTGTGCAGTTGATCCGTGACCTGCGCATCTTTTACCTGGACGAACACCTCCCTGAACTGGGGCTGACCATCCGGCTGGCCCGTGTGCTGCCCGACGAACGCAAGCTGATTATCGGCGTGGAAGAACGCGAACCCGAACACGACTTTATTGTGCTGACGGCCATCCTTTTTCCTTACATTAACCTGGTTTGGCTGGGCACCATCTTTACCATACTGGGCTTTGTCCTGGCCCTGCTGCAGCGGCGTCGGCAGTATGCCGTGGCTTCCTGAAATCGTTCCGCTCTATTTTCGCCTGGCAAACCACACAAACATGCAGCCGGTTTCGGTAACGATTGTAGGGGCGGGCAATGTGGGGTATCATCTGGCCTGGCATCTGCACAATGCCGGTCATCGAGTTGAGCAGGTGTTCAGCCGTCATTTGCCGGCTGCCCGCTGGGTAGGCACTTTGCTGGATATACCATATACCAACCGTCTGGAGGACATCAAACCGGATTCCGACATTTTTCTGATCAGCGTCAAAGATGACGCCATAGGTGAAGTGGTCAACCGGTTGCGGCTTCCGGAAAAAATTGTGGCCCATACCTCAGGAACCGTGCCTATGGACCTGCTGCAGCCCGTCAGTTCGCATTACGGAATCTTTTATCCGTTGCAAACCTTATCGCGCAACATTTCCGTTGATTTTTCCGCCATACCTTTTTGCATTAACGGATCAGATGACTTTACCTACGAAGCGCTTCGCCAGTTGGCCTTAAGCCTGACGCGCAAGGTGGTGCGTATTGACGACAGGCAACGCCTGGCCATTCATGTGGCTGCTGTTTTTGCCAACAACTTTACCAATCACCTGTTTGCCATAGCCCAACGCATTCTGGAACATCACGATCTGTCATTTGAAATCCTGAAGCCCCTGATCGGGGAAACCGTTCGTAAGATTCAAAACCATCCTCCGGTAAATGTACAGACCGGTCCTGCCGTGCGCGGTGATGTGCAAACCATTGCGCGGCATTTGGAATTTCTGCGCGACCTGGATGGCTTCAGCGACTTGTACCGGCAATTGACCCAATCCATAGAGCAACTGCATCAGCCTGCTCATGCCGGCCGCTGAAAGTTTGGCAGCCGGGCTTAATTATTCCGGAAAAAATGGCGATGATTTAAGGGTGTTCTGCCGAACTGACTTTTTTATCCGCCGTGGCCGGTAGTTTGCGGCTATTCGACTGTTATGAACCTGAACAAGTTTACCATCAAAAGCCAGGAGGCCGTACAAAAGGCCCAGGAGCTGGCATTGAGCAATCAACATCAGCAGATCGACACCGCCCATCTGCTGAAAGGCTTGTTGTTGGTTGACGATAACGTGATTTCCTATGTGATGAAGAAGGCGGGGATCAATACCGCTCTGGTCGAACGGGAGCTGGAAAAGCAGTTGAACAAGTTGCCACGCGTCAGCAATGCCATGCAGCAGTACCTGACTCCTGCAGCCCAGCAGGCCTTGATCAAAGCCCAGAACTACCTTCCGGAGTTCAAAGACGAATTTGTTTCGCTGGAGCATTTGCTGCTGGCGTTAGCTTCCGGAACCGACGATACCGCCCGCCTGCTTAAGGATGCCGGTGCCGGCGAACAAGAGTTGAAGCTGGCCATTGCCGACCTGCGAAAGGGGCGAAGGGTAACCGACCAGAGCGCTGAAAGCACCTACAACGCCCTGAGTAAGTATGCGCGTAACCTGAATGAAATGGCCCTGGCGGGGAAGCTCGATCCCGTTATTGGCAGGGACGAAGAGATCCGCCGTACGCTGCACATCCTGTCGCGGCGCACCAAGAACAATCCCGTTCTGGTAGGCGAACCCGGCGTAGGAAAGACCGCCATTGCCGAAGGCATTGCCCACCGCATTGTTAACGGCGATGTGCCCGAAAATCTGAAAACCAAGGTCATTTTTGCTTTGGATACCGGTGCCCTGTTGGCCGGTGCCAAATACCGCGGAGAATTTGAGGAACGATTGAAGGCCGTTATTAAGGAAATTACCGAATCCAATGGCCAGTACATTCTCTTTATTGATGAAATCCATACTCTGGTGGGCGCCGGAGCCACGGAAGGCGCCATGGATGCGGCTAACATATTGAAACCGGCACTGGCCCGCGGTGAACTGCGCACCATCGGTGCTACCACGCTCAATGAGTTTCAGAAGTATTTTGAAAAAGATAAAGCCTTGGAGCGACGCTTTCAGAAGGTGATGATTGACGAGCCCAGTGTGGAAGATGCCATCTCCATCCTGCGCGGCCTCAAAGAGCGTTACGAAACCCACCACAAAGTGCGCATCAAGGATGAAGCCATCATCGCCGCCGTAGAGCTGTCGCATCGGTACATCAGCGACCGCTTTCTGCCCGATAAAGCCATAGACCTGATTGACGAAGCCGCGGCCAAACTGCGCCTGCAGATGGATTCGGTGCCTGAAGCTTTGGATGAAATCGAACGGCGCATCCGTCAGCTGGAAATTGAGCGCGAAGCCATCAAGCGGGAACAGGACGCAAAAAAGCTGGAAGAACTCAACCGGCAAATTGAGGCTTTGAGTCGCGAGCGCGATGATTTCCGTACCCGCTGGCAAAGCGAAAAAGAGCAGGCCGAACAGGTCCAGGAGGTCAAGCAGCTCATGGAGCAGTACAAACTGGAAGCCGAACAGGCCGAACGACAGGGCGATTACGGACGCGTAGCCGAACTGCGTTATGGCCGGATCCGTGAGGCAGAACTTAAACTCAAAGAGCTGGAGCAGCAATTAGCTGCCAGTGGCAACGGCTCCCGCTTGCTGAAAGAAGAAGTGGATGCGGAAGACATTGCCGAAATCGTGGCCAAATGGACTGGCATTCCGGTGGCCCGTATGTTGCAGAGCGAGCGCGAAAAACTGCTCCATCTGGAAGAAGAGTTGCACCGCCGCGTCATTGGTCAGGAAGAAGCCATTGCTGCCGTCAGCGATGCCATCCGCCGCAACCGGGCCGGCCTCAGTGACCCGCGGCGCCCCATCGGTTCCTTCATCTTTCTGGGCACTACCGGTGTGGGCAAAACCGAACTGGCCAAGGCCCTGGCTCAGGCCATGTTCAATGACGAAAGCCAGATGGTTCGCATTGACATGAGCGAATACCAGGAACGGCACAGCGTTTCGCGACTCATCGGCGCCCCGCCCGGCTACGTCGGCTACGACGAAGGCGGGCAGCTGACCGAAGCCGTGCGCCGCAAGCCGTATTCCGTTATCCTGCTGGATGAATTCGAGAAAGCCCACTCCGATGTGTTCAATATTCTGCTTCAGGTGCTGGATGACGGCCGCCTTACCGACAACAAGGGCCGTACGGTCAATTTCAAGAACACCATCATCATCCTGACGTCGAATGTAGGCTCGCAGATTATTCAGCAAAACTTCGAAGGCGTAACCGAGCGCAACAAAGAAGCCGTCATGGAACGTACCCGTCAGGAAGTGCTGGAACAACTGAAGCAAATGGTGCGTCCGGAATTTTTAAATCGCATTGACGACATCATCCTGTTCAGCCCGCTGATGCCGGCCGAAATCCGGCAGATCGTTCGGCTGCAACTCAATCAGCTGGCAGCTATGTTGGCTCAAAACAACATTACGGTTGAGTTTACTGACGAGCTGGTGGAACAATTGGCTGAGCGAGGCTTTGACCCGCAGTACGGAGCGCGTCCGCTGAAGCGGGTCATTCAGAAAGAAATTGTCAACGAATTGTCCAAGCGCATTCTTGCCGGTGAACTTTCTACTGATCAGAAACTGGTCATCGATGCTGTTGATGAAACCATTGTTTTCTGGAATCCGAAGCAGCAGCCGGTGGATTCGTAATTCAAACAGCTTATAATCCAGGCAGTTCAGCCAGCGTGCCGCGTGGCTTCATAATTGCTGGGGGTTGATCCCAACGGGATGGTCAGCCTACTTCCTCCACCTGCAGTTCCACCAGCCTGCGATAGAAACCGTTGGGCAGGGCAATCAGTTCGTCGTGGCTGCCGGTTTCCACGATCATCCCTTTATCCAGAACGACGATACGGTCGGCATGGCGAACGGTGCTCAGGCGGTGGGCAATGATGAGTGAAGTGCGGTTTTTCATCAGGAGCTCCAAAGCCTCCTGAACCAGATGTTCGCTTTCGCTGTCCAGTGAGCTGGTGGCCTCATCCAGAATGAGGATTACCGGGTCTTTCAGCAAGGCCCTTGCGATGGCAATACGCTGCCGCTGACCGCCGCTAAGCTTTACGCCGCGTTCGCCCACCACGGTTTGAAAGCCCTGAGGAAATCGTTCGATAAACTCCAGGGCATGGGCGAGCCGGGCAGCCTCTTTCACCTGTTGTTCGGTGGCCTGCGGATTGCCCAGAGCAATGTTTTCGTAAATGCTGCCTCCGAACAACATCACATCCTGCGGCACCAGCGCGATCTGCCGGCGAAGCTGGCGCAGCGGAAACGAACGGGCATCCCGGCCATCAAACAGGATGGTTCCGCTATCGGGTTCGTAAAACCGCAGCATCAGCGAGGCTATGGTGGTTTTACCGGCACCGCTGGGACCGACCAGTGCCACCTGTTCTCCGGGCCTGATGTGCAGCGAAACATTTCGCAGCACCGGAAGTTCGCGTCGCGACGGATAGGCAAAACCCACATCTTGAAACGAAACCGCTCCGTTCAGCCGCCACTCCGCTTCCACCTGCTCATCGTCAAAATGCGCTACTTCCCCTTCACTGAACAGCAGCTCGCGCACATTATGGGTTGCCCCCAGCATCTTCTGTACCTGGCTGAACATTTCGGCAAAACCGGCAAAGGTGCCCCCAACAAATACCGAAAAGATGACAAACATGATCAGCAGGCCAACCGACAGCTCCCCCTGATGGATGAGGCGGGCGCCGTACCAGATGACCAGAGCAATGGTACCAAAAACACTAAAAATCATAAACGAAACAAAAGCGCCACGAAAACGGGCATTGCTGATGGCTGTGGAGGCAGCAGAAAAAATGCTTTTCCGGTAGCGCTGTACGGCCCGCTGCTCACCGGTAAACGATTTTACTGCCGCTATGCCGCTGAGCGTTTCCTGTACAATGGTGTTGCTGTCGGCCAACTGATCCTGTACGCGCCGTGCCATGCGACGAATGCGAAGCCCAAACACCACGGCCAACACGGCTACCAGCGGCACGACCGAAAGCATGACCAAGGCCAGCTTCGTACTAATAATAAAAATGAAGATGAGTCCGATGAGCAGGGTAAACAGGCCGCGAAGCAATTCAGCCAAAGTAAAGGATACCGTATCCTGAATCAAGGACAGGTCAGCCGCCAATCGGCTGGTCAGTTCGCCCACTCTTCGTTCGGCAAAAAAAGCCATAGGCATCCGCAGCAATCGGGCATAAACGTCGCTGCGCAGCGTGGCTACTACTTTTTCCCCCACTTCCGTAAGCAGGTAAATGCGGCCATAGGAAAACAAGGTTTGCATCGTCAGTTGTGCAAATACCAACAGCAAAATGGTATTCAGGCTCCAGTTGGCGGTACGAATCCAATGGCCCAGCGAGCCGGATGCTGCTGCAACGGGCAGTGCAGCCGAAGCGCCCGGAACTGTAGCATCAATCATTTTTCCCAAAAGAAACGGAAACAGGCTGGTGGAAAAGGCCGAAAGCAGAATGCACAGCAAGGCAAGAAAAAACTGCCAGCGGTAGGGATGCAGGTAACCAAGCAAATAAAGAGCCTGTCGAAGGCTCGATAAGTTCAATGCGGCTTTTCGGTCATCAGCTTGGTCGGGCATACGATCGGGCTACGAGCTAAAAGTACTTTAAGATGGTTTTCCGGCGTAAGAACGTTGCCATAGGGAAAAATCGTTTCAATCCTGACAAAGTTGCCGGACGCTGCCAGAAAAGGCAGTGGTAAGATGCTGTTGCATACCATCTAAGGCAGATTTGTCAGCCCTGCATTTTTTTCCTTAAAAAGGTGAGATTTTTGAGAGTAAAAGCGATTGGCGAAGTCTGCCTGGATCGTGCAGAATCGCTGCGAAAACGATAAGGTGACGATGAATGAAGAAGTAGAATTTCTGCCGTTTATCACGGTCAATGAACAAGCGAAAGTGAAGGAGGAAGTGCAGGAGCGGGAAGTTCCCATTCTGCCCTTGCGCAATACGGTACTGTTTCCCAACATCATCATTCCGATTACCGTTGGCCGCGACAAATCCATTCAGGCATTAAAAGAGGCACATGCAGGTGATAAAATCATCGGCGTGGTGGCCCAGGTGAGCGCCGGCGTGGAAGAACCCGGTCCCGATGATCTGTACCGCGTAGGCACTACGGCCAACCTGCTGAAGATTCTGCGGATGCCCGATGGCAGCACCACGGCCATTATTCAGGGTCGTTCCCGCTTTTCCATCAAAAATTTTGTTCATACCGAACCCTACCTGCGTGCTGCGGTTCAAACGCTTCCGGACGAGGAACCGCAGAACGACAAGCAATACGATGCCATCACGCTCAGCATTCGCGAACTGGCGGCCAAGGCCATTTCGCTGTCGCCGCAACTGCCCTCCGAAGCAGGCATTATGCTGCGCAACATTGAGTCTGCCGAGTTTCTGATGCACTTTGTGGTCAACAACCTGTCGGCATCGGTGGCCGAAAAACAAAAGGTGCTGGAAATCGGTTCGCTCAAAGAGCGCGCGCAAAAAATCCTGTCGTTGCTGGAAGCCGAAGTGCAAATGCTGGATCTGAAGCACGAGATTCAGAACAAGGTGCGCAGCGACATCGAAAAGCAGCAGAAAGATTATTTCCTGCAGCAGCAGCTCAAAACCATTCAGGAGGAACTGGGGCAATCCAATCCGGTTGAAAAAGAAGTGCAGGAATTGCGCGAACGGGCTGCAAAGAAGAAATGGAGCCAGCAGGTTAAAGAGCATTTCGAAAAAGAGCTGCAAAAGCTGGAGCGCAGCAATCCCATGTCGCCGGAATATGCCGTTATTCAAAACTATCTGGAAACATTGCTCAGCTTGCCCTGGGGCGTTTATACCAAAGACAAGTTCGACCTGAAGCGCGTCCGGAAAATTCTGGATCAGGACCACTACGGTCTGGAAAAGGTGAAGGAACGCATACTGGAGTATTTGGCCGTACTGAAATTGAAAGGCGATTTGAAATCGCCGATCCTGTGTTTTGTCGGCCCTCCGGGTGTGGGTAAAACCTCGTTAGGCCAGTCGGTGGCCAAAGCCCTGAAGCGCAAGTACGTGCGCATGTCGCTGGGCGGCCTGCACGACGAAGCGGAAATCCGCGGCCATCGCAAAACTTATATCGGCGCCATGCCCGGGCGCATCATTCAATCCATCCGTAAAGCACAATCAAGCAATCCGGTTTTTGTTCTGGATGAAATCGATAAGGTAGGTGTGGATTTCCGCGGCGACCCTTCATCGGCCTTGCTGGAAGTGCTGGATCCCGAACAAAACAATGCCTTTTTCGATAATTACCTGGAAGTGGAATACGACCTGAGCAAGGTGTTGTTTATTGCCACAGCCAATACGTTAACCACCATTCAGCCGGCTTTGCGTGACCGTATGGAAATCATTGAAATCAACGGCTACAGTGTGGAAGAAAAGGTCTATATCGGGCTGAACCATCTGCTGCCCAAGCAGATCAAAGAGCATGGACTTAAGCCCCGCGATGTGGTCATCAGCCCGATGCTGATGGAGCGCATCATTGAAGATTACACCCGCGAGTCAGGTGTTCGCGAACTGGATCGCAAGCTGGCTGCCATCATGCGTTACATGGCCAAGCAGGTAGCCCTTCAGGAAAAGCGCAATCCCGAACTCACTGAAGCGGATCTGAAAACCATTCTGGGGGTCAAGCGCTACGACCGCGAGTTGTATCGTGCAGCCAATCCGGCCGGCGTCGCCATCGGACTGGCCTGGACTTCCGTGGGCGGGGAAATCCTGTTTGTGGAAACGGTTTTCAGCAAAGGAAAAGGCAATCTCAAGCTGACCGGCAATCTGGGCGATGTGATGAAAGAATCGGCCAGCACGGCACTGACCTACATCAAGGCGCATGCGGATCTGATCGGCATAGCCGTAGACGATCTGGATAAGAAAGACATTCACGTGCATGTTCCGGAAGGCGCCATTCCCAAGGATGGCCCCTCGGCCGGTATCACCATGCTGGTATCCATGGCTTCTGCGCTGTCGGGCCGCAGGGTTAAGGAGCTGCTGGCCATGACCGGCGAAATCACCTTGCGCGGTCGCGTGCTTCCCGTAGGCGGCATCAAAGAAAAAGTGCTGGCAGCCCGTCGTGCCGGAATGAAGGAAGTGATGTTGCCCCGCCTCAACGAAAAAGACATTAGCGAAATCAATCAGGAATTCATCCGGGATCTGCATTTTGTTTATGTAGACACCATGGATGAAGTCCTTCGCTATGCCTTAATGCCTTTGGATCAAGACAAGAAACCATCCCGCAAGACAGAAAAAGCCCTAAGCTCATGAACCTTCGTTTAACCCTGGCAGTTGCCATAGTTGCGCTCGATTTCCTCTCGTGCAAGCGAACGCCATCGCCGGCCTTTTACGGCAAGACTTTTGATACGACAACAGCTCTTTCCTTAACGCAGCTACTGGACGACACGGCCCGAAGCGACCGTTCGGCAATGGTGGTAGTGGGTCAGGTCCAATCGGTTTGCCAGTCCGAAGGCTGCTGGATGCTCATGGAAGATGATAAAGGCCGTAATGTGCATGTGGATTGGGATAAAAAATTTTTCATACCGAAAAACACAGCCGGTCGGCGGGCCTATGTGTATGGCTATGCTCATTACGACACCACTTCGGTTGACGAACTCCGCCAGAGGGCCCGCGATGCCGGTAAGAGCGAAGAGGACATTCAGGCCATCACCACTCCCGAAGTTACGGTTGCCTTAAAGGCTGAAGGAGTAAGGTTATAGCTCCGTTCAGCCTGCTGCCGGCCATCTGCAGCCGCCCGCTACCTTTGCCACATGACCAAGAAAAAAAGCGGAGGGCGTAGCAAGCCGCTTATCCTGGTTACCAACGACGACGGCGTTACCGCTCCCGGCATTCGTGCCCTTACTGAAGAAATGCAGCAGTTGGGTGACGTGGTCGTGGTGGCCCCCGACAGCCCCCAGTCAGGGATGGGGCATGCCATTACCATTGCCAGTCCTCTGCGGTTGGAGCCGGTGGATCTGTTTCGGAATGTAGAAGCCTATCAATGCAGCGGCACTCCTGTGGACTGCGTGAAGCTGGCCGTTGATAAGATTCTGCCCCGTATGCCTGACCTGTGCGTGTCGGGAATCAATCACGGTACCAATTCTTCCATAAACGTTATTTACTCAGGCACCATTTCAGCGGCTATGGAAGCAGCCATTGAAGGCATACCTGCCATTGGTTTTTCGCTGGTGGATTATTCCTTTCAGGCCGATCTGACTCTGGCGCGTCGTGTGTCCAATCTTATTGCCCGCCAGGTACTCAGGCATGGCCTGCCGGAACACATCTTGCTTAATGTCAATATACCCGATGTATCGCCGGCACAGTTTAAAGGGGTGCGTATCTGCCGCCAGGCCGTGGCCCGTTGGGAAGAAGAATTTGCCGAGCGCACCGACCCTCGGGGTAAAAAGTATTATTGGCTCACGGGCCGCTTTGTCAACTACGATCCCGGCGATGATTCCGATGAGTGGGCGCTCAAAAACGGCTATGCTTCGGTAGTACCCGTTCAGTACGACCTTACCGCTCACCACGTCATTGCTTATCTGTCCAGCAATTGGAATCTGGATGGCTTACCCAAAAAAGCGCGGGCCACGCAATAACCGGTACTTCGGTGCCTTTCTGGGTATCGTGTTTCCGGTAGCCGGATGGCTGTTGTTTTACTTGTTTGCTTTTTACGATAAACTGACGCTGCGCGAATACTGGGATTTTCTGTTCAGCAGCGGCAACATGGCCGCAGCGTTGAGCCTGGCGCTCATCGCCAACCTGCCGGTCTT
The DNA here is from genome assembly GCA_025057275.1 of Chitinophagales bacterium. Classification (GTDB taxonomy): domain Bacteria; phylum Bacteroidota; class Bacteroidia; order Chitinophagales; family UBA10324; genus JANWXQ01. Next base: position 24,004 of record JANWXQ010000011.1, read on the forward strand.
TATCTATTTCATGTCTGAAAACTGTTACGAAACGATGAAAGGGGTGCTCGGCGTTACCCTGTTCTATGGATTGCTCATTGTGTTATTCAAATTCTTCTGATGCGTATTTATGTAATTGCCGGTGAGGCTTCCGGGGATCTGCACGGTGCGCACCTCATCCATGCCCTGCGGCAGCAACGGGAAGGACTGGAGTTTCGCGGCATCGGCGGCGACCGCATGGCGGCTGCCGGTATGTCGCTTTTGCTGCATTACCGTCACACCGCATTCATGGGGTTCTGGGAGGTGGTGCGTCATCTGCCCCGCATCCTGCAGGCCCTCAGGCAGACACAGGCCGACCTGCTGCGTTGGCGGCCCGATGTGTTGGTGCTCATTGATTATCCCGGCTTTAACCTGCGCATGGCGCGCTGGGCGCATCGCCGGGGCATTAAAGTGGTGTACTACATTTCCCCTCAGTTATGGGCCTGGAAGCCCTCACGGGTGAAGATTATCCGCAGGCATGTGGATCGCCTGTTGGTGATTCTTCCTTTTGAGCCGTTGTTTTATGAGCAGCATGGGGTTCAGGCCTTTTTTGTGGGCCATCCTTTGCTGGATGCCCTGGCGGCACAGCAGCCTATTCCATCCGATCAGCGCGGCAGGCTGATTGCGCTGCTGCCCGGTAGCCGCCGCCAGGAAGTGGCTACCATGCTGCCGGTCATGTTAAAGGCAGCCCGGCAAATTTCGGACGTGCAGATCGAAGTGGCTGGCCTTGGTACACTGGGCAAATCGTTTTATGAGCAATTTCTGTCTTCATTTCCTGAAGTGCAGCTCCGACTGGATGACACCTACGGCATATTGGGCCGGGCCAGGGCAGCCGTGGTCACTTCCGGCACGGCAACGCTGGAAACGGCTCTGATGAATGTTCCGCAGGTGGTGTGCTACCGAGGCAGTCGGCTGTCCTATTGGATTGCCCGCCGTCTGGTACGCGTTCCGTACATCTCACTGGTCAATCTGATTGTCAACCGGCCGTTGGTGCGTGAACTGATTCAGCAACAGATGGAGGCCAGCAACATTGCTGCCGAGTTGCATCGTTTGATAAACGATGCCGCCTATCGCAGCGAACAATTATCAGGTTACGATGCACTACGCAAACTGCTGGGAGAAGCGGGCGCTTCGGAGCGGGCGGCCAGTCACGTCTTGCAATGCGCAGAAAGTTCTGCATCTGCTATCTTTGCTTCGCCTGAAGCGTCATTACAGGCCCATAAGGGGAATTAGCTCAGCTGGCTAGAGCGCTTGCATGGCATGCAAGAGGTCACCGGTTCGATTCCGGTATTCTCCACCAGTCGTTGACGGATTCGTGCGCGGCTTCTCTCTCCTTTTCTTTGCTGCTTTTGTATTAACAAATGCCTCGGCACAGACCGTTAATCCGGCGTTTTCGGTTTTGCTCAACAGCCTGCTGAAGAAATCAGTTCCTGTATTGTCGGTACATGAGGCAGCGCAACGCAGGGATGCTTTGTTTGTGGATGCACGTGAAGCCAGGGAGTTTTCCGTCAGTCACATTGCAGGTGCCCGGTTGGTTGGCTACTCGTCTTTTGATGTTAAATCGCTGAGCGACATCAACCCTGATCAGCCGCTGATTGTCTATTGTTCGGTTGGCTACCGCAGCGAGCGGGTGGGGGAACAGCTTATGGCTGCCGGATTTCGCAACGTGTACAACCTGTATGGCGGCATATTTGAATGGGTGAATCAGGGATTGCCCGTGGTAGATGCGCAGGGCAAAGCCACGCAACGGGTGCATGCCTACGACCGGATGTGGGGCGTATGGCTGCAGCGTGGAGAAAAAGTATTCTGAACGTTTAGCGCTCTTGCAAGAAAAAATTTCCCCAGGCACATTCCAGACAGCGACGTGGGTTGCAGTACTGTTGCTTCAGATGAAGCAACGCCTGCGTATCGCCTGCCGTCAGTGCAACGATGCCGTGCTGCTTCCAGCGTCGGATAATGGCATTGTTTTCGGGCGGCAATTCTTCCAGAAAGGAAAGGGCCCGGTTGCATATCGCTGGATGGTCGTGCGTTTTTCCATAAAAAAACAACAAGGGGATGATGCTGTTGATGAGCACCAGGCGGATAGTGTCCTCTCCCAGCGGTTTCGAGCTCTGAGGAGAGGCCGCGCCAAATCGGTAATGGTTTTCCCAATAACCTGCTGCTGATGTTTTAAGGATATTTTTAAATTGACTCATCCTTTGTGTTTCCAGTACCTGGGACCACAAGGCCGGCTGTCGCTGCAGCAGGGCGGCCAGTTGGGCAATGCGAATCGTAGGGAATGATGCCGGTCGCAGCCGGAAAAAGCGCCACATGGCAGGTTGCAGTGGCGAAATAGCGTATTTCTTTTTCAGGAAGCGGAATTCCTGCTGCAAGGCGCTGCAATACGGGTCGCTGCAGCGGGCAGGTATGAGTCCGGCCACGCCAAACAGCAGCGCTTCCATCTGCAGGGGCATGCCCTGATGGCGCAACAGCACTTTAAGAGGTACTGTGCGGGCCAGGTGGCGCATGGGCTCGGTGTTGTGGGGAGCACCAAGGGCACCGGCCAGCATCTGATAAAAAGTTTCCTGCCAGTCGTTGTGATTTTCTTTAAGGGAAGCAGCAACTGGTTGCATGCGGCATTCCAGGCGTTCCACCAGCAGGCGCTGTAGCCAGGCGGTGCGCAGCGGTTCTGTTACAGAACGCAGCCCGAAAGCGCAGGGTACCCAGGAAGTGCTGCTCTGCAGCTGTCGGTAGCGTTGCCAGAGGCGTTCGGAAACGTGCGGGCGCAGCTCCAGCGTGGCCACAGGCAGGCGGATGGCCTGCGGTGCATCGTCTTCATAAACGACGTGCAACACCACGTTGCCATAAGCCGGATGGGCATCGTGGCCATGCTGGCGCCATTGACTGCTGCGCACATGCACTTCCACATGACCGGCCCATTCCAGTTCGCCGATGCGCAATCGTGCATCCAGAAAGTCAGGGCCTTCATCGTGGTTCCACTGACCGCTGTGCAGAATGGTCAACGGACGGCCATCGGTGGTGGTCAGGCGGACAGCACCGGGAATTTTTGTCCGCCACAGGTAGTGAAGAAAGGCTTCAGTCATATACCGAAATACGAATACGCTATACGGCCTGCAGGGGCAGTAAGCTTGCTGATGGAAAGTTACAAATTACCAGATGGAATCAGGCTTAATGCCGGAAACCTCCTGGAAATCCTGCACCTGCCCGGATCAGCAGGATCGTTTCATAAACTGGTATTGAGGCAAGGATGATCAGGCAGGCACAATAAGCCCCTTGTTCTATCGGGTAATCAAAAAATGAGCTGCGCAATTAGCCTTTTCTTCAGCAGGCTTGATGTGGTGAAAAAAAATGCCGGATGGAGCGACCATCCGGCATTTTTCTGCGGCCTGGGATGCATTAGGCGACCTTAATTTCTATGGCTTTCGGCCGGCTTTCTTCGGTTTTTGGCAACGTAACTTTCAGTACACCGTCGGCATATTCTGCCGAGATTTTGTCGGCCTGAATGGTTTCCGGCAGGGTGAAGCTGCGGGTGAAGCTGGTGCAGGAAAACTCCTTCATGGTGAAGTTTTCGTCTTCCTTCTTGCTTTCCGCCTTCTTTTCCCCGGAAACGGTCAACACGTTGCCGTCCACCTTCAGGTTGAAATCCCCTTTGCTGAATCCCGGCACGGCAAAATCAATGCGGAAGTGATTGTCTTTTTCGACCACATTTACCGCAGGAATGCGTGCCGACAGCAAGGGGCGAATGCCAAAGCCGAAGTCGCTGTTAAACAGGTCATTGACCCAGGCTTCGAAGGGCGACAGAGCGCTTTCATTGAATCTTTTGAGTAACATGGCTTAACGTTTTTGCCCATGGAGGAACAAACGAAATACCAGTGCGGTTTTTCTGCCATTTCTTCCGGATTTTCTTTCTGAACGGGAAGGGCTGGCAGAGATGATATTAAGAAAACGAAATTTTGTCGCTGTCGTCTTCCAGCAGAGCTGCGTTGAGGAATTGAATAAAGGGATACATCGCAGCAAAGACCTGAGTGACGCGACGGGCCAGCTGGGGTGAAGTCACCAGAGATTGAGGCAAAGGGGCGCTGCACGTAAAGCTTTTCAGCTTCAGCAACTCAATGGCTTCATGGTCAGCAGCGTAGCCTTTGGGCGGGCGCGTTAGTTTGTGGTCGTCATCCAGGCCGGTAAAAAACGAGCGAAAAGAAGGCGACTGCAAAATCTGTATGAAATCTCTGTAGTTGTAATCTATTTCCTGCCGGATCTGATAAAGCTGATGTGCATCGGGAAACCAGCAGCCTCCGGCGGCAAAACTGTTACCGGGCTCCAGATGAAGGTAATAGCCGGCACCGGGGAAGTTTTTTCCCTTGGATGAAATAGCCACGCCGATGTGGGTCTTGAACGGCGATTTGTCGTTGGTGAAACGTATATCGCGGTGGATGCGGAACAGGCAGCTTTCCGGGCGGGTATGCGTGAGCGAAGGATCAAATGTTTTCATGCGTTCCAGCAGCACTGCAGTTAACTGCAGCACCCCTTCGCGGATGCGCAGGTACCGCGAACGGTTGGTTTCAAACCATTTTCGGTTGTTGTTTTTCTTAAGCTGCGAAAGAAAACGGAACGTGTCGGCCGGCAAAGTAACCATGCTGGCCGGCAAGTTAGTTCACCCCAAACGTTCCGTTGTTGACGTAGTAGTAGGAACTGGTTCCTCCGGAGTAGGTAGTCCAGTTGGTGAGGTCAAAGGAGCCGTTGCCGGCCGCTGATCCGGTGATGAGGTAGGCTTTAACGGCCTGCTGGCTGCGGTTCCAGGTAAGCTTCACATTGGGATCGCAGGTTTCCGGTCCCAGGTTGGTTTTTTGCAAAAAATGTGCTTTGCCGCTGCCATAAACTTTGGCGATGCCGTTGCCATCAATGCACACCGCCGTGTGTTCTTCACAACCGATGCCGCGGGCATTCATGTTCCAGTCTTCTACCATGCGGGCCATAAAGGTTACATGACGACCGCGGCGGTCAGGGTTGTCGTAGTGGGTGTCGGTTATGGTTTGAGTAAGAAAAGGAATGCTGATGAAATCGCTTTTTCCTAAGGTTACTTCGGTACGGTAAGGATTGTTCATGGCCTGTTGCGAAGTGACGGTGCCGTTCTTGGCTGTAAAGTAGGCTTCGCCCAAAATAGCGCAGCCGGCACTCGTACCGCCTACAGGTACCTTCTTTACATTAATCAAATAGTTAATGGCATCTTCGGTTAATGTGTTTCGCCATTTATTGACGTAATCCCATTGGTCGCCCCCTGTGATGAAAAGGGCCTCGGCGGCAACAATTTTATTGTACACATCCTGTCGTTTGGCTTTGGATTTGGTGTCAATAATTATGGTTTCCACTGAATTGACGCCGCCCAGGTCGTAATAAATGTAATCGTTGTAGCCGTCGGATCCGGTGGCCCGCAAAACGACAAAATCCCCGCCTCCGCTGCGGCTGATCATCCATTCGAAGGCTTCATCCACATCGGCACCCCCGCCCATCAGACAGAATCCCGCCTGGGTGGGCGGGGATACGTCAGCTACGTCACCGGTGAGGTAGGTAACCAGTTTGGCAGAAACTTCAGGGTCGGTAACGGTGCTTTCCGGGATGAATTCATTCTTACTGCACGTGCAAAACAAACACAACAGCGGAGCGCCAAAGAGCAAACGAAACACATTCATAAAAAGGAAAATGGGTTGGGTAAAAATAAGATAAAGTCACTACCGGCTTAGCTGACGGTACAGATTCATGTAGCGTTGGGCGGCCTGGGCATCACCGGCCTGTTCATAAATCAGAGCGAGCAGATAATACGGCTGGGGGTCATACGGATTCAACGATGACGCTTTTTGCAAATACGAAACGGCCTGCTGTATGTTGCCGGAAGCCGCAGCGGCTGAGCCGGCTGTGAGAAACCCATAAGATGAATTCGGAAACAGCTGCAGGTAGTGTTGAGCGGCCTTCAGAGCGTCGCCGTAACGACCCGTTTGCAGATAGGTTTGCGCCAGCCACAGAGCGGCATCTTCGTTTTGCGGATTTTCTTTAATTGCCTGCTCAAGGTAGCTTGCTGCCAGACTCCAGTTTTTCTGCTGCATGGCTTCGTAGCCGTGCCAATCGGCTTTGCTGCCGCGTGCCACCACGGCCGATAAGGGAACGCCATCTGCCGCATTGATGAAGACGGCTTGCCTGGAGGGCCAGGTTCCGGCCTGCAACTGGGAGGCATCTACATCGCGGGAGAAAAAGATGCCCACATCCCAGTTGCGGGCGCCTCGGGTTTTGGGATTACCCGGAGCATGCCATTTGGTGAAAACGATTTGTACGCGATCGGTATCGTTCCGGAAGTACCAGTTTACCGGATCCACAGCATTGGTGGCAATCAGCAGCTTGTTTTGCGGACCGGCTTCTTCAACGTATTGGCTTTGACGTAACCAGTCGCAGGTTTTGCGGATGCTGTTCATGTAGTAATCGGTATCGTACCGGCCGTAAGCACCCCGGATGCCTCCGATCAGTTCATTGAAATAGACATACTGATTCGGATGGTTGGCTACAGAAAACCGTAAAGGCAAAAACAAGCCGGCCAGCAATAGAGCAGTAATTGCAATACGCCAGGCCGGCCTGGGTGATGCCCGCAGCACCATCTGCCACGATAAAGCGGCAAAAACAGCAATCAGTGGTAGCAGAAAAAGCATCTGGCGCAGCCCGTCGTAAAGGGCAGAGCTTTTGTACACCGTGTAAGCCCAGGGAAAAATCAAGGCAAAGGCCAGCAGCAACAATAGTGATCGTGAGATGCCTGAGCGGAAAAACAGAAGCGGTGACAGCAGCAAACCTGCAAGAACGACCAGCGGAGTAGTGATGCCGATCCACTTGGGGATGTAATACCATGGCACCTGATCGCTCATCAGGTGTTGCCCTTCAAAAAGGATGCGAATGCCCATGCTGAAGTTGGTCATTTCGCGCAGGGCAATGAACGGATGCTCCAGGGGATCGAGCAGACCATATGGCCAGAACAACAGCCCGCCGAAATAGGCCAGAACCGAAACGATCAGCAACTGAACGGCCAGCGACTGTTTCGCTTTAAAGGCGTGAAGAGCCCTGCGCACTTCAGGCTGCAGCAGGTAGGCGCCACCGGCAAAGGCGAACATCATGCCGATAAGCATCAGGCCGCCGACGCGGATGTTGATGGTAAAGGCTATGGCCATCGTGAGCAAGGTCCAGGTACGCAGCGTTACCCGGGGCAGTTCCTGAACCATTTTCACCAGATAATACACAGAGGCCACATAGCCCAGGGCAAAAGGGATGTCTTTGGGATTGTTCATGGATTGCCCGAAGAATTGCGGCCAGGTAGCCAACAACACCAGAGCCAGAACGGCAGCCAGCCAGCCGCCCAGCCGACGGGCCAACAGCCCGGTAACCACCACAGCGGCCCAGCCGGTGAGGGAATTGATCAGATGCCGCATGTCGTATTCGTCCAATCCGCCGATGTAGCGGTTTGCGGCAGCAGAAATCATATTAAATAAACCTCCATACAAATAGAGGTTGTCTTTATTGCCCACCTTCACGTGCAGGCAGGAGGTATCGCGGCCCAGCGAAGTATAAAAGTCAAGTACGGCTTCACCATAGATTTTCTGATCCAGGTCGTCGCCGGTGATGCCGTAATCAAAGCTCAGGGTAGCCATGAGTATCAGCAGCAGGAAGCTCAGGGCAAAAAAGATCAGCCGGAAAGGTGCCTGCTGCGGTTGCGCCGATTCCGGCATGGGCTGACCACGGAGCAATCGCAGGGGGTCAGCTACAAAATACTCCCATCGCATCCGCAGCGTGATGGCCAGCAGGGAGCCGAGCATGGGGAACATGTGGCGCCACACGGAAATTTTACTGCCCGGAACAGCCTGCCATTGCAGGGGCAGCTCGGTAATGGGGAAGCCGTACTGCCGGGCACGAAGTAGCAACTCGATGTCGTGGGCCCAGCCGCTGTTGCGCAGCCGGGAAAAAAGGATTTTTCCCCGGGTGGCAGGGTAGAGTTTGAAGCCGCATTGCGTGTCGCGCAGGGGCAGGGCAGTGATCAGGCGGATGAGCAGATTGAAGATGCGGCCGGCAAAACGGCGTCCGCTGCTGTCGGTTACGCGCGACTCCTTGTGCTCGCGCGAGCCGATGAGGATTTCTTCCTGCTGAAATCGCTCCGGAAATTTTTGCAGCCATTCCAATACGGTAAGCGGCGAGGCTGCCATATCGGCATCTAGTGTCAGCAGATGGGTTCCGCTGGCTTTTTCTACGCCCAGCTTTAGCCCTGCACCTTTTCCTACGTTGTGGTCCAAATGAACGTACACCAGTCGACCCTGCTGCTGTAGCCGTTGCAGCACGGCACTGTCCAATATGCGTTGATGCGTGCCGTCGGTGCTGCCATCATTGACCAGCACCACCTCAAAATCAAAAGGGGCCCGGGCAGCAAACAGGTCCAGTTCCCGTTCCAGCCGCTCCAGACGATGCGCTTCGTTGTAGCAGGGAATGATCAGGCTAAGCCTGCCCATCGTGGCCGCAGCGGGCGCAAAGGTTTTCTTTGCCTTAGCCATTCAACGATTGGTTACTCAACGCCTGCTCCAACATGTCCCACGTGATGGGCACCACACCGGCATGTTCGCAAACCAGTCCGCCGCACAGGTTGGCCAGTTGAGCGGCCTGGGGCAACAGCAAGCCTGAGGCCAGAGCCAGCGTGGCTGTGGCGATGACCGTATCGCCGGCACCGGATACATCGGCTACGTCGCGCGGATGAGCGGGAATCCAATCGGCCTGCCGGCCGTCGGCATAAAAGATGCCGCGTTCCGCAAGAGTGAGCAGGGTTATGCCGTGGTGCAGTCTCCGGCGAAGCAGGCGGTGAATGCGGAGCAGACCATCGCGGGTCAGGGGCGGTTCATCCAGCGACAAGGCTTCGCGGACTTCGCGCAGATTGGGCTTAAAAACAGATACTTTCTTATAGGTAAAAAAGTTACTTCGTTTGGGATCAACGGCAGTGAGGATGTTTGCTTTTCTGCAGTAGTCCACCAGATGGTTGATCACGTTGGCGGTAAGCAGGCCTTTGTTGTAGTCCTGAAAGATCAAAGCCTCCGGCCGGAAGGCCCGCAGGGAGTTGAGGAATTGCCGGATCAGCCGTTTTTCCACTGCTGGAGAAGGGCTTTTGACGGATTCCTGATCGCAACGCAGCATCTGATGGTTGCGCGCCATCAGCCGGGTTTTAATGGCTGTGGCGTAAGCAGGGTCACGGAACAAAACCACCTCCCTGATGCCATGGTTGCGAAGCAGGTGATGCAGATGATCTGCTGCCTCATCGGCACCCACCCGGCCGCCCAACCAGACGCGGGCGCCCAGCGACTGCAGGTTGACGGCAACATTGGCGGCTCCGCCGGCATGTTCGGTAATTTGTTCGACCCGCAAAACAGGAACAGGAGCCTCAGGGGAAATGCGGTCCACGCTGCCAATCAGGTAGCGGTCCAGCATCACGTCGCCCACGACGGCCAGGCGGCGGTTGCGAAACACCTTTTTGAGCTCACCCGGATTCACCCCCAACGGATTTATGCTGCAACCGGGTCAGCGCTTCCTGCATGCGCTGCATGCCCAGCCGGATTTTTTCTTCCGAAGCCGCATAACTGATGCGGATGCAATGGTCGTTGCCAAAGGCCTTGCCGGTAACCACGGCCACGTGGGCTTCGCGAATCAGATAGTCGGCCAAAACGTCGGCAGATGTAATATGCCAGTTTTTGTAATACGTTCCAATGTAGTGACTGATGTCAGGAAAAATGTAAAAAGCACCTTCCGGCCGGTTGGGTATGACGCCGGGCATTTGTTGCAGCAGGTCTATGATCAGGTCGCGACGCCGGCGAAACGCTTCACGCATGCGGTGCGTTTCGGTTTGGTCGCCGGTTAAGGCAGCCAGAGCGGCGCGCTGGGCAATGGCGTTGGCGCCCGACGTGATTTGCCCCTGCATCTTGTCGCAGGCACGGGCCAGCCACAGTGGCGCTCCGATGTAGCCCAGACGCCAGCCCGTCATGGCATAGGCTTTCGATACGCCGTTAACCACCACCACCCGGCCATGCAACGCTTTACACTGCGCAATGCTGTGGTGCGCACCGGTAAACGAAATATGCTCGTAAATCTCATCGCTGACAATGATCACGTGCGGATGACGCTCAAAGACATCAGCAAGAGCAGCCAGCTCATCGGCCGTGTACACGCTGCCGGTGGGATTGCAGGGAGAAGAAAAGCAAAACACCTTGGTGCGCGGCGTTATGGCTGCTTCCAGTTGTTCCGGTGTGATTTTGAAGTTGTTGTGCACTTCGGTGGGAATGGTGACCATGGTGCCCTGGGCAAGCTTCACCATTTCGCGATAACTGACCCAGTAAGGAGCCGGCAGAATGACCTCTTCGCCCGGATTAACCAAAACCAACATGACATTGGCCAGGGCCTGCTTGGCGCCGGTAGAAACCACCACCTGTTCAGGGGCAAACTCCAGGGCATTTTCATTTCGGAATTTTTCGCTGATGGCCTGGCGCAGTTCGGGGTAGCCGGCTACTGGCGGGTAGCGCGTAAAGCCCTGGTCAATGGCGTTTTTGGCGGCATGGCAGATGTGAGCCGGAGTGGGGAAGTCGGGTTCACCCAGGCTGAGGTCAATCACATCAACACCCTGAGCTCGCAGCTCACGGCTCAGGCGGGCAGTCTGCAGGGTTTCTGACTCAGCAAGCTGCTGAATGCGTTGCGAAAGAAACTGCATGCGGTGCGGCGGCGAAGTTAGCCATTGGTGCGGGCAACTGCCTGCCGGGCGTCGCTATATTTGCAGTGGCGGATCCGTCAGCAACGTCATGCCTGCCGGCAGGCAGCAGAAGCGAACATCTGGCGAGGTAGCTCAGCTGGCTAGAGCGCGGCACTCATAATGCCGAGGTCGAGAGTTCAAGTCTCTCCCTCGCTACCAAAACAGTACCCGGAGGCGTTTTTTCTGATCGGAACCGCACAGGCCATGCAGCGGTTCGTCACTATCCGAACGTGTTACAAGCCCTTACCGGTCAGCGATACCGAACAGCAGCTTTATGAAGTAGTTGCTGCCGAGGCGGCTGCCCGACAAGCGCCCGTCTATGTAGTTGGCGGCCATGTGCGCGACAAATTGCTGCAGCGCGACAGCAAGGATATTGACTTTACGGTAGTTGGCAACGGGCTGGCGTTGGCCGAAGCCGTGGGGCAGAAACTGCAAACCCCGGTAACGGTTTTCAAAAACTTCGGAACAGCGCGCCTCCAATACCATGACTTTGCCGTGGAATTTGTAGGCGCCCGTCGCGAATCGTATCGCCCTGCTTCGCGAAAACCTGAGGTACAGGCCGGCACCTTGCTGGATGATCTGGCGCGCCGCGATTTTACCATCAATGCCCTAGCCGTTAGCCTCAATGCAGATGATTACGGTATGCTCCTGGATGCTTTTGACGGTTTGGGCGATCTGGAACGCCGGCTGCTGCGCACTCCTCTGGAACCCGAGCTGACCTTTAGCGACGATCCCCTGCGCATGCTACGGGCTGTCCGCTTTGCGGCGCAACTGGATTTTGCTGTTGTACCCGAAGCGCGCATGGCCATGCGGCAGCATGCGGAGCGACTGCGCATTGTTTCGATAGAGCGCATCACCGATGAACTCAACAAGATGCTGATGACCGACCGGCCCTCCATTGCTTTTGACCTGATGTTCAAAACCGACTTGTTGCGGGAGGTGTTGCCGGAACTGGTCCTGTTGTATGGAGTGGAGCATGTGGAAGGAAAAGGGCATAAGGATAACTTCTATCACACCTTGCAGGTCCTGGATCAGGTAGCCAAACGCAGCGACGACCTCTGGCTGCGCTGGGCAGCGCTGCTCCACGATATTGCCAAATACGACACCAAGCGGTTTGAGAAAGGCAAGGGTTGGACCTTTCATGGCCATGAAGTGGTTGGAGCCAGAAAAGTGGAAACCATCTTCCGACGGTTGCATCTGCCGCTGCAAGAGCCGATGAAACGGGTACAGAAGCTGGTGCTGCTGCATCTGCGCCCTATTGCCCTCAGCAAGGAAGAAGTTACGGATTCAGCCATTCGCCGCTTGTTGTTCGAAGCCGGAGACGATCTGGAAGCACTGATGACGTTGTGCGAAAGCGACATCACCAGCAAAAACGAAAAAAAGGTCAAGAAGTATCTGGAAAACTTTCGGTTGGTGCGCAGCAAGCTGATTGAAGTGGAAGAACGTGACCGGATCCGCAACTGGCAGCCTCCGATTTCCGGAGAAGTCATTATGCGCACGTTTGCCAAACCACCCGGGCGGGAAATCGGCATCATCAAAGAAGCCATCCGTGAAGCCATTTTGGAAGGCCGAATCCGTAACACCTACGATGATGCTTATGCATTTATGTTGGAGAAAGCAGCAGAACTCGGTTGGCATCCGGTAACAAAAAATTAGCCGACGCTGCCTTGGGTGTTTCGGTGAAATGAGTTTCTTTGCCTGCAAAGCGTAACTTCAAAAGCAAAAACGGTTATGTCGGTGCTGCGGTTTCGCGTGATGTACGAAGAAGATGAGAGCATTTACCGCGAAGTAGAAATTTTATCCTCACAATCCCTCCGACAGTTTGTAGATCAGGTGCGCAGCAGTTTCGGCATTGCATCCCACGCTGAAGCACAATTGTTCACCGGAAACGATAGCTGGCACAAGAAACAAGCTTTGCCCTTGGAGGCACTGGGTTCCCAGAAAGGCCAGGCCGCCAAAGCCGCATTGGCAGAGCAGCCCCTGGTCAAATTCATTTTTGATCCGCATCAGCGCTTTGTTTTTGAATTGAGCGAAACAGGTGATCAGTTGCTCATTGAACTCAGCAGCATCAGCGAAAAAATCCGGGACGATGTGGCCTATCCGCATTGCGTGCGTTCGGTAGGACCATCGCCATTTCGCAAAGAGGAGCCTGTTCCGGTTGAAGTGCCTCAGCGGAATCGCCAGGCGTCTGACGCAGATGAAGATGAGGATGAGGAGGCGGATGACGATGAACAGGACCTGACCAATTCCGACGAAACAGAAGAGGAAGAACTTATCTATGAGGAAGAAGAGGATGATGTGACCTCCGGCGACCTGATGGAAGGCGATGCTATTGAAGAAACCGATGAAGACTCCGGCAGCGCCGACCTGGGAATGGATGATGAATTTTTTGACGAAGATTTTGGTGAGGACAGCGACTTGGACGATTTTGAAGAAGACATCCGCTGAGTAATTGGCTCCGGCACAGAACACCCTGCTGGTCCTGGCAGGTCCTACCGCATCGGGAAAGACGGCGTTGAGCATCCGGCTGGCCCAGCATTACCGAACAGAAGTGGTATCTGCTGATGCGCGGCAATTTTACCGGGAACTAAAAATCGGCGTAGGCCGCCCCACTGCCGAACAACTGGAGCAGGTTCCGCATCATTTCATCGGGCATCTTTCCATTCATCAGCCTTACAGCGCCGGAGCCTATGAGCGCGATGCGCTGGCGTTGCTGGAGCGTTTGTTTGTGCGCTATCCTTTGGTTGTGCTAACCGGCGGCTCGGGGTTGTTTCTGCGCGCAGTAACTGAGGGGCTTGATCGGTTTCCTGCAGTGCCGCCTCAGATGGTGCAGCAACTGCAGGAAGCATACCAACAAAAAGGGTTAACCTTTCTGCAGCAGGAGCTGTTGCGCTGTGATCCGGATTACCTTGAGCGGGTGGACCGGAACAATCCGCAGCGGCTGCTGAGGGCTTTGTCGGTTTGCTATGCCAGTGGCAAACCCTATTCTTCCTTCCTGAAGGGCAGACGGCAGCAGCGGCCCTTCCGGATAATAAAGATCGCCCTGGAGGTGCCCAGGGAGGAATTAAGAAAAAAGATCAATAAACGAATTGACCATATGTTGCAGCAGGGTTGGCTGGAAGAAGCCCGGCAACTGTATCCCTGGCGGCATCTGACAGCTTTAAGGACGGTGGGTTATCCGCAATTGTTTCGTTATCTGGAGGGAAACATTTCCTGGGAGGAGACTGTGGCATCCATCCGGCAACAAACCTGGCATTATGCGCGCCGGCAGATGACCTGGTTGCGCAGCGAGCCCGGCGTTCACTTCATCCGACCGGAGGAAGAAGAGTGCATCCACGAGTTGGTCCGCCCGCAGCCCCTCTGATGTGCCATGCTTCGCATAGCAGTTTGTTCGGATACGCACGGTTACCTGGGGGATACGTCCTGGATGCAGCCGTGCGATGAGATCTGGCATGCAGGCGACTGGGGGCCGGGGGTCGTCGAACAGCTGCCGCCGGGCAAGACCGTGCGCGGAGTGCATGGCAACATCGATGGGTCTCACATCCGAAAGATTTTTCCTGAGGAACTGATTTTTGAAGTAGAGCAGATCCGCGTGTTTATGCGGCACATCGGTGGCTATCCCGGGCGGTATGAAAAAGGTGTAGCCAGCCGGCTGGATGCTGTACGTCCCCTGATTTTCGTTTGCGGCCATTCCCATATCCTGAAAATCATGCGCGATCCGCAGCGCCAGGGGATGTGGTGCATCAACCCGGGGGCAGCCGGACGCACCGGCCTGCATCAGGTGCGCACGGCCGTACGCCTGACGCTGGAACAGGGGAATATTTCCGCTTTGGAAGTGGTGGAATTGGGCCCGCGATCCGCAGCACCCTGATCAAGCCCGCCTGCTGCTGCGTACATTAGCCGCCAATTTGGCATCATGCTCATCCGTAGCAGATCTCCTTTGCGCATCGGATTGGCCGGCGGTGGTACCGATGTGAGTCCGTATTCCGACCTGTATGGTGGCGCAATTCTGAATGCCACCATTTCCCTATATGCCTATGCCACCATCGAGCCCACTGACGACGGGCGTATTGTGTTTCATTCCATTGACCAGAAGCAACAGGTCAGTTTTGAGGGTGTGGATCAGGTGCCTCTGGAGGGGGATCTGGTGCTGTTGCGGGGCATTTACAACCGCATCGTGCGCGACTTTGTGAAGCGACCGTTAAGTTTCCGGCTTTCCACCTATGTGGATGCGCCTGCCGGCAGTGGCTTGGGCACCTCATCGTCGCTCGTGGTGGCGGTGTTGCAGGCTTTTGCCGAATGGCTGACTCTGCCTCTTGGGGAATACGAACTGGCGCATTTGGCCTATGAGATTGAACGCATAGATCTGGCTCAGGCAGGGGGCAAACAGGATCAGTATGCCGCAGCGTTCGGGGGCTTCAACTTTATGGAGTTCTATGCCAACGACAAGGTGATCGTCAATCCCTTGCGGATCAAAGAAAATTATTTGAATGAGATGCAGCATTGTTTGTTGCTGTATTATACAGGGACCAGCCGGCTGAGTTCGCGCATCATAGAGCAGCAGGCCGGAAACGTCAAGGAAAAAAAGGATAAATCGGTAGAAGCCATGCATCGGCTTAAAGAGCAGGCCGTTCTGATGAAGGAAGCTATTCTGCGGGGACGACTGGACGAGATTGGCACCATTCTCAACTACGGCTGGCAGAACAAGAAACAAACGGCAGAGGGAATCAGTAATCCGCTAATTGACGAGATTTACGATGCAGCGCTGCAGGCCGGTGCTTCAGGAGGAAAAATTTCCGGAGCCGGGGGTGGCGGCTTTATGTTTTTCTGGTGTCCGGGTTTTTCTCGCTATGCCGTTCTGGAACGTTTGCATGCTTTTGGCGGAGAGTTTCGTCGGTTTCAGTTTACCCAGCAAGGCGCTGTGTCATGGATTATCAAATAACAAACAGAAGATGACAGTTCAACAGATTAAGGAAATTTTCCAAACCTCCGTGACGGTAAAGCAACAGGTCATTGCCGACGACGCCTTGCTCGAGCGGGTGCAGCGGGTGGCCGAAGCCATCGTCCGTTGCTACCGGCAGGGGGGTAAGGTGTTGTTTTGCGGCAATGGCGGCAGCGCCGCCGATGCCCAGCATCTGGCTGCTGAACTGAGCGGTCGCTTTTACACCGACCGGGATCCGCTGGATGCGGAAGCGCTTCATGTGAACACTTCCTATCTGACGGCCGTAGGCAACGACTACGGTTACGATCAGGTGTTCTCCCGACTGGTAAAGGCCAGAGGCCGCAGCGGCGATGTGCTGATCGGCATGTCCACGTCTGGCAATTCGCCCAACGTGTTGCGGGCTTTGGAAGAAGCCCGTCGGCTGGGCATGGTTACCGTGGGCATGACCGGAGCTACCGGCGGCAAGATGGCCCCCTGGTGCGATCTGTTGCTGAATGTTCCCTCCACCGATACGCCGCGCATTCAGGAAGTGCACATGCTCATGGGGCATACCATCTGTCAGTTGGTGGAGGCTGAATTGTTCGCAGCCGGCCGGTAATGCAGGCAATTGTCTTGGCTGGCGGACTGGGCACACGGCTTCGGTCGGTGGTTGCTGATGTGCCCAAGCCCATGGCACAGATCAGCGGACTGCCTTTTTTGGAATATGTCTTCCATCATGCAGTTGAACAGGGAGTAACCCAGCTGGTGGTAGCGTGTGGCTACAAGCACGAAGTCATCCAACACCATTTCGGCAACCGGTACCACGGCGTTCCGGTACGTTATTCTGTTGAGGAATCGCCCTTGGGCACAGGGGGCGGACTCTATCAGGCAGTGCAACAAGCCGATGCAGACGAAGTGCTTGTGCTGAACGGCGATACGCTTTTTGATCTGCCGCTGAACGAATTTTTTAACCGAAGCCTCGCCACCGATGGTGTGTTGTGCCTGGCGCTTAAACCCATGCGCCACATCAGCCGGTACGGCGTGGTGGACACAGATGCGCAGGGACGGATAACGGGTTTCCTTGAAAAGGCGTACTACGATGCCGGATGCATCAACGGCGGCGTGTACGTTCTGCGCCGCAGTCTTTTTGAAGGCTTATCGCTTCCTGACGTCTTTTCCTTTGAGCGAGACATTATGGAGGCCTTTTACCAGACGAAACGGTTTTATGGATTTTTGTATGACGATTATTTTATTGATATCGGCATACCGGAAGATTTTGAGCGGGCGCGAAAGGAATTGCCAGACCGACTGCAACCCCGCCGGCCTTCGCTGCTGGTGGATTCCGGCTGGACGCTGTTTCTGGACCGCGATGGGGTAATCAATAAGAAAAAAGACAATGATTACGTCCGTTCAGTGGACGAATTTGAATGGTTGCCGGAAGCGCCGGAAGCGCTGGTGCGTTTGTCGCAGCGCTTTGGACGTCTGATCGTTGTAACCAACCAGCAGGGAGTGGGAAAGGGGCTGATGGATATGGAGGACGTCCATGCCATCCATCAATATCTTAAAGAGGAAATCGCCCGGCGCGGCGGCCGTTTGGATGAAATTTATGTGGCGCCGGAGCTGGCTTCGCCTCAGGCCGTATTGCGCAAACCGGCCACCGGCATGGCTGAACTGGCACGAAAAGATTTTCCCGAAATAGATTTCAACAGGTCGGTGATGATCGGCGATTCGGTGAGCGACCTGGAGTTCGGAAAAAAGCTGAACATGGTTACCGTAGCCATTCAGCCGGCCGATAAACCCCGACATCCGCTCGCGGACTTCACTGCCGGCAGCCTGGCAGAGGCCGTTTGGCTGTTTGGCCGCAGGCATTAACGATCGTCAATCCGGCTGACCTTGATGGTGTTGGTACGGCTGCGGGCATGCAAGGGCATGCTGGCCGTGTTGATGACCAGATCTTTGGGTTTGACAAATCCCATTTCCCGCAACAACGTGTTCACATCGTGAATGGTATCGTCAGTAGAGGTGAAGCGGTCGTAATAAAAAGCCCGAACACCCCACAACAGATTGAGCATGTTGAGCAACATCTGATTATCGGTAAAAATGAAGATAGGCGTACGCGGACGGAAGCTGGATAGCTGGAAAGCGGTGTAGCCGGAATGGGTGGTGCTCACGATGGCTTTGGCCTTCAGCACATCGGCGATGAGGCAGGCCTGGCGACACACTTCATCGCTGATGTAGGTGGGCGATGAAGGATTGGTGGTTTTCTTTTTTCCGTAAACAGTATCCACCGTTTCAGCCACTTCAACGATTTTGCGCATGATGCGAACGGCCTCAACGGGAAAGGCGCCGGATGATGTTTCTGCGCTGAGCATGACGGCATCGGCTCCGTCCAGTACGGCATTGGTAACATCGTTGGCCTCGGCACGCGTGGGTGAAGGTTGGGTGATCATGCTTTCCATCATCTGCGTGGCAATGATGACGGGCTTGGCATGCTGAATGCACTGCTGCACAATGGTTTTTTGCAGAACAGGAACAACTGCCAGGTCCATTTCCACACCCAGATCGCCGCGGGCTACCATGATGCCATCGGCGGCATGAATGATTTCGGAAATGTTTTTAATGGCTTCCGGCTTTTCGATTTTGGCAATGACCCGTGAACGACTTCGATGGGTTTGCAGATGCCTTTTTAGCTGCAGTACATCGTAGGCGTTTCGGACAAACGAAAGGGCAATCCATTCCAGCCGGTTGGCAACGGCAAACAACAAATCCTGTTTGTCTTTTTCGGACAATGCCGGTACGGATAATTTGCTCTCAGGAAAATTGATCCCCTTGCGGGAAGTGAGCGGGCCGCCGTGAATGATCAGCGCTTCCAGACGATGCCCGCTGCGGCTCAGCACCTGAAGTTGCAGACGACCGTCGTCCAACAGCACACGTTCACCGGGCCGCACTTCTTCGGTAAGTCGCGGATAGCTGATGAACAGTTCCTCAGCCGAACTGATGCCGTCGCCCTCATTGATAAATATCCTTTCTCCGGGCTTGAGCAGAATTTGTCCGTTTCGCACCTGACCGATGCGCAGCTTCGGACCCTGCAGGTCGCCCAAAAGGCAGACGTGGGTATTCAGTTTGGCATTGGTAGCCCGAACCAGGTCAATGGTCTGCTGATGTTCGGCATGGCTGCTGTGGGAGAAGTTGATGCGGGCAACATCCAGTCCGGCACGAATCATTTCGGCAATGACCAATTCGGATCGGGATGCAGGCCCTATGGTAGCAATGATTTTGGTTCGGTTAGCGGGAATGGCCATAGGTGCGGCAAAAATAGAAACCTGCTCAGCGATGCTGATGCAGTCGCAAACGTGCAGCAGCAGCGCCCTGTGCTGCCAGCGCATGATCGGGCTGAAGCTGCAGACAACGATCGAAACTGCTCACGGCATCGGCGATGCGGCCGGATTCGTACTGGGCCCCACCCAGATGATACCAGGCTTCGGCATTCGCACTATCCACCTGTACGGCCCGGGTGAGCCATACGACAGCTGAGTCGTAATGCCTGCGCACTCCGGCGGCAAGCCCCTTTTGGTAGTATGTATTAAACAAATAGCCAAAATATTTTTTTACGGTTTGGTTTTCCGGTTGCAATTCCCTAACACGCCGCCAGTAGCGTTCAGCCTGTTCCAGGCTGTCCAGGCGGCTGTAGGCTACTCCCAGGTTCAACAAGGCGGGTAAATACGAATCCTGAATGGCCAGTGCCGTTTGCAAATAATGCACTGCCTGCAGATAATGTCTGGACTTTTCTTCATCGCCGGCAGCGTCACCAACGGAAATGCTGGCAATACCGGCATAGGTGTTGGCGCGACCACTTTTGACCGATAGGCGGACGTCATGAAGCAACAAGGTGTTGTTGTCTTTCCATACTGCATTGCGGCGCACTGTGGCCCATGAGGCGGCGAACAGCAGCAATGCCAGCGCTGCCCATCCGGTCGTGTGAACGATTGGTTTTGATGGAAAAAATTTTACAGGGATTATAGAAAATGCCAAAACAACAGCCGCTGCAAATGGCAACGAAGCCTGAAACAGAAAGCGCTCCGCCATCGGTGCGCCCACGTTGAAAAACAAATTGGAAACCAGCACAAGGGTGAGCAGATAAAAAGCTATGCACCACGACAGCACAGGCTGGTTGTTACGCATGCGCACAGCAACAAAAACCAGCAAAGCATGCAGCAGTACTGACCCCCAAACCACCGGCTGATCGAATGAAGCATAAGGAATTTGCTGATAGGAATAGTCGTAAGTCAATGGATGCGGAAATACCAGCAGGCGCAGATAGTTCAGAAAAACAACAGCTATCGTAGCCAGTTTTTGTTCCGTATTTGCCAACAGATAGGGGTTATCCATGACCTCCGTAACAGGCGGAGTATTCCATGGGGTGGCGTTGAGCCGCAAGACCAGATAAAGGCCGGCCGCAAACCAGTGAGCGGCAGCATATCCTGCCGTTTTACGAAGAGGCAGCTTCATCACCCCCATCAGCCACAGGGGGCTAAGCACAAGAAAAATGATTCCGTTTTCTTTAGACAGCAGAGCCAGAAAAAACCAAACCGATGAAAGGACGGGCAGTTGGCCGGATAGTGCTTCCTTATTGAGCCGCATATGGGCGGCCAGCAGAAAAAACAGCGAAAGCAGTTCATCACGGCTTTTGATGTTGGCCACCACTTCCGTATGCACGGGATGCACGGCAAACAGCATGGCTGCAGTAAGGGCCAGGGCAGGATGTGCCGGAAACAGCATGCGGCGTAACCACAGCAAGGCCAACAGGCATACGGCACCATACCACAGCACCTGGAACAGGTGATGCACAAAGGCATTGAGGCCAAACAACTCAACCTCCAGAGCAAAAATCATGAGGGAGAGGGGGCGGTAGCGGCCACCGGAGAGCAATTCGCTGGTTCCTATGGATCCATGGAAACTGTCGCGCCCGATCAGATCGGGAATACCGTCAAGGCCACGCTGAACGTATTTATTTTTTGATAAAACAATTCCGTCGTCCAGCACAAAGCCGTGATGCAGCGTGTTGACATACAAGGCCAGTGCGGTGGCAACCACCAGAAAAGAAGAGGGATAGGGTCGAATGAACACTTGTGCCGAACGGCTGAGCCATGCAAAGGGGCTGGAAACATTGCTTCGAGAGGGGGTCATTTCCGGTTCAGGCCGTATCCTTGAAAGTTACCAACAGCCGGGCGACCGGCAAGGGCAGCAAGCCGTCTAACGATTGTGGCTTTGGTAAAAGGGATGATAGCGCAGCAACGTTTCGCGCAGATAATCGCGGCTCAGGTGGGTGTAAATTTCGGTAGTGGTGATGCTGACGTGGCCAAGCATTTGCTGCACGGCTCGCAGATCCGCGCCGCCTTCCACCAGGTGGGTGGCAAACGAATGACGCAACGTATGCGGACTGATGTTTTTGCGAATACCGGCGCGGGCGGCCAGTTCCCTGATGATTTTGAACACGTACATCCGGGATAATGCCCGGCCACGCCTGTTGAGAAATACATGATCTTCAAATCCCTTAGCAGCCTTCATGCCGCTTCGCACGTGCTGCAGGTATTGGGTCAGGTGGCGAACAGCAGACTGACCGATAGGCACCAGGCGCTCCTTGTTTCCTTTTCCTACGATGCGCAGGTACTCCACATCCAGAAACAGATGGCGGTATTGCAGTTGCGTCAGTTCGCTGACGCGCAGACCGCAGCCGTAAAGCACTTCCACTATGGCACGGTTGCGTAATCCCTCCTGTCGGCTGTGATCGATGCATTCCAGCATGCGGTTGATGTCGTCCAGATGCAACACATCGGGCAGCTTTCGGCGAAGCCTGGGGCCTTCCAGCAGCTCGGAAGGGTCGTTTTCAATAAGCTGTTCGTTAAGCAGATAGCGAAAAAAGCTCCGGATGCCGGAACGCACACGCGCCTGTGAGGTAGCGCTGAGCCCCATTCGGTTCAATTCGGCAAGGAAAGATTGCAGGTCTTCAGTCGTTATCCGGGTCGGGGGTTTGCCGTTCTGGTGTTCCTGAACGAACCGGTGCAGGAGGCGAACGTCATGTTCGTAACCGTCGCGCGTGTGTTCGGATACAGACCGCTCCAGCATCAGGTAGTGCAAAAAACCGTTCAGCGTGCTGTTCCAGTCCATGAGGTAAAATTGCTTCCACCTGTGGGACACCGGAAGAAATCCGGCAGTGGTTTTTTTAACTTGCAACGTTGCAATGTCCTTTTTCTGATCGGTGAAAATTCTGATCATTAACGGCCCCAATCTGAACCTGCTGGGTCAGCGGGAACCGGACGTATATGGTACCCAGCCGTTTGAGGCTTTTTTGGAAACGCTGCGGGCAGAGTTTGCCGGCCATGACCTGCTGTATTTTCAAAGTAATGAAGAAGGGGCATTGATCAACCGGCTGCAGCAGGCGCAACACGATGCCGACGGTGTGGTGCTGAATCCCGGCGGCTTCACGCACACGTCAGTGGCTCTGGCTGACGCAGTGGCAGCCATACAGGTTCCGGTGATGGAAGTACACATCAGCAACCCATGGGCCAGGGAACCCTACCGAAGGCATTCGCTGCTGGAAGGGCGTTGTGCAGGCACTCTGGCAGGGCTTGGTCTGGAGGGTTACCGCTTGGCCATTGAGCTGCTTACCGAGTCCGGCGGCAAGCAGGTAACAAGCTGAATACTTTCTTTTGCCGGATAAAAAAAGACCAGACCAGCGATCCCGCATAAACGCCGGAGAGCGTGAACAGATTTTTTCTCGGGCGCGGCGCATGCAATGTGGGCAGACGACGCAGAAAATGCCAATGCGCCTTGACGATAGCAGGCAAATCACGGGGGTAGCCGCGCACAACGGAACGTATAGCGGAAATGCCGTCCAGCAGCATACGCGCAGGTACGATCCATAGCGATTGATGCAACGGCAGGTTTTTGGCCAGCATCAATAAGTTATTACGATAGTTCAGATAGGTCTTGAACGAATGTCCCTGCGGCAAGGCGCTGCCGCCAACATGAAAGACCACCGAATCCGGGCAGTACCAGATGGTATAACCGCGGTTCTGCATTCTCCAGCACAGATCAATTTCTTCCATATGAGCAAAGAAGTACGGATCCAGTCCGCCTAAAAGGTGATACAGGTCACGCCGCAGGGCCATGCAGGCGCCGGAGGCCCAGAAAATTTTTTCCGGAGTGGCATACTGGTTTTCGTCTTTTTCTATGGCATCAAACAGGCGGCCTCGGCAAAAGGTATAGCCGAAGCAGTCCATCCAGCCACCGGCAGCGCCGGCATATTCAAATCGTTCTTTGTCAGCCCACGAACGGATGCGGGGTTGAACGGCGCCCACTCGGGGATCATCCTGAAGCATTCGCAGCAGCGGTTCCAGCCAACGGGGGGTTACTTCCACATCCTGATTAAGCAACACAACAAATTCCTGCGGCAACTGCCCGATCACTTGCTGATAGCCGCCGGCAAAGCCGAGGTTTTTTTCCAGCTCCACAACCGTCAGGTTAGGGAAACGGTTGCGCACCCATTCCGGAGTGCCGTCGCCGCTGGCATTATCGGCTACAACGATGTCGGCAAACGACGGCGTATGCTGAACCACAGAAGGCAGAAACTGTTCCAGAAAGGTTCTTCCCTTCCAACACAAAATCACTACAGCCACCGAAGGAGGCCTCTGCGTCATGAGCGGTGGCCAAAGATAGGAGGCCGGGTGGCGCTAACTGTGTTCAGCGCTCAAACAGCTTGTCCACCTGGCTGCCGAAGGTCTGGCGAAAGCGCGTTTCATCCAGGTTGTAGAAATCGCTGCTTTCGCGGAAGGCGCGGTAGATGCGGAACCGCCAGCGGGGGTCATAAATTTCACCGCGGGCATCGCTGTGGACGAGGGAATAATTGTTGGTGGCTAATTCCAGGTTACAGAATACAAAACGGACGTTGCGTTGGTTGTTGCCTAATTTGTAATAATGCCAGATTTCGTAGGGGTAAGCACCTGCTTCAAACGGATGGCCTTCAATGGAATTGGGAGGACCGTACTGCAAATACACCCGCCCCCGGTCAGTTTCAAATCCGGCCTGCACCGGCGTGCTGTAGTAGTAATTGACCAGCTTCACTTCGTTGAGGTAGTTGTTCCATGCGACTTCCGGCTGGTTGCTGCGGCGGTGCCAGAAGGCATAAAACAGTTGGCGTTGTGCTTGCAAATCGGCGGACTTGAGCAGCGGCATGATGTGGTTGCGTTCGTTCAGGTCGGCAATCGGGAGCAGACACTTTAAAAAATATGTCATGGAATCTGCCGGAAGCGCTTCGGCAAAGGTTCCGCCGATATCGGCATGGCGGTAATCGCCGAGTTCGCCTGGTAATGAACTATGGAAGCGCTGAAAGAACAGCGACTGTTCAGCAAGCAGTTCATTGCCTTTGTTGCGTGCCTCAAGATGCAGGTAGTAGCTTCCGGTAGGGAGCCGGGAAATATCAAATTCCGAAAACAACACATTAACAGGTTCGGAACGTTGCCTGCTGAATCGGTGCAAATCCTGAACCACCTGGTGGCTTAACGCACTGCGTACGGAGTAAAACAACACGATGTCGCTTTGTGGTGCTGACTTTTCGGTATTGTATACTTCGGCATAGAAGCTGAGTTGGTTCTGCCCGGGACCCAGATAGGGAACTGCCAGGGGTTTGATGTCGTACCCGTATTTGCTGAACGGATTGATTTGCCGGGTGGGCTCGTGGTGCTGCACCAGCGTGATTCCGGAAAAGGCAGGTTGCTGCCTGCTGAAGCGGGCATCAATGCCCTGCGTGAGCAGAACCGACTCGGAAGGGCGATTGGCATCGCTGACATAGAGCCTGACGACGTATTCTCCAACGGGCAAAAAGATGCGTCGCAAATCCAGAATGGTAAAAAAAAGGTCGCTCGTATCGCGCAGAGGGGGCGTGTTGAGCCGGTAACTTTCGGTAGCCACCACCTGCGTATCGCGTTCGTATTGCAGGTAGACATTCATGGCAGCCTGCCAGTGGCTTTCTGTATTGCGCACATAGCGTAAGGCAAAGCCCGGTGCAGCCAATGTGGTTTCAATATAGATGGAATCGGCATCCGGCCTATAGAAAGCATTGTTGTTCATGTACAACCGCAACGACTGACTCCCGGCGCATACAGGCAACAGCAACGTGGCAATCAACAAGCGGTTGTGCCGTTTCATATATCTGTTTAAAATTACAAAAAAATGAACCAGCCATTAAGTAGCCTTTTCAGCAACGTTGTAGCATGAACCGGCATCATATTCCCTCGCATTGTCTGGCGCCGGTTTCTGAATGGATGACCTGGGCGCAAGCCGGGGAAGTGGTGGTTTGTGAAGGAGAGCGGTTTGAAAAATCGGGCTACAGCAACCGTTATCGAATTGCGACCGCCAACGGGCCCTTGCTGCTTACTATTCCCATTGTCGGGGGGCGGGGCACCAAACTTCCTATGCATCAGGTGAGCATCTGTTACCAACACGACTGGAGGCGGCAGCATACGGCCAGCTGGAAGGCGGCTTACGGTCGCAGCGCATTTTTTCTGCACTTCGGTGATCTGCTCCTTTCGGTACTGTGCAGTGGGGAAAAAAGTCTCTCGGTGCTAAACCGTGCCTTGCTGTTGCAATGCGCCGGACTCCTGGGGCTGGAGCTTTCGTTTACGTTTTCTTTACAGCCACTGCCCTTAGAATCGAAGGCGATGAGGGCTGATCCGCGCCCGTATCGTCAGGTTTTTGCGGACCGGTATGGGTTTCTGCCCGGAATGAGTATTATTGATTTGTTGTTCAACGAAGGGCCAGAGGGCGCCTGGCTGCTCCGTCAGGGGTAGCAGCCGAATGGCTACTTTCGCTCTGAGTAGTTGCGAATGAACCGACCGGTAGTGATGCGTTATTTGGTACTGCTGTGCCTGGTGCAAATGGTTGAACATGCTGCCGCACAGCAATCGTTCGACCGACAGACCATCAACATCGGCAATCTGGGGTTTTCCGTAACCAATGTCGGCACCATAGGGCGTCCGGATCGGGTAAATGACCCGGGAGGGCCTCCGTCCATGGAATATCCGATAAACAGCGGCATAGAGCATTTGTTTGAAGGAGGTCTTTGGATCGGTGCGCTGGTTGACGGTCAGACGGCCGTATCTACAGCAGCAGTGGATGCCCCAACAGGCTACAGGGCAGGATCAGCCGGCTTTGAGTTTAGTTCCGAGGTGGGAAAGTTCATCCGCCAACGCAGCACGCTGCCTTACAGCGATTTTTTTTCCCTGGATGCCGTTTCACACCAGGATATGGTGATGGAGTTTACCGATGCCTACACGATTATTCCCGGTACTTCCATCCCCATCAGCGAACATCTGTTGCCGTTGGGGGCAAGCGTACATCTGGAAGCCTATGCCTGGAACTACAGTTTCGCCGACTATTTTGTGGTTTTAAACTATACCATTACCAACGCATCAAACAAGCCCTGGGATTCGGTGTGGGTGGGCATGTGGACTGATTTAGTTGTTCGTAATGTGTTTGTGGCCACCGACAACGGAACAGCATTCTTTTCACATGGCGGCGGCGGCTATCTGGATTCGCTTACGGCCGTGTATGCCTGGGATGTCGATGGCGATCCGGGTTACACCAATTCGTATGGTGCCTCGCAGTTTCTGGGCATCCTGTGGCGCGATCAGTTTCTGCATCCGGTCAATGCGCAACAGGTGGTGGCATCTGGCTATCCGGCGCCGCAGGTTCATGCCAACTTCTGGAACTTCCGGAAATTCGACGGCAGCCAGTTTGGCGCCCCAGCGGACGATGTGCAGCGCTATCAAAAACTCCGAAAGGGGCTGGACTTCACCGACCCGACCCTGGTAGCACAGTTGCAATCGCCTTCCAACCGCATTCAGTTGCTTAGTGCAGGGCCTATCGTGCAGGTGTTGCCGGGCGAATCGTTCATGTATGTAGCCGCAATGGTTTGTGCCCGTCAGCTCCAGGGAGGTGTGGATGATGCGCAAAGTCGCAGCGAATTACTGGAGCATCTGGGTTGGTCGCGGCGCACCTTCCTCGGAGAAGATGCCAACGAAAACGGATCGTTGGACGAAGGAGAGGACCTGATTGCCAATGGTAAGCTCGATCGTTTCATTTTGCCCGAGCCTCCGGCTTCACCCCGCGTGCGGGTTGTGGCCTCCGACCGATCAATCACCTTGTACTGGGATGCTGGCGCTGAAGCATCTGTAGATCCCATTTCCAAAAGGCTGGACTTTGAGGGCTACCGCATTTACCGCAGCAACATCGGGGATGATATAAAAAATATTTCTTCGCTTCAACTGATTGCACAATGGGACAAACCCGGCAACAGTGTGGGATACAATAACGGTTTTGAAGTCATCCGACTGGATGAGCCGGTCTGGTTTGAAGGAGACACCACTGCCTACCGCTATCGTTTTGATCTGAACGGACTGCTGAACGGCTGGCAATATGTAGTTGTGGTAACGGCTTTTGATGAAGGCGACGCCAGGCTGGGGCTGTCTCCGCTGGAGTCCTCGTTTACGGTAAATACCTTTCGGGTATGGCCGGGGTCTTCTTCCGCTGAGAACGGGGGCATCGGGGTGTACCCCAATCCCTACCGTCAGTCGGCTGCCTGGGACGGACCTTCGGCGCAAAGCCGGAAGATCTGGTTCTATAACCTTCCGCCACAATGTGAAATCACCATTTTTACTTTGAGCGGGGAAGTGGTGGCCGTCCTGCAACACGACAGCCAGTATCGGGGAGAAGACATTCGCTGGTTTGAACAATTCGGAGGCAATGTGCAGCAGCGCGTTTTCAGCGGAGGTGAGCATGCCTGGGATCTGCTGACTACCTCCCGCCAGGCAGTAACTCAGGGCGTATATTTGTTCAGTGTACGCGATCTGCAGACCGGCAAGGTGCATCAGGGTCAGTTTGTCATCCTTCGTTAGATAATGATTTTTTAATATGATTCCGTTTTTGAGCTTTGGGCCGTCCGGTAGCTTTGCCCGGCTTTTACCCATCAAAAAACTCTGATTTTCGTTATGAACAAACAATTCCTCCTTTTGGCTTGTTTCGCAGGCTTCAATTCAGCCACTGCGCAGTATCCGCTGGTTAGCATCAAGGATCTGCAGTTTGTCAATGACCAGCTACTGGCAGCAGGTTCGGACACTTCAGCTTATTATCTGGACACCGTCAGGGTAGAGGGCGTGGTAACCTTCAACCCCTGCGACTACGGGCTCAGCACTACCGGCAGTCGGGTGGGCACCTGGCTTTCGGACGGCAGCAGCAACGAATGGAGTGGGGTGCATGTTTTGTTGGATCCCGGAGCGATCGGATACACCGGCACCATCAACGACCTGAACACGGCCGTAACATTCATCGACAACTTTCAGGTGGGCAACAAGGTGCAGTGCACGGTGGTGGTTAGCAGTTTCGGCTTGAGCAATGCACCGGTGCCGGGCAATACCCAATTGCTTTTATTGCCGGCCGCTTCTTCGCTAAAGGGCATCGGGCAGCCCATACCGCAACCTCCCGTACTGACCATTGATCAGTTCATGAAAAGCGACGGCGCCGGTGGTCAGGTGCTGCAGCGGGTGACCGGCGAGCGTTGGGAAGGCGTATATGTAGAATTTCATAATGTTCAGGTGGTGGACGTCAGCTACGGTACCGGCTCCAACAGCGGCCGCATCTTCTGGAGCATTCAGGATCAGAACGGAAACAAGATGCAGATCCGCGACGTGTCGGGCTGGATCCGCAACGACACCTCCGACAACTTCTGCACGGCGCAGGGTTCCAATACGCCCCAGTTGTGGGATATCACCCCCTATATCGGCGCCACCTTGAGTTACGTCAGGGGCATTATCCTGGAATTCTGTTCTTCCACCACCGGTTGCCAGTACTATGTGGCACCGCGCGATTGGAACGACATCGGACCGGTCAGCTTCTCTGCGCCCGTTGTCAGCAACGTTAAACTGAGTATTCCCGTTCCATCCACATCGCAGAGCCAAACGGTTTCTGCCACCATCACCGATGCCGACGGCACAGTGGCATCAGCCACCTTGTTGTATTCGGTGGGTCTGGGAAACACGTCGTTTCAGTCAGTGCCTATGCTGCAGTCCGGGGGAAATACGTGGACCGGGGTTATTCCCCCGCAAGGCCCTGACAGCATTTACGTCAATTACTGGATTAAAGCCGTGGACAATTCAGGATACGTCACCAACTTTCCGGATAGCCTGGCCACGAATTCTTTTTATTGGGTGAAAAACGATGGTGTTAATTCATTAAAAGATATTCAGTTTAATCCCACCGGATCAGGAACACCATTCCTCGCCGGCAAGTGGCTGACGAACATGAATGTGGAAGGAATCGTTATGGCCACCATCGGCTTTTCGGATTTGGGTCTGACCACCATTCAGGATGGGCCCGGTGCCTGGAACGGCATTTTTCTCCGGGGGCAGAATCTGAATCCGCTCAAGCGCGGTGACCGCATCAAAATCACTTCGGGAAAAGTTTTTGAAAGTTTTAATGTAACCTACCTGGATAGTATCACCTATCTGGTGCTTTCCTCCGGCAATCCGCTGTATGAGCCGTATGCGGGCCTTAGTGCAGAAGACATCCGCACCGGTGTGTTTGCCGCCACCGAGCCGTTTGAAGGGGTGCTGCTTGGCTTCACCGATATCTATGTGGTCAACCAGAACCCCGATGCTCCTTCCAACTTTGGCGAGTGGGCGGTAGATCACAACACCAGCGACAACATCGGCTTGCGCTGCGACGACTACAGCAACGACATCAACTTTGACTTCAATCTGGATTCGCTATCGCTCAATCAAAAGCTGGATTACCTGTACGGGGTGTTGTATTTCAGTTTCAGTAACTGGAAGCTGTTGCCGCGCAACAAGAATGACATTGCCGGATACTTTACCGTTTCCGTTCAGGACGTTGATGCCGGACCTTTTCTCTCGCTGTATCCCAACCCTACGCGCGGACTGGCCTGGCTGCGTATCGGCGGGCTTAAAACCCCGGCGCGGCTAACGGTGCGCAATTTGAGCGGCCAGACGATTTATTCCGCTGACCTGGCCGTCGCCGCCGGTCAGATCAACGAACTGACCCTGAGCGGTCTGCCTGCAGGTTGTTATCTGGTGGAATTGCGCAGCGGCATGCAATTGGCTCTCGCCAAGCTGATGGTTACACCGTAGCACCCGGATGGTGTGTGCAGATGTAACGCACCAGTGAGCGGCGTGCCACAGGCAGCAGGGTTTCCTGCAAGGGATAGCTGGCCATGACTTCAACGGCATAGGCAGCCGGATGGCTTTCAGCGCCCAACTGGTTGAGCACCTGCAGTTTAATGGCTTCCAGCGTGTTGGTAAAACTTTGCCGGTACTCGCCCACAAAAGCAGTGCGTATGCCGCGGAACTGCTCCTCGCTGCTTTCAAAAACCGTGATCTGGTAGCGATAAACCTGGGTGTCGCGGGTGTTGGGCAACACCAGCAGCATAAGGCCTGTTTCCGGATTCAGCGAAACAATGCCAACCGGATAAATCTGCAGGTGCTGCTCCACATCGTGATACAACTCACGGCCTTCCATCAAACTCTGATACATGCGCGGAATGGCATAATCCAAAATGGCTTCCACCTCTTCCATGCAGGCATCATCCACAATCATGCGCTCGTATTCGACCGTAAAGTTCTCCAGGTCCACCCGGGAAATCTGCCGCGGAAATTGCTTGCTGACGTAGGTCTTGTTTTGCTTGATGGTAATCAGATTATTGTAATGGGCCAGCAAATCGCTGAGGAACGGATAGAGCCGGCATTCATCAAAGTGTTTGCTGACTTCTTTGAGGTAAGCCAGCAACAGGTATTTCTTGTACTCAAAATCGATGAGACCTTCGGTGATCCAATTGGGCTGAAGCTGTTTCATCGGATCGGCTTTTGTCAGGCCATACTACGAAAAAAAACAATAAAAATTGTGCCGATCGGGCCTGTTTTCCACCAGTTGCCGAACCGGATGTCCGTTACATCCGCTGGGGTGCCGGTATGCCCAACAGACTGAGGCCTGATGCCAAAACTTGGCGCACCCCGTCAGAAAGGTGGAGCCGCAAGGTCCGTTCGGCATCTGTAGCAGCCTGCAATACAGGGAGTTCCTGATAAAACTGGTTGTAGGTCTTGGCCAGATGATACAGGTAGTTGGCCAGCACGGCCGGCTCCAGCTGATCGGCGGCATCCAGGAGGGTGGCAGGATATCGGTACAGCAAGCGGAGCACCTCGCGCTCACTGCGGTGGAGTGGCGCAACAGCCACCGGCTGCGACGGCAGAATGCCGGCCTTGCGCAACAGCGAGCAAATCCGGGCATGGGTGTACTGGATAAACGGGCCGGTGAACCCATGCACATCAATGGACTCTTCCGGATGGAATACCATGCGCTTACGGGCATGTACTTTTAATATAAAAAACTTCAATGCGGCCAGACCGATGGAGCGAAACAGTTCCTGTTGTTCGGCTTCGGAAAGGTCTGTCGCTTTGCCATGCTCTTTGCTGTAACGGGCTGCCGTTGCTGTCATTTCTTCCAGCAAGTCGTCGGCATCTACCACCGTGCCTTCGCGGGATTTCATGCGGCCGGTGGGGAGCTCCACCAGGCCGTAGCTGAGGTGATGGATGCCTTCGGCAAAAGGAAGCTCCAGCCGGCGGCAGATGGCTTTCAGCACCTTAAAGTGATGGTCCTGCTCGCTGGCTACGGTATAGATCATGCGCTCAGGAGCAAAATCGTTCCAGCGCTCCAGTGCCGTGGCAATATCCTGGGTGATGTAAACCGAAGTGCCATCGGCGCGCAGAAGCAGTTTGTGTTCAAGTCCTTCGGCGGATAAATCGACCCATACCGATCCGTCGGGTTTCCGGTAAAAGATGCCTTTTTGTAAACCCTGCAGCACCAGCTCTTTGCCTTTCAGATAGGTATCGGATTCAAAATATTCTTTATCGAACCGGATGCCCAGCTTGCGGTAGGTTTGGGCAAAGCCCTGATACACCCAGTTGTTCATGGTGGCCCACAGACCGCGCACTTCGGGATCGCCGGCTTCCCAGGCTTGCAGCATCTGCTGGACTTCGCGTTGCAAAGGCGCCTGGCGCCGGGCTTCTTCTTCGGAAAGACCCTGAGCCTGAAGCGCCTCCATTTGCTTTTTCAGTTCCTGCTCGAACCGCACGTAGTATTCACCCACCAGAAAATCGCCTTTGATGCCGCTGCTCTCCGGCGTTTCGTGCTGGCCGTACTTCTGATAGGCCAGCATGCTTTTGCAGATGTGTACCCCGCGGTCATTCAGAATATTGACGCGCACCACTTCGTGGCCAACGGCCTGCAACAGTTCACTGACAGCATAGCCGATGAAGATGTTGCGCAGGTGGCCCAGATGCAGTGGTTTGTTGGTGTTAGGTCCACAGAACTCTACCAGCACACGAGGTTTTCGGTCGGTGCTTCGGCCAAAGGTTGGATTTGTGCGCTGCTGCTCCAGAAAATCACACCAGAAGGCATCCGACAGGGTGAGGTTAATGAAGCCTTTCACCACCTCGGCGGAAACCAGCGGAGGCCAGTTTGCTTTCAGGTCTTCAGCAAGGGCAGCCGCCAGTTGGGGTAGCGGTTGTTGCAGCAATTGGGCCAGCGAAAAAGCCACAAGCGTGAAATCTGCTGCCACTTCCGGAGGGGGCAGCTTGATGAGGATGTTTTCCGGACCGACGGGCTGGTCGTAACGACGCCTCAGCAGTTCGCTGACCTGGGTTCGCAATTCGTGTTCAACCGATCCGGAAAAAGCCGCCACAATCAGTTGTTCTGCAATTGGTTGGTGACTTTCAGCAGAATTTCAAAGGCATTTTCGGCCATGAAGTTTTCCCGATCCAGTGTGGGATTGACTTCAGTGATTTCAAAGCAGCAGATCTTGGGGCTTTGCACCAGACGCTGCAGCAGCGAGGCGGCCTGCTTTTCGGTGATGCCGTTGGGAGCCGGCGTGCCGGTGCCGCGCGAAATGGTGGGATCCATGCTGTCCACATCAAATGAAATGTAGATCAGATCGCAGGGCTCTACAGCCTGCAACACTTCCCGCCCGATCTTGTCAATACCCAGATTGTTGATTTCATCGGTGGTGAAAACTTTTACCCGGTTCTGCCGGATCAAAAATTCTTCCTGCGGTTCGTAATCGCGCAATGCCACATACACCAGATTGGGGTATCGGATTTTCGGTGCAATGCCACCCAAATTTTTGAACGCTTCCCAAAAGGCTATGGTTTGTTCATCGGGGTTGTTGACGCGCTGGGAAGGGTTGTCTTCCGCCAGCGCAGCAGCCAGCGGCATGCCGTGCAGGTTGCCGGATGGGGTAGTGTAGGGCGAATGCAGGTCGGCATGGGCATCAATCCAGATAACGCCCAGGCGGGCTTCCGGATGGGCAAGCCGAATGCCAGCAATGGTGCCCACCGCCGTGGAGTGGTCGCCGGAGATGACAATGGGAAAAGCACCCCGGCGCAGCGTGTTGCACACGGCTTCCATCACCCGTTCGCAGACGGTCATCACATGAGGACCGCGGCGGGCATGAAGGCTGCCGGGTGCATCCAACAGTCGTTCGTTTTCGTCAGGAATGACCTCTGCTGGAAACTGGCGGAAGAAACTGCTGCCAAAGTCCAATGCCGCAATGCGGATAGCTTCAAAGCCCAGACTGGCGCCGCGTGTGCCAGCGCCAAGTTCCGATTCTACGGCCAGGATTTGAATCTGGCGCATGGGTCAAAGATAGCAACGCCCGTTACCGTCGTTGAAAATTTCCCCGCCGGCTGCTCCAGATGACCTTGGTTTTTCCTTTAGATTCGCACGACTTTTTTAAAATGCGCCTGCCGCGAAATGACCAACACCTATCGCGACCTGATTCATCAGACGTTTGATTTTCCGCAAAACGGCTTTGAAGAAGAAAACGGTGAACTCATTTTCAACGGCGTGCGCGTGATGGACATCATCCGTCGCTACGGCACTCCGCTTAAGCTGGTATATCTGCCGAAGATTTCAGAGAAAATCCGCGAGGCGCAAGCCATGTTTCGCAAAGCCTTCAAACAGCACAAATACAAAGGCAAATACTATTACAGCTATTGCACCAAAAGCTCTCATTTCAGTTATGTGCTGGAAGAAGTGCTGAAAAACAAAGTGCATATAGAAACTTCCTATGCTTACGATATCGAAATCATCCGAAAGCTCTATCAGCGGAAGCTCATTGACAAGGAACGGTTCATCATCTGCAATGGATTCAAGGAACGCACCTACACCAGCAAGATAGCCAGTCTGATCAACGACGGCTTTGTAAACACCATTCCGGTCTTGGACAACAAAGAGGAGCTGGAAGCCTACCAGCGGTCGGTACGCGGCGTTTGCCGCATCGGCATTCGCATTGCTGCAGAAGAAGAACCGACGTTTGAGTTCTATACCAGCCGGCTGGGCATTCGCTGGCGCGACATATTGGAATTTTATGTGCAGCAGATTCACAACAACAAAAAGTTTGAATTGCGCATGCTGCACTTTTTCATCAACACCGGCATACGCGACAATGCCTATTACTGGAGTGAACTCAACAAAGCGCTCAATGTATTCTGTCAGTTGCGCAAGATCTGCCCGACACTTACGGCACTCAACATTGGCGGTGGTTTTCCCATACGCAATTCCCTGGGCTTTGAATACGATTATCAGTACATGGTGAGCGAAATCGTTTTGCAGATCCAGAGTGCCTGCCGGCGCAACCGCATTCCCGTACCCGATATCTTCACCGAATTTGGCAGTTTTACGGTAGGAGAAAGCGGAGCCAACATTTACAAGGTCATCGGACAGAAGCAGCAGAACGATGCCGAGCTGTGGTACATGATTGATTCTTCCCTCATCACCACGTTGCCCGATACCTGGGGCATTGGCCAGCGTTTTCTGATGCTGCCCATCAACAAATGGGACAGGGAATACCAGAAGGTGAATCTGGGCGGACTAACCTGCGACGCGCAGGATTACTACAACTCCGAAGTGCACATCAACCAGGTTTTTCTTCCCAAAACCTATAACGGCGATCCGTTATACATCGGTTTTTTTCATACAGGAGCCTATCAGGATCAGCTCAGCGGCTACGGCGGCATCAAGCATTGCCTGATTCCTTCGCCCAAGGTGGTGTTGGTGGAACGCGATAAGGACGGCCGGCTGACCGATCGCCTCTTTGCCCGCCAGCAGACTGCGGCCAGCATGCTGAAAATTCTCGGATATACCTAACCGGTCGTTCCGGTTCAGTTCAGGTGACGGAAATCCACAGGTACTACGCTGCTGACGCCTTCTTCCGGCATGGTGATGCCGTAAATGCAATCCACGGAGGCCATGGTCTGCTTGTTGTGGGTTACCAGAATGAACTGCGACTTCTGTGAAAAATCGCGAACGATGCGGTTGAACTTGCTGATGTTGGCATCATCCAGCGGGGCATCCACTTCATCGAGCACGCAGAAGGGAGCGGGCTTGTAGAGGTAAAGGGCAAACAGCAGGGCTATGGCCGTCAGGGTTTTTTCGCCGCCGCTGAGCTGATCGATGATCTGCGGTTTTTTCCCTTTTGGTCGGGCGATGATCTGTATGGCCGATTCCAACGGATTGTCCGGATCCTCCAGCACGAGATCACATTCATCGTCTTCTGAGAACAAACTCTTGAATACCCGCTGAAAATTTCCCTTGACCGATTCAAAAGCTTCGGTGAAACGCTGGCGGGCCGTGGTTTCAATTTCGGAAATCGTAGCCAGCAGCGATTCCCTGGCGGCCAGCAGATCGTTTTTCTGCGCCTGAATGAACTCGCATCGCTGCTTCATCTCCTGATAGGCCTCCATGGCCATGGGATTGATTTCGCCGAACGTTTCCAGCCGGCGGCGCAGCCGTTCGGTTTTTTGCTCCAGTTCTTCCCGACTTTGGGCGGGATCGGGTGAACGCTCCAGCAATCCGTCCAACGAAACCTTAAACTCCAGTTCCATACGGTCGCGCAGCGACTGTAACTGCAGCTTCAGCTCATTGAGCTGGTCCTTTACCTCCGAAAGCAGCTGTCGCGTGTGCTCCCGGTTGCGTTGAGCTGTTAGGTGCTGTTCTTCCAGTTGGCTGATTTCCGAACGGCAACTGTAGTAACGTTGTTCTGCCTGCGTAAGTTGTTGTTCCAGCGAGGTCTGGGTCTGCCGGTCTGCCGAAAGTTCCTCTTCCAGCTGCTGTAAGGCTTGCTCGCCGGTCGTTCGGCTTTGGGTTCGTTGCTGTATTTCGGCACCGTAGGCCTCCAGTTGTTCGGCTAGTTGCGACAGTTGCTGACGTCTGAGCTCCAGCTCGCGCTGACGGGCTGCCAGCTGATCGCTTTCACGAACCATCTGCACATGCAGATCGTTGTAGGTGGCTGTAGCGATTTGCAACTGTTGCTCCGAAGCGGCCAGCTGTTGCGTGAGTTCTGTGAGGCGGCTGGTCAAATGCTCCAATTGGCCGTCGGCGGTTTGGAGCTGTAGGAGCAACTGACGTTCTTCTTCCTGCAGGCGGGCCAGCGATGCAGCGCGCAATTCGCTGTGTTGCACGTATTGACGGCTGGCCTTTTCCAGTGTTTCTCTATGAGCGCGAAGGGCGGAAACCTCCTGGCGGATGCTGTGCCACTCTTCGCGCACCCGATCCAGGGCTTCATCCTGCGACTGGCTGCGCAACTGCAGCAGGTCTTCCTGCAAGGCACGGATGGTTTGCTGCAATTCGCCGGCCTCCTGTTGCTGTTGGCGGATTTCCGCTTCCAGCGCTTCCAGATTTTTGATGCGCCCCAGACGTTTTCCGGAAATCAACCCCACATGACCGCCGGAAAGATGATGGGCTCCTCGGATGTAACGGCCGCTTTTGGCCAGCAACACAGCCCCCCGGGGGGCAACAGGAGCCGCCCCCTCATCATCTCGGAGTACAAACACGTTTCCCAGCAAGTGCTGCACCAGCGCCTGATAAGGCCGATCCACTTCCACCAGCTCCAAGGCTGACATCGTTCCCGACGGAACGGGCAATGGGGCAGGAGGATCTTCCATTTCACTGAGAACAAAGAAGCTGGCCCGACCTTTTGCTGACTGGTGCAACAGGCTTATGGCAGCCCAGGCTTCTTCCGGATTGCGCACCACGTAATAGTTCAGGTAAGGATCCAGATAGGTTTCTATAGCCACGCGGTATTCGGCCGGGCAGTTGATGATGTCACCCAACAGAGGGGCGTGAGTGCTCCATTCCGTATGCTGGCGCAGGTAACGGATGGATTCCGGAAAGCCTTCCAGATTATCCAGAAAACTTTTGGTCAGGTTGTATTCGTTCTGCCGCGCATCCAGATGCCGGTAGATGGCTCGCAGTTCGTCATGCAGGCGATCCAGTTCGGTTTCGTTTTGCTCGATCTCCTGCTGCAACAAATCGCCGGCCTGAATAAGCTGCCGCACTTCTTCATGCTTCTGCTGCTCCTGTTGCTGACAGGTCTGCAGCGAGGCGGACACTTGCACAAGTTCCTCTTGCCGTTGTTGCTCGTCGCTGTGGGCCCGTTCCTGCTCGTCGGCAAGCGACTGGCGCTGGGCGCGACATACCGAAAGCTGCCGTTGCAGGTCAGCCAGTTGCCGCTCGGCCTCTTCGCGCTGGCTGCGGTGGGCTTCCTGCCGTTGTTTCAGGTCGGCGTATTCTGATTTTACCCTTGCCAGCTCGCGGGCTGCCGCATCCAGATCGCGACGGGCACGTTGCAGCGCTTCGTCGCAATGCAGGCATCCGGCTTCCAGTTGACCGGCCTGTTGCTGTACTTGATGCTGCTCCTGACCAGCCCGCTGCGTCAGTTCCTGAAGTCGGGTCAACTGTTCGTCATCGTGGCGGAGCGCTTCTTGCAGCAGTGCTTTCTGATGTTCCTTGCTGCGCAGGGCATCGGTGAATTCCTGCAGGCGACGGCCGGCAGCTGTGAGCTGTTGCTCGTATTCCAGTTGACGCAGCTT
The DNA here is from genome assembly GCA_025057275.1 of Chitinophagales bacterium. Lineage (GTDB taxonomy): Bacteria > Bacteroidota > Bacteroidia > Chitinophagales > UBA10324 > JANWXQ01. The sequence continues at coordinate 61,736 of JANWXQ010000011.1, forward strand.
TTCTCCTTCCAGCCGGCAGGCCAACTCGTCCAGCCAGGCATCGTGTTGTACCAGTTCGTTTTCCAGTTGCTGCTGCTGCTGTTGCAAACCCTGCAGCTGGTGCTTGTGGCCTTCCAGCAGGTGCAGGGCCAGTTCAATGCTTGCCTCGCGATAGCTATCCTTCAGCTGGTAATAGCGCTCGGCTTTGCGGGCCTGACTTTCCAGCGCCTTCAGGTTGTTCTCGATTTCAAAAAGCAGGTCGTCCACCCGGTTTACATCCTGCTGGGTGGCTTCCAGTTTGGCCAGAGATTCTTTCTTGCGCACCTTGTATTTGGAAATGCCGGCAGCCTGTTCAAACAGGCGACGGCGCGATCCATCCTTGTCATTGAGCAGGTCGTCAACCATAGCCAACTCGATGATGGCATAGGAATTACTGGAGATTCCCGTATCAATGAACAACGAGGTGATGTCCTTGAGTCGGCAGGTAACGCCGTTGAGGCGGTATTCGCTTTCGCCGTTGCGGAAGAAGTGGCGCGAAACGGTAACGGTGTGGTATTCGGTGGGCAGCAGATTGCGGTCGTTCAGAAAGGTAAGTGAAACTTCTGCCAAAGATGCCGGTTTACGTTTCCGTGTTCCGTTGAATATGATATTTTCCATTTTTTCCGAACGCAGCACGCTGGTTTTTTGTTCGCCCAATACCCAGCGAATGGCATCCACGATGTTGGACTTGCCGCATCCATTGGGGCCTACCACGCCGGTAACGGCTTCATTGAAGTGGATGACGGTTTTTTCCGGAAAACTTTTGAATCCTTTCAGCTCCAGCGAAACCAGTTTCATGCTTTGGATTTGATACAAAGTTAGCAGCAGCTATAGGGCGCCGGGGCGGATTGTGGATATGTGGAAAACAGGTTAAGCTAGGCAATGGAGCGGCTACGCCACAAAGCGGAATCAGTCAGGTTTTTGCGCTGCCTGAGCAGCCTGCTGCTTTTTGTAGCGCGCTATGGCCACCGGGCTGCCAAATACAAACCACAGCCTTTGCCGCCACGATCGGGCTGATCGCACATCCCGGATCAGGTCGACCAGTTCATGAAAAACAAGATAAAACGGATTGGCCGAATGCACCGGCGTGGTCAGTCCATAAACGGGACGTTCCTGTTCAGGAACGTAAGTGCCGAACATGCGATCCCAGATGATGAACGTAGCGCCGTAGTTTTTATCCAGGTATTTGTCCTGCGATCCGTGATGCACGCGATGGTTGGAGGGCGTGGCAAAGAGGTATTCTATCCAGGGGTGCAACTTGCCGATGTATTCGGTATGTACCCAGTACTGAAACAGAACGGCCACCTGATTGACGACAAAAAAGATCATCGGATGAAATCCGGTCAGAATAACAGGAACAAAAAACAGAATCTTGAACTGTTGAATCCAGGATAACCGGAATGAAACCGCCAGATTGTAGTGATTGGCGCTGTGATGCGGAACATGGGTAGCCCACCAGATGCGCTGCTCATGCGAAATGCGATGGGCCCAGTAACTGCAGAAGTCATGCAGAATGTAACAGGGAAAAAACAGCCACCAAACAAAGTGCTGCCGCCAGGGAATCAGGTTGTAAATAAAAACGGTTAGGGAAAAAAGTACAATTTTCGTCAGGTAATTACTGGCCAGATTGCCCAACCCGATGAGCACCGATCCGCGCAGTTCCGTATCGTCGTAAATATCGTGGCGGTGCTGCCAGCGGGCCACCAGATATTCCAGAACCGTAAAGAAAATCATTAACGGCACCGCCCACAGAATCAGTTGCGGCGCCTCACGGTCAATCTGCCTGATTTGTTCAAAAGTAATGGGCGGAGCCCCGAATATGTCCACGTGACGGAAAAATTGGGGCGCAAGATAAGATTTGTTCGCCGGCTTTTCGGGAAAATAGACGGTTTGCGGGCTTAGGGTCTTCGCAATTAGCCATCGAAAGTGATTTGCACTCCGTCGCGTACCTGAAGGTTGAGCAGCTTGGCAGCATGCCCCCGGTTGATTGCAATTTCCAGATAACCTCCGGTGTTAAAGAAACACAACATATGACCCTGCTCCACGGATCCGTAATGACTGCTGAGGCGATGCAACTCATCGTAACGCTTGAAATGAACGGTAAACGAACGTCCCCGGGCGATGCGGTCAAAATCTTCTTTCCTGATGTTGACGATGCAGTTTCCGAAATGATCAACGTGAATGATCTGTCCGCGCAGCAAATCCGGTCCGTGCACCGGCATGCCGAAATGAAGCTCCCGGATATGTGCAGCCGGCCGGGCAAACCGGCTGGGATCGTTGCCCTTGGCCAGTTGCAAGGCTGCTGCCGTCAGTTCGGGCATGGTTACCTTCAGATCGCTGAGTTCAAGCAGGCCAGGGTCGACGCGGTACACCTCTCCGGCAGGTGCTCCCTCCCAAAGCAGAGGCAGCAACCCGTTGTCGGGAGCCACAAACCAATGACTGCAAAAACGGGCTACCAGGGCCGAAACCTCTTTGCTGCCATAGCCGTTGACCAAGAGCAGGTGTATGGTGTTTTCAGGAAACTGCGCAAATGCCTGACGCAGCACATAGGCTCCCTGCAGCACATTAAACGGCTCAATCTGATGCGTAATGTCTACCAGCGTAATTTCCGGATGATTTTTCAGCAGCGCCCCTTTGATGGCGCCGGCATAGGGGTCGCGGGCGCCCAGGTCGGTGGTCAGCGTTACTATGGCCATGCCCTGCTGCTCTGATCGGAACGAGCCGAAAGCAGACGGGGCGAATTTGGTTAGTTTTGCATAAACCGTTTGCGTTGACTGAACTCGTTATTCACCTGGATGCCATAGATCCGGTGGATTTGCTTGGAATAAACAATTCACGCCTGCAGCTTCTCCGTAATGCCTTTCCGCGGGTCAAGTTTGCTTCCAGAGGAAACAAACTGCGCATAGAGGGCAGTAGCCAGGATCTGGAACTGCTGGAAAGCAAAATCAACCAGATGGTGCAGTTTATTGAAAAATACGGTCGTCTGTCGGACAAAACGGTGGAAGACCTGCTGGCTGATGTGGATCCTTTTGGTGTGGAGGTTCCTGATGCAACCGATGTCATCACCTACGGCCCCGGTGGTGCCATCATCAAGGCGCGGACAGCAGGTCAGAAGCAAATGGTTGCTCTTGCCGAAAACAACGATGTGGTTTTTGCCATCGGGCCTGCCGGAACCGGCAAAACCTACACAGCCGTTGCCCTGGCCGTTCGGGCACTGAAGAACAAGGAGGTGCGCAAGATCATTCTCACGCGCCCTGCCGTTGAAGCCGGCGAAAATCTGGGTTACCTGCCCGGCGATCTGAAAGAAAAAATTGATCCTTACCTGCGCCCGTTGTATGATGCCCTGGATGATATGATCCCTATTGAAAAGCTTAACTACTATATGAGCAACCGCATCATTGAAGTAGCGCCATTGGCGTTCATGCGGGGTCGGACGCTGGATCATGCCTACATTATTTTGGATGAAGCCCAGAATACCACCGAGCCGCAGCTGAAAATGTTTCTGACCCGAATTGGTCCCAGTGCCAAATGCATCATTACCGGCGATATAACCCAGGTTGACCTGCCGCGTCATCAGCGAAGCGGCCTCATTAAGGCGCTGACCATCTTGCAGGGCGTGGAAGGCATTGCCGCCGTGCACCTTTCCGAACGCGATGTGGTGCGGCATCCGTTGGTAAAACAGATCATTCGCGCTTACGAAGAAGCCGATAAAAAAGATCGCGAAAATCAGCCCTCCGGAGAGCCGAACCCTTAAAGGTCTCTTTTCACCAGAAGCAGATGAGGTATCAGTGAAGAATAATTTCTTCTTCTGTCAAAAGTGCAAGGAAATGTTCCAGGCCGGCTTGGTGCCGGTCGTTAAGCCGGTACTGAATGCAATGCAACAGATAATCCGTAATGTTTATTCCATCAAACCTTGCCTGTTCATCGGCGGCTGCCTGCCGGGCCCAATCGGCAACAGAGGAAAATGCACGCTCCAGTAAGTTGCCCAGAGAAGGGGTGAGGGTCTGATCTCCGATCCAGGCAGCAAACACAAAGGGCAAACCGGTAAAATTTTTCCACGCCAGTCCCAGATCATAGATATAAGGAAAACGACACCGCATCCTCAGGGCTTGATCGCCGATGAGCAGTGCCGCCGTGTTTCCTGAGATTTGTGGCTCAAAACCTTCTTGGGTCTGACGGAAAGTCCAGTTCAGTTTCCAGTAGTGGCGGGCCAGCAACTGCACCAATTGCGCGGACGTGCGCGACCGATAGTCCAACAGCAGCGTGCGGATGTCTTCCAGAGGCACCTGCGAGCAGACCAACACCGAGAGTACTTCGCCATCGCAGGCTATGCCGTAAGGGGCCAGCTGGTGCAGTTTGCTGGAGCCGGCCAAAACGGTAACCGGCACAAGCCCTGCATCCAGTTGACCTGAAGTCAGCAGTTGGGCAATAGCCGCCGGATGATCCAACAGCAGCGAAAAGGAAGCGGCATCGGCGCTATAACGCAGCGCATGCACATAAGGTAGTGTGTTGAGAAAGGAAACAGCTCCGATGCGAAACGATTTCATGCCTGAAGATGATCGCGGTTGTTGAAGAGCCGAAGCTGAAAGCGATGTCCGTCGTAGCAAAGAACGTATAAAGTAAAATTGTGATGCGGGAAATCGTCCATTCGTTCCAAACCAGTACCCAGCCATACCGATAGCAAGATGCGCATGGCGCGCCCATGCGTGCACACCAGCACCCTTTGGTAGGGACTGCCGATCAGTACTTTTCTAAATTGCTCCATGCGTTGCTGCACCTGCAGCGGACTTTCCCCTTGCGGGGCAGCAGCCTCAAACTGTCCCTGCTTCCAGGCAGCCAGCAGTTGCCGGTAGGCGCTGCGAAAGGGTTCGGCAGCCGGCTTGCCCTCAAAAACTCCCCAACTGATTTCGTCCAGATCGCTGCTGGTATGCCAGGTGATGCCTTGCCGGATGAACGGCTCCATGGATTGCCGGGAACGCAACAGCGAAGAAGTAAAAACGGCATCAAAGCGCAAGGAACCATAGCGGCGGAAAAACAATTGCGACTGCCGTATTCCTTCGGCATTCAGCGGTGGATCTACCCCGCGCCCCTGCACCATGCCGGAGCGGTTGTAGTCGGTTTCACCATGCCGCACAAGAAAAATTTCTTTTTCAATAGCATGCGTCAGCATAGCCGGTGCAAATTAAGCAGGTCGGGTTGGCACCCCGGTCCGAAAGCGCCGGTGCATGGGCGTATCTTTGCTTTATGAGCCGCGGTCGTGTACTCGTTGCCATGAGCGGAGGGGTGGACAGCACCGTGGCTGCCGTATTGCTGCAGGAAGCCGGCTATGAAGTCATCGGCATTACCCTAAAAACCTGGGACTATGCTTCCAGTGGCGGCCAGCGCAAGGAAACCGGCTGCTGCAACCTGGATTCCATCAATGATGCGCGACAGGTGGCTGTGGAAAGAGGCTTTCCGCACTACATTATTGACATCCGCAGCGAATTCGGCGAATTCGTTATTGAGGATTTCATTTCCGAATACCTGGCCGGCAGAACGCCCAATCCCTGTGTGTTGTGCAATACCCACATCAAGTGGGCCGCACTCCTCCGCCGGGCCCGTCAGATGCAATGCACGCACATGGCCACCGGACATTATGCACAACTGCGCCAGCACGGCAACCGGTATGTGGTAGCCAAGGGAGTGGACGAATCCAAAGACCAGTCCTATGTGTTGTGGGGTGTTGCCCAGGAACATCTGGCCATGACGCTGTTTCCGCTGGGAAGCTATCGCAAGTCCCAGATTCGCCAGTTGTGCCTGCAGTGGGGTTATGAATCGTTGGCACGTAAAAGCGAATCGTATGAAATCTGCTTTGTGCCCGACAACGATTACCGCGGGTTTCTTCGCCGAAAGGTTCCCGGCCTGGACCAGCAACTGGCCGGCGGAACGTTTCGTGATTTAAGCGGCCGCCTGCTGGGTGGTAATGAAGGGTATCCGTTTTACACCATTGGTCAGCGGAAGGGGTTGGGCGTAGCCACCGGTCAGCCGATGTACGTCACCGCGGTGGATCCGGAAGCCAATACGGTAACCTTAGGTCCGGCTGATGCACTGATGCGCACCCGCCTGATTGCCCGTAAAATCAATTTGCAGAAAATGGATCGCATTCCCGATGGCTACCGGGCCCATACCAAGGTGCGCTACCGCGATCCGGGAACGCCGTCGCGGTTGTATCAGTTGGATGAACAGACGGTGCAGGTGGAATTTGATCAGCCCGTCAAAGCAGTGGCACCCGGCCAGTCAGCGGTGTTTTACGACGGCGATGAACTGATCGGAGGCGGCATCATTTGGGAGGCCACCTGATTCGGCATAGTCGTTGACTGCAGTCGTATTATTTTTTTCTGTTTATTTATCAGAGATTAAATAATACCGACTACCGATTCTTTTACAAGCATTGTGATGCGGCCAGTAGGGTGTCGAAGCATGCAGTGATCCTGCTTTCTGAAGCCCAGCTAAAACGGAAATTAGTATAGTCGGTTACCCTGAAACAAATCACCCCAAGCCGGATGGATATCCCCACTGCGTCAGGCGTACAGCTTCTGCTGCAGGTGCGTTTTGGATAGCGTGTTACTTCCAGGGTAGGACTTAGGTATTTCTATGAGTCGTTGATTACCAGGGCAGCGGATTGCCGTCGCGGAACAGCTGACCGGTAGGGCCGTCTTTGGGCAACGTGGCTGCCCATACAATTCCGGCCGCTCCTTCTTCCACTGGGCGGGCGCCTCGTTCGGCATCGCCTGGCCGGGTGGCCACCCAACCCGGACAAACGGCATTGATCAGCACGCCAAAACCCCTTCGTCGTTCTTCCTTAGCCAACCGTACCGTCAGGGCGTTAAGGGCTGTTTTGGAAATGGAGTAACTGGTGTTAATGCGGACTCCGCTGTTCAGGCCATATTTCATGTCACCAAAGGATCCGGAGCCGCTGGTTACGTTTACGATGCGTCCGCTGGGGCTTTGGCGCAGCAGGGGGAGAAAAGCCTGACACATGCGCCAGGCACCATAGAAGTTGACTTCCAGAATCTGCTGTGACTGCGCCAAGTCAGCCGATGCGACCTCTTCGGTTGATGTTCCGAAAACAGCAGCATTGTTGACCAAAACATCCAGCCGGCCAAGGCGTTCTTTTACCCAGGACGCTGCCTGATCTATGTCGTTGGCTTCGGTAACATCGAGTTTCAACGGATAAAGAGTGCTTTCCGGATGCTTCTGCAGCAGCAGGTCTGTATTTCGTTGCGCATCGTCGCCATTGCGCGCTGTGACAATGACGGAAAACCCTTTGGCCGCCAATTGGTGGCACACTTCCAAACCCAGGCCGGTGGTGCGTCCGGCTCCGGTAATCAATGCGATCTGGCTCATAGGTACATGGGCTAAAATAAGCCGTGTTTAAGTGGCATAAGGGCAAGCTGCTAATAATCTTTACGGGTCGAACAAGGGGCATTTTTCACTAACCACGATTTTACCGAGTCAGTCCAGGCAGCCTGAGCCGAGGCTATGGTGCCATGGGCGGTGCCTTCATCGTAGGCTACATGCACACTATCGCAGCGTCGGTTAAACTCATCGAAAAGATCCCGTAGCACGGCACGCGGCACACGGGTTCCTTGCAGGCGGTTCAGGTGGGCGCAAAACAGCCGGGCATACACCTCAGTAATGTCAAAGTGCAGTTGTTCGTGCTGAAGAACGGCCGGGTCTTTAACGCGCATCCAGGAACCCTCCGGGTCAAAAGTGGCCTGCACGTCCCAACGGGAAAGTACCCCGTTGACCGTTTCGTACGAAAAGCGAATGGTACTGCGCGTTGTGGCTGCCCAGGGACTACCGGATGGAATGCGCCCGCGAAAGTCGCCATAGGTCAGCGGCCGGTCGGCAGACCAGATAATTTCCCCTCCGCTCAGCGACAGGAGCAACAGCAAAACTCCCGCGAACAGCCCCATGCAGCAAACCGGAGAAAATTAGAAAATCTTCACAGGGGGCATTTTATTTACGGTGAAGCAGGTCAATCGCTGCGGCAATCGATGATAACGGCCCGGCATACGCTTTGGATGGACTGGTTCGGACGCTGGTACGTGCCCTGGTTGCTGCGAAGGCATTTTGAGGCCGTGCATTTTTTTGATGCCCCCCAGAACGTATATGAAGCGCTACTCGTGCTAAGCAACCACCAGAGCTGGTGGGATCCGTTTTTGATGATCCGTGCCAACCAGCATTTCATACATAAAAAATATTTTGTTATGATGTTGGAGCATGAGCTGCGTCGCCGGCCCTTGCTTCGGCATGCAGGCGCTTTTTCCGTTCGCCCCGGCAGCCGCACGGTTATTCACAGCCTGGATTATGCAGCCGGACTTCTGCAGCACAACAGCCATCTGCTTCATGTGTTTCCTCAGGGGCAGATCGTTTCGGTCTGTGCCGAGCGGGTGCTGTTTCGTTCCGGCGTGCGCTACCTGTTGCAGCAGGCCAGGCCCGCATTTCGGGTCTGCTTTTCCGCCTTTTTTATCCATTACTTCAACAAGCCCCGCCCTGAGGCTTTTGCTTTTTTTGCTTTGCAGCAGGGCCTGTCGTTGTTTTCAGAAGTAAACCAGGCTTATGAGCAGTTTTATCAGCACTGCCGGCAACAAATTGGAAACGAATTTCAAAAGCGCTTTGGATGAACTGGCTGGCCTGGAGCGGAATGGCTTTTGCCGTGGTGCGCGCTGCCGTTTCGCTGCTGAATGTGTTGAAGCCCTCCGTGCTGCGTCGGGTCAGTGCTCAAGCGGTTCCGGTTTCTGTGCTGATTCCGGCACGCAATGAAGCCCGTCGCATTGGTGTGTTGTTGCAGGCTCTTTCCGAAATGCAGCAGGAATATCGGGAAGTGCTGGTCCTGGATGATCAATCCGATGACCATACGGCAGAAGTGGTTTCCGCCTTCAGCAGTCAAAACCCCGGCCTGCGCCTGATCCATGGTGAGGCCTTACCGGAGGGCTGGAACGGAAAGAATTGGGCATGCCATCAGTTGGCGCAACTGGCTGCTGGCAGCTACCTGCTGTTTTTGGATGCCGATGTACAGGTATTTCCCGGATTCATCGGAGCGTTGGTAGCTGAACTGGAACGCAGCAAATCAGCCATGGTTTCCGTTTTTCCCAGGCAGGAAATGAAAAGCGTTGGTGAACAGATTGCCATACCCCTCATGCTGGAAGTGCTGCTCAGCCTGCTGCCGCTGTTTCTGGTTAGAAAAATGCGGGCACCTTCTCTGGCAGCAGCTAACGGGCAGTGTATGCTTTTCCGCAAAGAAGCATACACCGCTTACCTGTGGCATCAGCGATTGAGGCAGGCTATAGCCGAGGATATTGCCATTGCCCGCCATATGAAAAGAGCCGGTTTGCCGGTGAGCGTTTATTTATCTGATCGAATCAGTTGCCGCATGTATGAAGACTACGGCCAGGCAGTAAGCGGTTTTGCAAAAAACATAACGGCAATGACCGGTAATGACCTGTTGGCCATGGGGTACGGTCTGCTGATGACCGTGGCGCCGGTATTCATGGGTTTGTTACCGGTCGGTGCAGCCCTGCTTTGGGTGCTCTTGGAGGTTTGTGCCGTAATGCTGCAATGCCATCTGGCGGCAATGAACAGCGGACGTCAGCTATTGTTGTTGCCGCTGCGGCGCCTGACGCTTCTCTGGGTGGTGATGCTTGCCCTTTGGAAGCGTTACTTTTCCGCCCATCAATGGAAAGGAAGAAGGCTTACCTGATCGGTGCAGCCCGTGGTTTTGTGGTCTTGTACTACGCCGTGGGGCTGTGCGGACTGATCTTTTATCCGGAAGTATTTCGTCATCTGGTGGCCCTGAGCCTGGTGATCACGGCCACTCTGTTGTTTGTCTTTCATCAGCCTTGGAACTTGTCGTACCAGCTTTATGCCTTGTCGGTCATGGGGATAACCTGGCTGATGGAATGGATTGGGGTGGAAACCGGAGCGATCTTTGGCGTTTATCGATACGGCGATCATCTGGGTCTGAAACTGGCAGGAGTGCCGTTGCTGATTGGTGTTAATTGGCTGATGTTGCTGTATTGCTGCGGCATGTTGGTGGAAGTTTTGAAGATTCAGCCACCGTGGCGGGCTTTGAGCGGCGCCGCGCTGATGGTGGCTATTGACCTGTTGCTGGAACCGGTAGCGGTAAAGCTGGACTGGTGGTATTGGCAAACCGGGGCCGCGCCCTTGCAGAATTATGTGGCCTGGTTTTATCTGTCGTTTTTGCTGTTGTTACCTTATTTCCGCATTCGGCAGCGACCCTATAATCCGCTGGCCATCTGGATTGCTGCAGCTCATGTGATATTCTTTATTGTATTGAACATTGTGTGATTGAAGCACACCTGCGAACAAAAAGCAGGTTTCAGGTGTTTAACTTTTTGTGGAAAAGATTAGACGGGTCTGGCAGGATGTGCCCTTTTTATATAATAGAGGGGGGTAGTTTCCGAATAGCCCGCATGTAAACACGAATTCAGTCAATGAGCATATGGGAAGTTACCACATCCGGGACCTGGAAAGCTTGAGTGGAATTAAGGCACATACCATTCGGATCTGGGAGCAGCGTTATGGATTGTTTCGTCCTCAGCGTACGCAGACCAACATACGCCGCTATTCCGACAGCGATCTGAAGCACCTGTTGAACATTGCCTTGCTCAATCAGCGAGGCCATCGCATTTCCCGACTGGCCGGCTTGTCGCGCGCCGAACTGGAAGAAGAAATCCGGCAACTGATCAGCTCCGATTTCAGCAGCACGGCGCAGGTGCATGCGCTGACGCGGGCTATGGTGGACATGGATGAGGCAGAATTCGATCGACTGCTGAATGTCAACATTGCCCAACTGGGTTTTGAACCGGCAATGGAAAACACCGTGTTTCCGTTTCTGGATAGTATCGGGGTGATGTGGCTCAGCGGCACCATTAACGTGGCTCAGGAGCACATGATTTCCAACTTGATTCGTCAGAAAATCATAGTGGCCATAGACCGTGTACGCTCGCACATTGGGGCTCATCGCGACCGGGTTTTGCTTTTTCTTCCGGAAGAAGAGCTGCATGAGTTGGGCTTATTGTATTTGGACTACAAGTTGCGCAGCCGCCAGTTTCAGACGCTTTATCTGGGTCAAAATGTGCCGTTGGCTGACTTGAAGGAAGCGGTGGATGTCTTCCGTCCCGCATTCGGCTTCAGCATTCTTACCAGTCGCCCGACCGAACGACGTTTGCAGCACTATTTGAACCAGCTAGCTGAGGTCTTTGCATCGGCCCGTCTGTATCTGGGCGGTTACAAACTGATGCGGGCCCGGCAAATTGAACTGGCTGAAAATCAGCGGATATTCAGATCAAGGGAAGAATTGAAGCATTTGCTAAACCAGCTTTTTGCCACATAGGAAGTGATCAGGTGGAGTTATTTAGATTGTTTACTTTTTTTGTCAAAAAAGATAAACATTAAGTATTTGTTACCTTTATTTTTTAACAGTTTGATTTACAGCTATATTTTTATGAATACTCCTTTTATACCTCCAATTGATCAAAAGGATTAGCTCCATTTATTGTTTAACTTTGATGCAATACTTTTAAACAAAATGAGCGTTGCTTCGCCACTGAACGACGAATTAATTTGCCACATCAAAAAATTGCGGGTATTTGCCTATGCGCTTACAAAAGATGTGCAAAACAGTCATGATTTATTGCAAGAAACCATTTGCCGTGCGCTGGAGGCCAAGCCGCTTAACCGATGGGGCAAGAACTACCTTTCCTGGTTGCGCACCATTATGAAAAACATTTTTCTAAACGAATGTCGGCGCAGCGAAGTGCGCAGGCGCTGGGCTTTCCGGGTTATGGGAATCGGTGCCGATCGAAAAGAACCGTCAGTAGCTAATGAAGGTGAAGAGACGTTATATGCAAATGACGTAGTGGAGCAATTGGAAGGGCTGCCTGAACCTTACCGCCGCACGTTAGCATTGTGGCAACAGGGATTTTCATATGAAGAAATTGCTGAACTGCTTCGGGTGCCGATAGGCACGGTGAAAAGCCGGCTGTATGCGGCACGAAAACGCATCGGTGGCCGGATGCCCGACATGGGCAGGGGGCAAACGAATCCAAAATCAGAGGACTCATTGCCCTCTTGCACCATGCAGACATCTCTTGCTTCGTCGGTGAGCCAAGGAGATCAGGAAAAGCACCGACACCCTGTGCTACTTCGCAATCCATAATAAAACAAACTGATCCACCCCCTTGTGAAAGCGCTGATTGTAGGAACGGGCCTTGGCGGACTGGCCACTGCCTTGCAGTTGCAGCGGCAGGGTTGGGATGTGGAACTGGTGGAAAAGCACCACCAGCCCGGGGGCAGATTGAACCGCCTGGAGCAGGATGGTTTTGCTTTTGACGTGGGACCATCGTTCTTCAGCATGCGGTACGAGTTCGAGGCTTTTTTCAAAGGCCTTAACCTGCCTGTGCCATTTGAAGTTGAGCCGCTGGATCCTTTGTATGCGGTATTTTTTGAACACCGCAAAGAGCCCGTTTTGGTTTGGCGGAATGCGCAGCAATTGGCCAATGCCTTCTCGGGCATAGAGCCTGATTTTTCCTCACGGCTGGAAGCCTACCTGAAAGAGGCGGCCGCCTTATTTCACGACACCGAGCACCGAATAGTCAAACGGAATTTCACCTCTGCCATAGACTACCTTTCGGCATTGGCTTCCGTTCCCAAGCGCCATTTGCCCCGTTTGTTTGAAACGTTGTGGCATCGGCTGGAACGCCATTTTGAAAGTGAGGAAGCAAGGGTTATTCTTTCGTTGGTGGCCTTTTTCTTGGGAAGTACACCGTTTCGAACACCGGCCGTTTATTCCCTGCTCAACTACGTGGAGCTGCGGCACGATGGGTATTGGAATGTGCGGGGAGGCATGTACCGCATAGTGGAGGGCTTCGTGCAGTTGCTGAAGCAACAGGGCGCCCGTTTTCATTTCAATCGGGAAATTACCGATGCGGAACACCGCAACGACCGGTTGTTTGCCCTTGTGGATCATCAGGGCGGGCGTTGGCCGGCTGATGTCTTTGTCATCAACAGCGATGCAGCTGCTTTTCGGGGAAGCGTACTGAAGCGCCACAAGTTTCGCCCGCAGGCATTGGATCGCATGGAATGGACCATGGCCCCGTTTACGTTGTATTTGGGAGTCAAGGGAAAAATCAATCAGCTCCATCAACACAACTATTTCCTCGGATCGGATTTTCGCAGGTATGCCGAACGCATCTTCAGCAGTTCCCAATTACCCTCACAGCCTTACTACTATGTTAATGTCAGCAGCAAAAGCAATGATTGTGCTCCGGAAGGCTGTGAAAACCTGTTTGTTCTCTGCCCCGTGCCGGATTTACGGTTTAAACCGGACTGGCAGGATGCTGAAGCCTTTGCCGACCGCCTGATTGCCGATCTGGAGCGACGCACGGGTTTTCCGTTAAGCACTTCGCTTGCCGTTAGGGTTATGTACACTCCGCTGGATTGGGAGCGGCAGTTTAATCTGTATCGGGGCAGCGGTCTTGGGCTGGGTCACAGCCTGAAGCAGGTAGGGGCGCTTCGTCCCGGCAATCGCGACGAACAACTGCGCAACGTATTCTACGTAGGTGCCAGCACCATTCCGGGCACCGGTTTGCCTATGGTGCTGATCGGTTCGCAACTGGTCATGAAACGAATCCATGATTATGCGAGCACTTTATGACCAGGCTGCCATGCGCAGCAGCGAACAGCTCACGCGGCTGTACAGTACGTCGTTTACATGGGGCATTCGGGTTTTGCACCCGGAGCTGCGTCAGCCCATTTACAGCATTTACGGTTTGGTGCGGCTGGCTGATGAAATCGTGGATACCTTCTTTGACGCCGATCAGGCCCGCCTGCTGCAGGAACTGGAAGAAGCTACCTATCAGGCGCTGGACCGTGGCCTTTCAGTCAATCCGGTACTGCAGGCTTTTCAGTTGACCGCACGTCGTTTTGATATTGAGCGTAGTTTGGTAGAAGCATTCTTCCACAGCATGCGCATGGACCTGAAATACCGCGAGCACGACGGGGAAAGCTATGCGAAATATATTTATGGTTCGGCTGAGGTGGTTGGCTTAATGTGTTTGAGGGTGTTTTGTCAGGGTGATGGACGTCTCTATGATGAACTGGCACCAATGGCCCGCAGGTTGGGTGCTGCATTTCAAAAGGTGAATTTCCTTCGCGATTTGCGAAGCGACTATGTGGAGCGTGGTCGGATGTATTTTCCCGGCGTCCGGTTTGACCAACTGTCGCAGTCGGCATTGCACCGCCTGGCGGCAGAAATAGAAGAAGATTTTCAGCAGGCTTTGCCCGGCATCCGGCGGCTGCCGCGCGCTGCACGTCAAGGGGTATACCTGGCCTACCGCTATTTTCGTGCATTGCTGGAAAAAATCCGGAAAAGTCCGCCGCAGCGCGTCCAGCAGGAGCGCATCCGCATCAACAACACGAGCAAGCTGCTGTTGTGGGCCCATGTGTACATACGTCATGCTACTGGATTGCTTTAACGCATGAACCTGTTACTCATCTTGTTGTTGTGGTGGGGTGCCCGTACAACCGAAGAATTACCGGTACAGCAGTTGCGGGAACGTTACGGGGCCGTATTGAACAAACAGCTCAGTGCCCATCAGATGCTGGACTGGCTGCGTTCTTCCGGTGGCCACCGTGCCATTGACTATGCTTACCTGGGCGCCACGGAAGCCCTAATGGCCCGCGATGCCTGGAATCCCTGGACGAAATGGGAGTATTTACAGCGCAGTATGGCCACTATAAGTCGTGCAGTAGCCATGGATCCTGAAGATGCGGAAATCCGCTTTCTGCGCTTTTGCATTCAACATTATGTGCCGGCCTGGCTGGGCATGAGCGATCACCTGCAAGAAGACCGACAACACATTCTGGCCGCACTGAGGCAGCAGCAGCTGGCGCCAGGGGATCCCCTCAGGCAGAACATCATCCGCTTTTTGCTGGAGAGCGGCCGCTGTACAGACGCGGAAGAACAATGGCTCACAGCCCAACTACGGTGATGGCATCGCAGTTTACCTATCTGGCCATAAATGCCGGCGTCATTGCCGTGCCGCTGTTGTTCAGTTTTGAGCCGCGCATCCGCTACGTTGGGCATTGGAAATCCGTACTGGCGGCAGCCGCTATCATCGCAGTGCCTTTCCTCCTCTGGGATATATGGTTTACCCGGGCAGGGGTGTGGCAGTTCAATCCACGATACGTGACCGGCATGGCTCTGGCAGGGCTGCCTGTGGAGGAATGGATGTTTTTTATATGTATTCCATTTGCCTGCATGTTCCTGTATGTTCTGGTCAAGCAATTTAGTCGTGAGGTTCTGACGGAATACCTGGCACGCAGGATTCTTTTGGTGGCAGCCGCAGTGCTTTTTGTCATTGCTCTCCTGCACGTTCGTTACCTGTACACAGGTGTATGCTGTGTCTTGCTGGCCATGGCTTTGATCGTCGTGTATTGGCAGCGCCTGGCTCCTGCACCCGCTTTGGTGGTTGCCTATGCGGTTCATCTCATTCCTTTTGCCGTAGTAAATGGCTTACTCACGGCGCTACCGGTAGTGATATACAACGACCTGGAGAACAGCGGCCTGCGTATTGGAACCATTCCGGCGGAAGACTTTGCTTACTCCGGTTTATTGCTTACCGGCAATGTGGTGTTGTACGAATGGATGCAAAACCGATGACCAGTAAGGATCAGTCCACTAACATCCGTTTCACCCCCGGATGGTGGGGTCTGGTTATTGCTTTAGGGATTCTGGTCATTTGGGCAGTCGTTTTGTTTTTTCTTCTTTCCAGACCGCTTACGGCTTTTACGTGGTGGCTGATTCCTGCCATCCTGTTACAGACGCATTTGTACACGGGCATTTTCATCACGGCGCACGATGCCATGCATGGCACAGTAGCTCCTCTTCGTTGGTTGAACGATGGGGTAGGGTGGGTGGCTGCCACCTTGTTTGCTTTCAATTACTGGCCACGGCTTTACCGCAATCATCACCGGCATCATCGCCATGTAGGCACTGCAGACGATCCGGATGTGCATCAGGGGCCATTCTGGAAATGGTATATCTTCTTTCTGAAGCAGTACATCACCTGGCCTCAGGTCGTCCTGATGGCTCTCACGTACAACGGACTTTCTTTACTCTTTCAGCAAGTTAACGTGGCACTGTTCTGGATGATTCCCGCTTTGCTTAGCACGCTGCAGTTGTTTTACTTCGGCACCTACCTGCCGCATAAGGGAAGTTTTCCCAAGGCCAACCGGCATCATTCGGATTCTTTAAGAAAAAATCATCTATGGGCATTTTTGTCCTGTTATTTTTTCGGATATCATTACGAGCATCATGAGCTGCCCCATGTTCCCTGGTGGCAGCTGCATCGGGTAAAAGGTACCCTGTCCGTTCCGCTGAAGGAATCGTAATATCCTAACCAAGAAAAGCGACCGAAGTCATGATCCCATCAAATGAAAGAAAAAGGTATGTGTTTTCTATAGGGTTACTAACGCTCTTGTTGCCTCTTCTGTTGGGCCATTTACGGTCCCAGGCGCAGTCAGGCCGGATTGTCGGCTGGGTGCGAGATGCTGTGACCCATGAAGGCATTGCCTATGCCACCGTTGGGGTGCAGGGCACGGTGGTTGGCACATCCACCGACTCTGCAGGCAGGTTCGTATTGCAGGGATTAGCGCCCGGGTTGTACAATGTGGACATCAGCTCGGTGGGCTACAAATCCAAGACGGTGTTTGAGGTAGAAGTAATGATGTCGGCACCGGCGGAACTGGAGATCAAGCTGGAGCGCCTGGCCACCGAACTGGAGGCCGTGGTGGTGAAAAGTGACCGGTTCGACAAGTCGGACGAAAGCCCCGTATCGCTCCGCACCATCGGGCGCAGTGAAATTCAGCGTAATCCGGGAGGCAACCGAGATATTTCCAAAGTGCTGCAAAGCCTGCCGGGCGTAGCCTGGACGGTCAGTTTCCGCAACGACCTGATCATCCGCGGAGGAGCATCCAATGAAAACCGTTTTTATCTGGATGAAGTGGAAGTGCCCAACATCAACCACTTCAGCACGCAGGGCAGCAGCGGCGGACCTGTCGGTTTGATCAACGTGGACTTTCTATCGGATGCGGAGTTTTACAGCGGGGCTTTTCCGGCCAGCAAAGGACCTGCCCTAAGTTCGATTTTGTTGTTGCGGCAACGCGAAGCGCGCACCGACCGCTTCGGGGTGACAGCGACACTCGGCAGCTCTGATCTCGGCTTTACATTGGAAGGTCCGCTCAGCCCCGATGCCGGTTTGTTGTTTTCCGTTCGTCGCTCGTATCTGCAATTTTTGTTTGCCGCACTGGAGTTGCCCTTTTTGCCTACGTATAACGACTATCAGCTAAAAACCACCTGGCGCCTGAACAAGAAAAGTCAGTTGCGTCTGATTTCTCTGGGGGCCTATGATGTTAACCGCCTCAACCTGCAAACCAATGAAACACCGGAGCAGCGGTACATATTGGGTTATCTGCCCGAAAACTATCAGTGGAATTACACGCTTGGAGTGGTATATAAATACTTCGGTAAAAACGAAGGGCTCACCGCCGTGCTCAGCCGCAACATGCTGAACAATGAAGCAGTTAAGTACCGCAATAATGTGGAAAGCAGCGACAACCTGCTGTTGAATTATCGTTCGTACGAGGCCGAAAACAAGGCCCGACTCGAATTCAATCAGTATCGCGGCAGCCTGAAGCTCAATGCCGGTGTGGCCTACGAATGGGTGAGCTATTTCAACAGTACGTTTAATCGAATCAACGATCTTTTTGGAAACATCATAGAAATCAATTACGAAGGCAAGCTGGGATTCAGCAAGTATGGTTTGTTTGTTTCTGCCTCTGAGGCCTGGTTTGAACGGCGCCTGGTGCTCACTGCAGGTTTGCGCAGTGATTTCAGCAGTTATGGTCCTTCCATGAACAAACCTTGGAATCAATTGTCGCCTCGGCTGGCAGCAACGGTTAATCTGAGTCCCCAAACCAATCTGAATTTCAGTGCCGGACGGTATTACCAGTTGCCTCCCTACACGCTGCTCGGATTTCGCGACAACAATGGCGTGCTGGTCAACCGCGAGAATGAGGTGCGCTACATTGGCAGTACCCAGTTTGCTGCAGGAGGGGAATACTATACCGACATCAACAGCCGGGTTTCGCTGGAGTTTTTCTACAAAAGCTACGACCACTATCCCTTCATGCTGACGGATTCGGTTTCACTGGCTAACCTGGGCAGCGATTTCGGGGTAATCGGTAACGGACCGGCTGTCAGCACGAGCGATGGGCATGCCTACGGTGTGGAGCTGCTGGCGCAGCAGAAATTGTACAAGGGTTTTTACGGCATTGCTGCGATCACAGTTTATCGCAGCCTGTTTAATGACCGCACCGGTCAGCTGGTGCCTTCCTCATGGGATAATCGATTTCTGGTGTCGCTGACGGCCGGCAAGCGCCTGCCCAAAAACTGGGAAATAGGGGTCAAGTGGCAGTATAACGGCGGCCTGCCGTTCACACCGTTTGACACCCTTCTGTCGGTATATATGCCCGTTTGGACGGTCAATAACCGGGGAATTCCTGACTACGGCCGGGTGAATTCCTTACGCACACCTCCGACCCATCAGTTGGATATGCGGGTTGACAAAAAGTACTTTTTCGCTTGCTGGAGCCTGGAGGTATATTTGGATATTCAGAATGTGTACAATCAAAAGACCGTTCTACCGGATAATCTGGATGTGGTTCGCGATGCCGAAGGCAATCCAGTACCTGATCCTTTGCGTCCCGGATATTACCAGCCCTTGTTTCTCGAAAATGTTGTAGGTACGGTTTTGCCTTCCATTGGGGTGGTGGTCAGCTATTGAACATAGCAAACATCCAGAGCATCCTCAGGATGTGGCAGCGGCCTTAGCGAAACTAAGCGAAACCGCTTTGTGAATTTCCGGATGCAGGCTGATCATCACCGGGCAATTATGGGCAATGTGCTCAATAAGGCGGCGATGGGCATCGGAGTAAGGGAAGGGTGGGAAGAAAAAGTGAATATGTATTTCTGCAATGCGACGGGGGTTGGCCGCCATGATTTTGGTAACCTCCGCACGTGCGCCGTCGATGGAAAAGCCGTGCTCACGGGCCGCAATGCCCATAATGGTTAAGGCGCATGCGGCAGCCGAGGTGGCCGCAAGATCGGTAGGCGAAAACGACTCTGCTTTCCCGTGGTTGTCCAGCGGAGCGTCGGTGAGGATGGTGGTTCCGGAAAAATGATGCGTCAGCCTGCATCGCAGGTGGCCTTCGTACACAACGGTTGCAGTAGGAGTTGACATATCGCCAATATACGCCTCTCTCAGCCGGCAGAGATGCTTCGGGGCACTGAAAAAAAGTGAAAGGCAATTTGTCCATACTGCCGTTGGTCAAAATGGGTGGGATGGTCGGCAAATGACACCTTCCGAGGTGTTTCCAGGATCAGCCAACCGCGAGGGTAGAGCAGGCCGGAGGCCAGAATGCGGTCGGGCAGCTGCTGCAAACCTTCGTAGCCGTGCGGCGGGTCGGCAAAGACAATATCGTAGCGGCCGGAAGCATGCTCCAGAAACTGTTCTACCGCAGCATGAACGATTTGGAAATTAGACAGCGACCATTGGGCATTTATTCGCTGCAGATGGCGAATGCAGAGGGCATCATTATCCACTGCAGTTACTGCTACGGCACCGCGCGAAACAAATTCCAGAGCCACGCTACCCGCCCCGGCAAACAGGTCCAAAACCCGAACGGAAGTCAAATTCCAGTGGTGGTTAAGGATGTTGAACAATGCCGTTCGGGCAAAGTCAGTGGTTGGACGAGTATGCGGCAGCCGGGGTGCATTCAGCCGGCGGCCCCGGAATTGGCCGGAAATGATTCGCATGGATCAGACTGCCAAAAGGGTGTAAAAAAAATGAAGGGGCAGCGGATAATCCCGCGGAACGGTAACACCGAAGGGCAAAGAGGCAAAGGTCAGGTGACGCACATAACGACGCAGCAATTGAACGATAGCTGAATTTTCCATGATGTCGCCGCTAAGAATCAGGGGAACCTGATCATTGGCCAAACGTTGCTGATGATATAGCGCTAAAATCAGATAAACCACGTCGTTGGTATGCTCAAATCGAAACTGATTGGCGAATAGCAGCTTTTGATCTCCACAGGCGATAAGCAACAGGTTGTGTCCGCAAAAGTCGGCTCGCACGCAAACATGGGTTTCGGTTGCAGCAGATGCTAACGGCTGCAGGGCGTGCCGTATTTCTGGATCAGTTGCAAGGGCCAGGCCATCTGCGAATGCAGAAGGCAGGGAATACCAAAGCTCGTAATCGGGGTCAGGCAGTAAGGCTTTTCGAAGTGATGAATGGTTGTTGTGGCCGGCAAAATGTTCTTGCCACCATTGCGCCGGCAACGGGCCGGAAGCAGAGGCCGGAAGTAAGGTCATAGCCGGGCTGTAAACTACCAGACGGGCAAACAGCGGTGATTGGCCTGCAGCATGTTTTAATTGGTCCAAAAGTTCAACGATCAGGGAAGCATCGGGAAGTTTTTGAGCTTCAAAAACCGTGGGGTAAAACGTTTGAGCGGCCTGCAGCATGCCCGATTCAGACAGCATGGCATAGGCCAAGGCACCGGGGGCAGCGGCCATGTGAAGGCGGCAACCGGTATTGGTTGTGCCGGGGGCAATGTAGGAGGCCCCGGCCTTCCAGGGCTGCGACAGGTGAGTTACAGGCTGCAGCAAGGAGAAAAACCGGTCAATTACTTCCCGACTTTTTCTGACCGTTCATGTAGGAATTCCAGTCAGTGGTCTGATAGTGATTTTCGCCTATGTATTTCAAAATGGTCAGCATCATTTCGGCATTCTGGTAACCGCTGACCGGTGAAATCACCTCCAGCTTTTCGTCCAGAAACGTAGTGGTAGGGTAACCGCGAGAGCTGCCCATAAGCAGGGGCGTGATGGCATTGTTCCGCCCATTCATTCCATACGTCTTTCCCTTAAACGTGATGCTCTGCTGTTTTTCGGGATTAAATTTTACAGCATAAAATTTTTCGTTGATGTATTCCACCACACGAGGGTCGCGGTAAGTGGTGGCATCCAGTTTTTTACACCAGCCACACCAATCGGTGTAGATATCAATGAGCACCTTTTTCGGGGCTTTCTGCATTTTCTGTTCCGCCTCGGAAAGACTTATCCAGTTGATGGAAGGGGCCGATTGGGCTGCAGCAAAAAGCGGCAGGGTAAGAACAAGAAGAAGAAGCGAGCGCTTGCCAACGGAGTTCATAATCGTATGGTGTAAGGTCAAAATTAGCGGAAGTGTCGGAATTGCCGATGTTCCGGCCAGTTGAGGTATCCAACCTTATGCCAGTTTTTTAAACGTACAAATCGTCAACGAATGCAAATCGGAATTTTCCTTGGCACCATGTACCTTGGCAGCAGGAGCGAAACCATAGCAGCACAACAGTCAGATTATGAGAATAGCCATAGGAATAACCGGAGCCAGCGGAGCGCTTTATGCATCGTTGTTGCTCAAGCGGCTGGGTCAGCTTCGCGAACAATTGACGGAAGTGGCCGTGGTGATGACTGTCAATGCACGTGCCGTCTGGAAACATGAGCTGGGCAACGAAGATTACGAGCAGATACCGTTTCGCCGCTATGCGCCCGATGACTACGGTGCACCCATAGCCAGCGGATCAGCAGGATACGATGGGCTGATCGTTTGTCCGTGCAGTATGGGCACCCTGGGCCGCATTGCCTCCGGCACAGCCGATGACCTGATAGCCCGAGCTTCCGATGTGATGCTCAAGGAACGCCGCAGGCTCATCCTGGTTATCCGCGATTTGCCCTATCATCTGATCCATCTGCGCAACATGGTTACAGTTACCGAGGCCGGCGGCATCATCTGTCCGGCCAGCCCTTCGTTTTACAGCGGAGCAGCCACGCCGGAGCAGGTTGCGCTTACGGTGGTGGACCGCGTGTTGCTGTTGGCCGGATTTCAGTTCAAACATTACCGCTGGGGCGCCGAAGGCGCCAGTTAAAGGTGTACCTTTGAACAACGCCATGGGTCCGGCATCGTTAATCGTACTCATCGTTTCGGGCGTGGTGTTTTCCACCCTGGCCATGTGGGTAGCCAGGTTTCTGGTAAGACCTGCCTGGAACAAGCAAAAGGGAGAGCCGTACGAGTGCGGGGTGCCTACGGTGGGCCAGACCTGGATTCAGTACAACGTCGGTTACTACCTGTTTGCTCTGATGTTTTTGATTTTTGAAGTAGAGCTGGTGTTTTTGTTTCCCTGGGCAGTGGTGGCCAGCCAAATGGGTTTTGTAGCGCTGGTAGAAGCCATCGTTTTCCTGTTCATTTTGTTTCTGGGTTTTCTGTATGCCCATCGCCAGGGCGCACTCAAGTGGATGTAAAAAATTTGTCAACGATGTCAGCCGGCCATGAACAAAAGTTTTCCGGGCAGCCGGAACCCTTCCCGGGTCAGGTGGTGCCTGCACCGGGTGGCGGCATACTCACCGGTGCATTGGATGAAGTCATTGCCTGGGCACGGTCCAATTCTTTATGGCCCTTGGTTTTTGGCACCAGTTGCTGCGCCATTGAAATGATGAGCACGGCTTCGGCCAAATACGACTGGTCGCGTTTTGGCTTTGAGGTGGCACGGGCAACACCGCGTCAGGCTGACGTAATCATCATTGCCGGAACCATCGTGAACAAAATGGCGCCTGTGCTTCGACGCCTGTACGATCAGATGGCGGATCCGAAATACGTGATTGCCATGGGTGCCTGTGCGACCAGTGGCGGACCTTTTTTCTACAATACCTACTCGGTGGTTAAGGGCGCCGACCATGTGATTCCGGTAGATGTTTACGTTGCCGGCTGCCCGCCCCGGCCTGAAGCCTTGTTGCATGGCCTGATCACCTTACAGAAAAAAATTCAGGCCGGCCAAAAGAGAGAAAAAATCATCATTGACCGGTACTGGAAGCCTGAAGCTGTGCCAGAGACCCTTTCCTCATGAACGAGCCGCAAACTGCTGTTGACTGGGAGGCTGTGGTTGCCCATGCTCCCGTTCCTGTACAACTCATTAGCGGTACGCCCTGGCCGGAATTACACGTGGAGGCGCCAAATTGGCCCGACCTGGCACAGTTCCTGCGCACCGCTCCGGAGCTGCAACTGGATTATCTGTTTTGCCTGACCTGTGTGGACTGGAAAACCCATTTGACCATGGTGTACCACCTGAATCACAGCCGGCAGGAGCGTGTGGTGGTGGTAAAAAGCCAGCTGGACCGCGACCAGCCACAGATCGCCAGCGTAGCCGGTATCTGGCGCACCGCAGAATTTCACGAGCGGGAAGTATTCGAAATGTTCGGGGTGCAGTTTTTGGGCCATCCTGATCTGCGGTTGCTGATCTTACCTGAAGGTTGGGAGGGACGTAATCCGTTGCGCAAGGATTATGAAGATCCGGTAAATATGATCCGATTGTAAAGCGCCGGGCATGCTGCAGGAAATCACTTCAACCGATACGGGCTGCCTGACCATCAACGTAGGGCCGCAGCATCCTTCCACGCACGGCGTATTGCATCTGGTGATCACCCTGAGCGGCGAAACCATTCTGCGGGTGGATCCGCACCTGGGCTATATCCATCGTTCCATAGAAAAAATGTGTGAAAGCCTCAGTTACCGTCAGTTTATCTATGTGACCAGCCGCATGGATTATTTGTCTTCCCATATCAATAATCACGGTTGTGCCCTTTGTGTGGAGCAGGCTTTGCAGATAGAGGTGCCGCCGCGGGCTCAGGTGATCCGCGTGCTCATGGATGAGCTTACCCGAATGGCTTCGCACGTATTGTGGTGGGGCGCCATGGCCATGGATGTGGGTGCCATCACGCCGTTTTTTCATGCCTTTCGGGAGCGCGAGCTGATCAACGAGATTATGGAAGAAACCTGCGGCGCCCGCCTGACCATGAACTACATGGTGCCCGGAGGGGTGATGTTTGACCTGCATCCCAATTTTCAAAAGCGGGTGAAAGATTTTATACCGTTTTTCAAATCAAAACTTGACGAATACGATGAATTGCTCACCCACAACATCATCTTCAAACAGCGCACGCAACACATTGGCGTGCTGAGCCGGGAGGATGCCATCAGTTACGGGGTTACGGGCCCTACAGCTCGTGCCAGTGGCTGGGCCTGCGATGTGCGCAAGCGGGTACCTTACGAATGCTACGACCGCCTGCGTTTTGAGGAGGTGGTGGAACAAGCCGGTGACTGTTATGCCCGTTATCTGGTGCGTATGGGAGAAATGCGCCAGTCGTTGTCATTGGTTGAGCAGCTGATAGACAACATTCCCCAAGGAGATTTTCAGGCTAAAACCAAAGCCGTGCTGAAACTGCCCAAAGGCGAGTTTTATTCACGGGTGGAAACAGCGCGCGGCGAATTCGGGGTGTACATCGTCAGTGAGGGGGGCACTACGCCGTATCGCATTAAGTTTCGCTCACCCGGATTCTCCAACCTTTCGGCCCTGGACCACATGGCAAGGGGTCATAAAATCGGCGATCTGGTGGCCATCATGGGCTCGCTGGACCTGGTGATTCCCGATATCGATCGTTAACGCTAAGTCTTGACAAACGCTAACGAGGCCATGTGGAGCATTGAGCAAATTATCGGAGCACTGAATCAGTGGTTGCAGCATACTTTGGGAAATGTCGGCGCGGCAATAGCTGCATACATTTTATTGGGAATATTTGTCATTCTGTTTTTTTCCGTGCTGGGCCTGGTGCTGGTGTATATGGAGCGGAAGGTGTCTGCATGGATGCAGGTGCGGCTGGGACCTAACCGGGTAGGGCCGAAAGGGCTGTTGCAGACGTTGGCCGACACGCTCAAACTCATGAGCAAGGAAGGACTTACGCCTGCCGGTGCCGACCGCTTTCTCTTCAACCTTGCTCCCGTGCTCATGATTGTGGTTTCCATGCTGCTGCTGGCGCCTGTGGCTTTCGCACGGAATGTACAGATCTGGGACCTGAACATTGGCGTGTTGTACGTTTCGGCCATAAGTTCGGTATCCGTGTTAGCCGTCTTAATCGCCGGGTGGAGCAGCAACAACAAATACTCCCTGCTGGGTGCCATGCGCAGCGGGGCGCAGATCGTCAGCTACGAACTCAGCGCCGGTTTTGCCATTCTGACCGTGGCTGTGCTCAGCGGCAGCCTGCAGGTATCGCAGATTATTGAAAGCCAGCAGACCGGCTGGTGGATCTTTCGCGGGCATTTGCCGGTGTGGGTGGCAACGGTGGTTTACCTGATTGCCGTTACGGCAGAAACCAACCGGGCACCATTTGATTTGGCGGAGGCGGAATCGGAGCTCACGGCCGGCTTTCACACGGAATACTCGGGAATGAAGTTTGCCCTGTTTTTTCTGGCAGAGTATGCCAATGTCTTTATTGCTTCCGCTATCGGTGCTACGTTGTTCCTCGGCGGCTGGATGCCTTTGCATATCGGAAACTGGGAGGCGTTTAACCGGGTGATGGACTGGATACCCTCTTCCATATGGTTTTTAGCTAAAACCTTCTTTCTCATCTTTGTTATCATGTGGTTCCGTTGGACCTTCCCGCGCCTGCGCATTGATCAGTTGCTGGAGTTGGAATGGAAGTATCTGTTGCCTATTGGACTGGTCAACCTGATTCTGGCTACAGCCATAGCCGTATTAGGCTGGCATTTCTGAAGGCAAACCACAGGCAAATAAGCAGAAAACAGCTTTTTCACCATGACCCTCCGGAACTACCTTAGAAACATTTTTCAAGGCTTACGCTCGTTATGGACGGGCATGCGGCGCACCGGATACTACTTTGTTCATCACAAAGAAATCATCACCCAGCAGTATCCCGATGAGCCGCCGCGCCTGGCCGAGCGCTTTCGCGGCGAAGTGGTTATGCCGCACAACGAAAGCAACGAACACCGTTGCACGGGGTGCACCGCCTGTGAGCTGGCCTGCCCAAACGGCACCATAAAAATCATCACCAAATATGAGGTGACGCCGGAAGGAAAAAAGAAAAAAGCGTTGGATCAGTTTATCTATCATTTAGAGCTGTGTACCTTGTGCAACCTGTGCATAGTGGCCTGCCCCACCGATGCCATCAAGATGAGTCAGGCCTTTGAACACAGTGTGCTGGACCGGCGCGAGTTGATAAAAATCCTCAACAAGCCCGGATCACGACTTATGGACGGCGTAGAATAAGGATACATGCAAAACCCACTCCACCCATGCTCCAACCCGACTGGATTCTGTACATCCTGGCGCTGATGGCGTTGGCCGGCGGCGTCATGGCTGTAACCACCCGCCGCATTTTTCGCGCTGCCGTGTATCTGTTGTTTTCGCTGACAGCCCTGGCCGGCATCTATTTCTGGATGCATTATGAATTTATGGCAGCTGTTCAGATCATCATTTATGTAGGGGGCATAGTGGTACTGATTATTTTTTCCCTGTTTCTTACCCACCAGACCGGCCAACCGCTGCCTGAGCCCGCCCCGTTGCAACGCTGGGGTGCAGCCGTTCTGGCTGCGGCGGCCTGGGTTGGCATGGCCGTTTTGTTGCTGGACCTGCCGCCGGCGCTTCGTGAGGCTGCTATGCCTACCATGTCTGATATCGGAAGCGCCCTGCTCTCGGTAAACGAAACGGGCATGGCCCTGCCGTTTGAAGTGATTACCCTGTTGTTGCTGGCAGCCATGGTAGGCTGCATTGTACTGGCGCTGAAAGACCGTACGGCTCTCAATACCTGATGCTCTGCTATGGATGTATTAAACTTTTTACTCATCACAGCCAGTGGGTTGTTTTTTATCGGCGTCTATGGTTTTCTTACCCGCCGCAATCTGCTGACCATGTTGATTTCGGCGGAGCTGATGCTCAATGGGGCTGCCCTGAATCTGGTGGCTTTTAACCGGTACCGCTGGCCCGAGGAACTGGACGGCTTGTTTCTGGCCGTATTCATCGTGGCCATTGCTGCTGCAGAGGCTGCCTTGCTCATCGCAATCGTTTTGCGGCTGTACCGAAATACCCGATCAGTGGATGTATCGGACATAACCGAACTGAAACATTAACGAACCAACGTTACCGGCTCTATGGCTGCAACGGGATATGCCCTGCTCATCGTGTTGATGCCTCTGGCGGGCTTTGTCGTGCTTGGCCTGGCCGGAAGGCATCATCTGAAGCGCTCTGCCGGCTGGCTGGCCACTGCGCTGATGAGCGTGTCAGCCGCTGCTGCCCTGCTGCTGGCCTGGCATTACTTTTTCGTACAGAATGCTTTGGGCCGTAGCCTGGAACCTGCAGAAGTCTTTCGCTTTCGCTGGTTGTCATTCAGCCCTTCCCTGTATGTAGATATGGGAATGCATCTGGACGGCCTTTCGGTGATGATGCTGGTTCTGGTTTCAACCGTATCGCTGTTGGTGCATCTGTATTCTGTGGAATACCTGCGGAGCGAGGAACGCTACACAAGCTACTTCGCCTTTCTGCAGTTGTTTACATTCAGTATGCTGGGGCTGGTGGTATCGGTTAATCTTTTTCAAATCTATTTTTTCTGGGAGCTGGTAGGGGTTTCATCGTATTTGCTGATCGGTTTTCACTACGAGCGACCATCTGCAGTGAGCGCAGCGAAGAAAGCCTTTGTGGTTACCCGCTTTGCCGATTTCGGCTTTCTCATTGGCATACTGATCGTTGGGTTCAGTTCCACTTCCTTTGACCTCAACACGTTATTTCAAACCAATTGCCATGTCGATGCAGCTCGTGAAGAACTGTTTCTGGGTATGTCGGCCATCACGTGGGGCACATTGCTCATGTTTATGGGCGGAGCGGGTAAATCGGCCATGTTTCCGCTGCATATCTGGCTGCCGGATGCCATGGAAGGCCCAACGCCGGTCAGTGCGCTGATTCATGCAGCCACCATGGTTGTGGCCGGCGTATTTCTGGTGGCACGGCTGTTTCCGCTGTATGAGGTGGCATGGCTCACTGCTGACGTGGTAACGGTCATTGGGCTGACATCGTCGTTGCTGGCAGCGATCATCGCCTGCACGCAGACCGATATCAAACGCGTTCTGGCCTATTCCACCATGTCACAGATCGGGCTGATGTTGTTCGGGCTGGGATTGGCTGCTCAAGGGGCTTCGCGGGAAGCCGGGTACGTTGGCTCGCAGTTTCACCTGTTTACGCACGGTTTTTTCAAGGCCTTGCTCTTTCTTGCCGCCGGTGTGGTCATTCATCGGGTACACAGTAATGAAGTGTCGGATATGGGGGGACTTCGACGCACATTGCCGCTTACGCATCTGGTTTTTCTGATCGCCTGCCTGGCCATTTCGGGAATTCCGCCTCTGTCGGGCTTTTTCAGTAAGGAAACCATTCTGCTGGCTGCAGCATCGCATCCGTTTTGGTATGGGTTGGCATTGCTGGTTTCGGCACTGACAGCTTTCTACATGTTTCGTCTGTACTTTCTGACCTTCTGGAATAAGCCGGCGCTACCCAAATCAGAGCCCGAATTACCCACAGCATCCGAGCGTTTGGCGTATGGCTTCCCGCTGGTGGTTCTGGCCGTGGCTACTGCAGTTAACGGGTTCATTCCTTTTGGTCTGTTTGTGGCGCCCGATGGCAGGCCGTATCCGGTTCACGCTTCGGCTGCGGCGTGGCTGCCTCCGGTTGGCGCCGCATTATGCGGCATAGCCGTTGCCGCCTGGGGTTATGCCCGTGCTTCCGAGCGTCCGCAGGAGCTGGCCCGCAGGTTTGGAGCATTCTATTCCGTTGCATACAGAAAATTTTACATAGATGAATTGTATGCCTATATCACCCGGCGGATCATTTTCGGCAAGGTGGGGCGTTCCGCAGCTTGGACAGACCGCCAGGTGGTTGACGGGGCGGTAAACCAGGCCGGCTGGCTGATCCAGCAATGGTCGCTGTTGATGAAATGCTGGCAGTCGGGACGATTACAGGGATATGCCTTCTGGTTTTTTGTTGGCGCCGGCCTTCTGGCGGTAGTCTTGTTGCTGTACTCTCCCAACTAACCGGCTCATGAACCTCCATCTGCTGATCCTGATTCCCTTACTCACGGCGGTCACGATAGCGCTGTGGGGACGCGGACAGCGTGCTGCGCTCATTGCCACGGCAGGAGCTGTGGTGCAGTTGGGTTTATCGGTGTTGCTGTATCTGACGTTTACTGCTTACCGGCAACACCATGCAGGGGAGGCTTTTGTATTTGAATACCGCCACGTGTGGTATGGCCCCCTTCAGATTGCCTACCACCTGGGGGTTGACGGCATTTCGGTTGCCATGGTTATGCTGACAGCCATAGTGGTTCTGGCCGGTGTGCTCATGTCGTGGGAGGTGAGCTATATGCCCAGAGAGTTTCACACGTTGCTGACCCTGCTGGGTGCCGGCGCTTATGGCGTGTTCTTGTCGCTGGATGCGTTTACCCTGTTTTTCTTTCTCGAACTGGCGGTTTTGCCCAAGTATTTGCTCATCGGAATTTGGGGTAGCGGGAAAAAGGAATATTGCGCACGAAAGCTGGTGTTGATGCTCATGCTGGGCTCGGCATTGGTATTGGTGGGCTTGCTGGGCATGTACTTTGGCGGGCCACGAAGCTTTTCCATTCCGGATATCGCATCATCCCGGCTTGCGCCGGAAGTTCAGCAATGGGTTTTCCCCCTGCTGTTTACCGGCTTTGGCATCTTCACGGCCCTTTTTCCCTTTCATACCTGGGTGCCCGACGGCCACTCGGCGGCGCCGACGGCTGGGTCCATGTTTTTGGCGGGAATATCCATGAAACTCGGCGGCTACGGCTGCCTGCGAACCGCAACGCATCTGATGCCGGATGCCGCCCAGCAGTATGCACCGACCATCATCGTGTTGGGCTGCATAGCCATTCTGTATGGTTCGCTAGCCACGCTCATGCAAAAGGATATAAAATATCTTAATGCCTATTCGTCCATCAGTCACTGTGGTTTCGTGGTGTTGGGCATTGGCCTGCTTACCCAGACGGCGCTACATGGTGCCGTGCTGCAGATGGTTTCGCATGGGCTGATGACGGCATTGTTCTTCGCCGTAATCGGCATCGTGTACGAACGAACTCATACGCGCCAGTTGCGCGAAATGGGTGGTTTGATGCAAGCCATGCCGTTTGCTGTAACGGCTCTGTTTCTGGCCGGGTTGTGTTCGTTGGGTCTTCCCGGATTAAGCGGCTTTGTCGCGGAAGCAACGGTATTCGTAGGCGGATGGCAGCAGCCGGACCTGTTGTCGCGGACAGCGGTGGTCATTGCTTGCTCGAGCATAGTGGTTACGGCAGTGTACATTCTGCGTGCGATCGGGCAGGTGGCTATGGGGCCGCTCCGTGGCCTGGTGTCGCCGCATCCGGTAAGCTGGGCGGAACGGCTGGCGGTGTTGTTGTTGCTGGGGGGCATTTTTCTGATGGGCTTATGGCCGGAGTGGTTGGTTCAGCTCATTCAGGGCTCCGGCCCGGCAGGGGCCTTGCCGGACGGCCTGACGGCAGCACCGGTTGAAGCGTTTTAACCGATAAATCATAAGGAATGATCGAGGCGCTGTTGTTGATGAAACACGAAATGTCGCTTACGGTTGCGGCAGTGGTGTTCTTGCTGGTGCGCCTGGGACGCACAAGGGCTGCAGCAACCTATGCACGCCTCGGCTATCTGTTACTTGGATGGTGTTTGTTGGCGGGTTTGATTCCGGCCCCACCCGGTCAGCTGTTTGCGGGGCTGTTTGTTACGTCATCGCTGGTAAGCATGCAAAAGTCGTTTCTGACTTTCGGCCTGTTGCTGTTGTTGCTGGCTTCCGACCGCTGGTTGCGGCGCCATGATTATGTTCCCGAAGTTTTTCTGCTCCTCTTTTCCTCACTGCTGGGTTTATTTTTTCTCATTTCGTCAGGCAGTCTGCTGATGTTTTATCTGGCCCTGGAACTGGCGACGCTGCCGATAGCCGCATTATGCAATTTTGATCTGCAGCGCAGGCAGGCGTCGGAAGCGGCCACCAAAATGATTTTGTCGTCAGCATTTTCATCCGGTATCCTCCTTTTTGGCATATCACTGCTTTACGGTTCCACCGGCACACTCCATTTTACCGAGTTGCCGCAGCGACTGAACGGTTCGGCTTTGCAGGTAACCGCTTTGGTTCTGTTGTTCACCGGTTTTGCCTTTAAGCTCTCCGTAGTACCCTTTCACCTGTGGACGGCTGATGTGTATGAGGGATCGCCCGTTCCGGTAACGACTTACCTGTCAGTAATTTCCAAGGGAGGGATGGTTTTTATTTTTTGCACAGCACTGTATCAGGTTTTTCAGCCTCTGCAGGCCTACTGGCACGTGCTGCTGGTGATCACTGCAGCAGCTACTTTGCTGGTGGGGAATTTGTTTGCCCTGCGTCAGGAAAACCTCAAGCGGTTTCTGGCTTTTTCCTCTATTGCTCAGGTGGGCTTTATTCTGGTAGCACTCAGCAGTGGCGCTGAGTTGGCCAGGGCAGCAGCGGTATATTTTGTTCTGGTTTACTTGTTCAGCAACATCGGGGCCTTTGCGGTAGTGGGCATCATCAGTGCCGCCACAGGTAAGGAACGTCTTTCGGATTATCGCGGACTTTACCGCAGCAATCCGCGGCTCAGCTGGGCGCTGGCCTTGTCGTTGTTTTCACTGGCCGGCATACCTCCGACAGCCGGGTTTTTTGGAAAATTCTTTTTGCTGATGTCGGGTGCAGACGGAAGACAGTACCTGCTGGTTGCTTTTGCTGCAGTAAATATGGTGGTGGCGTTGTATTACTACCTCCGCGTCGTGCGCGCCCTGTTTATGGAACAGCCGGAGGCTCCGCTGCCCATCGTAACCACTGTTTTACCGGAACGGGCAGCCCTGGTGATCAGTGTTGCCGGTGTGCTGATTACCGGATTGTTCAGCGGTGCCTACGAAACCATTGCCCGACTGATTTAATCGGAGCAGGTATTTTTTTTGCAATTCCATTATGGCCATTAACAAAAACCATGAATTTGACGAACTGAACGGAGTCAAATGCGCCATTGCCGAGCGGGGAGTTAATGCGGAGCGCGCTGCATTTCTCCGGTCACTTCTGGAGGCCAACGGTTATCAGGTGGTGGTCGTGCCAGCAACGGCGAAAGGAGCAAAAAACGAACCGGATGTCGATTCCGGCTGCTTTGATGTGGGAGTTACCGATTTGTCGTTTAATCCGGTCAATGCCGTTTTCGGCCGATTGCTGCGCACCCCCGAAGGCCAGGTCGTCACGCTGGCTTACTGGCTTCAGGAGCAGCCGGTTGCAGACGACAGCACACCTTATTTTGAAACGCCGGTGAGCCGAAGTATCGGGCGGTAAAGCAAATCCTTCAGGCGTTTCAGGTGAAGGCAATTGTGACTAAACTCCAGCAGGCCCTCAGGATAATCTGGGCGTGGTATTATTTTATTATTTTCTCATTAATTTTTTTATTGTTGTATCCGGCGTTTTTCATTTTGTTGCGCAGCCCTAAGGGTTACCGGGCCGCTAACCGGCTGCGACAGTTGTGGGCCTGCCTGCTGTTTTTGCTCACCGGAATTGTACCGGTGATTACCTATCGCGCCCAAATTGACCGCAGGCGCAATTACGTTTTTTGCTCCAATCATTTTTCCTATCTGGACATTCCCCTGGCTGCCCTGGTGGCAGGGCCCTCCTGGCGTTTTCTGGCGAAAGCCGAACTCAACAACATTCCGCTGCTCAATATCTTTTTTCGCACCGTGGATATATCCGTTGACCGCGAAAATGCCTGGGAATCGTTTCAAAGCTATCAGGAAAGTTTACGCAGTGTGGATCATGGCCTGAATCTGGTCGTCTTTCCTGAGGGCCGCATCAGTCCGAAAGCACCCCAACTATTTCCGTTCAAAAACGGTCCGTTTCGGCTGGCCATTGAAAAGCAGGTTCCCATCGTACCTTTGACCATGCTGGATAACTGGCGGCTGCTGCGGGTGGAGGGTTGGCGTATTGAGGGGCGACCGGGGGTTGCCCGCATCATCGTTCACGAGCCCATAGAAACGCAGGGGCTTACTCCTGCCGATGCACCGCAGCTTCGCCAGCGTGTTTTTGATCTTCTTGCTCATGACCTGAAGCAGGCGAATCCCCAGATCCGTTTATGAGCGAACTGATCTGTCTGGAAAACATCAGTAAAAATTACGTGTTGGGAAAAGTGGTTATCCCTGCCTTGCGCGGGATCAACCTCACGATCAGGCGCAACGAATATGTGGCCCTGATGGGGGCTTCCGGTAGCGGCAAGTCTACGCTGATGAATGTGATTGGTTTGCTGGATACAGCCACCGAGGGAAAATATTATCTGAACGATCGGGATGTGAGTCGCCTGTCTGATAACGAACGGGCAGCGATCCGCAACAAGGAAATCGGTTTTGTGTTTCAGACCTTTAACCTCATGCCCCGCTTGTCGGCACTGGAAAATGTGGCTTTGCCGCTGGTGTATGCCGGCTGGAGCCGCAGCAAAAGGGAAGAGCGGGCAAGGGAATTAATGGAAGCCGTAGGGCTTGCAGGGCGCATGCACCACCGCCCCAATGAACTCAGCGGCGGACAGAAACAACGCGTGGCTCTTGCCCGTGCATTGGCCAATCATCCTTCCCTGATTCTTGCCGATGAACCTACCGGAAATCTGGACACGCAGACGTCCGATGAAATCATGCAGTTGTTTGACCACATTCACCGGCAGGGCAATACGATTGTCCTGGTTACGCACGAAGCCGATATTTCGCAGCATGCCCAGCGTATCATCCGGCTGCGCGATGGTCAGGTGCTGGACGATCAGCCCAATCCGGCATCCGTACTAACGGGCGCCTCAGTATAGATTTTTTCGTTATTCCAGCCGCCAGTCAATTTCCGCAAGCCCCTGCATTCGCAACAACTCATTGGTGCGGGAAAAATGACGACATCCGAAAAAGCCATTGGCGGCAGACAGGGGGGAAGGATGCGCTGCGCGAAGAACATAATGCCGGCTGCTGTCTATGAGCCCGGCTTTTTCCTGGGCAAACTTTCCCCACAGCAGGAAAACGACACCCTGACGCTGTTCGCTAATCAGCCGGATGACGCAGTCGGTGAACTTTTGCCAGCCCAGATGCTGATGCGAGGCTGCCTGGTTGGCGCGTACGGTGAGTATGGCATTGAGCAACAACACGCCTTGCCGAGCCCATTTTTCCAGATTGCCGGAGCGCGGCGGCTTGAAGCCGAGATCGTTCTGCAATTCCCTGAAAATGTTTTGAAGCGAGGGCGGAAAAGGCATTCTGTCCGGAACAGAAAAACACAAACCATGCGCCTGGCCCGGACCGTGATACGGGTCCTGCCCCAGCAGCACCACTTTCACCTGCGGCAAGGGAGTAAGGTTGAACGCATGAAAAATCAGCGACCCCGGCGGATAAATAGTAATGCCCTGAGCCTTTTCTTTTCGTAAGGCCTCAACAATACTGCGAAAGTAAGGTTGCTGAAACTGATCATCCAGCAGGTTTTTCCAGCTCGCTTCAATCGTTACCTCTACCCGCTGCATGGGTGATCCGGATTGGATTCGAACCAATGACCCTCAGCTTAGAAGGCTGATGCTCTATCCAACTGAGCTACCGGACCAACGGTAGCTGCAAAGGTAGCATAGCCGGAGTCAGTCCTTCAGGGTAACGATGCGACGGAGCCGGTCACTGAGCGCTTTTTCTAATGACGATTTTCCAAAATCAGGAAAAACGATAAACGCAGCGTCCTTTTGCAACCGGTCCATGTCGGAAAGCCTGCGGTAAAAGTTGCGGGCCAGGTCTTCTGGGTCGGCGAGTCGACCCAGGGAAAACAGATGCAGGCTTCTCCAGTGTTCGGCACTTGTGTTGCCGGGCAAATCCTGAAGCTGTTCGTCCACCAGGATCAACAGCGAACCGGTCTCCAGCTTGTCCAGGTCGTTTTTGCTGATGCAATAAACCGGTGTGGCCGGGGCATAGTGGCGGTAGCGCGAGCCGGGAACGGTCGCATCGGCGGGTCCATCCTGTACAACTACGCCCGGCAGCAATTCCTGAAGTTCCTGTTTGCCCACCGCTCCGGGCCGCAGGATCCGGATCAGTCCCTTTTTGCGGGCATCCACAATGGTAGATTCCAGCCCCACCCGGCAGGCGCCACCATCCACCACGGCGATACCTGCAGCCCCCAGGTCAGCTTCTACCATGTCGGCATGGGTGGGCGACAGCCTGCCCGATGTGTTGGCGCTGGGTGCGGCCAGCGGAACCTGCAGCGCCTCTAAGGCCATCAAAAAAACCGGGTGATCGGGAATGCGAACGATCACCTGACGGCTGCCGCAGGTGGCAAAAAACAATGGCGATGCTTCAGGTAGCTCCAGCATAAAACTTATAGGTCCCGGACATAGGGCCTCCATAAGCAGGCTTGTTTGTTCCGGAATGTTTTTTACATATGGAAAAATGGCATGTATCGAGGGAAAATGGCAGATCAACGGATTATCTGCCGGACGGCGCTTCACCTCAAAAATCCGGGCTATGGCATAGGGATTGGTAGCATCGCCGGCCAATCCGTAAACGGTTTCTGTAGGCAAAACAGCCACATCACCCTGCCGCAACGAGGCTACGGCTTGTTCCAGACTGACCCGCATGGAAAAGGACTTCGGTCCATCAAAGCTATCCACAGAAACACTCCATGAAAAGCTGCATTTCCGAACGGTCAACGCATGCAGGTTATTTTTGCCCACTTGTAAACGGGGCAAAGACATGAATTCTTCCGCAGAGCACGATTTCGTCCGGCGCCATATCGGACCGGATGACCAGCAGATCGCTTTCATGCTGCAAACCATTGGCAGCAGCTCGTTGGAAGAACTGATTGAAGAAACGATTCCAGCCGGGATTCGCATCACCGAACCGGCTGATTGGGGCCCTCCGGTGCCGGAGCACGAATTCCTTCGCTTGATGCGGGATGTGGCACTCAAGAATACGAAGGCGGTTAGCTACATCGGCATGGGATATTACAATACGGTAACGCCGGCAGTACTGCAGCGCAACCTGTTGGAAAATCCTTCCTGGTACACGCCGTATACGCCGTATCAGGCAGAAATTGCCCAGGGTCGTCTGGAATCGCTGCTCAATTTTCAAACCATGGTCAGCGACCTTACGGGGCTGGAAATCGCCAACGCCTCCCTGCTGGATGAAGCCACGGCCGCGGCCGAAGCCATGATCATGATGCTGCGCAGTCTCGGGCCAAACGACAAGCGCCGGAAATTCTGGGTCAGCAGGAATCTGTTTCCGCAAACGTTGGCCGTGGTCCAGGTGCGGGCCGAGCCTCTGGCTGTTGAATTGGTTGTGGGCGATGAAAACGAATCCCAGCCGGATGCCGACTGTTTCGGCGCCCTCATTCAGTATCCGGATGGTAACGGCCGGTTATGGAATGCAGAACCGTGGATTCAGGCCGCCCAGCAGGCCGGAGTTCAGGTGGCTGTAGCCTCCGATCTGTTGGCGCTTTTGTTAATCAAACCTCCGGGTGAAATGGGCGCTGACGTGTGCCTGGGTTCCTCACAGCGTTTTGGGGTTCCGCTGGGTTATGGTGGTCCTCATGCGGCATTCTTTGCGGCGCGAAAGGAATATCTGCGGCATATGCCGGGCCGCATCATCGGGGTATCGGTGGATGCCCATGGCCGGCGCGCGCTGCGCATGACGCTGCAAACCCGCGAACAGCACATCAAACGCGAAAAAGCCACGTCCAATATCTGTACGGCGCAGGCCCTGCTGGCTAATCTGGCTGTTATGTATGCCGTGTATCACGGACCCGCCGGTCTGAGCGCAATTGCCTTGAGGGTGCACCGCAACACCTGCCGCCTCAGAAAAGCGCTGACTGCATTGGGTTTCGAAGAAACAAATACCACCTTTTTTGATACGTTAAAACTTACCGCTTTTCGTGGACAGCCAAACGTCGCTGCTGCCGTACAGCCGGCAGCGCAAAAGGCAGGGTACAACTTCCGCTATTTTGATGACGGCGCCGTGGGTATTTCGCTGGATGAAACTGTAACGGAAAAGGAACTTGCCCGGCTCATCCGGCTGTTTGCTTCCGTTGCGAGCGAGGAAACTCCACCCGCCGTGCCGGAAGCCGAAAATGCTGTCCCCAATGCCTTGTTGCGAACAACAACTTATTTACAGCATCCGGTATTCAACAGCTATCATTCCGAAACGCGCATGATGCGCTACCTCAAGATGCTGGAAAGCCGCGACATCGGCATGGACACGTCCATGATTCCCCTGGGAAGCTGTACCATGAAACTGAATGCGGCCAGCGAAATGATTCCTATCAGCTATTCAGGATTTGCGCATCTGCATCCCTTTGTGCCTGTGGATCAGGCAGCAGGGTATCAGCAAATTATTCGTGAACTGGAAGAATTATTGTGCCGCATTACCGGTATGGCCGCCTGCAGCCTGCAACCCAATTCAGGTGCTCAGGGGGAGTACGCCGGACTCATGGTCATCCGGGCCTACCACCGCGATCGCGGACAACCTCACCGCCATGTAGCCCTGATTCCGGCTTCCGCTCACGGCACCAATCCGGCCAGTGCCGTTATGGCCGGTATGCAGGTAGTAGTCGTGAAGAGCGATGAAAACGGAAATATTGATCTGGCTGACCTCCGCGACAAAGCAAAAACCCACAGCGAACGGCTGGCCTGCCTGATGGTAACCTATCCGTCCACCCACGGAATTTTTGAAGAATCCATACGGGAGGTAACCGCTATCATACACGAGTACGGAGGGTTGGTTTATATGGATGGAGCAAATATGAATGCGCAGGTAGGGCTGACAACGCCTGCAGCCATCGGTGCTGATGTGAACCACCTGAACCTGCACAAGACGTTTGCTATCCCACATGGCGGTGGCGGCCCCGGCATGGGACCTATCTGCGTTACCGAAGCGCTGAGACCTTTTTTGCCTTCGCATCCGGTGATTCCTACCGGCGGAGAAAAAGGCATCGGACCCGTATCGGCTACTCCCTGGGGCAGCAGCAGCATTCTGCTCATATCCTATGGCTACCTGAGGCTACTGGGCAGCAGCGGGGCTCGTCGTGCTACGCAGGTGGCCATTTTAAATGCCAACTACCTGATGCACCGGCTGGAGCCGTATTACAAAGTCTTGTATAAGGGATTGAATGGCCGCTGTGCACATGAATTCATTATTGACCTGAGGCCGTTTCGTGCGGCAGGCATAGAGGCCGATGATGTGGCCAAACGCCTGATGGATTACGGCTTTCATGCGCCAACCGTTTCTTTTCCTGTGCCGGGCACCATGATGATAGAACCTACCGAAAGCGAAGATCAGCACGAGCTGGACCGCTTTGCTCAGGCCATGATCGCTATTCACCAGGAAATTCTGGAAGTGGTGGAAGGCAAGGTGGATGCACAGGATAATGTCCTCAAGCATGCGCCGCACACGCTGGAAGCCTTGCTCCGGACGGACTGGCCGCACAGCTACT
This sequence comes from Chitinophagales bacterium, assembly GCA_025057275.1. Taxonomy (GTDB): domain Bacteria; phylum Bacteroidota; class Bacteroidia; order Chitinophagales; family UBA10324; genus JANWXQ01. Next base: position 100,289 of record JANWXQ010000011.1, read on the forward strand.
CCAGAGAAAAAGCGGCATTTCCCCTGCCATACCTCCGCCAGCACAAAGTCTGGCCCTCAGTGGGAAGGGTAAACAACACGTATGGCGATCGCAATATCGTATGCGTTTGCCCGCCTGTGGAAAGCTACAGCGAATCCCTGTAGAATTTTTTCGATCTGGTGGATTGCGTCTGATGACAGACAGAAAATTTTCTAAAAATCATTAAAGTATGGTTAAAAATTTTTACGTTAACGTGACGTCTCCCGCATTGCATTAACTTTGGCACGATTATTCATTCAACAGAGAAACCAGAAAAACCAGTTTTATGAAAAAAATCAGTTTTAAAAATGCCCTTGCAGCAACGGCATTATTCGCTTCATTAACCTTTTCCGGCACGCTCCTGGCTCAGGGTCGTGGGGAAAAAATGACGCCCACGCCGGATTACTCGCAGATGTCCCGCGATGAGGTAAAAAAGGACGTGGAAAGCCGTATGCAAAAGTTTGATGAGGCATACCGTCGCCTGAAGGAAAAAGAAAGTCAGGTTAAAAACGAACAGCTGAAGGCTGACCTGAACCGCATGCTCAGCAAAATGGATGAAATCAAGGCTGAGATGAATAAGCCCGAGCCCGACCGTGCCAAGGTTCGTTCTTCCATGGAAGAATTGCGTAAAATGCGGGAAGAGTTGAAAGCCAAATATGGTGAACAGCGTGAAGCCCGCAAGCAAAAGGCACAGTCCGGAGAAAACAGAAAAGAAATGAAGTAAACAATCTGTAAGAGAATGGTTTTTGCTGGGGGCGCAGCCTTTCGGCTGCGCCCCCAGCAGTTTTTTTACTCCATTACTATAACCGGTACAGCCCAACCCTGCTGGGCGGAGCGGATCCAATACCGGCCGGGTATCAATGCAGAAGGTAGGCAAAGCGCCATGGACATGTTGCCGCCTGCCATGTGATCCAGGTCCCACTGATAAACTACCTGGCCGGTAGCGTTGATCAGCTGCAGGCGGGTAACGCCCTGAGGCCAGTTGCTAAGTTGCAGCATGCCGCAGCCGGAAACCAGCGCGGGATAGAACTGCAGCGCTGGCATAGGCAGTTCTTCCATACCCACGCCAAACTCTGAAATCACTTTGGCTACCAGAATGTCGGCATTGGAGCCGTTGGTGGCTTTGCCTGCTACCAGTACCTTGCCGCTGGTTAGCACGGCCAGGGCGTAAATGGCCTCGTTAAAACCCAGATTGAATTTAGCTATTCCGTTGGTGCCGAAGCCGGCATCCAGGGTGCCGGTGCTCGTGTAGCGGATCAGCATCATGTCATCGCCTGTGGAAGTGGCATACAGTCCGCCGACGATAATTTTTCCGTTGGCATGAATACCGACGGCAAAGCCGCCATCGTACGTGGAGCCTACTGCGGTGGACAGCTTGCCGTCGCCGCTAAAGGTGTTGTCGGCTACGCCGGAGGCGGTGAAGCGGGCTACGCCAACGTTGAAACTGCTGCCGTCAAAGGCTTCTCCGCAAACAACGATGGCGCCGTCGCTCTGCAAGGCCACGGCCAGGCCATTGTCGTTTCCGTTGATGTTCAGCGTCACTTTGCCGTCGCTGCTGAAGGTGTTGTCCAGCGTGCCGTCGGAGTTGAGCCGCACGACGGCAAAGTCGGTGCCACTGCCCACCGTGGCCTTACCGGCAACAACGATTTTTCCGTCGCTTTGCAGGGCCAGGGCATTGGCGTAATCTTCGGCAGAACCTATGGCCACCGATGCCAGCCCGTCGCCTCCGCCAAAAGTAGCGTCAAAAGTGCCGTCGTAATTAAGTCGTATTACAAAAATATCTATGTTTCCGGAATTGTCGTAATAGCCGGTAATAACGATTTTGTCGTCGGGTTGAATGGCAGCGGCATTGGCCAGATCGCTGCCGGCACCAACGCTGATGCTGAGTGTGCCGCCATTGCCGAACGTCTGATCCAGCGTGCCGTCAGGGTTTAAGCGCAGGAGAAACACTTCGAAAGTGAACAAGGGGCTGAAGTAATAGCCCACCGCGGTGATCTTGCCATCGGAGCCCAAAGCAATTCCTTTGATGGTTTCGAAATAGCTTACCGACATGGCATACGTAAACGATCCGTTATTGCCAAAGGTTTGATCCAGTGTGCCGTCGGCATTGTAGCGGACTATGGCGGCATCGGCGCTCAGGCCACTGTGGGATTCGCCGGCCACCAGAATTTTTCCGTCCGGTTGCTGCAACAGGGTTTGGCCCACATCATCGCCGTTACCGACAGCAGTGGTGTTGTAGCCGTTTCCGTTAAACGTAAGGTCAAAAGCTCCCGCCTGAGCACGGGTCAGTTCAGGCACCATAAGGAGCAGGAGGGGAAGAAAAGCAATAAGGCGCACGGTGTGATTTTTCGCGGTAAAAATAACGGGTGGCTTCGAGTTGTAGGGCCCAATATGCATCAACGGCGCAGGGGCATGGCAGGGCGTCCCCCACCAGCCGAAATCTTCTTCATCATCTTGCGCATTTCATCAAACTGGCGGATGAACTGATTGACTTCCTGCAGGGAAGTTCCGCTGCCTGCTGCAATGCGCTTGCGCCGTGAACCGTTAAGCAGTTCCGGTTGTTCCCGCTCCTGAGGAGTCATGGACAAGATGATGGCTTCGATGCGCTTGAAGCGGCTTTCATCAATATCCAGGTCTTTAACCGCTTTGCCCACACCCGGAATCATGGCCAGCAGATCTTTCATGTTGCCCATTTTTTTCACCTGCCTGAGTTGCCCCAGAAAGTCGTTAAAGTCAAACTTGTTTTTTCTGAGCTTTTCCTGAAGCCTACGGGCTTCCTGCTGGTCAAACTGTTCCTGCGCCTTCTCGACCAGCGTTACGATGTCGCCCATGCCGAGAATGCGCTGGGCCATGCGGTCGGGGTAAAACACATCCAGCTGTTCCGGCTTTTCCCCGACACTAACCAGCTTAATGGGCTTGCCGGTTTCGTACTTGATGCTCAGGGCTGCGCCCCCGCGCATATCGCCATCCAGCTTGGTCAGAATAACGCCATCGTAGTCCAGCGCCTCACGAAAAGCGCGGGCGGTGTTTACGGCATCCTGACCGGTCATGGCATCCACCACAAAGAGCGTTTCCGCAGGCTGCAGGGTATCCTTGAGGGTTCGGATCTCCTGCATCATCTGTTGATCAACTGCCAGGCGGCCTGCGGTGTCCACGATGAGGGTGTCAAACTGCTTCATTCGCGCCTGCTGCAAGGCTTCGCGGGCGATGCGCACCGGATCGGGTTGCGACGTATCGGCGAATACCGGCACACCGATCTGCTCTCCCAAGATCGTCAACTGCTGAATGGCTGCAGGCCGGTACACGTCGCAGGCTGCCAAGAGGGGAGTACGATTTTTCTTCGTTTTTAAATAATGAGCCAGCTTGGCAGCAAACGTTGTTTTTCCCGAACCCTGCAATCCTGCCAGCAAAATGACGGCCGGATTTCCTTTCAGGCTCAGTTCGGCCTGTTGCGAACCCATCAGATTCACCAGCTCATCAAAAACGATTTTGACCATCAGCTGGCCGGGTGAAACTGCAGTCAGCACTTTCTGGCCTATGGCCTTTTCCTTTACGCGGTCGGTAAACTCCTTGGCCGTCTTGTAGTTGACATCGGCATCAATGAGGGCCCGCCGGATTTCTTTGACGGTTGAGGCTACGTTGATTTCGGTGATGCGGCCCTGCCCCCGCAGCGTTTTAATGGCGCGCTCCAGCCGCTCGGTTAACGACTCAAACATGAGTGCGAAGTTCCGAATCCGTCAGCAATTGTCGGCCTGCGCAGGTACGGCCATGCGCAGCTGGTAACACAAAATGGCGGCTGCCACAGCAGCGTTCAGCGATTCGGCAATGCCGTAACGGGGGATCGCCACGGTTTGATGTAAAACCGATTTTAACTCATCACGGATGCCGCGGCTTTCGTTGCCTATGACCAGCAATCCGGATGGCGGGGGCTGCCAGCGCGGGCTGCTGATGCTTCCGGTGGCATCGGCACCTACTGCATGAAGACCGGGAAATCTGGCTAAAACATCAATGAGAGCTGCCTGGGTTACCTGCACCCGGGCGAGTGATCCCATGGAGGCCTGAACCACTTTGGGCGCATACACTTCAGCACATTCCGGAGAGCAGATGATGCCGGTTAACCCGAACCAGTCGGCAATTCGGATGAGGGTGCCCAGATTCCCTGGATCGCTGACGGCATCCAGACCCAGCAGCCAACCTGAGGAAAGATGCAGTTCGTCCAACGGCAGCCATCGCTGCGGCAATACGATCAGAACAGGAGAGGGAGTTTTCAGGTTGGTTAGCCGTTCCATTTCCGCTTCACTGGCTTCATGGACGATGGAACGGAACCGTTCCGCCCATTGCGGATACTGTTGCAACCACTCCCTGACAGCAATGATTCGCTGCGGTTGCCAGCCTTCCGTCAAAAACTCATGGACCACTTTTTCTCCCTCAGCAACAAAACGCTGCGAAAGTTTTCGGTGTTTTTTTTGTTGCAGATTTCTGATTTCCTTTAAAAGCGACCGGCTAATCATAGCAGCATGCATTATGCAAGGTACTGGCTTTTGCTCAGCCTGATGGCAGCGGGCATATCCTGTGCGCCTGCCCGACGGGTGCCGCAGGGAGAAAAGCTGCTCCACCGGGTGGACGTCCGGCTCGAAACACAGTCCAAAACGGGCACGCTGCTTCGCCGGCTGAACGAAACCATGTCGCTGGAAGCCAAGCTGGCTTCGCTGGCGCGCCAAAAACCCAATCGCAAAATGCTCGGCTTGTTTCGCTTTAATCTTTTTGTTTATAACGTCACTTATACAACCAAACAAAAAGGGATTCGCTATTTTTTAATGAATCGTGTTGGCGAGCCGCCGGTGTTGTTTGATTCCACACAGGCTGCTGCTTCTGCAGCCTTGATGTCCGGTTACCTGCGCAACAGAGGCTTCCTGTTTCCTTCGGTTGAATACTCCTGGCGTGCCGTGGGATTGCAGAAGCGCAAGGTACAGGTAGAATACCGGGCCGTCAGCGGACCGCTTTACCGAATTGACAGCGTTTTGTTTCCTTTTGACAGCTCGGCAGTTACTCAGTTGGTCTGGTACAGCAAACAAAAAACCACACTGCAAGCTGGCGATGCTTTTGACACCGACCTGCTGGCGGCTGAGCAACAGCGTATTCTGCGGGAGTTTCAGGATAACGGTTACTACACTTTTCGCAAAGAATGGATCCGCTTTCTGGCCGACACCACCGTTGGCGAGCACGGCGTGCAGGTCTTTGTTACCCTGGCTATCAGTGACAGCTTAGCTCCCAAACAATACCGCATCCGGCAGGTTCGGGTCTATCCCGATTACGATGCCCGTTTTGAACTGCGGCAAACGGTGTTTGATACCACAGCATACCATGACCTGCTGTTTCTTTCTGCACAGCGCTTTATTGAATTGCCGGTGGTTTCGGATGCTTTGTTTCTGAGGCCGGGTGGTATGTATTCGCGTCGCGACTACGAATGCAGCCTGAACCGTCTGTCTGACCTGAATGTGTATCGGTTTGCCAGTGCCCGCTTTGTGGAAGCGGACAGTGCGCTGCTGGATGCCATATTTCTGTTGCAACCTGCCCGCAAACATCAGGTTAGTGCGGAGTTTGATGTGGGTAACGTGGAAAACAGCCTGGCTACCGGCGTACGCCTTTCGTTGCTGAGCCGAAATGTGGCGCGCCGGGCCAACCGGATAGACCTCAGCGGGCTGGCAGGCATTCAGGTGCCCGTAGTACGTCCCGACAGCCTGTTTTATAACCTCAGCCTTCAGCTTCGCTATGCCATGCCCCGCTTTGCCTTTCCGTTCGTGCATCCGGTAATTTCCTGCTACAATAACCCGATAACGACCATTACGCTGAATGCCAGCCTGTACGAGCAAACAGGCTATTACACGCTGCGAAACATCGGTGCCGGTTATTCCATGGAATGGAAAGAAGTGGATTTTCCGCTCAAGCGCTACATCCTGCCGCTGCTGCGGTTTTCGTATGTCTATCCCTCATACTCTGCTGCTTTTGGCGAACGGCTGGAATTGGACCCCTTGCTGAAAGCCTCGTTCTCCAATCAGTTCATCAATAGCCTGGGCGGTGCCTTCGTGTACAGCAATCAGCGCCCCAAGGAGCAGCGCAACTTTACTTACCTGCGCACGGAAGCCGAAACCGCGGGCAACCTGCCGTTTCTTATGTCCATTCTGGTGCTGCGTCAGTCCATACCGGAAGACGGCAGCTTCAGCATTTTCGGAGTGGATTATTCGCAATACGTACGGCTATCGGCCGATGTGCGGCAGTACCTGCATTTCAATTACGGTCGTCAGTTGGTATTGCGGCTGAGCAGTGGGGTGGGTTATGCCTATGGCAATTCCCGCGTTATGCCGTATGTGAAACAGTTTCAGGTAGGAGGCACCAGCAGCATGCGGGGCTGGCGGGTGCGCTCATTGGGTCCGGGCAGCTATGTGGATACAACTTTTTCTTATTCGTCCACGGGCGATATCATGATGGAAGGCAATGCCGAATATCGTTTTTCCCTGGCTGGTCCGCTGCGTGGTGCGGTCTTCGCCGATGCCGGCAATGTCTGGCTCATGCGGGCCGACAGTTTGAAGGAAGCAGGCGTATTCCGGCCCGAAACCTTTTACAAGCAAATAGCACTCAGCACCGGCATCGGTGTTCGGTTTGATTTCAGCTATTTCATTCTGCGTTTTGACCTGGCCACTCCGGCGTATGCGCCGGGCGCCCCGGAGGGCGAACGCTGGCGGCTGCGTTACTTTTATCTGATTCGCGACGGCCGCATCAACCGCGACATCAATCTGCAACTGGCCGTCGGCTATCCGTTCTGATGTCCCGCTGCAGCTACAACGTTTCTTTCAGCCAGCGGTAGAACTCGCGCTGCCAGAGTATGCTGTTGTGAGGCCGTAAGATCCAGTGCCCTTCCTCCGGAAACACGATTAGCCGCGACTTGATTCCCTTGAGCTGAAGCACCTGAAACGCTTCCAGGGATTGCACGTAGGGAATTCGGTAGTCGCGTTGTCCGGCAGTCAGCAGCATCGGCGTATTCCAGTTGTTGACATAGTTCATAGGATCGGCCGTTTCGTAACTCTGTGGCGGTGGCGATTTCCACCATGCTCCGCCCAGATCGTGGTTGGTAAACCAGATTTCTTCGGTGGCATTGTACATGCTTTTGAGGTTAAACACGCCGTTATGCGCAATGAAGGTTTTGAATCGGCCCTGATGAATTCCCGCCAGCAGGTAAGCGCTGTAGCCGCCGAAACTGGCACCGATGGCTCCCACACGGCTTTTGTCCACAAAGCGCCATTTCGTGATGGAGTCCACTGCACTCAGATAATCGTGCATGGCCTGGCCGCCCCAGTCGCCGCTGATTTGTTCGTTCCATGCCACCCCAAATCCGGGCATACCCCGCCGGCTGGGTGCTATCACAATGTACCCGTGGGCAGCCATGAGCTGGAAATTCCAACGGAAGGAATAAAACTGAGTAATGGGTGACTGCGGCCCACCCTGGCAATACAATAAGGCCGGATATTTTTTGTTGGAATCAAAATCAGGAGGGTAAATAACATAAGTCAGCATTTTTTTCTTATCGGTTGTGGTGATCCACACTTCGTCAATGCGGCTCGGTTTGATTCGGGAATAGGCTTCATCATTGACGGACGTTACCGGCAAAACGGCGCCGGTGGTCAGATCGATGCGTACCACTTCTGCCGCACGGTTCATATCCGTTTTTACGGCAATCATCCAGTTGTCCACCTGATCCAGCAGACTCACCACGTCAAACCGACCCTGGGTAATCTGCCGGAAGGAGGAGGGGGCAAATCCGTTAAGGTTAGCAGGCAATGCAATTTCAAAGAGGTGTTGCGCACCCTGAACAGGAGCAGTGAAATAAATTTTTTTACCATCCGATGACCACCGGAATGCATCAATGGTTTCATCCCAGTTTTTGGTGATATTCCATTGCCCGTTGCCGTACAGATCTTTTATGATGATGTTGTTCTTGTCCGACTCGTATCCGTCGCGGGCCATGGAAAGCCAGGCCAGCATCATTCCATTGGGCGACAGGGCAGGAGCCACGTCGTAGCCTGGCAGGTTGGGCGTCAGATTCTCGGTTTTTCCGGTAGCAATACCGTAGTAATACAGTGAGGTGTTGGTGCTGATGGCGTAGTCCTTTCCGGACTTTTTCTTGCATACGTATATGATGGCTGATGCATCGCCGGTGAACAGGAAGTCGTCGGCACCTCCAAAAGGCCGTTGCGGGCAATCATAAGGCTCTCCGGCCATGATGTCGCGTTCGTCGGTGATTTCACCCTGGTAATAGGAAGCCACAAACACGTGATTGTAGCGGCCGTCTTTCCACTGATCCCAGTGCCGGTACATCAGGTCATCGGCCACATAGGCTTTGGCTTCGGTCAGATCGGGGTAGCGGTCCTTCCAGGTGGCATCTACTTTTACTTCACGGGAAAAAGCCACATACTTTCCATCGGGAGAAAACTTCCATGCCGTGATGCCGCCTTCTCCCCGCGTGATCTGACGGGCATTCTTTCCATCCCAGTCGGCTTCCCAGAAGTGACCGTTGTACAGGTAACCCATCTTTCCGGAGGGAGTAACCACGACGTTGCTTTCCGTTCCTTCCGTGGTGGTCAGCTGAACGGCCGCTCCGCCATCAATAGGTACGGCATACAGGTTACGTTCGTTTTTTCCTGCTTTCAGGTCGGTGTAGGTTACTCCGTAAACCACGTGCTTCCGATCAGCGCTTACGGTTTCTGCCGTTACACGACCCAGCGACCAAAGCTGTTCAATGGTCAGCGGCGTTTGTGCAGCGGCCGGTAGCAAAGCCACACCAAGCGCAAGATGGATTATGTTTTTCATGAGAAAAATTTTTAGGAAGATGGAAACGAAGATAACAGCCCGTCATCAGAATGCTAACCAGTCCACGGCTAACCCCTGGCCGGGCTGAAGCAACAAAGCCGGAGCGGGAATTTTAATGACATTGACGATTTCAAAAACAGTTTTCAGCAGGGGCGATTTCACCGGCAGCCGCGTCAGGTCGGCATCCAGCGAAAGGTAGTACTGCCTTTGTCTGGGCAGGAAACTGTAATCCATCTGTTCGCCTTCTTCTTCCCAGAGGTTCGCATAGCCACCCATCATGCCGTCTGCTCCATAGCCGACAGCAATGTTTAGCCAGGGAGGAAGCCACTGCGGAGACCTCGAGCAGAAGGAAGCCGGATTTACCGAAAGCCAATAGGTCTGATGGTTGTAATCTTTTAGCAGACGCTCAGGCAGTTGGCCGAACAGCAGGTTGGAACGGTGCTGCAACGAGGCCGGGTAGCGACCGGGCCAGGCCGACATTTTCAGACATAGGCGTTGCTGCTTCCACATAAGCTCCTGAGAGAGCATGACCGCTGATCCTGCGGCGTTGGCGGCCACATCCCATAGGGATGCGCCCCAGGCAGCTGAATAGCCGTCCATCCATTCAATGGAAGTCTGAAACAAAAAGCCGGTCAACGCTCCGGCCCAGGCAGCGGCAGCAGGTTGCAGGCCACTCCATTGCAGTGCGCGCATGGTCCACCGGCTTTCGAAGTAGGCCGTGTAAACATGACCGGCCTTATCCATCTGCAGCCATTCAGCGCCATCGTTAAAGAAGTGGAAAGCGCCGCGCTCGTACTCGGCATACCAGTACTCATTCAGGCCATACAACGTGAGGCCATACAACGTGGTCCAGGCTCCAGCCACGAAAGCCAGCCGGCCGGCATGAAGGGAATCAGCAGGCACCAAAAGACGACCCGGTTCCGATTGACCGGGTAGTGGCGCCGTGCGAAAGAGCAGTGCAAGGGCGATGAGCAAAATGCAGCAGCGCATGGCACCGAGCTGCTGGTAAATTACGGCAATTCCTTAGGTCTCGTTTTCCAGCAGGGCCTGCTTCACGGTTTGCAACATCCCGGACACCGCCTGGGACGACGGAGCTTCTCCGTAAACCCGAAGCAGCGGCTCGGTTCCCGAAGGACGGATCATCACCCATTCGTCGTTGCTGAAATGGTATTTGAATCCGTCCAGGTCTTCCGTACGCAATATCGTATAGCGACCGAACGACCGGTAGCGGCCTTCGCGGCAATTGGCAATGATTTTTTGCTTGAGCTCTTCGTCCAGGTGTAGGTCCAGGCGGTTAAAGCTGAACGAACCGACCACATCATAGACTTCGCGAATCAGTTCGCGCAGCGATTTTCCCGTACGGGCCATGAACTCCAGCAACAGCAGTCCGTCCCAGATGCCGTCCCGCTCAGGGATATGCCCTTTGACGGCAATGCCGCCGCTTTCTTCCCCACCGAGCAACACATCTTCTTTCACCATTTTTTCACTGATGTATTTAAATCCTATGGGTGTTACTTCGACCGGCAGGCCATAGTGCAGGCACATTTTTTTCACTTTGTCTGACACCGAAAAGGCGACCACTACCTTGCCGTTCATCTTTTTGTAGCGGTGCAGGTAGTGAATGAGCAACAGGATGATGTGATGGGCATCCACGAAGGCACCGGTTTCATCGTACATGCCGAGCCGGTCGGCATCACCGTCGGTGGCCAGCCCCACGACATTGCCCGGTGCATTGCGGATGGCTGAGGCCAGTTCGGCCAGGTTGCGGTCCAGCGGTTCGGGAGCCTGCCCTTTGAACGAGGGATTGTAGTCGCAGTGCAGCAGGATGGTGTTGCGCAGCAGGGCAGGTGCCACCCGTTGGCCGGCGCCGAACATGGCATCGTAGGCCACGATAAAATTGGCCTGATTGATGAGCTCCAGGTCGAAGTGGCGGCGCACATGGTCCAGGTAGAGGGCTTCCATGTCCACGTATTCCAGCAGCCCACCAGCTTCATAAGTCTGAAGGGAAACGGTTGGGGTACTCACTTGTTCGGGAATAAGGGCTTCCACAGCGGCGATAACCGACGGCGAGCTGGGTCCGCCATGTCCACCTTTTAGCTTGTAGCCGTTATAGGAGGGCGGATTGTGTGATGCGGTGATGACTACCCCTATGTCGGCGCCGTAATGTCGTGCCGCCAGCGAAACCATAGGGGTAGAGACAAAGCCCTCCGCCAGATACGTCTTGATGTTGTGTGCACATAGCATCTGAGCTGCCGTTCGGGCAAACAGTTCCCCGCCAAACCGGCAATCGTAACCAATTACTGCAACGCCTCGTTGATTCTGCTGCTGCACCCACCGGGCGGTGGCCACAGCCACCCGACGCACATTTTCTACCGTAAAGTCATCAGCAATGATGGCCCGCCAGCCGTCTGTGCCGAATTTGATGGAGTTCATGTGATATTGTTGACCGGCTAAATATAGCAGCCGAAGGAGAATGGCACAGAAGCTTTCCTGCTACTTTTGACTGCTGTAGCTATGGTACAACATGGAGCCAGGGCAGGCGATACGCCGCGGCATGCCGGCTTGCGCCGCCGCATGGTACAGGGCATCCGCAACAAAGGCATCACCGATGAGCGCGTGCTGGAAGCGATGAACCGCGTGCCGCGCCATCTGTTTGGGTTTGAAAGTGCTTTTGTGGAGCGGGCTTACGAAGACAGTGCTTTTCCCATTGGCGAAGGCCAGACCATATCCCAGCCGTTTACCGTAGCGTATCAGACCCAACTGCTGTGTCTGGAGCCTGGACATAAAGTGCTGGAAATCGGCACCGGAAGCGGCTATCAGGCAGCCGTCCTCTGCGAAATGGGCGCACGGGTGTTTACCATTGAGCGCGTGCGGGCATTGTATTTCAAGGTCAAAGAGCGGCTGGCTCAGCTGGGGTACCACACGATTCGCTGTTTTTACGGCGATGGCTTTGATGGCCTTCCGGCCTTTGCCCCTTTTGACCGCATTTTGATTACTGCTGCTGCCCCAACCGTACCTGATAAGTTGTTGCATCAGCTCAAGAATGGGGGCATGCTGGTGGTGCCGCTCGGTAAAGGCAGCCTGCAAATCATGCGCCGCTATACCTACTATTCCGATGCCGAAATCAAAGAGGAAGTGTTTGATTCTTTCCGTTTCGTGCCCATGTTGCCGGGAAAGCAGGGATAGTTTTTGAATTTTTGTATCTGTTTTTTAGGAATGTAGGGAGTAATTAAACTCTCAAAACCCTCAATAACATGTTAACTCTGCAGACCGTTAAGCACTGATTGAATGCTATGAAGCAGTCAGGGTAACTGAGCGTTCGAATTCCAGTTTGGCCACATCGGTTTTAGAGGGGAACAGGCGGTCCAGCAGCCGGGTAAGAGGAAGTACAAGGTGTTGCAGCATAACGGATAACCGGTTCAACGGTTCGCCTTCTTTGCGGGTGCGCGGGTTGAGGAGTTTTCTGATGGCTCCGCAAACGTAGTAGCTCACCCGTACGTTAATGTATCGCACGGACTGCAACACAAAGCCGTTTTGTTTCATTATTTTTTCGTAATACGATACCGGTCGTCCCAGACAAAGCTCGTCGCCTTTGATTTCCGATTCTATTCGCTCAAAAAGATAAACTTTTTTCCTGCTGACCCTGCTGATTTCCTTCATGACGTCCAGCAACATGGTTTCATTGGTGTTGTGCTGCAGCACGGTGGCTGTAAAAACGATGTCAAACGTTTGGTCGGGGAAATCCAGCCGCGTGCCGTTGACCTTATAGACTTCGGCCTGATGATGCATTTTGCTTTTGGCCAAAAGCGCCATTTCAGCGGATATGTCTACCCCTACCAGTCGGGCGGGGTTTTTGCGGGCTACTTCCAGCAGGTTACCGCCCGGCCCGCATCCAACTTCCAATACGGACTTGCCGGCAAAGTCAACGGAATGCAGCAATTGCAGAAAGCGCTTTCTCTTATAGCGGTAGTAGGGCTCATCGTCTCCCGCAATTACGTTTTTGCCATCGGCTCTTTCTTTGATTCTTTGGGCTACTTCTGTCCAGTAGGATTCCGGTTCGTAGGCATTGTTCATGGCGCCAGTGCGGGAGTTGATGTAGGCGGATAAGCCGTTCAAAGGTAGTCAGGCATTTCCATTCGCTTCTGCCGGGGTTATTTTAAAGATTTATTTAATGATTTTTTGAATGCGGCGCGCTGGTCCTGCCAGATGTTATGACCGGCATTCGGGACCAGAACAAGGGTTAGGCCAGGAACCTGCCTGCTTGCGGCATTCCAGGCATGCCCCTGCGGGTCAACAAAGTCGTATTGGCCGTTGATCAACAGCAGGGGTTTGGTGTTTTTTACAAGGGTTGCCGACAACCGGGCAGCTCGCTGGTCCAAGGCGCTCTCGGGTTCGTTGCGCTGCAGGTTGGCAAAAACTTCAGGGTTGAAAAAGGCATTGGGCATGTGTTCCACGCGCCTGGAGTAAAAGGTATTATATGCCGCATATTCAATTTTCCGCAAAAGCGTGCGTTGCTTGTTGCTCGGAGGTTGATCTGCATTCAGATGGTATTTTACACGAGGGATTTCTATCTTATGCTGAATGGCCTGTTGCATGCGTTCTGATTCTGTTTTGTATAGGGTAATGGCAGAATCCAGACCGGTAAAATAGTTGCGGTCAATGAAGGACAGGGGGCAACCCGTGAGAGCCATGCGCTGCACGTGCTGCGGAAAATGATACAGGTAATCCAGGGCAACCGTACAGCCATTAAAATGGGCCAGAAAGGAGAGATGATTCAACCCATACTTCTTTTTGATGCCTTCTATGTCATTCAGAAAGCCCTGATAGCTGATGAGGCTGTCCGGAGCGGGGCTACGCAAAGACCCTCGGTGATCAAAAAGCAGGAAGCGGGTTTGTCGGGAAAGCGGTAAAACGGCGTCAATTAGATAGGAATGCTCGGCGCCAAAACCGCCATGCAAGACGAGAACTGTCTGTTTGGCTTTTGGATTCCCGATTTCCAATAAGTAGAGCATGACGCCGTCATCGGTTTGCACATAGTGTTATACGGTATTGGAAGGCAGGTACTGGGCATAGGACCTCTGGGGAAAACATAGGATGAGTGTGAGAATGCATGCAAAAAGTTGCGATTGCAGAAACCGGCGCCGGTTAGCCATGACTATTGTTTTCTATGAACATCAAGCGGCTTTGAAGATATAAGAAGGGCACTTTAAGTATTTGCGGATGCCTAACAAGAGCGTTAAACCAAGTTCTGTACTGCAGCAGCGGCACCCAGCCAAAGTCGCCATACGTGCGATGAACAAATTACCTTTTGATTTTAAGTAACCCGGCATTTTCCGGCGCCGGCCCTGAACTTACTTCCTGACAAATTTTGCTACGCTTCGGCTGAATGTACCCTGTGCTTCCAGAAAATAAATGCCCGGTGCCAGC
>JANWXQ010000012.1 GCA_025057275.1 Chitinophagales bacterium
AAACCCTGCACGAGCAGGTACGTCGCCACTGGTGGGGCTATGCTCCCGATGAAGCATTTACCAATGAAGAACTAATCGCCGAACGCTACCGTGGCATCCGTCCGGCACCCGGTTACCCGGCCTGTCCCGATCATACCGAAAAACAAACGTTGTTTGATCTTTTGGAGGTTACCCAAAACACCGGCATTGTCTTGACAGAAAATTTTGCCATGCTACCTGCTGCAGCCGTTTGCGGCTACTACTTTGCCCATCCGGAGGCCCGCTATTTCGGGGTGGGAAAGTTGGACCGCGATCAGGTGGAAGATTATGCCCGCCGGAAAGGCTGGATGTTAGCACAAGCGGAAAAATGGCTTTCTCCTGCCCTGGCCTACTCCCCCTGAAACCGAACGACATCGTTTTTTTACGAACTTTCCCCGTTAATGAAACGTCTTTTTTCCTTCATTGTGCTTGCAGTGGTTGGCACAACAGCCGATACCGCTTCAGCCCAAACACCGCAAATCAGTCTGGAAACTTTTTCTACCGGTTACACCAATCCGGTAGATATTGCCCATTGCGGCGACAGCAGGCTTTTCATTGTTCAGAAAAACGGTTACATCTACATCTGTGATTCTCTGGGTAACAAGCAGTCTACGCCGTTTCTCAACATTTCCAAAAAGGTGAGTACTGGGGGAGAGCAGGGTTTACTGGGCCTGGCCTTTGATCCCTATTACCAGCAAACTCGACGCTTTTACATCTTTTACACCAGAAAAGGAGGGCAGAACGACCTCATTGTTGCACGCTGCCTCACCGATTCACTAAATCCTGACCTGGCCGACACCTCAACGTTGGAAATTCTTTTAAACATTCCACATCCCACCTACACCAATCACAACGGCGGATGCATCAAATTCGGTCCTGATGGTTATCTGTACATTGGTCCCGGCGATGGCGGTGGCGGAGGCGACCCCGATGAAAACGGTCAGGACACCAACACGCTGCTGGGTAAAATGCTTCGCATTGACGTCAGCCCGGATACCGGCTATTTGGTTCCGCCCGATAATCCGTTCGTAGCCGGAGGAGGCAAGCCGGAAATCTGGGCCTATGGCCTGCGTAACCCGTGGCGATTCAGTTTTGATCGGCTTACCGGCGATTTGTGGATCGGCGATGTCGGCCAGGGCTCATGGGAAGAAATCCATCTGGCCACCGCTCCCGACACCGGCGGTCAGAATTACGGTTGGGATTGTTATGAAGGAAATGCCCCATACGAAACGGCAGGCTGCCCTCCGGCAAGCACCATGACTTTTCCCGTTTACGAATACTTCCACACGGGCGGCGATTGCTCTGTTAACGGCGGCTTTGTGTACCGCGGTGGTCGCTACGGCAAGCTGTTTGGTAAGTACATTTTTAACGATTATTGCAGCGGTAAATTCCGCATGCTGGAGTGGAATGGCAGCGGCTACACCGCTACCCTGCTCGCAGATTTCTCCAACTTCAATTATTCAACTTTTGGTGAGGACCGCAACGGCGAATTGTACGTGGCCGGCCTGACCGATGGAAAAATTTACCGCATAGCTGATACCAGTTGTGCACCGACGGCAGTTATTCACGAAGAGTTTTTCTCGCCCACCGACAGCATTTGCGGCTTAAGCCAGTTAAATGCACTGTCGTTTACAGGTTACGCCTATCAATGGTTTTTGGATGGACAGCTCATACCCGGAGCCAGCGCTGCGAGCTGCATCGTAGAACAAAGTGGCACCTACACGGTGCAGGTACAGTCACCCTATTCGTCGTGTATAGCTGTATCTAAACCGATTTACGCTGAAGCGCCCTTGGAACCGTTGATAATAGCTCCCGCCGACACCGTATGCCTGCAACATCCGGCCATTACCCTTACTGCAGATCCGCCGGGAGGAACTTTTCTGGTCAATGGCCAGCCTGCAATCCTATTTGACCCTTCTGCCCTTGGAACCGGAATGCATCAGATCATTTACACGGTGACCAGCGCATTGGGCTGCACCGCTGAAGCGGTCAGTGAAATTTTTGTAGATGCCTGCCTTGGGGCATTCCCTGCTCCGGCGCCGAAACTTGCCGTGGTACCCAACCCGGCAGCGCAGCAGTTCCGCATCAGCTGGCCTCCGGGAACAGAAATCGGCCGGATCACCATTGCCACAGCAGCTGGCAAGCCGGTCTGCCTTTTTCAGACCGAAAACCGAAACCAGCTTTCCGTGGATGCCGGAAGCTGGCCGTCGGGCATTTACCTGCTGCAGGCAGAAGGAACAGAGGTGTCTATCATAGAAAAAATCATCATTCATCGCTGATCATGAGCTGTTGCCGTTGTAGAACGTTTGTATTGCTTTTTGGGCTGGTAACCGGCCGGCTGGCAGGGCAGCACGTTGAACCCCTTCCCGGTGAGGCACTGGCCCTGCTGCGCCCCCAGTTCAGCGGTCAGCAGGTGTGCAACGAACTCAAATCCGCTTTATCCGACAGCATGTATTGCGTGTGCATTTCACCCCGCATGAACATCTGGTGGTTGCGCAGTTCAGGCAGTGAATACCGGCTTTTGGAACAACTTAACCGACACCCTGCCGTTGCTGCTGCTCAGTTGAACCGGAACGTACAGTTGCGAACAACCCCGAACGATCCGCTGTTTCCCCAGCAATGGGGTCTGCATAACATCGGGCAAACCGGCGGCACGGCCGGTGCCGATGTGCGCGCCCTTTCTGCATGGGACATCACCACCGGAGGCCTCAGCCCAAACGGCGACACCATTGTGATCGCTATTGTGGACGACGGCTTTGATTTAAACCATGCCGACCTGTGGTTTTGGAAAAACAAAGCCGAAATACCCCTCAACGGCCTGGATGACGATTCCAACGGTTATCTTGACGATTACGACGGTTGGAACAGCATCAGCAACAGCGGTACCATCCCTGCCTATAATCACGGCACCGAGATGACGGGAGTGGCAGCCGCCCGGTCCAATAACCTATTGGGAGTAGCCGGCATGAACTGGAATGTTCAGGTGCTTCCGGTTCGCGGCGTAGGCACCGAAGCGCAGGTTGTGGCCGCCTATACCTATGTGCTGGAATCCCGCATCCGCTACGATGCCACCAACGGACAGCAGGGCGCTTTCATCGTGGTCTGCAATTCTTCGTTTGGCATCAACAACGGCAAGCCTGAAAATTTTCCCTTGTGGTGCGCCATGTACGACACCATGGGCAAATACGGCATCCTGAATGTGGCTTCCACCACCAATTCCAAGGTGAACGTTGACGTGGTCGGCGATATCCCGACCACCTGTCCCAGCAATTATCTGATCTCGGTAACCAACACCAATGCCAGCGACCAACTGGAAGCAGGCTATGGACCGGAGCATATTGATCTGGGTGCTCCCGGCAGCGGCATTTTGACCACCTACGCCGGCAACAGTTACGGCAATGCCAACGGCACTTCACCCTCGGCAGCGTTCGTTTCAGGCGCCATTGCCCTGCTTTATTCGCTGAACTGTTATGCCTTTGGGCAGGACATGAAAAGCGATCCGTCAGCCACCGCTTTACAGGTAAGAAGCTGGATCCTCGGCAGCGTGGACACCTTGGCGCAATTGCAGGACAAAGTAGCTACCGGGGGGCGCCTCAACGTTTTTGCTGCTCTCTCACAGGCCATCAGCGATTACAACTGTCAGGTGGGCCTGAATCAGGCCGAACCTTCTCCTGTTTTCATCGCTCCCAATCCGGGAACACAACAGATCACCGTGGTTCTGCCTGATGCGGTAGCCGGTGAAATCTCGTTGTACAACCTGCTGGGACAACCAGTGCGGCGCTGGCAGCCGGAAAGCCGTTTTCCGCTTTATCTGGACACCGGTGACCTTCCTGCTGGCCCTTATCTGCTAATGGTAGAAACGCCCAGGGGTTCATTCAGCCGCATCTGGATCAGGCAATGATCAATGCGCATCCAGCCAGTTTTTTCCTGAACCGCTGCTCACTTCCAAAGGCACCGCCAGGGGCAGGGCATGTCGCATGCGGTCTTCCGCCATTTTTCGCACTGCATGAAGTTCCGGTTCGGCCACGTCAAAAACCAATTCATCGTGCACCTGCAAAATCATGTAGGAATCAGGAAACTGTTTTTGGAGCTGTTCGTGAATGTGGATCATGGCCACCTTGATCAGATCGGCGGCACTGCCCTGAATGGGGGTGTTGATGGCCAGCCGTTCGGCCTGGGCCCTGACGGTCTGATTGGCTGAATGAATATCCCGCAGCCAGCGGCGCCGGCCCAGCAGGGTTTGTACGTACCCGTGTTGCCGGCCGAAGGCAATGTGCTCATTCATCAGTCGCGTCACGCCGGGAAACTGTTGCTGATAGGTGTCAATAATTTGTTGCGCCTCCTTTCGCGAAATGCCCAGGGTTTGCGACAGACCAAAAGCTGTTTGTCCATAAGCAATCCCGAAATTGACGGCTTTGGCCCGGCGCCTCATTTCAGCCGTAACGGCCTGAAGGTCCACGCCAAAGATGCGGGCCGCCGTGGCAGCGTGAATGTCCTGCCCCTGGCGGAACGCTTCCAGCATGTTTTCATCGCCACTTAAGGCCGCTATGATGCGCAGTTCAATCTGCGAGTAATCGCAACTCAGCAACAGATGTTTTTCCGATCGCGGGACGAATGCCTTGCGGATCTCGCGGCCCCGCTCGGTGCGGATCGGGATGTTTTGCAGATTGGGCTCAATGGAACTCAGCCGGCCGGTGGCGGCAATGGCCTGATTGAACGAAGTGTGGATCCGGCCGGTGCGCGGATTCACCATCCGGGGAAGAGCATCCACGTAGGTAGATTTCAGCTTGGTCAGCTCCCGGTAATTCAGCAAATGGTCGGCAATCGGATGCCGGCCCGCCAGCCTGCGCAGGGTATCTTCATCGGTGGCGTATTGCCCGGTCCTGGTTTTTTTTCCTTCGTAAGGAATTTGCAGGCGGTCAAACAACACTTCACCCAGCTGTTTGGGTGATGCAATGTTGAACCGATGGCCGGCAAGCTGATAAATGGTCTGTTCGGACTGTTCTATCTCTTTCTGCAGCTGGCGGGAGTAGTTATCTAAAAATTCAGCATCTATGTTGACGCCCTGATATTCCATTTCGGCCAGCACAGGCACCAAGGGCATTTCCACCTCATCAAACAATTTGTTCAGGTTTTGCTCCGGCAGTTTGGGGGCCAGCACCTGCTTGAGTTGAAGGGTGATATCGGCATCTTCAGCGGCATATTCGGCAATGCGTTCCAGCGGCACGTCGCGCATGTTGCCCTGCTGCGGTCCCTTTTTGCCGATCAGTTCCTCAATGGAAACCGGTTGATACTGCAGATAGGTTTCCGCCAGATAATCCATGTTGTGGCGGCCGTCGGGATCCAGCAGAAAGTGCGCCAACATGGTGTCAAACAACGGGCCTGCCAGCTCCACGCCATACCACTTGAGCACCAGCAGGTCATACTTGATGTTCTGACCCACCTTGAGCATGCGGGGGTTAACCAGCGCCGGACGCAGTTGATCCACCACGCGTTGCGCTTCGCTTCGGTCAGCAGGCACCGGCACATACCATGCCTCGCCTTTGCGGAACGAAAACGACATGCCTACCAGTTCCGCCTGATTGGCGTCCAGGTGCGTGGTTTCGGTGTCCAGACAGAATTCCTTTTGCTCCAGCAGTTGCCCGAGCAACTGCTGCCGTTGTTCTGCCGTAGCGGCAATGCGGTATGTATGCGGCGTATTAAAAATGTTTCTTCCTCCGGAATGAGCAACATTTGCCGCAGTGGGGGTCGGTTCATCAAACAGGCGCGACTGCCGGGGTGCCCCGATCACGGAATAGCCTTCGCCCAGAATGCGACGGCCCAACGTGCGAAACTCCAGTTCCTGAAACAGTTCCGTAAGTTGCTTTTTATCCGGTTCTTCCCTCCGCAGCTGTTGCGGATCAAAAACCACCGGTGCCGAGGTGTCAATGGTAGCCAGTTGTTTGCTCAGCAAAGCCATCTCCCGGCCGGCCAGCACGTTCTCCTGCAACTTGCCCTTAAGCTCCGCAGCATGCTCCAGTACCTGCTCCACCGACCCGTACTGCTGAATCAGTTTTTTGGCGGTCTTTTCACCAATGCCCCGAATGCCGGGAATGTTATCGGACGCATCACCCATCAGCGCCAAAACGTCAATCACTTGTTTCGGGTCGCTGATCTCCCAGCGCGCCTTTATTTCCTCCGGACCCAACAGCTCGAATCCTTTACCCCGGTAAGCCGGTTTGAAAATTCGTATCCGCTCACTGACCAACTGGCCGTAATCCTTATCGGGGGTAACCAGAAACACCTCATAGCCGGCCTGTTCTGCCTGACGCGCCAGCGCACCGATGAGGTCGTCGGCTTCGTAGCCATCCAATTCCATACAGGGAATCCGAAAGGCATGAGCAATTTTTTTAATGTACGGTATTGCTGCTTCTATATCCTCCGGCATCGCCTCGCGCTGGGCCTTGTAATCCGCATACAGCTCGTCGCGAACCGTTGGTGCTGCCGTGTCAAAACAGACGGCCACGTGCGTGGGCTGCTGCTCTTCCAGCAGGTCCAGTAAAGTGTTGGTAAATCCGTACACAGCCGAGGTGTTCATGCCTTTGCTGTTGTACAGCGGCTGCCGGCTCAGGGCAAAGTAGGCCCGGTAAATGAGCGCATAGGCATCCAGCAAAAACAGGCGGTGGTTTTGCTCGTTCATGGCAGGGTCAACGGTTTACGCTACCGGCAGCGGAACACCTTCCCTCATGCTTCCTGCAACGCATCCCAGAACTCCACAGCGCGGCGCAGGTGCGGAACCACGATCGTGCCGCCCACAATGCTGGCAACGGAAAACACTTCAAACACCTCTTCAGTGCCTGCCCCCAGCTCCCGGCACCGCATCAGGTGATACTTCACGCAATCATCGCAACGTAGCACCAGCGATGCCGCCAGGCCAATGTACTCCTTGGTGAGCACCGGTAGGTGCCCCTCCTGATAGACATTGGTATCCAGATTAAATAACCGGTTTATGACCTTGTTGTTTCGCGACAGGATGCGTTCATTCATCTGCTGGCGGTAATTACGGAACGCCTCTACCAATGGATGCATACTCTCATGCTTTAGCTAACGAAGATGAGGCGACTTGCCGGCAGTACCAAACCAACCAAATGGCACCGGAAACGTACCTTTATACCCTAACCCCGTACAGATGAGAAAAAGTATATTGATTACCGGTGCGGCGTTGATGCTGGCCGCTGTGTTTTCCGGCTGTCAGTACAACACCATGGTGACCATGAGTGAAGACATCAGCAGCAAATGGGCTCAGGTGGAAAGCCAGTACCAGCGGCGTACCGACCTGTACAACAGTGTGGTCAGTGTGGTGGAAGCATCGGCCGAATTTGAAAAAAGTACATTGAAAGAGGTCGTGGAAGCCCGATCCCGTGCAACCGCCGTGCAGGTTGATGCCAACCAGCTTTCTCCGGAATCCATTGCCGAATTTCAACAGGCTCAGGACCAGCTCAGCTCCGCATTCAGCCGATTGCTGCTCGTTATGGAACAATATCCGCAGTTGCAGACTACCGCTCAGTTCCGCGATTTTCAGGTGCAGATAGAAGGAACAGAAAACCGCATCAACAAAGCACGCGACGATTTCAATACTTCTGTTCAGAATTACAATGCCTACATCCGCCGGTTTCCCAATAACCTGATTGCCGCCCTGTTTGGCTTCAAAACCAAAGGCTATTTCCAGGCGTCACCGGGAACGGAAAAAGCTCCTGACATCTCTTTTGACATCAAGTAACTGCTGCCCGGCAGGCCATGACCGATCGTCCTTTGCTAACCGCACAGGAGCAACAGTTCCTAGCGCAGGCAATTGCAGACGTTGAAAAACAAACTACCGGAGAGATAAAGATTTTTCTGGAACCGGAATGTCCCACCGATCCTTATGTGCAGGCACAGAAAAAATTCTTTGAGCTCAATCTGCACCAAACCCGTCAGCGCACCGGCGTGCTGATCTATGTGGCCTACCAGTCTCACCATTTTGCCGTACTGGCCGATACAGGCCTGCATCATCAACTGCCCGATGGCTTTTGGAATAACCTGCGCGATGAACTCACCGAACAGTTCCGCAACAAACCGCTGGCAGAAGCCTTGCACCATGCCGTAACCCGTTGCGGTGCTGCCCTGATGCGCTATGCTCCCGCTGCGCCGTCCAACCCCGATGAGTTGAGCAATAGGGTAGAAATAGTTTGATTTGTTGGAAATGCCTCTGCTGATCCGAACGGCACTACTTGCTTTGTTGCTCATCGGTCCGGCCCTTGCCCGGCTGCAACCCGGCTGGTATCCCGATGCCCGTAAACCGCTGCCCGCCGTTCCCGACCGGCTGGTCAACGACTGGGCCGGCATGCTCAGCGAAACCGAACGGCAGCAGCTGGAAAAAAAACTGGTAGTCTTTTCCGACAGTTCCGGCGTCCAGATCGCTGTATTGACCATTCCCAAGCTGAACGGCCATGAAATTGCGCGGCTGGCCTTCCGTATCGGTGATCATTGGGGAATCGGTAACAAAGAAGACGATAACGGCGTGCTCATCCTCGTAGCCCGTGAAGAGCGCGAAGTTTTCATCGCCACGGGCAAAGGCATGGAGGGCCCTTTGCCCGACGTGCTGGCCCGCCGCATCATCGATCAGTTCATTATTCCCGCCTTTCGCGAACATCGCTATTACGACGGTTTGCATGCCGCCACCGATGTTATCATCAGCCTGAGCCGGGGCGAATTTGTCGCTCCCCTGCACCAACAGCCCTACCGGTCCAGCCCGTTGGACTGGACCCTTATCCTCATCATCATCCTGCTGCTGGCTTTTCTTCTTTGGTTTTTCTGGATCATCAAAAAATATGGCGGCATGCGCGGTCACATTGACGGCCGCGGTTGGCACGATCACTCGTTCCCTCCTTTTCGGACTCCTCCCTTGAATCCCTGGAGTGGCGGATTTGGCGGCGGCAAAAGCTGGGGCGGTGGTTTCGGCGGATTCGGTGGATTCGGCGGCGGTAGTTTTGGCGGCGGAGGCGCCGGCGGGCGCTGGTAAATGAAGAAAATATGAAAAGAGGGTATATATGTTGCCTGTGGCTTTTGTCAGCCTGCGGGCTGAAGCTGTGTTTCCAGGCTTGTTCCCCTCCGGTGGGAAACCATCACCCCGAATGGCAGGTCCATTTTGACCGCTTTCAAACCAGGGGCTGCATCACGGTTTACGATGCCCAAACGATGCAGTTCAGCGATTTTAATGCCGACCGTTGTGTGCAGCGCTTTGCCCCGCACCACACCTTTGTCTTACCCTGTGCATTGCTGGCTATGCAAAACGGCCTGGCCAACGATACCTCAGCCCTGCTGCATTATGCCGATCAACCAACTACGCTTGCCCGACTGGTCCGCAGCAGTCCGTCACAGAGCGCTGACCTGCTGGCCCAACTTCTTGGCGAACAGCCGCTGCAACGCTACCTGCAGCGCATAGGTTACGGCAACCAGCTTTTTCAGCTTACCAGCGACGACCCGTTTCGACCCCGACGCACAGCCATCTCTGCCGACGAACAGGTGTATTTCCTTAAGAAAATGCGCACAGGAGCCCTGCGCACCCCTCCCCAGCAACTTTATCAACTCATGGGATTGCTGCGTGAATCCGCCGACTCCTCCCGCATGCTCTACGCCCTGGCCAGTCCGGCCGATACCGCCACCACCGGTTGGTATATCGGTTGGGTGGAAGATGGGAATCAGGCCTGGTATTTCGCCCTCAACTACGAATTTCTGCCCGAAGCGGCCCAATGGCCTTCCGATGCAGGCCGTCACATTGCCCGGGCCATTTTGCGCGATATGGCCTTGCTGCGTTGAGCTCAGTAGTTCAGCACCCAGGCGAAAATCAGAGGCGCCACAATAGACGCATCCGACTCAATCATGAACTTGGGTGTGCTTTTGTCCAGCTTCCCCCACGTGATTTTTTCATTGGGCACTGCCCCGCTGTAGCCGCCAAAAGAGGTGGTCGCGTCGCTGATCTGGCAGAAATAACTCCAGAAGGGAACATCCTTCCATCCCAGATCCTGATACATCATGGGCACAACACAGATGGGGAAATCACCGGCAATGCCACCGCCGATCTGGAAAAAGCCAACGCCTTTTCCTGAGCTGTTTTGCCGGTACCAGTCGGCCAGCCACACCATGTATTCAATGCCGCTGCGCACCGTGTCGTGCCGGATTTCGTTGCGGATCACCAGACTGGCATACACATTACCCATGGTGGAATCCTCCCAACCGGGAACCACGATGGGCAGATTTTTCTCTGCCGCTGCCAGCATCCAGGAGTTGTTCGGATCAATTTCATAAAACTTTTTCAACTCCCCGCTCAGCAGCACCTGATAGAAAAATTCATGCGGAAAAAAGCGCTTCCCCTTTTGTTCCGCCTCCTTCCAATACTGATGCAGGAAACTCTGAATGCGGCGCATGGCTTCCTCTTCGGGAATACAGGTGTCGGTAACGCGGTTGTAATGCTCCTGCAGCAGTTTCCATTCGTCTTCCGGTGTCAGATCGCGGTAATTGGGCACGCGCTTGTAATGATGATGTGCTACCAGATTCATCACATCCTCCTCCAGGTTGGCGCCTGTGCAACTGATGATGTGCACTTTGTCCTGCCGGATCATTTCGGCCAGGGTAATGCCGATTTCGCCCGTACTCATAGCGCCGGCCAACGTAATCATCATCTTGCCACCCTGTTGCAGGTGCTCTTCATATGCCTGCGCGGCATCCACCAGCGCAGCAGCATTGAAATGCAAAAAATTTTTCTTCATGAACGACGATATCGGTCCTTTGTTCATGTCGCTGCGTTTTGCCTGCGAAAATAGATAAATGAAAACCCGAAATCCTAATGGGTAGGACGGCGGTAAAGCACAGCACGCTGAATGTGGCTGATATCGTAAACGAGCACCCGCCCTCCGTCAGTGGCTGAAGCCATGCCTGTTATCCAGGTATGCTCGCTGGGCCCGCTGTCCATAGCAAACAGCAGGGTGGAATCGCCCAACAGATCGTACGTGCAATCCAGCAAATGACCCTCCACAGCAAAACGAAAGTGCAGATGCCTGGGCAGGCATCGCCCCATGAGCAAAACCCCCTGGTTTTCGTCAATGGCACATTGACCCGCCGAATCGTCCACCAGCACGAGATGATAGGGCCGTACCTCTCCGGCGTAACTAATATGCCAGCGATAACGGTCGGCAACATCGGCTGGTGCAACATGCAGTGCCATCGCTACCTGCTGCACGAAACCGTTTCGGTCATAAACATGCAGTGTTCCCTCCCACAAACCTGACCACAGCTCCGGCTGCCAGACCAAAGGCTCAGGCTCCGGCGTGGCCGGCGATGGAGTATCCGGAACAGGCGGATCAATTTGTTCCACCAGTACCATTGTTAGTCCCTGCCGGCGGAAGTCCAGCGAATCGGCCGCCGCCTGACTCAGATCAATAATTCTGTTCCGGATAAACGGCCCCCGGTCGTTGATGCGCACGGTCACCTGCCGGCCATTGCTCAGGTTGGTCACGCGTACCCAGGTGCCGAACGGAAGGGTGCGATGGGCAGCCGTCAGCTCGCGGTTAGAAAAAACCTCCCCATTGGCGGTAAGCCGGCCATCAAACTTTTTTGCATAAAAAGAAGCCTTACCTGTAGCCCGATACTGCGCCAGGCTCGCATTCCCTGCCAGTAGCAGTGCCAGGGCTATGGTCAGCCGCTTCACGCCAGGAAAAAATAGCGGCGCCGTTCAACAGGAAAAATTTTTCAAAGCAATTTTTTCCACCCGCCGCTGGTGACGTCCGCCTTCAAAAGGCGTAGTCAGAAACAGTTCCACCAGCTGCAGTGCCAGCTCCGGCTCCAGAAAACGCGCCGGCAGGCACAGCACGTTGGCATCGTTGTGGCTGCGCGCCAATTTCGCCAGTTCTGTTGACCAACAGAGCGCAGCACGTATATGCGCATATTTATTGGCCGTCATGGCCACCCCGTTGCCGCTGCCACACAGCAGAATGCCCCTGTCTATGCCTTCCGTTTCCATGGCCCGGCACAGCGGATGCACAAAATCAGGATAGTCGGCAGGTTCCTCCGAATAGGTGCCATAATCGCGAACCGTAAAACCCGTCTGCTGCAGCTTTTCCTTAATACGTTCTTTGAGAGCATAGCCTGCATGATCGCAGCCGATTGCTACGATTTTGTTGCTCATCAGACCCTGCATTTCTTTAGTGAAGGTAAAACGAAAAACCATGCAGCCGGCGCGCTTACGCCCCGGATGTTTCCGGTTCCATGCGGCTCACCCTACGCGAAATGATGATGCCCACTTCATACAATCCGTATAGCGGCAAAGCCACCAGCAACTGCGAAAAAATATCGGGCGATGGCGTAATCATGGCGGCCAGCAGCAACACCACCACCACAGCCACCCGGCGGTATTCAGCCAGCAGCTCGTGCGTGGCCACACCGATGCGCGCCAGCACGTAAATGACCATGGGAAATTCAAACATCAGCCCCGTTGCAAAGCAAAGGCCCGTAACCGTTCCGATGTAGGAGGAAAGATTGATCTGATTGGCAATGGCGCTGCTCACCTGATATTCACCCAGAAACAACACCGTGAACGGCACTACCAGGAAATAAGCAAACAACACGCCCCCATAAAACAGCAGCGAACCCATAAGCACCACACCTGAAGCGGCCCTTCGCTCCGATGGATACAATGCCGGCTCCACAAACCGCCAAAGTTCCCACAACACATAAGGAAACGACAAAACCAATCCCAACACAAAGGCAGCTTTCAGGTGAATCATGAATTGCGCCGCCAGCTGAATGTTGGTCAGTGTAAACGAAAAATCTTTAACGCACAGACCGCTTAGCCCCGTGGCATGGGCCAGCCGGCACATCTGGCGAAACGTCCAGAATTCCTCGCGCTGCGGCCCCAGCAGAATGACGTCAAATAGCAGCCGCTTGTTGATAAAGAAAAACACAGCCAGCGCCAGCACCGCCATCAGCGAACGCAGCAAGTGCCACCGCAGTTCCTCCAGGTGCTCCAGAAACGACATCTCTGCTTCTGCGCTGGTGCGCCGCCGCAGAAACTTATCCAGCAGATTCACCGGAGGACTTGGTTGATTAAAAATTTCTGCTTATGAATTGGTGGCCACCGCGGTTCAAAAACCTCCGATCAGGCGGCTGAGCTCATCCAGTTTGGGGGTGAGAATAATTTCCGTTCGCCGGTTGCGGGCCTTGCCTTCGGCCGTGGCATTGCTGGCCACCGGAAAATATTCGCTCCGTCCCGATGCTATGATGCGCCGGGGTTCTAAGCCATATTCTGTCAAAATGCGGATAATGCTGGTGGCCCGCAGTACACTTAAGTCCCAATTGTCTTTCATAAATCCCGTACCCAGCAAAGGCACATTATCCGTGTGGCCTTCCACCGTGATGCTGATGTCTGGATTCTTTTTCAACACTTCAGCCAACTGCTGCAAGGCTGCTCGACCCTTGGCATCGACATCGGTACGACCCGACTGGAATAATAACTTTTCCGACAACGACACATACACCTTGCCGTTGCGGTATTCCACGCTCAGATCGCTTTTTTCATAACCCTTCAGCGCCCGCTGAATGGTGCCCAGCAATGCCTGGGAAATGGAATCTTTCTGTCGCAACAGCACGTTAAGTTCCTG
The DNA here is from genome assembly GCA_025057275.1 of Chitinophagales bacterium. GTDB lineage: Bacteria > Bacteroidota > Bacteroidia > Chitinophagales > UBA10324 > JANWXQ01. The sequence goes on from JANWXQ010000012.1 coordinate 13,692, forward strand.
CAGCTTTTTCTCCCGTTGCGCCAGATCGGCCTGCAGGGCATCCAGCGACTTCTGCTGCTGCATCAGCCGCTCCTGATGGGCCGTAAGGGAATCCAGCAGCGCGCGTCGCTCGGCCGTGCTGCGCGAGGTCAGCAGCCGGTTTTGCTGCACCTGGCTCTCGTAAAGCTCATTGAGCTCTTCCATGCGGGCCGTAAGCGTACGCAGCCGCTGACCTTTGGCTGAGGTGTCGGCACGCAGGGCCTCCACTACCTCTCCGGCATGCTGCATCCGTCCCATCAGGTGTTCGTGATCCGATTTCAACGATTCCAGACTTTTTCTCAATTGTTCATTATCCCGCTCCATCTGAGCCAGGCGGGCATTGGCTTCTTCCAGCTTTTTGGCCGGAACGCATCCGGCCAACACAGCCGCCGTCAGCAAAACGATGTATCGCATAGCAAAAAATGTGGGGCAAATGTAGGGCAAAAGCCCCCTCTGCCCCTGCCGGCATCTTCCGCGCTGCTGTTTGTACCTTGCAATATTGTATGGCCGCCACCAAAACCCTGTTCTTCTGCCAGAACTGCGGCGCCCAGTCGGTGCGGTGGCTGGGGCGTTGTCCTTCCTGCGGTGAATGGAACACCTATGCCGAAGAAATAGTGCAAAAGACTAAAAGCCGACGAAGTACCTCCGCTGCTGCAGCTGAACGGCTGGATGAACTTTCGCCCGCCGGTATGGTGGTGTTGCCGACTCCGGACAACGAGTTCAACCGCGTGCTGGGCGGAGGACTTGTACAGGGGTCTGTGGTGTTGCTGGGCGGTGAGCCCGGTTTTGGCAAAAGCACCTTGTTGTTGCAACTGGCCCTCCGGCTGCAGAATCAACGCGTGCTCTATGTCAGCGGCGAAGAAAGCCTGCAGCAAATCAAGCTGCGCGCCGATCGTCTCGGCCCTATGCAGTCCGACTGCTGGCTGCTGGCCGAAACCAATGTGGACGAGGTGCTGGCTCAGGCCCGCCAATTGCAGCCTCAGCTGCTCATCATCGACTCCATACAAACCCTGCAATCCCCCTCACTGGAATCCCCGGCAGGCAGCGTGGGTCAGGTGCGCGACACAGCCGCTGCCCTTGTTCGCTACGCCAAAGAAACTGGCACACCGGTACTGCTCATTGGCCATATTACCAAAGATGGTGTGCTGGCCGGCCCCAAGGTGCTGGAACACATGGTGGATGTCGTGCTGCAACTGGAAGGCGACCGCCACTATGCCTATCGCATCCTGCGCAGCCTCAAAAACCGATTCGGCTCCGCCATGGAACTGGGCATCTACGAGCTCACGGATGCCGGCATGGTGGCCGTTCAAAACCCGTCGCAGGTGCTGCTTACCGAACGCCATCAGCCCGTCAGCGGCATTGCCACGGCGGTTATCCTGGAAGGCGCCCGGCCGTTGCTCATCGAAACGCAGGCGCTCGTAACCCCTTACGTTTACGGCACA
>JANWXQ010000086.1 GCA_025057275.1 Chitinophagales bacterium
ACAAGTGGCTGTCATGCTCCGGGCAGAAGGAACTCTTTCTCCCCCATCTATCACGTTAATATGGAATGCAGAACCATCAGCGCTGTTTTATTACATCTATCGCAAAGCGTTGCAAGCCGACTCCTGGGGCAGTTATGTGGCCCTGGTTTCGGCACCGGATACGTCATGGACCGACGGGAATGTGACCGTGGACAGTGTTTACGAATACCGTGTGCAGCGCATGGGAGGGGTCGGTGGAACCGGTTACCTGGTGGCTGGTATTCGGGCGCCGGCGCAACATTTTCGCGGCACCTGTTTATTGGTCATCGACGAACAGGCTGCAGCCGGTCTGGACAGCGAAGTCAAGCGGCTCAAGGATGATCTGCGCAACGATGGATGGGCCGTGCGGCAATTGCAGGTGACGCCGCAGGATGATGTGTCGTGGATAAGAAATCTGATTTATGAGGAATATGCTTTGGATCCGGAGCTGCGGGCCGTGTTTCTGCTGGGGCATGTGCCTGTGCCCTATTCGGGCAACCTCTATCCCGATGGCCATCCCGATCATCAGGGGGCCTGGCCTTTTGATGGGTTTTATGGCGACATGGATGGATCGTACACCGATTTGTACGTGTCCAACAACGTAGCCAGCCGCACTGAAAACTGGAACCTGATCGGCGATGGCAAGTGGGATCAATCGGTGATTCCCGGGAAAATAGAATTGTTCGTCGGTCGTGCCGACTTCAGTAAACTGCCTTTGTTTTCGGAATCAGAAACGGAATTGCTCAAACGCTATTTAGATAAGAATCACGCCTACCGAAATATGCAGATTTCCGTAAACCATCGTGCGCTGATTGATGATCACTTCGGCTATTTCAGCGGTGAAGCCTTTGCGGCCAGCGGCTGGCGCAGTTTTCCGACGCTTTGCGGAGCGGGCAACGTGGCCGAAGGCGATTACCTGAGTACGCTCAACAGCGAAAGCTATCTGTGGTCGTATGGCTGCGGCCCCGGTTCCTACACCAGCGCCGGCGGCGTAGCCAGCACGACTGACTTTGTCAACGATTCGGTGCAAACGGTCTTTACCTGCCTGTTTGGAAGCTATTTCGGCGATTGGGACAGTGAAAACAACCTCATGCGCGCGGCACTGGCCAACCGGGGGCCGGTGCTCACCAATTGCTGGTCGGGAAGACCTCTGTGGTATTTCCACCATATGAGTTTAGGGCATCCCATCGGCATGAGTTATCTAAAAAGCATTAATAATACCAGCACCTATATTACCAACTATGGGGCTCATGCCGTTCATATTGCCCTTCTGGGCGATCCAACCCTGCGGATGCATTACTATCCCGGACCTCAAGCCCTGGTGCTCAGCCAGCAGGGAAATACCGTGAAACTCAGTTGGACGCCTGCGCCCGACAGCAGCATTATCGGATATCAGGTGTATCGCAGCAGCAGCCGATGGGGCAAGTACATCAGGCTAACCGATC
>JANWXQ010000100.1 GCA_025057275.1 Chitinophagales bacterium
TAAACGACGTGTTGGGTGGGATCACATTAAGAATGTAATCCTCGGTTTCACCAAAAGCAAACGGCGTGCAGGCTTCGTTGGGATCAATGCTTACGGGCAACTGGGTAGCCGACCAGGCTTCCCGTACGCGCATGCGGCGCAGCCCCAGCGATGCCGTAACCGGTGTGGTAATGTTGGCCGTTACGGTTTCGTCAAGTCCACTGCCCTGATTAAATCCGCTGACTAAATACTCATAGGTATCAAAGGCGCCATTCTGATCCCAGTCGATCCAAACCGCAACATGCTCATAGGCATCGTTGCCAAAGTTTACCGAAAGGGCATTGATGGAGCCCACTTCAATAGTTGCTGTATCAGAAGTGTGGAGGTAATAGCCACCTGGCGAGCAGGTGCTGGAGTGGTTGATGCTGGCAAAAGTTACATTACTGATTCGATCATACAAAGGCCCTGAGCCGTCAAAATCGCAATTCGAAGCTGCCGGCGTGCAGTAGGCGTTCATTACGTCAACAGTAAAGGATAATTCAGAGCAGCCTACGGCATCGCCGTCATCATTTTTCGGAACGATTTTCCAGTAATAGGTCTGGCCGTTGACCAGGGTACCGGGGTTGTACGAAGTAGCGGTGGTATTGGCCACTAAAGGTGGATTGGTGGTCGTTCCGAAGTACACATCGTAGGATGTGGGACCTCCGCCTCCGCTGGCCCAGCTCAGCGTCGGTACTGTGCCGGTAACGCCTCCGTTGGGCGGACTAAAGCCGGTGGCACATTCAGGTGGTGTGGGCAGGTCCAGATTCACCGTAATATTAAACCGGAAGGGCAAGCTTGCTCCTGACTCACTTGGATGCAGATCAATCCATGACGTAAATCCGGTAGGACGATAAAAGAACGATCCCTGTCGAATGGGATTTTCACTGGTGAAGGCAAATGCACAGTTGATGGTATTGGTCTGACGGACTGTAACGAAAAAGTTTCCTGCAGGCACAGAGGCCCCCGGCACCAAGGTGAGGAACTGCGTGCCTGCTGTGGTTACCGTGCGGGTTATGCCAAAGGACGCATCATCGTACAGCGCTGTGCCCGGACGGCCCGTGCCGTCATCACCGTAAATAACCAATTGGTAATTCGTTGCCGTAACGGTATTGAAATCCACCTGCACTTCATTGATCAGCACCGGCGCATTGGTCGTGAATT
>JANWXQ010000073.1 GCA_025057275.1 Chitinophagales bacterium
TTACAGCTTGTCCGGCCAGAACCGGCCGTTGCCGGCATGCACGGCATACCAGCTGAACCAATAGCTGAAATATCCGGCAAGAGGTTGACCGCTTTCCACCAGCACCGCCTGAGGCAGATAATCGCTGACGCGTACCTCCACAGTACCTGCCGGCGTATGCAATTGGACCTGTCCTTTTTTCACCAACGATTTCCAGTGAAAGGCTACCGTCAGGCTATCAAGCGAAACCACATACATCATGTCCTTGTTGGCAAACCGACTATCCTGGCGGGAAACAGGAAAATACAATTCATCTGTATGCTCGTAATCCACGTAGGGATTGTGCAAATAATCGCGATCGTACCCCGTGCGGAAATGCAAAACCCCGGCCCGGGGAAAGCGCTGCAGTACCTCCTCAAAAGTCAGCACCACGCTGTTGATCAGCCTGAGCCTTTTTCCTGCATGGTCGCCCACCACACACTGCCCGCTGGCCTGTAGCCACAGTGATTCGGTTTGCTCGTCAAACATCAGGAGGTTGGATTCATACAACAGACCGCTGACTCCAAACTGCAGTGTGTCGCCATCTATCACACGGTCAAACACCAGGGCCGATCCGCACAGAGGACAGAAGGTTACTGCCACAGGTTGCCCGCCGACAACGTCATTGACGATCTCATGCCAATTCAGAATCCGGAACGGATAAAAGCGACTGTCATCCTTCAGGGTCAGCAACACGCCGAAATCAATCGGCTGCAGCATGGGGCTTACCTGTTCCGCCGAAACAAACTCCGGAAAATCTATTGCGGGAATGTCGTTTTTCTTCGGGCCGCCAGGCTTGATGTGTTGCAGGTCTATAAGGGCCTTTTCCCAATGGGTGCGTAATTCCTGATCGGAAAAGCGACTCAACAGCAGCGAATCTTCATCGGCTGCCTGCTGGCCATGATTTTGTTGTGAACCGGATTGGCAGGAAGCCATGAAGGCCACAGCCACCATTGCCTTCCAGCAAAACAAACGATGGGCAGAAAACATGCCCATCACCGCCGTACGGCAGCGGATTCCACCCGGCCGATGTACTTATCCATTTCCCTTCCTTCCACGGAATTGGGAAAGCGGGTTTTGATTTCCTGATACAGCTGAAGGGCTTCCTGCGCGCGGTTCAGACGCTCGAGCAAAAGGCCGGCCCGTTTGAGGTAAACGGGAGAAATCAACTCGTTTTCCTCGTGATATGCTGCTTTTTTGTAATACGAAACAGCTTTCTCCATCTGCCCCAGTTCCGAATAAGCATCGCCCATGGCGGCATAGGCCATGGCGGTAACCAGCTTATCACGACCCTTGAAGGCCTTGAGGTGATCCAACGCTTCTTCAAACGAACCCATCCGCAGCAAACAAATGCCGGCATAGTAATGTGCCAGGTTTGCTGCATCGGTCCAGCGATAATCGCTGATGATTTGCCTGAAGCCGGGGTAATTGCCATCACCCTCCAGCGCCAGCCGCAGGGAGTCCTGGCCAAACCATTGCTGGGCCATGAACATCTGATTGTTGGCCTCTTCGTTTCGGGGAGCCAGATAAAAACGACTTACTGCCAGAAACAAAACGATCAGACCCAGAACCCCACCGACCGCATAAATCAACAGCTTCCGGTTGTCATGCACCCAGGCTTCAAAATCAGAAAGTCGCTCTTCCAGGCTGGGCGGTGACGGAGAGGCAGCAGTTTGCGGCTTTTGCGCAGTGGTTTCGGGTGCTTTTTCTTCAGTCATAACAGATTTTACCAATTAAAGATCAACTAATGAACCGTAAAAAACGTCAGCAACAATCAATGGTCATCGCGCAAGAAAGGGTAATCGGGCTGCAGGTAGTTGTCGCGATAGAGCTCTTCGGGTTCAGGAAATGGCGAAGCTTCAGCAAAAGCCACGGCATCGTCAATTTCCTCAAGAATCCGCTGGTTGATGGCCTCTACTTCCGTGAGGTTGGTTAGCTTTTTGTTCAGCATGAACGCCAGCAAAATTTCAATGGGATCTCTGGCCTTATATGCCTCTACTTCTTCCTTATTGCGGTATTTGGCCGGGTCGCTCATGCTGTGCCCTTTGTACCGGTAGGTTTTGATCTCCAACAGATAGGGCCCTTTCCCCTGACGGCAATGCAGGCCTGCTTCGGCAACCGCCTGATGCACCTCTTCGCAACTGTGGCCATCAACGGCGCGTGCCGGCATGTCGTAGGCACAGCCCAAACGGTAGATGTCCGTAACGTTGCTGCTGCGCTGCACGGAAGTGCCCATGGCATACAGGTTGTTTTCGCAGATGAACACGACGGGCAGCAGCCAGGTCATGGCCATGTTGAACGTTTCGTGCAGGGCACCCTGCCGGGCGGCCCCATCACCAAAGAAACAGGCGCAAATGTTGTCGGTGCCCTTGTACTTTTCGGCAAAGGCAATTCCGGCGCCCAAAGGAATCTGGCCGCCCACAATTCCATGTCCGCCGAAGAAGTTGTGTTGTTTAGAGAAAAAATGCATGGATCCGCCTTTGCCCCTGGAGCAGCCATCCATCTTTCCGAACAGTTCGGCCATACATTCGCGGGAAGTCATGCCCCGGGCCAGGGCCAGCCCATGATCGCGGTAAGCAGTAATGACAGGGTCGGATGGACGCAGGGCGGTGACGGAACCGGCAGCCACGGCTTCCTGTCCGATATACAAATGGCAGAACCCGCGGATTTTCTGCTGACTGTACAACATACCGGCCCGCTCTTCGAAACGGCGGATACGCAACATGGTTTCATACCAAAACAGGTACGTGCTCTTGTCGAAAGCGGGTGATTGGCGGACAACAGCAGTTACTTCCTGTCCGTTGCTGTTTTCAGCTTTCTTTACTTTTGTGCGTGCCACAATTGCCTGCTGTCGGGGCGAAATTAAGGGAAAATAGCCAAGACGTTTCGCATCCGCTCATGCTGGTTCACCTTCGGTTGGTTGACTTTCGTTGCTTTGAGCAGGCGCAATTTTCGTTCAGTAAGGGGATCAATCTGATTTACGGTCAAAACGGCATCGGAAAGACGAGTCTGCTGGAAGCCATTCATTTTTTGTGCCTGGGTAAAAGCTTTTTTGCCGGATCGGATCGGCAGGCGCTGCGTCACGGAAAGGACTGTTTGCTGGCCGAAGGCCATTTCGATGACGGACAGGATGTGCAGCTTCGGCTGTTTCGGGATGGCAAAAAGCAACTGTTTTACCATGGGCTAAAGCAAAACCGACTTGCCGATCACGTAGGTCGCCTGCCGGTGGTAGTAGCCGCTCCTACCGACCACTTGCTGGTGGATGAGTCCGGCAGCGAACGGCGCCGCTTTCTGGACAGTACCCTGGCTCAGATCGCTCCGGATTATCTGAAGGCCCTGCTTACGTACAATCGTCTGATACAGCAACGCAACGCCCTGTTGCGGCAATCTGATCCGGCCAATGCTGATGCCACCTTGCTGAAGACCATTGACGAACAGCTGGATGAACCAGCCCGGCTCATTGAAGAGCATCGTTACCGCCTGGTGGACCAGCTTGGCCCGCAGGTAGCTGAGGTGTACCATCATCTCAGCGGAGGTCAGGAGCGGGTAAGCCTTCGCTACGAGTCGCAGTGCCAGCAGCAACCGATCAGCCGGTTGCTGGCCTTGCGGCGCCGCCACGACCTGGAACGACGGCATACCTCTGCCGGCATTCACCGCGACGACGTGGCCTTCTCTTTAAACGACCGACCCTTGCGACAATACGGATCACAGGGGCAAAAAAAAACGTTTACGCTGGCTTTGCGGCTGGCTCAATTTGCATGGATCCGTCAGCAAAGGAATCAGGCGCCGCTGTTGCTGGTTGACGATTATGCCGATAAGCTGGACGAGCAACGCAACCAGGCTTTTTTGAACCTGTTGCACCAGGAAGCCATTCCCCAGGTATTTCTCACCCATACCCTGTTGCCTGCAGGATTGGCACAAGCCACGCCTCTGAAGTTGCATGCAGTAACGTCAACCAGCAGGTAATCGGGTGCCCGATTCAACCGATGGCTGACCCTACCAACGGGTCAGCTTGCGCACGAAACGGCTTCCGGCTACTTCAGCCCGAAGCAGGTAAGATCCGGATGGCAACCCTTCCGAACCAATCACAAAGGGGTTCTTACCAGCAGGCATCGTACCCTCAGCCACTACTGCCCGCTGCCGACCGGCCAGGTCAGTAAGCGTCAAACGAACCGGAAGGGGCTGAGGCAGCGATAGCATTGCCGTTGTGGTTGTGCTGAACGGATTGGGACTAACTTCCAGCATAACCGCTGAGGGGTTAAACATCGGAGCAGCGCCTGTGGCCACATCCACGATAATGTAATCCGCCTGAATCACCGTATCCGTACATCCGGTGCTACCTGTGGTCACCAACGTAACGGTGTAGATCCCCGGTTCGGTATAAACATGTACGGGAAACTGATCGGTGGATGTGGTGCCATCGCCAAAATCCCATAGCCAGGATACCGGAATCGGAACGGTGCTATCGATAAAAGCAACCTGAAAAGGAGCCAGGCCCTGAGTGGTGTCGGCACGAAAAAACGAAGCGCAGCAATTGTTATCCTGTTTCACCAGCACGATGGGCACAGCAGCGGCATTGTCATCGTAGTCGCTTTCCAGGATGCTTTTTGTAGGATTGGTTACCGAAACGATGTAGTAGGAACCATTACACAAATCGGTAAAATAAATTTCCTGCCCGTCAATATACTGATTGTATGCATCGTATTTTCCTACATAAATGCCCTGATCGTAGGCGCAACCGGTGTACACCCCCAGTCCGAAATTGGGCAGGTTGGTTTTATCCCGCACCAGGCCATCTTTATCCACACAATACTGGTTGCCGGATGTGCAGTTGCCCAGGTTAACCAGACAAAAACTGATTTTATCGCTCTGGGCCACAATGGGCCAGTTGGCAGGATTGGGGTCGGCTCCCCGGATGCGGATGGAGTTAAAGGTCCAGTCGTCCACGTGAATGTGGCCATGTGTCGGGTGATAGGTCATGGTGCCGGCTTCTACCGAATGGGTGGACATGACGGATCCTTTTTTGTGATATATGACCTGCTGAATTTTTTCCTTAGGCCAACTGCCGTCGGGGCAGGGTGCCGAACAGCTGACGGCTACCGTGTCGCAATAGCATTGGCCGGTGCCATGCACTTCCAGAGGCCCGTAACCGATGTTGGGCGTGGCAACTCCCAGCCGAATGAACCCCACCTTTTCGGTCCAATTCAGTGAAATGTATTTGGGTGAATTGATCATGTTGGGCAACAGGTCGCATTCACTGCTTCCGTCAGGACAAACGCAGTTGGCCGCATCGGTTACCGAGCAATTGGCTTCACTGTGGGTCGGGGGCGGGTTAACGTCAAACGTAAGCGACACCCACAACAGTTTACCGGTATCCTGAGGCACTTCGTCCACGACAATCAAATACCACGTGCCGTTGGGGTTCTGCCCATTGTTGAGGTGATTGATGGATTCATCGGGATAATACGTTCCGTAAAACGGCGCATAGCCATCGGCCAGTTCGCCATCGGGAGCGTTTTCGGCTACACAGGTTTCAAAATAATTGTTTTGCGAACCTCCGAAGTTGTTGGCAATGCTGATGGTTGTGCCGTCCGGACTTTGCAGCATGATGTCTAAATCGCCAACGTATGTGTGTTCAATATGAAAACAAACCTTTACCAATCCGAAACTGACGGAATCAATGCTTGAAGGCAGATTGCTAACTTCAACCGGAAACAGGTTTTGCACGCTGACTTCCTGAATGGGCCCGCCCAGACTGTTCGTAAACGTTTGTGCTGCTGCTGGCAGCATACTGCAAAGGATACACATCAGGAAAATCGCAAGAAGTGAATTCCGGCGTCTGGTCATCGGAGCAGGAGCTGACAGAAGCTGACAATAAAGGTAGCGGCTTTTGCTTTTTATCAGCAATTTCGCCGATCACGTCATGGCCATGAGCATAGCGCTGGCTATTCATGGGGGAGCCGGAGTGCTTCCCCCGGCAGAACTGACAACCGATTTAAAGCAGCAATACGAAGCCGGATTGCGTGATGCCCTAAGGGCCGGCTTTGAAGTGTTGCTGCATGACGGCAGTGCCGTTTCAGCCGTGGAGCGGGCAGTACAGGCTTTGGAAGATCATCCCCTCTTTAATGCAGGACGAGGCGCCGTATTCAATCATATGGGCCAACACGAACTGGATGCTTCCATCATGGACGGTCGTACACTGCGGGCTGGTGCGGTTTGTGCTGTCTCCCGTATTAAAAATCCGGTATGCCTGGCCCGGCTGGTAATGGAGCGATCGGAGCATGTTTTGTTGTGTGGGGAAGGTGCCGAACAATTTGCTGCCGAACAGGGTATGGAATGGACAGACCCCTCCTACTTTTTTACCCAACGACGCTACGATCAATTTTGCCGCGCCCGGCAGCAACAGACCATGAAACTGGATGACGGAAAGGTCATCCCCATGGGCACAGTGGGTGCCGTAGCCTGCGATCGTAACGGCAATGTAGCCGCCGCCACTTCCACCGGCGGCATAACCAACAAACGATACGGCCGGGTGGGCGACAGCCCCCTGATCGGGGCAGGCACCTATGCCAACAATGCTACCTGTGCCGTTTCCTGCACGGGACATGGGGAATTTTTTATCCGCTACGTTGTCGCCTACGATGTGCATTGCCTGATGGCCTACCGGGGCTTAAGCCTGCAGGAAGCTGCCCGGCTGGTGGTCATGGACAAACTCCTTCCGGCCGGAGGTGAAGGCGGACTCATAGCTGCCGACAATCAGGGCAGGCTATCCCTCATCTTTAACGGAACAGGCATGTATCGGGCCTGGAGAACCAGCGAGGGAACGGAAGAAGTGGCTATTTACTAAGAATACTCCTCTTTGCGCCTGAATTTCATACATAGATATTTTGAATATCTTACTTTCTTGTGTAAGGTCTTTTCATCGGTGATTTGCAGGTGTTGACTACGTCAACCTGCTGCTTCTTCAATTCGCTGCAGGCAGGAACTTCAGTGCCAGCAGACCCATCAGCGTCAGTGCCAGGCTGATGCGCTGAAGCCATACCGTGAGACACAAGGCCTCAGAAAGGGTCATGGGCTTCATGCTGTCGTTTTCCGCGCTTACGCAACTTAGCCGCTTCCGGTTTCAAAAGAAACAGAAAAAGGCCGATGCAACAGGTTATTTTTGCGTTATGAAGATTGTTGCAATCGCTCTGATGCTGTTCGCTGCTGCCCTTCCGGCTCTGGCCCAGCAGGAACTGAAGCAGGCAGTAGATGACTTTCACTACAGCCTGGCATTCACCTATCATCCGATGGCCGACGAAGGCAACTACGATCCCATCCGCAAGCGAAGCGGTGAGCTGGTGGAAAAAGCACGACAGGTGGAACAGGCCCTATATGCCACCAGGGAAGTACCCAAAGAACTGGAGTCAAGAGTGGATGTGTTGGCGGAATCCTGTGCGGCATTGCATGCCATCATCCAGCAGGGCGCTACCGATGAAGCCATTTACCAGCGGCTCACGCGCATCCACGATCTGTTTCACGAAGTGGAAGATGTCTTGAACGATTGGATATTGAAGCGTTAGGCTGCTTTTTTCTCCAACCGTTCACTCTGCAGGCAACAGTTGGCGGTACAGGGGCGTCTGGTTCAGTGGAATGAAGTATTGCGAACGAAACGCTTTCCATTCCGTGAGCCAGGTAGGCACTACGTTTACGTCAGGGCTGAGCTCGCCTGCAACCAACTGACGGCGAAGTTCTTCCCAGGGCAGCACGACCAGTTTATCGTTTTGAAGGGTAGCAATCAATCTTCGGTTGAAGAAATCGATGTTGAGCCGCTCGCCCAATTGGCGCAGGAAACGGACAGATGCATCTACCGAGCAACCACTGACTGGAGTTTGCGACTCATCAGCAAACAGCAATACCATTTGATGGTGCAACACCATAGCGCCGGCACGGACTAACTGACCATGGGCTGTCCACGACCGGCAGAAGGTCTGCAATTCCTGACTGATATGACGGACTTCCTCCTCGTCAAGCGGTCTGTGGCTCAGGTAAATCCAGATGCGGGCATCAGAAGAAGGATAATTGGTCATGTTACGAAACTATAATGAGTCGTGCATTCCCGTAGAAAATGAGCAGCAGGAAGTGTAAACTTGCTGCAGACACAGGCGTTGAAAAAGCGAACCACCAAGCCGACACCCTCCAGGCCGCAACCCGTAAGCACCGTTGATGGCAAAATGGCCGTACGCCTGTTGCCGTGGGCGGCTGCATTGCTGGCTTTTTTGATTTATGCCAACACACTCGGGCATGGTTTCACGGTTGACGACGACACGGTCATCAGCAAAAACAAATACACCGTTCAAGGCATTTCTGCCCTACCGGAAATATTCTCCACTCCTTACCGGGCCGGCTTTCACGACCGAAAGGAAGGTCTGTATCGTCCGCTTCCTGTTGCGGTATTTGCTACACTGCATGAGGTGTTTGGAGACCAACCTTTTGGCTACCATCTGGTCAACGTAATCGTTTATGGCATTACCGCAGCCGTGCTGGTCAAATTGTTGCTGATCCTCCTTTTCGCATACCCCCTGTGGGTGCCCGCTTTTATCAGCCTGCTGTTTACCGTTCATCCCCTTCATACGGAAGTGGTTGCCAATGCAAAAAGTCTGGATGAATTGCTGGCCCTGCTGTTTTTTCTTTTGGCGTTGTGGGCGTCGTTGCATTATCTGAAAAGTACCAAGTCGGCATCGCTTGCGGCAACGGGCGTATGCTACTTTCTTTCGTTACTCAGCAAAGAATCGGCCATTGCAGCCCTGGTGTTGCTGCCGCTGACGTGGTATTATTTCCACTCCCCCCGCCGAAGCCAATGGATGGCTCTGGCTGCAACCCTGGCGGCAGTCACCATCGGGTATCTGTTTTTGCGGCAGCAGGCTTTGGGTGGTCTGGTGAATTTTGGAAAAATTGAACCGATTAATAATTCGCTGGCTGCTGCCGATAGCTATGCCGAGCGGCTGGCAACTGCAATTTATATCCTTGGAATTTACTTACGGCTGCTTTTCATTCCTCATCCGCTGAGTTATGATTATTCTTTTAATACCATAGCGCTGCGTGGCTTTGCGGATAGCGCCGTTCTGCTTTCGCTTCTTGCTTTGGGATTTCTCGGATTCCTGGCTTTGCGCGGCTGGAAAAGGAAAACCCTGCTTAGCTACGGCATCTGGTTTTTTGCCATATCTCTGGCTCCGGTGGCCAACATCATTCTCCTTATCGAATCCACCATGGCCGAGCGGTTTTTGTACATGCCTTCCTTGGGTTTTTGCATAGCGGCCACAGCAGCCCTTTATTCGGTTTGCCGGCGCCACCCTATACGCACGCACGGCTTCAGTGCCTGGTTGCCGCCGGGCCGCCTGCGATTTATCCTGCTGATTCCTGCCTTGTTTGCCCTTAAAACCGTTTGGCGCAACAACGACTGGAAAAGCAATTACACCCTTTTGATGCGCGATGTACAGACCCATCCGCAAAGCGCCCGCATCCGCTACGCCCTGGGTAGCGTTATCATCTACGAAAAGGCATTAAAGGAAAACAATGCCCGGCAGCGTGAGCAATGGCTTCGCGAGGGCATTAAACACCTGCAAGCGGGCGTTTCTATTTTGCCCACCTATGGTGATGCCTGGTTTAACATGGGTTTTGCCTACAACGAATTGGGACAATATGATGCTGCCGTTACCAGTTTTGAGCGGGCATTGGAGCATACCGACAGCCTTTCTGCTGCCAGGTGGGTTCAGGTAGGAATAGCCTATGGCGAAAGCGGCCGTTACAATGATGCCTACCGGTCCTTTCGCGCTGCTTTGGCCATTAACGACACTTCCTTTGATGCCCTGAACAACCTGGGCATGTTTTATTCGCGCCAGGGGAAAAACGACAGCGCAATTTTCTTCCTGCAACAGGCTCTGCTTCTGAGGCCTGCCAACAGCAAGGCGCTGTACAACATGGGTAATGTCTATGCAGCCCGGGCACAGTATCCTCAGGCTATTGGCTATTACCGGAAAGCGCTTGTTGAGGAACCCGGTTTTGTGGATGCACTTACCAACCTGGGCAATTGCTACGGGGTGCAGGGGAAGTACGATTCTGCTCTGGTGTATTACCATCAGGCGCTGGCCCTGAGCCCGGACAACTACAACCTGCGCAACAATCTGAGCCTGACCTACCGCTTAAAAGGCGACACGGCTGCAGCCGCTCGCTATCGGCCACAGCCGTGACGCAGGTGAAATTCTACCTTGTTATTTCTGCTCCATCAACTTGAAGAATTCATCCAGTTGAGGCAGCATGATGATTTTAATACGTCGGTTTTTCTGACGGCCTTCCGGAGTGTCGTTGCCGGCAATAGGCACGTATTCGCTACGACCGCACGGAATCATACGGGCCGGGTCCACTTTATATTGTTCCTGCAGGACACGGGCAATGGAGGTGGCCCGCATAACGCTGAGGTCCCAGTTGTCGCGCAGGCAGTCGGTACGGATGGGCTTGTTGTCGGTATGACCTTCAATCATGAATTTCAGATTGGGCTGGCCATTCACCACCGCAGCAATTTTTTCCAGCACTTCACGGGCTGAGCTGGTGATCTGATAACTGCCGCTGCGGAACAACATTTTATCGGAGATGGAAATCATCACCGCACTTCCCTCCACCTTCACTTCAATATCCTCATCCTTCACATCCTTGAGCGCTCCTTTGAGGTTGGTGGTCAGGGCCAGCAGCAACGAGTCTTTCTTGGCCATCTGGGCTTGCAGACCTTTAATAAAGGCATCTTTTATGCCCAATTGCTGCAACGACTGATTGATGCTTTCGGCTTGTTGCTTGGTAATGACCGACAGGTCAGCCAGCTGACTGGTCAGCACGTTGCTGGTAGCGCGCAAATTGGCATTTTCTTCTTCCAATTGAGCCAGCCTTTTCTTGTTGGCATCTTTTTCACTCAGGCAGGTACGCAACTGATCTTCAACCAGGAAATAGCTTCGCTGCAGCGAATCGTAACGCGCCAGTGAGGCCTTGTATTTTTTAGTGGAAACACACGAGCTTAACGCTATCAGCGCGAGCAATGATGCAAAAATGTTTTTAGCCATAACGGAATTTTTTTTCTCCTGCAAGTGGCGCCAAAAATAAGGATTGTGGAATGGGAAAAAAAACATCGTAAAAATTGGCTTGCTTTACCGAAATGTTACAGCAAACACACATCGTATGCCTGTGGTGTACGGTAAGGTGATGGATGTGGTTCACCGGCGCCAGTTTCCGGGACGCATTGTGGTGGAGGGCAGCCGGATCGTGTCTGTGGAAGCTGATGCAGCAGGTGCGGATGCTCCCTATGTTTTACCCGGTTTTGTAGATGCTCATGTTCATGTGGAAAGTTCCATGCTGCTGCCCGCAGCTTTTGCCCGGCAAGCCGTAGTGCACGGCACCGTAGCCAGTGTTTCGGACCCGCATGAAATTGCCAATGTGCTTGGACTTGACGGGGTTCATTTCATGCTGGATGATGCTGCGCAATGCCCGTTTCATTTTTGCTTTGGAGCGCCCAGCTGTGTTCCGGCCACCCCTTTTGAAACAGCCGGAGCCTCCTTAGACAGCACGCAGGTGGCTTCCTTACTGCAAAACCCGGCAATTGGCTACCTGAGCGAAGTCATGAATTTTCCCGGTGTGCTGAACGGTGATGCAGAAGTGATGAGCAAAATTGCCGCTGCCGTTGCTGTTGATAAACCGGTGGACGGCCATGCGCCGGGTTTGAGCGGACAACAGGCTGTTGAGTACATCTATGCCGCAAACCTGCTGGGCAACCGCCCGGTGATCACCACCGACCACGAATGTGTTGCATACGATGAAGCCCTGTGGAAACTGCAGCACGGCATGAGCATCATTATCCGCGAAGGCAGTGCGGCCAAAAATTTTGATGCCCTGCTTCCATTGCTCAGCCACTATCCGCAACGCATCATGTTTTGCAGCGATGACAAGCACCCCGACGATTTGCTGCACGGCCACATCAACCAATTGGTAGCGAGGGCTGTTGCGGCCGGCTTTCCGCTATGGGATGTGCTGCAGGCCGCCTGCATCAATCCAGTTCGTCATTACCGCCTTTCCTGCGGTTTGCTGCAGCCCGGTGATTCTGCTGATTTTATCCTGGTTAATAATCTCACCGACTTTAAACCCGTAGCCACCTTCCTGCGGGGCCATAAGGTAGCCGAAGCCGGGCAGCCATTGTTGCCACCGTTCAACGGAACTGCGCCTAATCGGTTTTCCTGTACCCCCAAACAGCCGTCTGATTTTCAGGTACCCTGCCAGGGAAAGAGGATTCGCGTTATTGAAGTTGTGGAAGGTCAACTGATTACCCGCAGCCGTACCACCGATGTGCTGTGCAGGGAAGGATGTGCCGTCAGCGATCCGGAAAAGGATGTACTCAAACTTACCGTCGTCAATCGCTATGCTGATGCGCCCCCTGCCTTAGCCTTTGTTAGCGGCTTTGGCCTCAGGCAGGCTGCCCTGGCAAGCAGCGTGGCCCACGATTCACACAACATAGTGGCCGTCGGCACCGACGACGATTTGCTGTGCCGGGCAGTTAATGCGATAATTGCTCAACGAGGAGGCCTGGCCGCCGTTACTCCCGATACGCAGGGCGTGCTGCCGCTGCCTGTTGCCGGCCTGATGACCACCGGAACCTGTTCCGAAGTCGCTGCGCAATATGAAACGTTAAACCGCCTGGCCAGTTCCTCCGGCTGCAGGTTAAAGGCTCCGTTTATGACGCTGTCGTTTCTGGCTTTGCTGGTGATTCCCGAACTCAAACTGAGCGACCGCGGCTTGTTTGACGGCCGTGCCTTTACGTTTACCGGCCTGTTCCTCGACTGATTTCACACGACCTGCCCCTCAGGAGCCGTGCAGTTCCTCACGGCGCAGACCGTATTTCTCCATTTTGCTGTACAGGTGGCTGCGCTGCATGTCGATTTCATCCGCCGTCTTGGAAACATTCCAGTTGTTGACCCGCAACTTGTATTCAATAAACTTTTTTTCCATTTCATCGCGGAAATCGGCAAATTTTTCAAAACGGTTAAACAATGCTTCCAAAGGATCCTTGGTGATATTGGCTACTGCATAAGCCAGCACATCCTGCTCGGTAATCTTGTTTTCGCTCAGAATGACCAGGCGCTCAATCACATTATGCAGCTCGCGAATGTTACCTGTCCAGTTGATGTTCATGAGCTCTTCCATGGCCTTGGGCGTAATGGTTTTTCTCGGAATACCGTATTCTTCACAGATTTCCTGCATGAACCGTTCGGCCAGAATGGGAATATCTTCCTTGCGCTCGTTAAGCGTGGGCACGTGGATGATGATCACACTCAGGCGGTGATACAGATCCAACCGAAAATTACCGCGGTCGGCTTCACGAAGCAGGTCTTTATTGGTGGCTGCAATCACGCGCACATCAACCGGAATGTCACGGTCGCCACCGACGCGGGTGATCTTGTTTTCCTGAAGGGCACGCAGCACTTTGGCCTGGGCACTGAGGCTCATGTCGCCTACCTCATCCAAAAAGAGCGTGCCACCGTTGGCCTGTTCAAACTTACCGATCCGTTGCTTGATGGCAGAGGTAAAAGCGCCTTTTTCATGACCGAACAGTTCGCTTTCAATCAACTCACCGGGAATGGCCGCACAATTGACTTCCACCAGCGGGCCGGAAGCCCGGGCGCTTTTTTCATGAATCCAACGGGCGACCAGTTCCTTACCCGTTCCGTTTTCGCCGGTGATCAGCACCCGGGCATCGGTAGGCGCCACTTTCTCAATCTTGCTGCGGATCCGTTCAATAGCCGGCGACCTGCCCAACATTTCGCGGGTGCCTGAAACCTTACGCTTCAGCACGCGCGTTTCGCGTACCAGCGTCACTTTATCCAGCGCATTGCGCAGGCTGATGAGCAGCCGGTTCAGGTCCATGGGCTTGGCGACGAAATCGTATGCCCCCTTCTTAACAGCTTCCACGGCCGTATCAATGGTTCCATGGCCGGAAATGATCAACACCGGCAGGTCACTATTGATTTCCATGATTTTATCCAGCACTTCCATGCCATCCATCTTGGGCATTTTAATGTCCAGCAGGACGGCATCAAACGCTTTGGATTTAATCAGCTCCAGGCCTTCCAGCCCGTCTGCAGCTTCTTCCACCTTATACCCCTCATACTCCAGGATTTCCCGAAGCATGCGGCGGATGCTCTTTTCATCATCAATAACAAGTATCGTAGCCATGAATGGAGGTACTTCCTAACCGGTACAAATTAAGGTAGAAAATCCCGAAGGGGTGCGGCAAACTACTGTCGGGTTATCAGCAGCTTCTGCATCATGGTACCCTGTTCGTGCACGAACGTAACTAAATAAAGCCCGACCGGCCATCCGGCAACATGCAGCCACCGACGACCGGATGCCTGACAGCTGAAATGCAAACGGCCTGCCGCATCCCAAACGTTCAGTTGGCCGGTGAGGGGCGGCAGATCAAGTCTTACCCATTGGGTTGCCGGATTGGGAAAAAGCGGCAAAGGGTTGACGACGTTCGGCTCCGCTATGCCTATGGTACGAAACGCCGTATCCTGATAGATAATCTGGGATACGACAGGATAACCTGCCACTACCTGCGCATTCACCTGTACTACCGGAAGGCCCATGCCGGGGGCCAGCCATTTGTATTCAATGGTCTCCAGGGTGAATGCAGATCCGTATTGCAGGGTATCAATGTAGAGCGAATCCTGGTCGGTGATTACGGATTTGATGCGCAGGCAGTCGAAAGTACCCACCGGTGTAGTTACGGTGCCCCACCCGTCCACATGATTCACGCGATGGCGCTTTTGGGAGAAGTAAAAAAGCCCGGGAAAGGAAAAGGTAAGCGCCGCATCAGCAGAATCCATCTGCCCGTATTGTAAAGGCAGTTTATACAAAATGTCTTTCTGGCTGTACACCATGGGAAATGGCAGCCCCAGCAGTTCGGCAGCATAACCATCAATCTGAAATTTGCTGGACGTGAGCGTATATACGGTGTAAGCCCCCTCCAGTCCAAATTGTTCCAATGCAGCAGAGGTGGGCGATTGATCGGCCAGATCGGAAGTAAAGAAAAACAGCAAAAAAGCAGAAGGCAGATCCCCTATACCAACAAACGTGTCGCCCACGCTAAACAGGGGCGACAGCTGGCTGAAGTCCCAGAAAAAACCGGGACCGGTCAGTTCCGGATCGGTCTGAAAGTCTGCGGCAAACGTCAGGATGTAGGCGTCGTCTTCCTGAGGCATATCGCTCTGGGTCAAGATCACCTGAGCCGACGCACGAGCCATCACAAAAACAAGGAGCAGAGGAAAGCAAAGGCGGGTGACGGATGCAATCATTTCTTCATGTTTTTTTCTTTTAGCAGTTTTCCCGTGGCATCGTAGGTTTCTGTTTTCACCACCTCGCCATCGGAGTTAAAGTATTTCCAGGTGCCGGTTTTCTTTCCGTGAAGATAAGCGCCGGTGGCCGACAGGCGTCCGGCTTCATCAAAGTACCGCCACAGGCCTTCTTCCAGGTTGTTGCTATACTGCCCTTCTTCCTGAACCTTCCCGTTCTCATAGAACTTGCGGAAGGGACCGGTGATATTTCCTTCTTTATACATATATTCCACAAACACGGCTCCGCCGGGATAAGCCCATCGGCTGATGCTGTCGCGCAATCCGTTTTTGAAGTAGCCTTCTTCCTGCATTTTTCCATCTTCAGAAAACACCAGGCGACGGCCATGCAATTGACCGTTGCGGTAGTTCTCCTCCCGAAGCAGACGGCCGTTGCGACCGTACTCGCGCCAAAGGCCATGCAATTCGCCGAAGCGATAGGAAACCTCCCGGCGCAGCGTGCCGTTAGGTTCCAGAAAAACGCTGATGCCGTTGGGCATATCCTGATGATATTCTTCAATGCTGTTCAACACCCCGTTTTCGTAATAGGTGCGCCACAGTCCGGTCTTTTTTCCGTCGAGCAATGTGCCCATGCGGTACAACCGGCCCGAGGGGTAATACAGGGTCATTTCCTCCCGGTTGTATTGATGCGGGTCACGGATGCGTACCGTATCGTAATCCAGCACAATCTGCGCCTGAACAGCAGGAACCACCATG
Organism: Chitinophagales bacterium; assembly: GCA_025057275.1. Taxonomy (GTDB): domain Bacteria; phylum Bacteroidota; class Bacteroidia; order Chitinophagales; family UBA10324; genus JANWXQ01. Next base: position 16,140 of record JANWXQ010000073.1, read on the forward strand.
CTGAGGATTGCGATTAAAAGGATGAGACAGAAGCGAGCCATGAGCAGCTACACTTTTGACCAGATTTTCAAAAATAGAGCAGCCGAACCGCTGGCGCGGGGCCAGAGGGCGGCGGCCAGATTGCCGGCACCAGCGGAAAGGCCCCAGTTGCGAAAAATGCGCGACGTTACGCTGGCACCCAGGGTAACTCCGGAAATGCCACCCACAGTAACCACGGGGCCTGCAGCAAGCGAACGATGATGCCATAACGGGCGCAACATAACCATAGGCAACTGAGAAGGAAACGACTCATAAAGCACAGCTACCGTCAGGGATAAAGAAGCATTCCATTGATGGCAGGCGGCCAGCGTGGCACGCAACGGAAGGGCGGCAAATGCTGCGCCTTCGCTGCGTCGGGCTCCGGTATGGGCCAGCAGGCTGTCCACCGAATACGTCAGAAACGAATCGTCGTCATGGGCAGAAAACAGGTTTTGAACCGTTAACCCGGTGAACTGCACCGAACTGTCGGCCCGGTAGGTAATCGCCCTGCGCCCCCAATGCAGCGCGCCCAGATCGTTAAGCCACAAAGCCAGAGAGGTCCGACCTCCTGCAGGCACTGCCGCTGCATACATGTGACCGGCAAGAAGCCATCCGGCTGCACTCCAAACGTTTTCCTGAGTGGTCGCCTGGGCAGTGAGGGAAAAGCGGTATGCAGCATCCAGAAACAATCCCTGCGGATCGGTGTATAAGAGGCCTTCAGGCAAACAGAATCGGGAGGCCTTGCGCAACAGTCCGGCACTGAGCCCGATGCCGCCCTGAAGCCGCCAGTTTTTATATTTTATGTATTTTATTAATGTGAAATCCAGCAGGTCGGCATTGTAGCGCAGGTAAGCCGTTCCGCTGTAGTCGGCCCACTCACCGGCAAAGCGGCTGTTGCCGAAAAAAACGGTGGTGAAGGCATCATCGGTAAACCGGGCCGCCGAAAGCGCATAGCGGCTCAGGCCCACCTCCAATAAAGCCGGTGTTTGCGAAAGAAATTCCTCCTGTTGCCAGCGGTAATACAACCGGTACCGCGACTGCAGGCGGGCATGGTTTACCGCATTCAGCCGATCGGCTGCCTGCTGCTTGAGCGAACTGTCCAGAAAACTGCCGGTCAGAAGGGCAAAGCTGAACGGCAGATGAAAGGCATCGGCATCCAGATCCAGCCCGACACTCAGGCCTGCCTGTCTGGCTTCGGAAGCTACCTCATTACTGGCATCCAGCGCATGAAAATGCAAAGAAGGCCACAGCCACAAGCTGTCAGAAGGAAGGGATTGTGCCGACAGCAGCATGCCCTGCAGGACAGCCATCAGCATGACCGCTGCGGTTCTTCCCATCATGAGCCGACCTGTAAAGTAAACCGCCCGGTAAGCCTCAGGTTCATTCGATAGGTATCGTATAACCGCACCACAGGACAGATCGGCGAACTGCCGGTATTCAGCACGACCCGAATGACGGCCTTACGCGCCACACGCAGCCGCTCCATCTTCTCTTCCCCAATCACAGCGGTAAGCACCGAACTGGCGGCCTGCTGCACCCGGCAGTCCGCATCAACTGCAGCCGCTGTAATCTGCTGCGGTGAAGCAAACAGGGAATCCAGAACGGAGAAATCCGCATTGTGAAAGAACACCTGAATACCGGCATGAAGCGGAAAGCCGTTGGACACATGAAACTGAAAAAGCCCGTCCCGAATTGTACCGGTTTGCTGCGATTCTGCTGCGGTCAGCGAAAAATCCAGGGTGTCCATCAGCAGCAAATCACTGGCAGACAACGACAGGGGAATTGCGGCGGACAACCGCGCTTCCAGATAGCTGTTGCTGTAAGCAAAATCCTGGTATCCTGAACTGTTTCCAAACGGATTGAGAAACACATCCAGGCGATAGCGGAGGCGGTCGGGCAAAAGAGAGATCAGCTCCGAAATATTCGAATTTTCATCATTCAAAATGAAGCTGCTGATGCCGGCCTGAAACGGGTGATCGGTTGCTGCGGCCAGCGAAAGCGGCTTGCCCAGCTGAGTCCACGATAAAGACAACGAGGTACCCTTGGATGCATTAGACGCCAGCAATTCGTACAGATTGAGGCGTGCACCCACCCCTACCCCGTTTTCCAGTTCCAGACTCAGCTCAGCGCCCGTGAGCTTCAGCGTGCCACTGCGAATGGACGGAAACAACGAAAAGCTGGTTTCCTGCGGGCCTACTGACAGGATTTGTTGACCCAGGTAACCGCTCAGGTAACCGGCTTTAAGATCCACCAATTCGTACACCAGTCTGATGCTGTCGGTTTTGGAAAGGGTAACCAGTTGGCCGGTGGAGTCCACGCGGAGCACCAGATTGCTGTAAAAGGTGTTGAACAAATTGCCCTGAGGTCCGCTAAGATCGAAGGTATATCCCGCCAAGTCGAAAGACTGATAAAATTCGGTAGTGCCTGCAGGAGGCGCTGCATCCAGTTTTTTAGATATGAAAATGGAATTGCCCAAAGCATCTTTGGCCGAAGGCAGCGCATATTCAAAGTAACAGTCCTGCGCAATTGAACTGACGACGCGCAGCCCGAGCCGGCCGCTTTGAATGTGAAGCTGGTTGAGCTCTGCACCTCCGCTCAGGCTGTAAGTGGTCAGTTGCTGCTGATCGATGAGGTTTTGCGCGGGGAAAACGGCGGTAGCTTCCGAAACCTTCAGTTCGCGGGCTACCAAAGTGATGAGTATGGCATCAGAGGTGTCGATGAGCACATAGCCACCGGGGCTGTCCATGTCGGTGATGCGGGCAATCAGCTTGCCTTCCACCAGCTTACCGGCCAGGTTGATGGATTTGGTCTGCTGCGTGCCGGGTAAGAGATTCAAAAAAGTGTCCCGCGTTACGATCTGCTGGTTGCTCTGATTGCGAATTTCGAAGACGATCTGCGACCACTCCAGCGGGAAGCCGTTTTCCAGAGTGAGGTCCAGAAATCCGGATTCAATTTGCGCACTTTCAAACAAGGCAGTGGCATCCACCGGATTGTCGGGGGTGGACAGGTTGGCAAGCGGCGGAACGTTAAAAAATTGTCCGTTATAGCCGATCAGCAGGAGGCCCAGCGGACCCAGTTGCTGACACAAAGCGCCCAGCGAATAAGGATAGACCAGAGAGCGGTCGGCAAGGGCAAGCGTCTGCAAGGAAACCGTTCTGGAAATGGCCGTATCGGGAATTTCTAAGGCCAGCTCGTCCAGGCCAGCCCGGTAAAGCGATGAGGTAAATACCAAGGAAAGGGAATGATCATCTTCCACCTGAACCAGTGAATCGGGGATCAGATCCGAAACCGACAGGTCGGCATAAAGCAACGGCACCAGCAATTCCGTATCCCATTGAGGAGAGCGGTCAATGCTTCGGCGACATGCGATCAGCATCGGTGCCGCAACGGCCAGCAACAACAAAAAGTGGAATAACCGGATGGCGGCACGGTCATGCATGGGCCTGCAGAGCTAACTTACCTTTTCGGTCAACGGGCGTTGCCGCATACGGGCAGGCGCCGGAGGGGCTTTGGTAGTGAAGCGCAGCCAGGTCAACCCCAGAATGGCCGATGCCGATGATGCCAGGATGATAGACATTTTGGATGCATCCACCAGATGCGGATCGCTGAAAGCCAGAAGGGTAATAAAAATGGACATCGTAAAGCCGATTCCGGCCAGGGCACCAGCTCCAAACAACAGCTTCCAGTTTACACCGGAAGGCAAGGCACACAACCCTGCGGTTACCGCAACAAATGAAAACAAGACGATTCCCATGGGCTTGCCGACAAACAGGCCCAGCATAATCCCATGCGAATTATTCGAATTCAAGTCATCCAACCAGCCTTCCGGTAAGGGAATAGCCGTATTGCATAGCGCAAAGACCGGCAGGATGAAAAAGGCTACCGGCTTGTGCAAAAAGCGCTGCAGTTCATAGGATGGGGTTCCCGGTTTGCCGTCACCAAAGGGAATGGTAAAAGCCAACAATACGCCGGCTATCGTGGCATGCACGCCAGATTCGTGCATGAAGTGCCACATGGCTATGCCCGGAATCAGATAAAATGCCAGATGCCTGATGCCTAACCGGTTAAACAGCAGCAGGACGGCGAACAAGCCCAGGGCAATACCCAGGCTGGACAGGTGCAGATCATCCGTGTAAAAAACAGCAATGACGATAATGGCCATCAGATCATCAATGACGGCAAGAGCAGTGAGAAAAATTTTTAATCCGATGGGAATGCGCCGCCCCAGCAGGCTCATGATGCCGATGGCAAAAGCAATGTCGGTAGCCATAGGAATTCCCATACCGGCTACAGTTTCCGTGCCGGCATTAAACGCAAAGTGAATGCTTGCCGGCACCAGCACCCCACCCAAAGCGGCAATAGTGGGCAGCAGCGCTACCTTGAAATCCGATAACTCTCCCACATAGATTTCACGAACCAGTTCCAGACCAATAAGCAGAAAAAAGATGGCCATCAGGCCGTCGTTGATCCACAATTCCGTGGTATAGGGTCCTACTGGATGTTTCCAAAAGGCCAGATAGCCGGGAGCAAACTCGCTGTTGGCAATCAATAGCGAAACCACCGTGCAAGCCAGAAGGATGCTGCCGCCGCTGGCTTCACTTTTGAAAAATTGTCTGAATAATGCGCCGTTTAATACCGGTTTGAGTACCATGCCGCTACATTTTTACCAATTGCCGGATCCATTGACCGGATGACGTGCGCACTTTGACCACATACAGGCCCGGAGGCCATGCCGATGCATCCAAACGGGTAGCGGAATTCGGCAACATCATGACCTTATTTATCTCTTTTCCTTGAATATCATGTATGATGATAACGGCCTGCTCTGACCCTGCATCAGTAAATTTCACATACGATTCTGTTGCCGCCGGATTGGGCCAGATCAGAAGCGGTTCATTGTCCTGCAGCAACGGCGCTCCCACATCCTGCTCAACCACAATCCGGTACCCCGGCGTCGGCGAGGGCAGATACAAAACCGGAGTCAGATACACATTGGCCTGAATGATCAACGGATATACGCCTTCGGTTGTGGGTGTTCCTGTCAGTTTCACGCAACCAACGGAGTCAGCCGGAAACAAACAACTTTCCGGATGACAGGCATAGGAAAAGGGCACACTGGAAGGGATGTCCTGCAAACCCAGCACGCCGGTGAGCGCCACCTGATACACGTTGATCGGATTGCCGTTGTTCAGTACGGTCTTGGGCACTTTAAACTGAACTACGGTTTCATAGGGCTGATTGACGATGGCCGGAGGCAGGTTCACCAGCGTGTCCGGAGCAATGCCATAACCGGTATCGGGCCAAAAGGGGATGCAGGCCTGCTGCCCATGCGCCGGCAGCCACAGCGCGGCTGCAAGCAAGCCGGCGCGTATCACTTTTTTCATTGAAAATGGGTTCGGCCTAAAAATACTGGAAATCTGTAAGCCAACCGGAGCACTGCCGCTTCTGATAGCAACCCGATCCTGCAGGGCTATTACCTTTGCATCTCTGTACGAATTCTTATCTCCATGAGTGAAGGGCAAAAAACGGCATCCAGCCAGCCTGCTCGCAACAACCGAAACCTCCTGTTTGGCTTCCTGTTGTTGCTTTTACTGGCTTCCAACGTGTATCTGTACCTGCGTATGGAACGCAACGAGCAGAAAACCGAAACCTACGTGCGACAGTTAGACCTGGACAGCATCCGTTTGGCTGAGTTGGATCAGCGTTATCAGGAGGCCTTGTTAAATCTGGAATCCTACAAAGGGCAGAACATGACATTGGACAGCATCATTGCTGCCAAAGAGCAGGAACTCAGTCAGCTAAGGGAGCAATATGCCACTTTGAGCCTGCAGAAACGATTGTCCGATGAAGAAGCCCGCAAGGCCATGGATAAAATGCGCGCCGTCATTGCCGACCTGCAGGAAAAAATTAAACAACTGGAACAGGAAAAGCAAGAGCTTACTGTTCGCAGCGACTCCCTGACGCGCACAGTTGCCACGCAAACAACAACTATTGCCCAACTCAAAAAAACCAATCAGGTGCTTACCACCAAAGCCGGATTGCTATACGCCAGTTCGGTTCAGGCTACCGGAGTGAAGGTAAAAAACAAGGGGAAGGAATCGGAAACCGATAACGCCAAGAAAGCAGACCGTTTGCGAATTTGTTTTACGCTTCCTGCTGTGGGCACAGTAGGTCCGGGTGAAAAAACGTTTTTCATCCGCATCATCAGTCCGGAAGGAGTAACCCTGAGCAGCGGTTCCAGCGTGCTTACCAAGGCTGAAACCGGTACACAAATCCAATACTCCACTACCACCACTGTTGACTACGATCAACAGGTAGTTTCTGCCTGCGCCTATTGGGAGCAGGCCGCTCCGTTTATGGCCGGCACCTACACCAGCGAAATTTACCAGGACGGCTATCTGGTAGGCAAAACGGATTTTGTACTGAAATAATTTCAGCAGCCTCAGAACAAGGCCCGCACCTGCATGCGGCCCGTATGCACCCAGCGGGCATCCCCTGTTTTTCTTCCCTCATAGCTCAGCGACAGCTCCAGTAACCGCGTCAGCTGCCGCTCGGCGCTGACCTGGCTTAGCCAATTGATGCCGCGTTGCAATCCCTGCAACATCGCATAGCCGGCCGGTGAGTTGGAAAGACCGGAAAAGTCCACCTGCGCCAACGTAACCTTACCGGAAAGCGCACTTTTGGCAAGCACGTTGTAGCGGAATTCCGCCTCGCCCTGGTGCATGCGAAGCTTTTCCCCGGATTCGCCATCGCCATTGTCCTGTTGCTGATAGCGATAACCGGTGGTGAAACGCAGTGTGTTGCGCGGCAGGTAGGAAAGCTGCGGGTTGATGTCGTAACCGCCGATGTCGTAATCGCCGCTCGGCAGATACTGCAGGCTGCGTTGCTGCATAAGTCGCTGGGCGGTGCACAACAATGCCACCTTTCGGGTAATGTTCCATCGCCAGCGGCTGCCCCACGATGCGTTTTGCCGCCATTCCAGCCCGTTGGTGAGCAGATTTTTTGACCGGCTGTTCTGCCAGAATACATCCAGCCCGAAATGCGGATTGGTTCGGTTGAAATACAGCGTGGCCGAACTGATCGCGGCAGCCGACAGCACCAGACTGTCAGCCAAAGTCAGGCCAAAGGGACTAAAGCGTTGCCAAAACGTATTGCCGTACGTGCGCTGGTTCAGCTGCACGGTGATCAGAGCCGAAAAGCGCGACAACAGGTTGCGCTGCGTGGCCGGCGTGCGGAACAACATTCGGGGCGACAAATGAAGCGACTCATTGAATTGCGCCTGATAACAACGCACATATTCATTGGTGGGAAGAAAAACCTTTACAAAAGCACCATCGGAAGCAAAGGGAGCTAATTCAAATTCATTTATCTGCTGAATGCCGTCGCCGTTGTAGTCGATCCAGATGTGCGTGCCGGCACCAGTAGCGACGGGGGTGTACGCATATTCCTGCTTCTGCACTTGTCCCACATTGGCCTCGTACCATGTGGTGGTGGAAAGAAATCCGTTTTGAAAACTGCCCTCATGCCTCAGGCGCAGCAGAACCGATTCATCGGGGCGGACATCGGTAAGAAGGGTGTCGGCAACGTTGAGCCTGCGATAAGAGGCAAGCACCTCCAGGGTTTGGCGCTGCTGCGTGGTACGGAATCCGGCTTCAAGGCTGTTGCCAGTTGTGGCTTTTTTAAAACGGCCATCGTCGGGCAGGTGATCGTCGCGCCAGATCCATTGGGTAAACCAGTGAATGCGGGCGGTGTCGCTGTTGCGCACATACACGGTACGTTCATTCCAAAAGAAACTTTTTTGCATCAGACTGTCCTGACCATCATGGCGAAAGCGGTTGCGTTCCTGCATCCAGCGCAGGCCCAGCCGCGCCGAAGCGTTCGGAAGCAATCGCTGCGACACATCAACCGTCGGTCGAATAAAGGCGGAACGCAACGTATCATCTGCAGCCGTCAGATAGCTCAGGTCTGCACGACTTTCAAAGCCCCCCCGTGTCCAGAAAGCATTCCATGCATGTCGCAAACCCCGGTAATCGTCGCTGCGCACATATGCGGAAGCGCGGTACGACACCTGATGGCGTTGCGGGTGCATCCATTGCGCAGACACAGTGGCCAGGTGCTCATTGACCGAATCCTCTTCCAACACATTCCAGTCGCGGGCAAATTCCACCGGACGATACCGTTCGATGGCCCTGAAGGTGCGCCCCACGGTTTCATAACCGCCCTGCAGCTCCAGTTTGCTTTGCCTGTGCATCGGCACTACATGCCGCACCTGTAACATGGCTGCCACACCCATATTGTCCTGGTTGCCCAATGCGGAAAAGGTATTCCGGTCGTTGTCGGAAAAAGCCAGCTCAGCGGCTGCCGATGTACGTTGCGATACTGCAACTTCCACGGCACCGGTGATCAGTTGCTGCTTTTGTGGTGCAAGAAGCGGGATGACCGGCTCATATTCCCCTTGCGGCATGTTGCCTTCCGGCTTCACCCAGTAGTACACGCGTCCGTTAACGGCATCAGAAGAAATGCGGTAATTCCCTTTCCCGGAACCCAAATAAGTGAAGCGAACATCATAGTGCGCCTGTTGCGGATCGGTACTGAATACAAACACGGTATATCCCAGCGAATCGGTACGCCTGTACATGGGTCGGTCGGTCCGAAACCCGATGCTGTCGTAACCGGGGTAGTACGCCAGATTCAGGTTATTGCCGATGTCCTGCAGCACAGCCTTTTGCGAATCGGTAAGTACCTGTTGCAGCGGCTGGTTGCGGGCGTCCTGCTCGTTGTAAACAGCCAGGCGCGCCGTTATCCGATCCCACTTCATTTGCTGGCCGGCGAACAACACAGTGCGCAGATAGGCGCGCTCCGCTGCCTGATATTCTACCACCAACCGCTTGTCTTTGGTGATCAGTCGGCGGGGTGTAAACGTTATTTCTCCCAGGTTGTAGTCAATAACGTAGTCGCGGTCGGCACCGCGTTCCAACAACTGGCCATCCAGAAAAACCCGCTCGGTACCTGCCAGAATAACGACAAACGCTTCGTTGCCCGTGCCGCTGAGGCGATACGGACCCTGATTGCCTTCCTGCCCCATGAACTCTTTGCGCACGTATTGCCCCCGGGCGGCAGCCACGCTGAGGGCCGTCTGCTGCTGCGCTTCCCAATGGCGATACTGGCTTTGAAAACTCAACCCCTGTAACTTTTTGTAAAAATTCATAAAATGTCCTGCCGGACGGCTTAACTCGTAATCGCCGGCAATCAGTGTGCTGCGATCTTTTTTGAATTGAATGAAAATCTTATCAAACTCCTGCAATTGCTGCGTATTGCCTTCGGGCTGCAGGGGAATGTTGTTGTCGCTCATGGCAGCGGTAACCTCCACATCACCTGCAATTTTCCCCTGCATCTGCAGGTTGAAGCTGGAGTTCACCACCAGGTCCTGACTGTTGCCAAAGGAAATGCCGCGGGCATAGCTGCCGCTGTAGGTCAGTCGGTCGGAGGAAGGCTGCGCAAAAAGCAGCTCCGAAGGGGCATAGATGATCCTGCTGGCCATCAGGCTGTCGTACTTATTATAGGTTTCAAAATCTTTCCGGTTCACCGCTTGGGTAAACAGCAGGGGAAACACGCGATAGCGGCACCATACGGTATCGCCTTCTGGCTTTTTCTTCCAGATCCAGAGGGCATTCCAGAGGTCCACCTCATAGCTTTCTGCTGAAAGGGGCCGGCCCTTTTGGTCGGTAGCCGAAAGCGAACCGGGCACAATGCTGAGTGTGTCCAGGCGAACCGTATCGTTTATTACCGGCACGGGGCGCTCCCTCCAGGAGGAACCCCCAGGCTGAGCACCGAGCAACAGCGGTTCAACCGTGAGTACGGCAACAAGTGCGGATAGGCACAGCAGGGCAGGCGTCCGGCGCCGGTACATCTCAGAGAAAATATAAAGGTAGATGCCCCTGCTTATTGCATCGGAAGCGGAAAAAAACAGCGACAGCCCCGTTTATTCTTCTGGCAGTTCTTCCGCAACCAAACGATAACCCACACCGCGCACCGACTGGAAGTAGCGTGGGCGGCGGGCGTCCTCTTCAAAATACTTTCGGAAGTTAACGATGAAATTGTCAATTGTTCGGGTGGTGGGCAGCACGTCGTAACCCCAGACGGTTTCCAATATTTCTTTGCGCGACACCACCTCATTGCGCCGGTCCACCAGCAAACGCAGCAGGGATGCTTCGCGCTGCGTAAGCCGGATTTCCTGACGATGCCGGTTCCTGGCCGTAAACGTGCTGAAGTTGATTTCATTTTCTCCAAAGCAGAACACATCCTGCGGTGTGCCGGAGGTAGCGGGGCGAGTGCGACGAAGCAGCGCCTTAATGCGCAGCAACAGTTCGTCCAGATGAAACGGCTTGGTCAGGTAATCGTCAGCGCCCATTTGAAAGCCACGCACCTTGTCGCTGCTGCTGTTTTTTACCGTAAGAAACAATACAGGCACCCGGTTGCCGCTGTTGCGTATTGCGCTACAGACGGCAAAACCATCCATATCAGGAAGCATGACATCCAAAATGGCCAGGTCAAAGCGTTGTTCGCGCGACTGGCGGACGGCATCCGGCCCGGTTCGCGCAACGACAACTTCATACCCTTCCAGTTGCAAACTGATGCGAAGGGAATCAGCCAAAACCGGCTCATCTTCTACCAACAGGATGCGTGTGCTCATGGGTTGCGTAGCGATCAAAGTTCATGTTTCTGACGCAGGCAGTCGGATGGTAAAGATCGTTCCTTGCGGCTTATTGTTGTCCACCTGAATATTGCCTCCCTGCAGGGCAACCAGCTTTTGTGCTATGTATAGGCCCAGGCCGGTGCCTTGGGTTTTTCGGGTTTCCTCCTGACCAATTCGGTAGAACTTTTCAAAGATCAGGTGTCGCTCCTGCTCGGGGATTCCCGGCCCCTCATCACTGATGCGCAACGCTACCCTGCGGCCTTCCCGTTCAGCCGATACGGCGATCCGACTGCCCGCGGGCGAATACTTTATAGCATTCTCTAATACATTGCTAACCACACTACGTAAACCCTGCTTATCGCCCCAAACCCATAACGGGCCCGGACTTTCCCACTCCAGCCGATGATCCCGCCCCACCGTTTGCCTCAGGGTGTCCACGCATTCGCTGGTGAGCTGACTCAGGTCGCATACTTCCTTGCCCGGGCGCTGGGCCGGCGCCTCCAGCCTGGCAGCCAGCAGCAGGTTGTTGATGAGTGATTCCAGTCTTGCGGCTTCATTGAGGGCATGTATCCGCAGTTGCGCTGCATCGCTGGGAGGCACTTCGGCATGCCGCTGCAGGGTCTGCAAAGCCACGCGGATGGCCGCCAGCGGACTTTTCAGCTCGTGGGTCACCGACAGCAAAAAATTTTTCTGACGGTTCAGCATCTGTTCTTCTTTGCGCAATGAGCGTAAAGAGAGTGCGGACAGAATGGTTAATATCAGAAAAAAGCCAATGCCTTCCCCAATAATCATGATGGTTTGCTGCCGACGGTCCTGTTGCACTTTTTCCAGCGACAGGGCATCATCAGCCGGCAATCCGGTATGCGCATGCCATTGCCGTTGCAGTTCCATCCATTGGGTCCGGTAAGCAAACCGTTCGTTGTTGATGCGAATGAGCAGCACAAACCACCAGAACGCAGAAAGAAAAATATAAGCAATCAATGCATAAAATACATAATGCGTTCGTATAGTTACCATGGCGGTCTGTTTATGGCTTTACTTCTTCTGTCAGGTGGCCCCTGCTGTGTACTTCCTGTGCTGTAGCCAGTGGCAAACGAACAAAAAAGGTGGTGCCCACTCCCGGCTCCGAGCGAAACGAGATAGTGCCCCCTATGCTTTCCACAATGCCTTTGCTGATGGCCAGTCCCAGTCCGGCTCCTGAGCTTTTGGTGGTGAAGTTGGGAACAAACACCCGGTTGGCATCTGCCGGATCTATCCCGATGCCGTTGTCGGTGACGGTTACCACGATGCTGTTGTCCTGATTCTGGGTTGTCAGGTCAATGCGTCCGGCTCGCTGGGGCGGGATGGCCTGAATGGCATTCAGAATCAGATTGGAGAACACCCGTAGCAATTGCTGCCGGTCGGCCACAACGATACTGCGGGGTGCATGAGCATGCACCAGAAGGTCTGCCGTTTCCTGATCTCGGTGCAGTGAAGCAGCCGATTGCAGAACGGCATTAACGTCCACGGCTTCGAATACCGGTTCGGGCATTTTGGCAAAATCGGAAAACTCGCTGGCAATAGCGCTCAGCGTATCTATTTGTTCGATCAGCGTGCGGCAGACTTTCTGGGTAAGTTCATTGACCTGCGGATCCTTGTTGACGACGGCACGCTGCAGGTGCTGCACACTCAGCCTCATGGGCGTAAGCGGATTTTTGATTTCATGTGCCACCTGTTTGGCCATTTCGCGCCATGCTGACTCACGAGCCGTTCGTGCCAGTTGCTCAGCACTGCGTTCCAGTTCCTTAATCATTTTGTTGTACTCCCGTACCAGATCTCCAATTTCATCATGAGCCGGCCAGTCAATGGGTTCGTTGGCTGCACCCAGCTTTACTTTCTGCAGTTTGTCCCGAATGATCTGCAGGCGTTGCATGATCTGACGCGACAACAGCGGGGCCAGTAAGCCCGATACAATTAACGCCACCACCAGAATGTTAACCAGCATCACGAAAAAGAAGCCCACTTCTTCGTTGATATTTTGCCGGGAATTGTAGTACGGCAGATTGATGAACCCCACCGGATTTCCGGAGCCGGTCCTTATGGCGTAGTAACCGGAAAAGGTTTTCAGCCGGCCGATTTGTTCCTCTTGTACCAGACTGGCTTTGCTTTCGCGGGTCAACAAAAGGAAGGCCTCCGGATTCATGATCCGGGCCAGAATGCCCCGTTCAAAAATGGCTGGTTGCGTGGTAGCCAGCAGCGCTCCTGAAGCATCAAACAGATTCAGATCACTGGCATGAACGGCTTCGTATTCGTCCAAATGGTCCTTCACCCGCTGCAGTTGTTCGGCCACGGTGAGCTGTTCTGCATCGGTCTGTTGCAGCAACTGTCCGGCAGCATTGCCAATGCGTTCCATTTTTTCCGAAACCGTCAGCATGATGAGCTGATTGAATTCATTCAATGCAAAACGCCCGGTAACATAGCTAAGCGCAACCAGCAGCGGGGCCAGAAAGACCACAAACGACAGTTGAATGGTGGTGCGCAAGGGCGCATGATCCAGAATGCGGTTCATACCCCGGTCGCGGGCTTCCAGAACCACCAAACGGAACACCAGCACCAGCGAAGACAAAAAGAACAGCGCCAAAAACAAAAAACTGAAATAAGACAAATAGTAGCCAACAGGTTTGGATTCACGGGAAACGACAACCACCTGCTGATTTCCGCTGGCCATCACCAGATGATTGTATCCGAGCCGGTCGGAGAAATACGGCTCCTGCCGGTTGCCGACGTCCCACCACAGCCGGTATTCATAAGCATATTCACCCTGTGCGGCCTGAAGCACTCCATTGCGGTACACGGCAAACGAATACTGCGGATTCACGTCGGGCAGCCGGTCTTTGTCGGGCAGCAACAAAACCGGATAAAGCCGCGTAAGCTGAAGCTCGCGGATGCGCAACACCGCATACAAACGGGCAGTTGCCGAATCTGCCGTGGTGATGCGGTAGCGGGCAATGTAATGCGCACCGCCGGTGGAGGCGGGCGCAAAAAACAGATCCGGATCAGCGGTAGGCTGCACCTCGGCAAGCAGGCCACGTTCCGTCATCAGACGACCTGGCTGCGGCTCATAAAACAGCAGGTCACCGTTTTGCTGATAGGCATAAACACTGATGTCGTAACGGGCAAACCCTTCCGATAAATAGCGCCGCATGAGCCGCTGGGTGATGGCCCCGGCATTCAACACCGGAAACGAAAACGATTCGGAAAGAAAATGGTCGTTCTCGATGTGGCTGCGCAGTTCGGTGAGCAGGTATTCGGTAACAGCATCCCTTTCGCGCACCAGCATTCGGGCATACGTGGTGCGCAGCTCTTTTTCCTTTTTTTCGCCATAGCGATACAGCAGTGCGGCTCCGGAAGCCACCAGCACCAAAGCGATCAGATTCAGGTGCGTTAAGTCCAGACGCTTACGCAGCGATAGCAACAGCCACGGAGCCAATATCACATAACCGATGCTCCATCCCACCACATAAGCCTCGGAAAAACCCAGCTTCAGCCATTGCAACAGGGGAAGAACCATCAGGGCCGCCAACAACAAGAGCAACAAACCTTCCAGGCCGATGCGCTTATCCCAGCCTATCAGCAGCAACAGCTTGGATCCGATCAGATGCAGCGCAATGAGCAGCATGGCAATGCACAGCACGCCGGCAATGCTGTACCAGTCCGGATTCAGCGGATTAAAAAAAGCAAACTGAATGTTGGAGTCATCTACCAACGTCTTGATCAGATAAGCACAACAGGCAATGAGCAGGAACAACAATACCAGTACAGCTGTCTGAGCCACATAACTTGTCACAGATTTGGAAGAAAACCGAAACCGGTAGCGCACATGAAAGCTGATCAATGCCGCAGCCCATACCAGCAGCGCCAGCAAAATGAAGAATGCTCCCAGCGTGGCAGCAATACCGGGCGAGGCAAACAATTCGGGCTGAAACAACCGCCAATACTGAATATCGTCGGGCAGCCAACGGCTCGTGTTCAGATAGAGCGCTGCCGCTGCCATATAGCCTGCCATGACCAAAAGCCCGGCACCGTAACGATTGGCAGACAACAGCGCCTGCAGCGGACCGGTGATGGCTGCCGTGAAAAAGAAAATCGCCAAGACAAAAGCCACCCAGCCCCACCAGCCCGGTCGGCTTCCCTCATGCGGCGGCTCGGCTACCAACCGAACCGTGCGCCCGAAAAAACGGATCTCATGCCCCTGTCCTGTTCCGTTGTCGGCAAAGTGAAGCCCGATATACGAAGGAATGTTCCAGTAGGCATTCCAGTGATCGGAAAGAAACCGGTTGCCATCTACAAATTCGTAACGCAGGGGCAACACATAACGCAGCCAGAGGGCTGTATCCGAACTGCCTGCCGGGGCTCCCCATTTATCACGCACCACAAACCAGCCATTGCGCAGTTTATACAATTCCCCTTCTCCTACCGGTTGGGGCAATAACGGAACATTCTGAGCGCCGGTCCAGAAAATGAGCGAATCCCCACGGAAAGCCAGCAGACTGAAGGGTAGCCTGCTGTAGTCGGAGAGCAATAAGTGCTGTTGCTGCCAGTCTCCTGAAGCCACCACCTGGAGGTCATGAGGATAGCGGGCATCCATGGTTGCCGTCACCTGCTGCAAACCGTTTTGCAGGCGTGAAACGGCACGCTTCAGCTCGTGTTCCGGCTGGTTACGCCACGAATTGTAATAGGCTGCCGCAAGCAGCAACACTCCCGCCCCCAGACAAAAGCCACACAGCGGTATTCGCCAACGCACCGTTTAAAGCAACTGTTATCAAATGTAGCACAGCCCTTCCCTCACTGTTACCGCCCTTACCGGTATACGTTTTTGGCGGCCTCCCAGAGTTGGTCCATTTCCTGAAGCGACAGGTCGGTAAGCTGCTGTTGCCGCTGCCCTACTTCCCGTTCCATCCACTGAAACCGATTAATGAATTTTTTATTCGTTTTTTCCAATGCCGCTTCCGGATCTATCCCGCAGAAACGAGCAAAGTTGACCAAGGAAAACAACACATCGCCCAGTTCCTGTTCCATCTGTTCTTTGTCGCCATCGCTCAGGCTACGCGAAACAAAGGGAGCCAGTTCCTCCATTTCTTCCTGTACTTTATTCCATACGTCCTCACGCCGCTCCCATTCAAAGCCTACCTGACGGGCTTTGTCCTGAATACGAAACGCCTTGACCAATGCGGGCAAGGCATGGGGAACCCCTGCCAGCACCGATCCTTTTCGCTCCTGCATTTTTATCTGTTCCCAGTTGCGCTTCACATCTTCCTCACCGCTGACTGCTGTGTTGCCGTAGATGTGCGGATGCCTACGGATCAGCTTGGCAGCGCAATGCTCCAGGGCTTCCTGCAGGTCAAATGCCTGTTGCTCCTCGGCCATTCGTGCGTAAAAAATCAAATGAATAAGCACATCTCCGATTTCATCCTTGAGTGCCTGCATGTTTTGCTCATCTATAGCCGAAACCAGCTCATA
This sequence comes from Chitinophagales bacterium, assembly GCA_025057275.1. Classification (GTDB taxonomy): domain Bacteria; phylum Bacteroidota; class Bacteroidia; order Chitinophagales; family UBA10324; genus JANWXQ01. The sequence continues at coordinate 32,353 of JANWXQ010000073.1, forward strand.
AACTTCCTCCAGCGTCAGCAAACGGAGCGACTGCAAGGTTTGTTTGCGGTCCCAAGGGCATTTTTCCCTCAATTCGTGCATGATCTGTACCAATCGCTGAAAGGCCTCTGCCGTATGATCCATAGGCGACAATTTGCCGGCGATATTAGCACTTTCGTAGCAGGTACCTGCTGGCCGAAGCGGCTGCTACCTTTAGACCCGGTTACCGTTGATGAAACCAGTTCAGAAAGTGGTGGTTGTTACCGGTGCTTCCTCCGGCATAGGCCTGGCCTGCGCCGAAGTGTTTGCGCAAAAGGGTTATGCGGTGGTGCTGGCCGCCCGCAATGCCAACGCCTTGCAACAGGCGGCAGAGGCCATCCGGCAGCGCGGCGGTCGTGCACTGGCTGTGGTTGCCGATGTGTCCCGGCAACACGATTGCCGCCTGCTGGTGGAACAAACCCTAGCGCAATTCGGCCGTCTGGATGTGCTGATCAACAACGCCGGTATCAGTATGCGGGCCCTGTTTTCCGAACTGCAACCCGAAGTGCTTCATCGCGTCATGGATGTCAACTTTTGGGGAACCGTACATTGTACCTACTATGCCCTTCCTGAATTGCTGAAAACATCAGGCAGCGTGGTGGGCATTTCCTCCGTGGCCGGTTATGTGGGCTTGCCGGCCCGAACCGGCTATTCCGCTTCCAAATTTGCCATGAACGGTTTTCTGGAAGCGCTGCGCATCGAACATTTGTACGACGGACTGCACGTTATGGTCGTTTGCCCGGGATACACGGCCTCCAACATTCGCCATACGGCTTTAGACAAAGAAGGCCGGCCACAGGGAGAATCGCCTCTGCAGGAAAGCAAGCTCATGCCTGCTGAGGCAGTAGCCCGTGCCGTGCTGCGGGGCGTGGAACGACGAAAACGTACCCTCATTCTTACCCTTCAGGGCAAGGTCACTGTTTTTCTGAAAAAATGGTGCCCGTCATGGCTGGACCGGCAGATCTATCGCTACATTGCCAATGAAACCGACTCGCCGCTGCGCCCCCGCTGATGCCGCAAGACGTTGCGGACGGGTTGGTTGAAAAATACCTGTTTTCTTTGCTGGCGCATGATCAGCGTCAGCAACCTGCACAAGTATTATGGCAACCTGCATATCATTCGCGGCGTAACCTTTCAGGTAAATGACGGGGAAATTTTGTCTATCGTCGGTCCTTCCGGTGCAGGAAAAAGCACCCTGCTGCATATCATGGGCACTCTGGATCCTCCTTCATCGGGTCAGGTGCTTTACGATGACGTAAATCCGGCAGAGCTGCCACCCCGAAAGCTGGCCGCCTTTCGTAATCGGCACATTGGCTTTGTTTTTCAGTTTCATCATTTGCTGCCGGAGTTTACGGCGCTGGAAAACGTTTGCATTCCCGGCTGGATTGCCGGAAAAAAGAATGAGGAAGTAGAACGAAAAGCTTACGAACTGCTGGATTTTCTGCAACTCACTCATCGGTTGCAACACAAGCCATCGCAGTTATCAGGAGGCGAACAGCAACGGGTGGCTGTGGCCCGTGCCCTGATCAACAACCCGCGCGTGGTTCTGGCTGATGAGCCTTCCGGAAATCTGGACTCTGACTCGGCCCGGTCGCTGCACGAATTGTTCTTCGACCTGAGGCGCCATCTGCAGCAAACCTTTGTTATTGTTACGCACAACGAAGAGCTGGCTCAAATGGCCGACAGAAGATTGTTGCTGGAAGACGGCATGCTGCGCTGACGATTTGCCTTACCGCCAGCGTCCTGAGGATTTTCAGAACTTGGCAATGCCTTGGGCAATGGATCTGCTATCGGTACTCAAAAAGCACTGGGGATACGACCGGTTCCGTCCGCCACAAGAGGAAATTATCCGATCCGCGCTTAGTGGCCGGGATACCGTAGCGCTGATGCCCACCGGAGGGGGAAAATCGATATGCTACCAGCTTCCGGCATTGGTCCGCCCCGGCATGACCCTTGTCGTTTCTCCGCTCATCTCCCTGATGCGCGATCAGGTGAACCGGCTCGCCCAAATGGGAGTGCCCGCCCAGGCATTACACAGCGGTCAGTCGTTTGCCCGTATGGATCAGATCCTCAACGAATGCCTGAGGGGCCGCTGCAAGCTGCTTTACGTGGCTCCGGAGCGATTGCAAAACGACATGTTGCTGCAACGAGTGCCGGGAATGAATATTAACCTGCTTGCAGTGGACGAGGCCCATTGTGTTTCTCAATGGGGTTATGATTTCCGGCCCGCTTACCTGCGTATTGCCGCATTCCGCGAAAACCTGCCGCGCATTCCGTTGCTGGCGCTTACCGCAACGGCGACTCCGGCCGTTCTGGACGACCTGATAGAAAAACTGCACCTACGCCACCCTGCTGTTTTTCGCACCAGTTTTCTTCGACCCAACTTATCCTACGCTGTGCTCTACGAAGAAGACAAGCCCGGCCGTTTGCTATCTATGCTCCATAAAACCAAGGGAACGGCCCTGGTGTATGTCCGCAGCCGGCAGCGCACACAGCAAATTGCCCGACACCTGGCCGAAAACGGAATAACCGCCGAAGCCTATCATGCCGGCCTGATGCATAAGGTGCGCCAACAGCGCCAGCAGCGCTGGATGCAGTCTTCGGTGCGTGTGATGGTGTGCACCAATGCGTTCGGCATGGGCATTGACAAGCCCGATGTCCGGCTGGTGGTACATTGGGACCTGCCCGACAATCTGGAAAGCTATTTTCAGGAAGCCGGTAGAGCCGGGCGCGATGGAAAAAAGTCCCATGCCGTTTTGCTTTTCAACAACAGCGACCTGCACGACGTGCAGCAACGCCTGCAACAGGCTGTTCCCGAGCCTGCTCAGATCCGCCAGGTGTATCAGGCACTGGCCAATCATTTCCGGCTGGCTCTGGGGGCCGGACAGGGATGTACCTTCCCTTTTGACCTGGGCCGCTTTTGTAAAACCTTCCGCCTGCAGCCCATGCTGGCGCTGAACGCCATCAAAGTGCTGGAACAGCACGAATACCTGCTGGCAACGGAAGCCGTTTTTCTTTCTTCCTCCGTCCTGCTGCGAATGAAGCGCGACGATCTGTATCGTTTTGAACTGGAAAACCCGAATCTGCGTCCCCTGGTATTGGCTTTGCTACGCTCCTATCCCGGGCTTTTTGAACAGGATGTTTCCATAAACGAAGACGACCTGGCCGTTGCCCTCAGGCAAACCCGGCGTCAGGTGGAGGAACAACTGCGCTACCTGCATCAGTGTGGGGTAATCGCCTATACGCCGGCCACTGATGAACCCCTGATTACTTTTTTGCAGCCGCGCCACGACAGCCGCCATTTGCCCCTGGATGTGGAACAACTCAGGCAACGCCGCCAGCGGCATGCTGAATCGATGCAAGCCATGCTGCGCTATGCAACCCGTCAGATCGAATGCCGCAGCACGATGCTGCTTCGCTACTTTGGCGAATCCGACAGCGCGCCTTGCGGAATTTGCGACGTTTGCCTGAAGCGGAACGTCCTTTCGGTGAGCGGGCAGAAAAGCCAGGAAATCAGGCAGGTAATCCGAAGCCTTCTGCAGCAGAAAGCCGTACCCCTGCACGAAATAGTGCATCAAACAACGGCATTTCAGGAAAAAGAAACCCTGTGGATTATTCAGCAGATGCTGGATGCGCGGGAACTCCGTTACGACGCCTACAACCGGCTTACCTTGGCCGGCTGATGGCTGCTGGCCGCACATGAAACGGATTCTTTTTACTGTAATCAATGACCTGAGCTACGACCAGCGCATGCAGCGGATTGCATCGGCACTGACCGATGCCGGCTATGCTGTTCGCCTGATTGGCCGCCAGTTACCCGACAGCAGACCGCTGGAAAAAGCTCCGTACGATCAGGTGCGGCTTCGACCTTGGTTTCGCCGGGGTAAACTTTTCTATATAGAATACAACCTGCGCCTGCTCTGTTATCTGTTGCGCCATTCGTTTGAAGCGGTATGTGCCACCGATCTGGATACCTTACCTGCCTGTTACCTGGCCGCACGCATCAAAAGAAAACCCTGCATTTACGACGCCCATGAGCTTTTTCCGGAAGTGCCCGAAGTGGTGCGTCGGCCTGTTGTGCAACGCCTGTGGTTGTGGGCCGAACGCATGCTGGTGCCGCGCATCCGACGCGGCTACACCGTAAGCAAAGGGCTTTCCGACTATTTCCACAGGCAATATGACGTTTCTTATCCCGTTATCCGCAATGTGCCGGTACTGCATGAGCACGGTGATTCCGTTCCACCGCAGGATCCTTCCGGGCTGCCCGTAATTATCTACCAGGGAGCACTCAATGAAGGACGCGGGCTCGAATGCCTTATTGAGGTCATGCCGCGCCTGCCGGCCACGTTGTGGCTGGCAGGCGAAGGCGACCTGTCCGACGCCCTTCGACTCCGCACCAGGCAAGCCGGTCTGGTTGATAAGGTGCGTTTCCTCGGTCGCATCCCTCCCGATCAGCTGCGCCGGCTTACCCCTGCTGCACGCATCGGCGTTAACCTGCTGGACGGTCCTTCCCTGAACTACAGGCATTCGCTGGCCAATAAGTTTTTTGACTATGTTCATGCTGCAGTGCCTCAGGTTACCATGAACTACGAGGAGTATCGCCAACACAACGAACAATGGCAGGTGGCCCTGCTCATCGACCAAACCACACCGGCCCATGTGCTGCAAGCCCTGAACCGTCTGTTGAACGACCTTCCGTACTACGAGCTTCTGAAAGCTAATTGCCTGAAGGCACGCCTAAACTGGAACTGGCAGAACGAGCAGCTAAAACTGATTGCCCTTTATCGCCGATGGGTGTAAGGTCACTTCATGTGGTTGCGCTGGACGTACCCTATCCTCCGGACTACGGCGTAGTTATTGACGTGTACTATCGACTCAGGGCCCTCCAGCAGGCCGGTATAGCCATTACGCTGCATTGCTTTGCCTATGGTCGCAAGCCTGCTGCCGAACTCGAACGGCTGTGCAAAACAGTGTGGTACTACCCCAGACCCCGGCGCCTTGCCGACCAGCTTTCGGTAATACCGTTCATCGTACGTTCCCGCAGGCCTCAGGAGTTGTTGCGCAACCTGCTGGCCGACGATGCGCCGATCCTGTTTGATGGCCTGCATACCTGCTCCTTTCTCCCCGCCCCGCAACTTGCCGGTCGCCGCAAAGCAGTGCGCATGCAAAATGTGGAGTGGCAGTATTATCGGCATTTGGCCCGGTATCCTTCTTCCCTGTGGAAACGCATCTATTACCTTACCGAAAGCATTAAACTGCGCTGGTACGAGCGTATTCTGCATCATGCCGACCTGATTTTTACGGTTTCGCGAAACGACGAAGCCTATTACCGCCGGCACCACAGGCAGGTCCATTATCTGCCGGTATTTCATGCTCACGAGCAGGTAAGCAGCCTTACCGGAAGCGGCAATTTCCTGCTGTATCACGGCAAACTATCGGTTCCGGAAAACGAACAGGCAGCCCGTTTTATCTTACGGCATGTTGCCGGCAACGGTCTGCTGCCGTTGGTGATTGCAGGCCGAAACCCCTCTGCTTCCCTGCAACGGGTGGTGGCAAAGTGCAAACATGCCGAGCTGATAATCAACCCAACTGAACAGCAACTGAACGTTCTGTTGCAACAGGCTCACATTCACCTGCTGCCCACTTTTCAGGCAACGGGCATCAAGCACAAATTGCTGCAGGCTTTGTTTGCCGGCCGCCATGTAGTTGTCAATCCACCGATGGTGGCCGGCACGGGATTGGAACCGCTCTGCCATGTGGGCGACACGGCAGCCCTCCTGCGCCGTCATCTGGAAAATCTGCACGACCAACCCTTCACCGAAGCCGAGCGCTTGCGCCGGCAAACGATACTGCTTAACGAATTCGACAACCGGAAGAATGCCGACCGACTGGTTTCACTGATGGGATTATGAAGCCACCTCGGCAGCATGACCTGCCAGCACGCGCCCATCCACACAACGCAACAGCCGGCTGGGAAATTTTTTTAATACGATGTAATCGTGAGTGGCCAGCAGCACGGCCGTTTGTGAAGTGCGGCAGATTTCCGTAAGCAGCCTGATGATTTCCTCTGAGGTTTCCGGATCCAGGTTGCCGGTAGGCTCATCGGCCAGGATAAGTTCCGGACGGTTCAGCAAGGCGCGTGCAATGACGACCCGCTGCTGCTCGCCGGCCGACAGCTGGTGGGGCATTTTATATCCCTTTCCCGTCAAACCCACCATTTCCAGCACTTCCGCTATCCGCATGCTTCGCTGCCGCTGGTCGCTCCAGCCGGTGGCCTTCAGGACGAACTGCAGATTGTCCTCTACGGTACGGTCGGTCAGCAACTCAAAATCCTGAAACACGATACCCAGCCTGCGGCGCAGATACGGAATGTGGCTGCGCTTCAGTTGCCGCAAATCGTACCCCACCACCTGACCGGAACCCTCGGTTAGGGGCAAATCGCCGTACAAGACTTTCAGCAGACTGCTTTTTCCGCTTCCCGTTTTACCAATCAGATACACCAACTCGCTGGGCTGAACCGAAAACGTCACGTTGCCCAGCACCAGCACGTTATCCTGATAAATGTTTGCCTGCTGCAACGACAATACCGAAGTGCTCATGGATCAATCCAGTTTAATGAGTTTTCCATAGGGCTGCAAGGCAATGGCCTGCCTGACCTGATCCAGCAATCGTTCCAGCCCGGCCTTGCGCAGCGCTTCTTCCGGACGGTCGGCCCGGCAATAAACCAGCAACCGCATGTTTTCATCGCGGATCTGAATGTAATCCGGAATGCGCACCTTGCCCTGAATCTTGATGAAATACATCGGATGCAAAAATCTGCAAAGCCGGCGGCATGCCCTGCGGGATGTCGGCAAGTTTTCCGCCGTCGGCTGTGGGCGCCTCAATGCAACAGGTCATCCTTGCTACGGGGCTGGCGATCTGCCTTCCAGTCAAAACGTCTGAGGCGTCGCTCTTCTGCAGGCATTTGTGCCGGCGGAAACAGCGTGGCTTCCGGTTCCTGCAAGAAAAAAATCTGCGCCACACGGCTGCTGCTGTCAAAATGCATGACCATAGAACCGCAGGCCACGCGGTTGATGCCTATGTATTGACGGGCATCATCGTAAACGTGATAGATGCTTTCTCCATTTCCTTCAATGTGCATGCGGTCCAGCCTGCCGTCCTTAAACCAGGCCGTCAGCAGCCGGCCTTTGGCCTGGTTGTACTGATCCGGCCCGGCTGACTGCACAGCAAAAGCATTATGCCGCAACAGCAACCGGTGTATTTTGCGGTTAACTACTTCCAGAAGCATTGTGTCTGCACTGAGCTGATAGCTTTCGGCCCACAGTACCGGATTGCGGTAGAGGCGAAACAGAGAATCGGTATCGGAAAACACAAGGGAATCGCAAACGGCCTGAAGGTTGTCGCTGTACACCTTGACGCGATAATATGCCCGCAGGTGTCTGCTTTGGTTTTGCGGATGGGTGAGCGAAAGCAAGGTGTCGCTGCCGATAAACAGCGAATCGTCTTCAAACAAGGTGGATAACAGCGCCTGGCCGTAAACCAATGCCAGGCCTGAAGGTTCCACATAGCGGCCGGCTTTGCCCGTAACCGTAATCCGCGCCGATGAATCTACCCACCGCAGATGCCCTCGGGCCAGCATCAGACCCGGTATCCGGTCGTAGTCAATGGTGTCGGCGCGAAGCTGCTGCCCATTCTGATGCATTTCGGCCGGACCGGTAAAGCGGGCAGTTTCCCGGTTCAGATCGTAGTGACCGCCGCTGCATACGATAAACCCCGAATCGCTGACGATGCGCGTCGGCGCAATGAACGAGCACAGCCGGCTTTCCGTATTGAGCTGCAACGAATCGGAAAAAATGGTATACGAGGGATGCGTAAGCACCACCTGGTGTATAAACCGAGCGTTGTACGACAACAAATCGTAACGTGCTTTTCTGCTGGTGAGCACGCTTTCCGAACTCACCACACGTCCTCCGTTCTGATACTGTGCCTCCCGCCTGTTCAAATCGTAATCCAGATCGGTAGTATGCAGCGTCATGTGTCCGTCGGTCAGCCGTACCTGACCGCTGAGCCGTGCCTGACGTCGCTGTCCGTCGTATTGAAGCCGGTCCCCATAAGCATGTATGGTATCCGCTTGCATGATGTGCACACTGCCGGAAGCCACTATGCGGTTTTCGTCCATGAAATAATCCGCCTGCTGACACCATAAGGTGGCATCGCCCTGACGAAGCTGCACCTGGCCGCTGAGGCGCCGCATCTTTACCCCTCCTGCACTGCGGTATTCCAACTGATCGGCATGAACGATTTCCACAGGCGTACTGTTTTGCGCCCAAGCCGGTAGAGCAGAAAAACCAAAACCGAACCAGAGCAACCATACAGTACGGCATGTCTGCAACGCTTCAGTCAAAGGAGCTTCACCGGTAAACCGACACCGCAGTCCCAGAAAGAAACGCATCAGCAGCCTTTTTTTCCCAAACATGCTTTTGCAGAAAAACCCGGCAACAGCTCATTCGCCGAAGGCCTGACTAACACCCTGCTACGGGTGCCCACTTACTTCTTGTCTTTTTCCTTCTTGCCGAAAACCGAAACCTGCACGTACCGACCGGGGTTCTGCTGCAGGTCTTTAAGCAACGATTCCAGCGCACGGGCTGATGCCTCCAGATTGTTGTACAGCTTCTGATCATTCACCAGCAAGCCCAGTGATCCGCTGCCTTCATTAATTTTTTTCATTACTGCGGCGGTCTGTTCCAGCGCCTGGCGTGCCTGCTCCATGGTTTCCGCTATCTGCGCCTGCTTCAACGTGTCGGACACCTGCTCCAGATTACTCATAATGCGTTCCAGCTCATCGCGATGCTGGTTGATCTGCCCGGTGATGGATTCGATGTTGGCAAAAATCCGATCCAAACGACCACTGTTGCCGGCCAGCGACTTATCCAACACGCTCAAGGAATGCTCAATGCTGGCAATGCTGTTCTTTAACTGGTTTCGTGTTTCGTTGTCGAAGGTGGTATTCATAACAAAAACCAGGGAATCGAGCGAAGTGAAAATGGATGCTGCCCGCAATTTTACTTCGTTGATCACATCGCCTTCATAAGCTGCCACCAGCGTGTCGCCGGATCGGAGTATTTCGCCTTGTTCTGATAATTCAATCTGAACGGCCTTGGTACCGAACAGGTCTATAGGAACGATGCGGGCCACAGAGCCTCTGGGAATTTGCAGTGCCGGACTGATATGCAGGCTAACGCGAATGCGGTTGGATCCGTCAGAAAGCAGCACCATTTCCTGAACCCGGCCGACGTTCATGCCCAGGTAGCGCACGTGACTGGCCAGAGCCAGGCCGTCCACCTGTTCGTAAAAGGAATAATAGATTTTGTCGCGGTTGAACACATTCTTTCCGCGCATCAGATTGTAGCCCAGAACCAGCAGGACAATGGCAATGCTGGCCAGCACCCCTACCTTTACTTCATTGGCAACTTTGGGGAACATACGGTTGACGGCGTAAAAATAGCCTACCGGACTTTTAAACGCCGTCGGAGTCGGGTCTGTGCGGATTGCGGCTAATATTTCATGATGCGACTTACACCGCCTCCGGCCTGAGTCCCGTGGCTCACCAGCAGGTAACAGCCGGCCGGCAGGGCCATCTGCTGCAACCGCTGCTGCCATTGTTGCGCACTCATTCGTTCTGCAGAAAGTACCCGGCCGGTAAGATCACACAGATATGCCTTTTCGTTCAATAAAGAAGGAGTGACGTAGCAGGAAGAATGCATCAAAACCTGCGAGGCTCCGTTCAGGTCCACCTGCGAAAGCCGGTAGTAAGTGTAACCCGGATGGGGCATAGGATCTAACAGAAAATATTCTGATGGATGGAGCGAAGTGCCTTTGCCTTTTACGCGGGCAATCTCCTCAAAATGCTCCATGTCTGCCGAACGTTCCACTACGAAGTAATCGTTATTCAGTTCGGACGCTGTCTTCCAGGTCAGCAGAGCCTGCGCGCCCACGGGTTCACAGGTAAAACTCACCAGTTCCACCGGCAATAGGAGGCAATTGAGTGAAGCGCCGTTGGTCAGATGCCAGTTCAGGTTGAACCCGTCCCCGCCGGCAGTCCATTTGTTGATCATCAGGTAATAAACCTGGCCGGCACTGACATTCAATTCATCCACCCAACTGTTACCGCAGACGTCCTCACTGGCGTCGCTGCCGCTGTTGTTGACTCCGCAGGTGTTGGTGTTGGTGGCCAGGTTGTTAGCCGAGTGCATGCCGGTGAGGTTGTTGGGATTGGCGCCGCCGATGTTGGTCCAGGCATAACTGCAGCGGATCGGGCTGCCCAGTGCACCACATCCGGCATTGGGACCGAATAAGGCAAAATCGTAATCGTCGCCTGTGGTTCCCACCTTAAAGGGTGCAATGGTAAAACCAATGGTACCTCCGGTGAGGATGGTGATCCTATACCAGCTCGTGTAGTTTTCTGCAACCACACAACTGTTGATCGGGTCACCTTCCGAAATGAGGCCCGGTCCTGTACTGGCATCGGTAACGGTGGAATTGGAACATATAGGAATGGCATTGATGCAATCGGTATTGGCGTTGCTCAGCGGGCCGTAGTTGCAGGGAATGCAGTCCAGCGTGCCAACCCAGCCGGCGTCGGTGATGTTGTCGTTGTTGGATTGAAAAACTATAGTGATGCAGCCGCTGGGATCAGAGGAAATATAAGGCCCATATCCCTGACCCATGCACTGAACGTAACTATTGCAGTTTACTCCCTTAATGTTATTTCCGTTGGTCAGGGGCAGATTGTATTGGGTGGGTCCGTTGATGACGCGCAATACATCGCTCTTACCCAGATACGTGGCACCGTTGATGCGGATTTCATGAAACTGCAGCCGCAAACACTTCAGCTCGGCATTGGGGCAAAAGGTTCGGTACAGACCATAACTCCAGTTGGTGCCGATGCCCGGGGAATAGTTTGCCGACAATCCGCCATCATCGGTTAGGGTGCCGCTGCAGGTGTTGACCATAGGCGCTCCGCAAGCGGTGTTTTGGTAGCCGTTGGCTCCGGCCGGCTGCAAATACACCGTTCCTCCCACAGGCGAGGGGCAACTGGTGCAGGAAAGGCTTATCGTCCATCCTGATCCGTGGTTACTCGCATTGGATCGGAATCGGAAAGTCAGCGAACCGGAGGAGGACAACCAGCGGGTAGGTGTTCTCACTCCGGAGTAGTATGCACCAATCTGTGGCGAGGCTGTACTGGGACCGTCATAAACACGCAACGTATCACCGCTGTTGAGCGAGGTGCTGGGAAAAGTGGTGCCCGCCGGAGCATACACCACTGCCTGAATGCAGCTTCCTGCAGTGGCGGAAAAGGTTACCCAATACAGCTCGTTGGCCCCGTAATTACCGCCGCTCAGTCCGCTGTCATAGAACACCGCGCCACAAGTGGTAATCGTCTGGCCGTGATGGGTTTTGATGTCGTACACCGGCAGGCAGGGCACCAGGGTGATGGTAGCGCCCCAGCCAACACGGGTTTGACTGCTGTTGGAAGTGAATCGAAACGTCAGGGACCCTAAGGTGGACGAGAAAGTGCCTGGAGACCCTATGCGCGTGTAGGTGCCGATTAACGGATAGGTGGCATCGGGGCCGTCATGAACGTACAAAAAGTCGTTTCCTTCCTGCACATTAAACAGGAAAAAGGAAAACTGCAGGCACATGCCCGGTGTGCCGCTATGAAAGGTGATCGTACCGTTTTCGTTGTTCAGGTAATCATAACCTGCTCCCCCGCTGTCGTAGAAATAATCGCCTGTGCTGACCGTGTAACTTGCTGAACCGCTGGAAGGCATGAGAAAGTTGGCTGCCAGCGCCGGAAACCTGCACGTCCCGGTCATTAAAAGTCCGACCGTTAGTAACAACGAATAATTCGCACAAACACGCAACATGCCTGGAGTAGTTAACGCCCGCTGTTCTGGGTTTTTGCGAGCAAAAGGCTCAACGTTTCCCCTCAGACCTGGCGGGGGGTGTGTCCATTTTAACGGAAAAGAATGAAATTGGTTACAATTCCCTTACAAAGAACCCCTTACAATGCCCCGACAACCTGAGCTGGCATAAGCCCCGATCGGGCTATATGACTTAGTTTTCCAGGTGCAAAACGTGCAAAATCCGGTGCAGAATCGGTGCAAAAAGAATAGCCGCTATGCCCAGGAATGCGATGCCACTGTATAAGGCATAAAAGGCAGAAAACAGCTTGCCGGCATTCGTCGGCATATCGACCACAGGGCCCATGCCGGTAAGAATCATGCAGGCCATATAAAAACTATCCAGCCAGCTCAGCGATGCCGCATAGCGATACCCGATTGTGCCCAGGGCCAGAGAACCAATAACCACTAACAGGGCAAAAAATCCATGTTCACCCAGTCGCCTTAAAAATTCCGGCCAACTGGCCAACGGTTGCGTTTTGTGCTCCATGCCAAGGAAGAATTGAGCTGATTATTGTACCCGCTTTCCCTCCCGGTAGCTCACAACATAGGCGTCTTTGTAACCCTGCTTCCGGTACCGGTCAAGATGGCTCTGGGCCATTTCGTAATCGGAATATGCACCTACCAGATACCGGTAAAGCCCTTGTTCTGTATGCTCAACTAGAAGAGAATCTCCCACACTGGCAAAGCGCGCATCATGAGCTGGCAGCAGCTTGGTTGAAGCATACAATTGAATGCGGAACACCATGTTCTGATCCGGTTTAATACGTTCTTCCGGTAACTCATAACCCTCTCTATCGGCTTCTTCGGCGCCCGGCTTTGGCTTTCCTGAGGCCGAGAGCAATTCTTCCTTCTGATCGGCAGCTTCCACCTGACGCTTAAACGTTACGATGGCATCGGCTATCCCCCTGGCAATTTGCCTTTTCCCCTCCTCTGAAGCCAGAAAGCGTTCTTCATTGCGGTTGCTGAGAAAGCCTACTTCAACAAGCACTGCCGGCATGGTTACCCGCCATAAAACCAGAAATCCGGCCTGCTTTACCCCCCGGCTGTGTCGTCCGCGTCGCGCAAGCTCCTTTTCAATCAGCGAGGCCAGCGTTATACTTTGCGCCAGGTGAGCGCTCTGATTCATGCTGAGCACGATGTAGGCTTCCGGTGACTGCGGATCAAAACCTTCGTAATGCGTTTCATAGTTTTTTTCCATGGCAATAACACTGTTCTCCCGCATCGAAACCTCCAGGTTTTCTTCGGAAACATGCAAACCCATCAGATAGGTTTCTGTGCCGTACGGCGCTGATGATTTGCTTGCGTTGCAGTGAATAGAAACAAACAGATCGGCGCGGTGCTTGTTGGCAATCTGTGCCCGCTGATGCAGGGGCACAAACACATCGGTGCGCCGGGTTTGAACGATTTGCACATCCGGCAGGGCTTCTTTAAGCAACTTTTCCGTCAGCAGGGCAATGTCCAGAGTAACTTCCTTTTCTACTGCCGAAACACCGCGGCAGCCGCTGTCATGCCCGCCGTGCCCTGCATCCAGCACAATGGTTTTGATCCGATACGCTTCTTGTGCCACGGCTACCGCAGCTGGAAAATGCAGGGCCAGCGTGAGCGCCGTAACGCCGCAGATCTGCCGAATGCATGTACCGTTCACAACACAAAAACGCAAATCTATCCACTCTATTTTCGCAGGGTGCCCTGGCTTCACTTTGCTGCGCTCACGGTATTGTTGATTGCCCCGAAGTTGTATGCCCGTGCATACACTTTGCAGCAAGCTCCCGTAGCACCGCCAAGCGAACCGGCGGCCTCACTGGCTGACACCATCCGCCCGGCAGCACGAACCGACACGTTGGATGCTCCGGTCCGCTATCAGGCTGCGCTGCGCACCTGGATGGATCTGCCTGGCCGGCGCGTATTCCTGATTGGAGCAGCTGAAGTACAATACCGCGATATTACCCTGCGTGCCGACTCGATTGTCTTTGACTGGCAAAGCAGTGAAGTCAGCGCTTTTGGCCGCGCTGATTCTTCCGGAAAAATCACCGGCCTGCCGGTCTTTACTCAGGCCGGATCAGAATATCGGGCTAAAACCATCACCTACAATTTTCGCACCCGCAAAGGAAAAATCACCGACATCGTTACCGAGCAGGGGGAAGGCTATTTGATCAGCCAGACCGTTAAGCGGTTACCTGATGAAGTGTTGTACGGACTGGAGAACAAGTACACCACCTGCAAGCTGGAACATCCGCATTTCTACATCAGCGCCGGCAAGGTCAAGGTGGTTCCTGATAAAGCCGTTTATACCGGACCAGCCAATCTGGTGTTGGCTGATGTGCGCACTCCCCTGCTCGTGCCCTTTGGCATTTTTCCTTTATCCGAAAAACGGCGCTCGGGAATTATCGTTCCCGAATACGGCGAGCGCACCGACCTCGGCTTTTTCCTTCGCAACGGTGGCTACTATTTCGGCATCAGCGACCGCATGGATCTGGCCCTGACCGGCGATATCTATTCCAAAGGAAGCTGGGTAGCCAATGTGGCTTCCCGTTTCGTGCGCCGCTATCGCTACAACGGTTCACTGCAGCTGACTTATGCGCGTTTGCGTTCTTTTATTCCGGAAAAAAACACGTATGCCGCTAACCCGCAGTTCAATGTCCGGCTTAACCTGAGTCAGGATAGCCGTGCCCGTCCCCACAGCAACCTGTCGGCTTCGGTGGCTTTCGGCTCATCGCAGTTCAATCAGTTGCTTGGTGATGTACGCAACAATTATCTGAACAACACCTACCAGTCATCGTTGTCGTACCGACAGACCCTGCCCAACACGCCACTGCATTTCACCCTGTCGGCAGCGCATCAGCAAAGTACGCTCTCCCGACTGGTCAGCCTGCAATTGCCCGTGCTGAACATCGGCATGGCACAGATCTATCCCTTCCGGAGAAAAATTGCTGCAGGCCGCCTGCGTTGGTACGAGAAGCTGGGCATCAGTTACAGCGGCGATGCACGCAATCAAATTGCTGCTCCGGACTCCACGCTGTTTTCCTCCAAGGCCATGCAGCAATCGCTGGCCGGCATGCAGCACAGCATTCCCCTTTCGCTAAGCATGCAGGCTTTTCGTTATGTGACCGTAACGCCCTCGCTGAGTTTCCGCGAAGTGTGGAGCCTGCAGCGCATAGTGCGAAGCTGGGATGCCGAAGCCCAAGAGCTTGTAACCGATACGCTGAAAAAGTTTCTTGCCGGACGCGAGTTTTCGTTTGGTTTGGGCACCTCCACCCGTTTGTATGGTACCCTGCAGTTTGCCAAAGGAAAAGTTCGGGCGCTGCGGCATGTGTTTACTCCTTCGCTGAACTACAGTTACCGCCCCGACTTCGGTGCGTCCCGCTTTGGCTATTACTACGAAGCCGTCATGGACACTGCCGGCCGCAGGCAGCGGTTCTCCTATTTTGATGGCGCACCCTACAGCGGCCCGGCTGCCGGAGCCTTCCATGGCCTTAACTTTTCCCTGGCCAATGTGCTGGAAATGAAAACGGCCTCCCGCCGCGACACCGTCAGCGGCATCAGAAAAGTGCGTCTGTTGGAGGGGCTGAATCTTTCAGGCAATTACAACTTCGCTGCCGACTCCTTCCGGCTGGGCAACTTCAACCTGTCGGCACGCACCACGTTGCTGGACCGCATAAGCATCAATGCCAGTTCCACGCTGGACCCCTACGTGCGCGACAGCCTGGGACATCGTCGGAATCAGTTGCTGGCCGCTGCAGGCAAAGGCCTGGTGCGCTGGACATCGGCCATCGTCGGCATCAATGCTTCGTTTCAATCACCAAAATCAGGTACGCCTGCACCCCAACCCGATTATGTGGTGCTTTCCGGGAATCAGTATCAGGACTTCTCCATCCCCTGGAATGTATCGCTTGGCTACAACCTGCTGCTTCGTCAAAGTGTTACCAGCGCCGGTGCCGACACAACACTGATCAGCCAGGCGCTGAGCATCAATGGCGCCTTCAATCTCACCCAACGCTGGCGGCTCAGCGGCAGCACCTCGTTTGATTTTGTTCAGAAAAAATTTCCCACCGCCATGCTGGAAATCTATCGCGACCTGCACTGCTGGGAAATGAGCATGCAATGGATACCGTTCGGCATCCGCCAGAGCTACAATTTTACCTTACGCGTGAAAGCACAGGTCCTGCAAGACCTGCGGCTGAGAAAAACTTCCGACTGGTACAGCTTCTGAACGCGTGGGTTGTACTGGGCTCGAACCAGTGACCCCTACCCTGTCAAGATAGTGCTCTGAACCAACTGAGCTAACAACCCGTTAAGGCAAAGATATTACAGGAAAAAAGCAATACGGCACTGCTTGCTGTTACCGGGCTCCGGGCAAACTGGTTAGGAATCTAATCCTGTAACCAACCAAACGAACTATTTACCGCCGACTCGGCTCAGCCCGTCAGGAACCACATTTCATGTAATGCAGGAATACGATAATGCTTGCCGCCAAGGTTCTCCCTGTGGCCATCCCCAATGAGCATGGGATACCTGCGTCAACGGCTGGGTTTGTTGTGAGAATTGCACCACCACGCGCGTTCGGAAATGGTTGTTTCTTCGTTTCGGAAACGGCGGTGGCGCATTCCAGGAAAACGAAATCATTTTCTTGGGCAGAAAGGAAAGTACATAACCTCCGTTGCTAACCCCCAGATCTTAGGGATTTTCCATCAGAAAATAAATCTCATATGCCCCGTCAGGGATCAGTTTAATGTAGTGACTCTGTTCACAAAATGTTTAAAGCCTTCATGGGTTGACCAGCACCACTACATTTTTTGTGAAGACTCGTGGATGGGTCGGCTCATGCGGACTTGTTGCTTAATAGCAGGCGACCTTATTTAGGTCCTTACTGAAAAGATGGACACAGAAAAAAATTTGAAAAAAACTAATGAGCGAATTGCGTTGTTAGGATGCCATCCGCTTGGTAATAAGCCCGCAGCCGGCTGGTTCGGTTAGCGGCCGGAAATGACCACGGTTCTTCGGTAACTCCTGTGTTCATTAATCAGCTCCAGCAGATAAGTGCCTGCTGGCAGGTTAATATCCAAAGACACTACCTGGGCAGGTGTCGTCAGTTCCTGATACTGAACAAACAGCGTGCGGCCGGTCAGGTCGCTGATCCGGAAAAGGACCATGCCGGCGGTTGGTTGCACAACAGGAACATACAACCGGCCATTGCTGGGGTTTGGATAAGGCAGCCCGAGGCCTTCAGCAATTTCCCGGAAGGGCTCAGCCCCGCTTTGCGGCAAAACCTGCAGATAGAAAAACGTGATGGTGTCAGGTGTGGCCGGTAGGGAAAACGAATAACAGTCGTTGACATAAATCGTAACAAACACCTGCAACGGATAGATCCCCACCTGATCTGGGGTGGCCGTTCCGCTGATCTTGGCGCATCCGTTGTCGCCTCCTTTCACACTGCACCACGGCACATGGCAGGCATACGAAAAGCCCTGCGGCAATCCCTGAACGCTGTCAATGGTCAGCGAGTCAATGCATAGATGAACATCGTAAATCACATAGCCTCCGAATACCAGGTCCACCACGGTGTCGGCAGGCAAACGGAAGTAAATAACTTCCTCATAGGGGATTTGCACAATGGCCGGAGCCAGCGTGTCGGGTTCAATTCCTGAAACAGTGTCGTTGTTGGGGATGCAGGCCTGTCCGTTAGCGAAGAAAAATCCGGCGGCAAATAAGAGAGTAATTATCCAGCGCATGGTTTGCCAGGTTGTAAGTAACAATGTTAGAAAAAATTTCCATCTTCACCCGAACTTTCACTTTACCAATCCCATCACCATGAATAAACTGCTTGCTGCCCTTTTGCTGTTAGGGATACAGACTCCGGCTTTTGCCGTGCTGCGCATTGCTTCCGTCAGCGGAAACTGGAACAATGCCGCCACGTGGGGCGGAACGGTTCCGGCCGCTAACGATGACATTCAAATCAATTCCGGCGTAACCGTTACGATTAATACCAACCCGGCCACTATCGTTAACGTTACGATTAACGGTACCCTGCAGTGGGATGCCACCGGCACCGGCCGCTCCTGGACAGTTACCGGCAATTTTACCGTCAATAGCGGCGGCAGTTTTGTTTGTGCTGCCCCCGGCACGGCCACGACGCACACCTTCACCTACAACGGCAACAACCTGACCAACAACGGAACGTTTAACCTGGTTAACGGAACCAACAAGTGCAACGTTACCTTGAGTTCCACCGGTCAGAATAACATCGGTGGCAGCAACGCACTGACTTTTAACAAGCTGATCCTGAACAATACCAACGGCAAGTTTCAGATTGTTTACGAAGACGAGTCTTTTACCACCAGTGAACTTACTCCCACCAAACTCAATGTAAGCATCACCACATTGGACACCATGGCCATCCGTCAGGGGCTGCTCATTGGCTGCGCCACCAACAATGCCACCATCTCCCACAGCTTTGCCCACTTTAAAATGGGCGCCGGCGGATCGAAAATCACGTCTTCCGTATCGTTGAGCGGCACCACCACCTTTACCATCAACACCGCTATGGTGCTTAACGATGCCACCAACGCCAACGTTGCCTTGACCATTACGGGCACCTTCACTTCGCCTTCTATGTCGCAAAGCAATGCGGCGACAGCTTTTGCCCTCATCGGACCGAATTGCGTGGGAGGGAGCAGCAATGCCACTGCGCTAAACGTCAATGGCGAGTGGAACATGACGGACATTTTTGTGTTTGTCGGCAACACCAAGTTGTTTGGAGGTACTGAACCCAACAACCCCACCGTTACCTGTTCGGCAAATGTCACCTGGGCCAGCAGCGAAACCCATACCATCGACCTGCCTTTTACCAGCGACGACTTTTACCTGAAAACGTGCTACTTCGGCCTGTTTGATTCGCAGGGTGCCTTCCCCGTCATCCAACTCAATGGCGGAAGTGCCGCATCGCCCAACAACTGGAACGTTGCCTTTGATGTATTCAATGCCGAAATCCAGGACTCCAGCCCGCTGGGTAATTACACCGTCGTGCAGATTTCTGAATCCATGACCAACTGGGTGGTCAATGGCCATTGGAGAGTTTCTGCCAATAATGCCATTGCCGTTCATTCCGACAATACGATTACCATCAACGGCTCTTTGCGCACCGTCAGCAATTCGGAAATTGCCGGTTCAGAAACCGAAACGGAAGATGCCGGTTATGTGCCTGTTGCCGGTCCGAAAATTCTTTTCGGCAGCAGCGGCGTGCTCTATGTAGAAAACCTTGCCGGCTTAGGCAACGGGCTGCTCAGTGAAGCGTCCAGCAATGTGTCCATTAAAAACCGTTCGGCCGACATCGATTGGGATCTGACTGCCATCAGCACCTCGGGAACGATTGCTTATGAAGTCAATAACCAAACGGTAACTGCCCGCACCTACAACAATTTAACCTTGAATGCAGGAACAAAAACACTGGCCAATGCTTCCACCGTCAACGGAACGCTTACCACAGGCAGCGGCACCACACTGGCCAATGGCGGCTTTACGCTGTCCGCTAAAGGAGCAGTGAGCCACAGCGGCACACACAGCGGCACAGGAAAAATAGTTTTCAACGGTACCACCAGCCAGTCGCTGAGCGGCAGCAGTACCGAATGGGGCAATGTGGAACTGAACAACAGTGCTGGTGCCGTCTGCAATGCCCCTCTTTCCACCTCTGGAACATTTACCCTCACTAACGGCGTGCTGACCACTACCAGCACAAACCTGCTCAGCCTGAGCGGTACGGGCACCATTAGCGGGGGAAGCAGCAGCTCCCACGTTTCCGGACCTATGGCCAAAACCACAACTTCCACCAGTGCCTTTACCTTCCCTGTTGGCAAAGGAGGCCGCTACCGTCCGGTTACGGTTACGCCGGCAGCGTCGGTGAGTACTACCTGGAACGTAGAGTATTTTAACAGCGCTTTTTCCAACACCACATCGTTTACCTCACCCATCACCAGCGTCAACACGGCATCGCACTGGATTGTTGACCGCACCAGCGGCTCGGCCTCAGCAACCGTAAGACTGCAATGGGGCAGTGAAGAAGGGCTTGCCGATCTCAACGGCCTTACGGTGGGTCGCTGGAACGGTTCGTCGTGGACCGATGCCGGCAACACCGGCACCACCGGTACAACTTCTTCGGGAACCGTTACCTCTGCCACCGTTTCTGCGTTTTCTCCCTTTACGCTGGCCGAAGCCAATACGATCAGCACAGGCACTATCAGTGGCTCGCCCTTCTGCGCCGAGGTAACCATCAGCGTTCCCTTTACCTCCACCGGAACGTTCAATACCGGAAACGTTTACACTGCTCAGATCTCGGATAAAAACGGCAGCTTTGCCGCGCCCACCACATTGGGCACGCTGGCCAGCACGGCAAACTCCGGCACCATCAGCGCCATCTTTCCGCCGGAATTTCCCAAAGGAAAAAAATACCGCATCCGCGTGGTGTCCAGCAGTCCTGCGGTTACCGGTACCGACAATGGCAGCAACCTGGAAATGCTGGATTGCGCCAAGCCCACCGGCATGACGGCATCGGGCATCACGCAAACTTCGGCCACCATCAGTTGGAATGCCATGGCCTGCGGGGTGGAATACCGGTTGCAGTATCGCAAGCAGGGCACCAGTGGCTGGACCAATAAAACCGTTGCCACCAACTCTTACACCATCACCGGCCTGACGGCAGCCACCACCTACGAATACCGCGCCCGCACGCATTGTACGCCCACAGCGAGCACCAAGTCGGGCAATTCCCCCATCCAGACGTTTACGACCTCTGCAAAGCTGGCTGCTGAAGATGCCCTGTCCTCACCGGTCCTTTTTCCCAACCCCGCTGTCACTTCGGTTACCGTGCAGCTTCCTGACGGGGCCAACAGCCTGCGCTTGTCTGACCTCACCGGACGTATGCTACAATGGCTGGATACTGCTCCCCATACCAGCATCACCCTGGACGTAAGCAACCTACCGGCAGGCATATACTTTGTGGAAATCCAGACCGGCAGCCGCAGCACGGCGCACAAGTTGGTGAAGGAGTAGCCTGAGCGATTGCATCAGGCAAGGTATGAGGTTTTGTAGTTATGACATTTTTGGATCTGGCTTCACGGGTGCTTGATGAAGCAAAGCGGCCGCTTACAGCCAGAGAGATCTGGTTTCTGGCGGCCCAGAAGGGATATGATCTGCAGCTAAGAAGTGCGGGTAAGACTCCCTGGAATACGCTTGCTGCACAACTGTATGTTGATGTTAGGGATAATCCTGAATCGCCTTTTACCACCACCGGCTCGAGGCCGAAACGATTTTACCTGCGGGCTCAGGCACATGTTTTGCCAGAGGTCGAGGATGCGCCAGAAGACAAGGCAGACACACCAGAAATTCAGAAGAAATTTCATCTGCTGGAAAAAGATCTGCATCCTTTTCTGACAGCCTATGCCTTCTATCACCTGAACTGTTACACGAAATCCATTCAGCACACGCAGTCAACAAAAAAGGAATTCGGCGAATGGGTGCATCCCGACATGGTGGGCTGCGTTTTTCTGTTTGAAGACTGGAGGCAGGAGGTGCATGAACTCAGCGCTGCGGTTGGCAACACTTCCGTAAGACTCCTTTCCTTCGAAATCAAACGCGAGCTGTCGTTCGCTAATCTGAGAGAGAGCTTTTTTCAAACGGTTTCCAATTCAAGCTGGGCTAATGAGAGCTATCTTGTAGCCGCAACAATCAGCGAGGAATCGGACTTCCTCGATGAGCTTTCCCGACTATCAGCCGCATTTGGCATCGGAGTCATTCATTTAAATATTCAAAATGTTCACGACTCACAGATTGTCTTTCCTTCCAGACATCGAGAAACACTGGATTGGGAAACCATCAACAAACTGACGCAAATGAATAACGACTTTCGGGAGTTCATATCAACCGTAAAAATTGACCTAAGCAGTCGCAAGATTCACAAAAAGGAATACAATCCGGTTCTGGAGTCAGACCGGCTTCATCTGCTATTAAAAAAGGATTGATAACCTCCGCCCTACTTCACCTCCAGCACCTCCACATC